>NZ_JAJDOO010000059.1 GCF_020595055.1 Desulfosporosinus shakirovi | reverse complement strand
AAAGAAAACGAATAAAAGGACTCGCATATGCGAGTCCTTTTATTCGTTTTCTTTAGTTTCCAGTGATAACATATTGCAGGTTATTCATTAATGAGGTAGGATAAATATAATGCTCGGTTTTGCAATTTAATTATGTTAAGTATATGATTAGATGATGAGTAGATAGTTTTGGAGGTGGCTGAATATGCTGACAACGTTTGGATTAATTACTCCAGTGACTGCGGGAATTGCCCTTGTAATTGCTCTGGTTATTTTTGGACCAGGGAAACTCCCGGATTTGGGAAAAGCTCTTGGAAAAGGAATTAAAGAATTCAAATCCGCCACTGATGGTGATGACAAACCCGAAGAAGTCAAAGAAGTTAAAGAAGTTAAGACTGTAAAAATCGAAAAAGAGTAATAAACACACACATAAAAAGACGGAGCAGAAGCCCCGTCTTTTTGCTTGTATCCAGAAATGGTCAATTTAAAGTTTAAAGTTGTAAGGAGTTATACTTATCTTTAGCTTTTTGAACTTCTTGGGTTTGAGCATCATTAGTCGGATACCATCCCTTTTGGTTCATTACATTATACAGGTTTTCATGAATACTATGTTCTTCCGTTAGGATATCCTTTAAGTTCTGCCTTAAATTAGCACATGTCGATTCGGTAATGAACGTGTTAATAGTAGAAGCCGTATGCTTTTCTGAAGTTAATAAATCTGTCAAAATTTCCTGTTCAGACAATGTATTTTGCATGTTTAATCCCGTCCTTTCTGTTTATTGGTGGGAATTCAAATAATTGAGTAACGTATCGTAATGCTTACGATGTTGTTGGGAAATGGAAGTGAGTTGGGAACTAATGGCTTGGTCTTGCACGGATTGAGCTGCTTGTGCAAACTTATGAACTAGCAACGCTTCTGCGCCAAGTTGGTCATTTAAAATGGTCAGGTTTTTCGCTGTTAATTCGGGATTTGAAGTATTCATGTGCATTCTCCTCTCGGTATATTTAACCCTTTATAGGATGTCACATTAAAAGCGAAGTATGTAGACTTAAATAATAAATATTACTTACATATATAGCATGAGGAATATTAAAGAGGTTTAAATGGATTGATTTGGAAACAATATTTTGGTAAGTTGGTGTTAGTTTATAAATTAAGGAGAAAATAAATATATGAATACTTCGGATGTAAGGCCCCTAAATAGCGCGAAGTTGATATATCTATACGTAACGAAGGTCTTTCCCATTGTGAAACAAGAGCTAAATAAATGGAAGCAAAAAGCTAGAGAGGCACCTGATGCACGATTGAGTCAACAAGCCTTTGAGAGTATTCGCTTAAAAGCCTTTCACTGTCAAGGGGGAAGTATTTATGCTCTTTATCCAGGTATAGATAGGGCAGAAACTATTCGATTTATCGTTGCCTATCAAACTATGAGCGATTATCTGGATAATCTTGTGGATAGTCTTGAGGTGCAAGACGAAAAAGCATTCTCACAATTGCATTTAGCAATGCAAGATGCCTTAAATCCTGAGGCGGTTCCTTCAGACTATTATTTATACTATCCTTATCGGGAGGATGGTGGGTACCTGGAACAGTTGGTCAAAGCCTGCCAAGAAAGTATACGCAAATTGCCATCACGTAAAACAGTTCAAGAGGGAGCCATTAAGTTAGCTGAGCTATATTCTTACTTGCAAACTTATAAACATTTAGCAATGGATAAACGGGAAGCGAAAATGCTGGAGTGGATTGGCCCTCATATATCGAAGGATTCTCAGATTACGGCTTGGGAATTTGCAGCTGCAACAGGGTCGACCTTAGGCATTTTCTGTCTGTATGCAGTGGCTCATCATCCCAAATTACCAATTCGACAAGTTAAGATGATTACTAGTGCCTATTTCCCCTGGATATGCGGACTCCATATCCTATTGGATTATTTCATTGATCTGCGCGAAGATCGCGAGACGAATCAGTTAAATTTCGTAGCCTATTACGATCATGCGGATATGATTTATGAGCGCATGCACTTATTTCTGGAAAACTCCCTAAAACAAGCACAGATCTTGGAGTATCCTAAGTTTCATGAAGTTGTTATTAAAGGACTTCTCGCTATGTATCTGTCCGATGAAAAGAGCATGGATGTTGACATACAGTCTATTGTGAAGAAATTATTAGACAGCAGCGGAGTAGGAGTTAAGTTGCTCTATCGCTTGTGTCGGCAACTTCGAAAAAGTAAAGTTATTTAGATTACGAGGAGTGAAAGAGTCAAATTTAAACAATCTACCACAAGGGGAGCTATTAACATATAAATTGCGAGGGATCCATTATGGCTTTGAATTGACCATAATGGATCCCTTTTATTGTCGCATGATTTTACACTCTGCGGTGTAAGATCGAATCAGCGAGATTGATCAGTGTTGTTTTATAATGGCTCGAAGGAATTGTATCCAGGCTTTCCTTGGCATGGTCAATACATTGAGTTGCAGTCAGATAGGCTTGATCGATACATCCCGTATTGATAAGAGCTTCTTTGATGCTTTGAGTGCCTTGATATGTGATTTTACGAAGTTTCATGATTTCCTTTAGCCAGCTCCCATAAATCGGTTTTTCTAAAAGATACAGTATCGGCAATGTAATATTTCCATTGACCAGATCAGCTCCAACCGGCTTACCAAGGGATTCAGTATCCCCGTTAATATCCAGGATGTCATCAGTGATCTGGTAGGCGTAACCCAGATTTAGTCCGTATTCTCTCATTAGACCCAGATGTTCTGGCTTGGCACCTGCCAGGATAGCCCCAGATTGACAGCATGCTGCCAGAAGAATTCCCGTTTTTTTAGCAATCCGATTAAAATAATCTTTCGTGTCAACCGAGCTCGAAAATTGATCATCCGCTTGATGAACTTCACCATGGCACATAGATTGAATGGCATCAACCAGAAAGGTCATACTGGTTAATAACTGTTGTTTAGAAAGGATGTTAAAGGCTTCAGCGAAGAGGTAGTCTCCGGTTAATATTGCAGCATGGTTACCATATTCCGAGACTATGGTTGGTTTTCCTCGTCGAGTAGCTGATTCATCAATAACATCGTCATGAATCAGGGAAGCCATGTGAATAAGTTCAGACGCGACAGCTGCTTCAATCATTAATGGATTTAAGGGAGCAAAACACATACCACTATAAAGGGTGAGGAGTGGTCGGATTCTTTTGCCACCGGATTGTAACAAGCTGATACAGGTTTGCCGAATGAGACCATCGGCTTTTTGGAGTACAGTCTGTAACTGATCCTCTACAAAGAGGAGTTCTGTGAATTGGAGATTGGGAATAGACGTTTCCGTATTGATATGAAGTTGTTGAATACTCATTGCATCCGCCTCTGTCCTCTTTTTCGAAATATAGTAAAAGCTTTTATATTATGTCATAAAGCGGAAGATAGGATACCTTAAGTTGAAATATATTTCTTAAATCCTTAACCGTGTAACCAACTTAATGACACCTTGGCAATATGAGTAAGATTAATTCTATGGGGAAATCTAAAAATGTTCGAGCTAAAACAGTTTGAATTAATCAGAGGAACAATAAATACATTGAGGAGGCAAATTTAATGAGTAATGAAAATGACAAAGAACATGCATCTCAATTAAATCGTCAGCCCTGGGAACCGGCAGGTGTAGTGAGTGTAATAGAAGATGATAAAACTCCAAAGTACGGTGATGATGGCGGCAAGAATGCCAAAGGCGGCATGTTAACTTTAGAGGTTAAAGAAGTCTTTCACGATAAGGGGATCATGCGAGGACTTAACAACACAAGTCCAAAACGGTAATGCTAATAGCCTAATCATGAGCTGATTAAAGTAAAAAACTCCGGCATGTGTCAAAATGATGGACACGTGCTGGAGTAAAACCGAGTATTTCACCAATATTACGGACAAAATATAGTAGTACTAGATGGCTCAGAGGTGAAAAATATGTCTAAAACAAGAATTTGGAATGATCTAATCAAACCAACAATTTTGGCCTATATAATAGCGTGCGCAATCCCAGCAAGTATTGCCGGAACATATTATATATACAGCCGGTTTTTTTAATCCGAATTGGGTTTTCATTAAGGGAGTTTTAAGGATGGCCTATTAGCTTGAATACAAATCTTAAATACTAACATCAAAAATGCAATGGAAATGAGAGTTAATGCTCCGGTAAGCCAAAAGGCCGTATGAGCCCCAAACCTATCTGCGGCAAAACCAGCAAACATGTTTCCGATTGGACTCGCCCCGGCAAAGACGAGAGAATAGACACTCATCACTCTTCCTCGATATTCATCTTTAGCATTAATCTGGAGGATAGAATTAGCCGTCGTGCTAAACCAAATATTAAAGATCCCGGTGATTATTAATAGTACCCCAGTGTAAAAATATATTTTAGTAAAGCTAATTAAGATTAAATTGATGGAAACCACCACAGCACTGCCTATCAAAACATTAGCCTTAGGTCCGGATTTGCTGTTTAGGGTTACCATTAAAGCTCCCAAAAATGACCCCACCCCTAACGCCGACATCAAGAATCCATAGACATATTCTCCTTGGTGAAGCACATTTTTCGTAAAGACTGGAATTAAGACATTGAAGTTAAAAACAAAAATTCCGATTATTAATACCATCATAAGCGTTTTAAGAAGGGGTGGCTCACCAGCAATATACTTCAACCCATTCGTTATCTCTTTAAGTATATTGTTTTCAACTTTCTTTCTTACATAAGGTGTGACCTTAATCTTGAGCAGGCTGACAAGAACCGCCATAAAGCTTAATCCATTGAGAAAAAAGCACCATTCGGGACCTAAAGAAGCCATGATTAAGGCTCCTATAGCAGGCCCAATAATCCTTGCCAAATTAAAGGTAGCAGAATTCAAAGCAATAGCGTTCATTAAATCCTGCTTGCCAGCTAATTCTATAGTAAAGGATTGTCTTGTAGGCATATCAACAGTGTTTAAAAATCCTAGTATTAAAGCCAGAATAAGAATATATTCATAGCGGACAGTATGAGTGAAGACTAGCAGAAATAAGGAGAAGGCTAAAATCATCGAAATAAATTGAGTGATCAGCAGGATGGCTCTTTTAGGATGTTTGTCAATCAGCACACCAGCAAACAACGAAAACAAAGTAATAGGTAAGAATTGAATAGCTCCTAATATGCCCACCAGCATCGGCGATCCCGTCAAAGAAAATACAAGCCATGTCTGCCCAATGCTTTGCATCCATGTTCCGATTAAAGAAACACATTGCCCGAGCCAATAAATTCGGAAATCATCATGGGTTAAGGCGGGAAATCTACGGCTTAAGATCCTTTTAACGTATATAATGATATCCATAAACATACACCTTCGTGTCACTTTAGGTTTTGTAACATGTGACTTAGTAATTATATCATAATGAATTACTGTTACTAAGACAATTTTAGAGCCTAGAATATAATTCGAGCAGATATGGCATAAAAATCCTTTCAAGGACATTGCTTTACTGATACAATAGGAAAATAAATAAGTAATGTAAGGATATGAAAATTATGAACGTGATGATTTTAACAAGCAGCCCGAATATTGATGGGTTGACTGCCGCCTGTGGAAACGCAGCTAAGGCGGGGGCAGAAGGGACAGGGGCAAAAGTCGTAATGATAAACCTAAATCAGCAACGGATTGGCAGCTGCCATGCCTGTGGCAATGGCTGGGGAACTTGCCGCAATGAACATGAATGTCAAGTAAAGGATGATTTTCAGAGTTTACATGCTTCTATGGCGGAAATGGATGCCTTTGTGTTGATAACCCCGGTTTATTGGGGAGAGATGAGTGAATCGGCGAAGTCCTTCACTGATCGGTTTAGACGGTGCGAGGCCCTGAAAAAAGAGAAGACGTTCTTCGAAGAAAAACCAGTGATAGCCGTCGCAGCAGCAGGGGGTAGCGGTAATGGAATAACGTCATGTCTCACCTCAATGGAAAGATTCCTTACTCATGTAAAAGCTGAAAGGTTTGACTTTATTGGAGTAACTCAAAAAAACAGAAGATACAAGCTGGAAACTATTCATGATGCTGTAATGGAGATGGTTTTAAAGCGAAAAGATAAGTAACACATCTAGAGAGTATGGCAAAGGCCATCACCTTGATATTTCGAGGTGATGGCCTTTTATACTTCGGAGGGCAAGAAGGCTAATTTGAAGCGTCCTGCTTCTTAAAATAATCAGAAACAGCAGTAGATTGCATTTCATCCCAGTTTTTAAATTTCGTTTTTTTCTTAATAAATACGTCAAACTCATCATTGAGGAGAGCCATAAAGTCTTCTAGACTATTTACGTTAAATTTTCCAACAGTGAGGAGCTCACCAAAATTTGCAAATTGGGTATAAGTGCTCATGAAAGAGGGTGTGAATAAATCAGTAAAGCTTACCATACCAAGTTTTTGCTCGGATTTTTCAGCGTGCTTTTCTAAGCTTTCGGTTAAACGGTCTAAATCAGATTTATTATTATCATTCATAACGTTCTTTTTCCACCTTTACTAATGTTGAGTTTGTATTAACGACTTTGAACAGCTAGATACATTATAATATAAATGACAATAGAGTAACAGTCTTTAGCTTATTCCGAGTCATTCTTGAACGGGTGTTCTTCATTATTCCAAAACGTACCACCTTGTTTAAATGCATCAGTGCTAAGAATCTCCATTTCTCCTTCGCGCAGAGCAGTATTAAAGAATTGTTCAATAGTAATACCGAGCTTAGTACATACGTAATTAAGACGTTTACGATCTTCGTCAGAAACCGGGATCACAAGATATTGAGTTTTCATTATAAATCACCTCTAATCTAGTGATTCGATAGAAAGAGAGAAAAACCTGCCTCGCGGACAGAAAAACTCTAAATGGTTTAATTAGGATGCTTTGTCATGTAATCCATAAGCCAAAGTGTGTGGAATTCTTCATCGAGCAGATAGTCCATAAGAGTATTTCGAAGCTCAGAATAATGCTTATCTCTGCTTTCTGTGATAAAAGTGCGATAGGCCTCCATGGCCTTGTTTTCCAGAGCAACACCGAGCTTGCAGGTGTTACTGGCACCGGTTAACCCTACCATATCTCCAATAAAGCCACCGGCCTTTTCAAAGACTGAACCTACAATCTTAGGCACTTCAATATTTGCCTTGTCTAACACCTGGGCAAAAAAATCAGCATGACCACTTTCGATTTGTACCATTTTTTCAAAGGCTTTAGTGTAGTATTCATTGGTTGAAGCAGTGACTTGAGATTCATAAAATGCAACTTGAAACGTTTCTAATGTGTAGAACTCTTTTAAACGAAAAATCAACTTATCATCCATCGTTATACCTCACAATTTAGTACCTCATTTTAATTTATATTTTATCAAAAATGGCTATTTTATCCCAAATAAAAAATACTTGGAAAAGCTTGGCGGTTTCTGTTAATATAACCTATAGAGTCATGATTGTTCAATGTATACAATGGTCAAATATTCCTGTGTTGGATTTCTGGTCATGGTTGGTAGGCATAATATATATTAAAGAATCTGGGAGGTTAATTAGAAGATGGATACCAGTTCCGGTGTAGGTCGCTTATTTACCATAAATCCTCCTGTCGGTAGAAACTTGCCTGTAAGCAGGCTTGTAGAAATAGCATTAAATCGGCGGGAAGGAGTACTGTCAAATACCGGTGCCCTTTGTTGTACTACCGGAAATTACACTGGCCGCTCTCCAAAGGATCGATTTATTGTTGAGGAGACTTCGGTGCGTCGTCAGATTGCTTGGGGAGAAGTCAATAAACCTATTAGCCCTGAAACATTTAATAAACTTTATCAGCGGGCACTGGCTTATTTAGAGACTAAAGAATATTTCGTGTTTGAAGGGTTTGCAGGGGCAGACAACAAATACAGTATGCCAATAAGAGTAATCAATGAATATGCCTGGCACAATATTTTTGTCCAACAGTTATTTATTAGACCTACTGCAGAACAACTGGAAAGCCATCACCCTGAATTCACTATGATATGTACGCCAGGATTAAGAGCGGATCCCGAAACAGATGGAACGAATTCCGAAGCTTATATTATTTTATCTCTTGAGAAAAAAGTCATTATCTTAGGTGGTACTGAGTACGCTGGGGAAATGAAAAAGTCGATTTTTAGTGTCCTTAATTACTTAATGCCATTCCGTAAAGTTTTGCCTATGCACTGTTCGGCTAATGTCGGAGCTAATCGAGATGTCGCACTTTTCTTTGGTCTGTCAGGCACTGGAAAAACTACTTTGTCGGCTGATCCAGACCGCAGTTTAATTGGTGATGATGAGCATGGTTGGTCCGAAAATGGAGTGTTTAATTTCGAAGGCGGTTGTTACGCTAAATGCATTGACCTGTCTCAAGAAAAAGAACCCCAAATTTGGAATGCCATTCATTTCGGGACAGTTATGGAGAATGTTATTCTGGATGCAAATTGCAGGGTGCCAAATTACAAAGACAACTCTCTTACTGAAAATACGCGGGCTGGTTATCCTGTAAATTATATAGATAACGCTTTAATACCTAGTCTAGCCGGCCATCCGCGAGTGGTTGTTTTTTTGACCGCCGATGCCTTTGGGGTATTACCGCCGATTGCAAAGCTAACCAAAGAACAAGCCATGTATCATTTTCTATCCGGCTATACATCAAAGCTTGCCGGTACGGAATTAGGAATCCAAGAACCTCAAGTCACATTTTCAACTTGTTTTGGAGAACCCTTTTTGCCATTAAGCCCGGGCGTTTATGCGGAAATGTTAGGAAATCGTATTGAACAGCATCAGTCTAAGGTTTATCTGGTAAATACCGGCTGGACCGGCGGCCCTTATGGAATTGGAAAACGTCTGAATCTAACGTTTACCAGAGCTATGATAACAGCTGCTTTAAATGGAGACTTGGAGAAAGTTGCTTATCGTCCCGATCCGGTCTTTAGTATTCTAGTACCGGAAGCGGTAAAAGGAGTACCTGATGAAATTTTAACTCCGCGCAATACTTGGGAAGACAGTGAGGCTTATGACAAAACGGCAAACTCTCTCGCAGAGAGCTTTCGTCAGAATTTCCAAAGATTTGATGACGTTTCAGCTGATATTCGTTCCGCTGGGCCCGACATCAAATAAAATTGAAATGGGTTTAAAATGTTAAAATTACTTAAAGAACTTTCAAGTAGTAATATTATAGTAATATACAAAAAATACGGACAGCATTTGCTGTCCGTATTTTTTGTATAAAAGTTATTCTGGTTGCCCATTCTGTTCCAGGTTAATGTAATAATCGTTAGTTTTCGATAACGACCGTCAGAAAACAAGCCCCAAATACGTTATTACTATATATAGAAGAATTTGGGGGGGATTTTATATGAGCGGACTGGACTTTTTGCTTACATCCATTTGTTTCTTCGTTTTGGGCTATGGGTTATGCTACATTACTATTTCATGTCACAGTGAACTTCATACGCGAGATGAGCACATAGAAGATTCCTCACAAATTCTACACAAATAGGTCACGGAAATTCAACATATATAGATTATATTAATATAGAACCTTAAAAAAATTAGGAAGGGAGATGTTTAAACCATGAAATTGATTATCACCTTACTCTTAATCGGTATGATACCCTCGTTTTTAAGAATGCTTCCAACGAATGAATACTCAGACTGATATGATGTCAATACATGAGTTAATTCCCGTTTATTAACGTTGATATAAGCTTCTTCAAAAAAGAGCAATTGCCTGGAATCTTGCTGGGGAAGCTATCAGAATAAGGTTTTAATAAATATTTGAATTACTTAGAGAGAAAATAATCCCTGAAAGCTGAGCTTTCAGGGATTATTTTTATATCCTTTATATTTTATGCTAGAGAGCAACCTGAAGAGTCTTAGGCCGTTTCCTCACTTCCATTCCATTTATCCTTCCAGCCATCCCATTTGGGGGCAGACGCCAGTTGTTTTTTCATTGATTTGCACTGTATAGTCCAAGGTCCGATACAAAGAGTAGGAATTTGTAAAGATAAATGAGTTATCATAATCCCTAAGTGTCTTCTAAATGCCTTACTCCCCCTGTCCTCTACAACATCAAATTCCTCAATAATTCCTAACACTTCGTTTATATTAGAACAAATTGACCCATTGGCCTTATTTTTATGTGATACAAAATAACCTATCACATCACAGTCGTTCTGCTCTTCTTCTTCCTCCGCCGGCTCCTCTTCTCTGAATTGAAGTCCATTAATGATATCAAGGGCGTCTCTCAATTCTTCGGCTCTTTGTATTACCTCCATAAGATCATTGCCTTGTGTTATACAACCTTTAACTCCGATTATTTCAGCCAACCAAAGTCCTTCTTCATTAAGTGGGCTTGCTATAAGGGTGCAATTTTTCATTGCGGCTAACCTCCAAAAAGAAATTTACGGTTAACACTTCAAGATGTTAGCTGGAAATACCTCCCATGAAAAAAATACTTATCGCCCTATTCCGACTGATCAAGCCTTATTTATATTGGGTTTTATTCTGTTGGACATTTTTCACTGGCATTAGAATATTCTCGATTATGTAATTTATGGGAAAAGAGATTAAAATAAACCTCAGAATAATAGGTTAAAACCTACTGAAGAAACTTCAGAAGAAATTATGGCTAATAATCCAATTGCCGCTAGATAACAAGGGCATGAATTGAATTCCCATTTCAAACAGATCTGCAGGTATACTACAGGTCTGTTTGCGTTATAATAACTTCGCTAATGGCAAAAAAATCTATTTAGTTAAAAAAGAGGTGCGGTGAATGTCCGAACAGAATAAATGGTGGTTATGGCGGGTATTGAGCACGATAGTCCTTTTACTTTTGGGTGTGCTTGCATCTGCAACTGTAGCACAAGCCCAAGACAATTGTCGCCAATGCCATGGGGACGAAAATTCTAGGATTGAGAGTTCGGTGCACGGCTTTTTAAGTTGTACGAGTTGCCATACTGATATATCAGGGTATCCACATCCTGAAGGAGCCTCACTTGATAAAAAAGAGAGCGTTGCAACCTGTACAAGCTGTCATAAAGGTCTGGTAACGGATAGCTATGCAAGAAGCTTCCATGGCAAAGCTATTCACTTTGGCAGTGAAAAGTCGGCAAGCTGCGCGGATTGCCACGGTGCCCACGATATTTTAGGACAAGATAACCCCAATTCTAAAGTCGCCAAGGAAAACATTCCAGAAACCTGCGCCGGCTGTCACGGTGAGGCATCACCCGGCTTTTCGGAGGGTGAAGAGCATTTCGAGTTGACGCCTGCCGGATCGGGAGCGCCTATGTACTATACAGGCAAGTTTTTCATCTGGCTGACCCTTATAATCATTACTGCACTGGTTATCCATATAGAGTTGCAACTGTACCATAACCTGCGTACAATTCTCAAGGAACGAAAAAGGAGGTGACAATCAGTGGAAAAGAAGCATGTCTTTCAACGTTTTGATCTCCATCTTCGTATCCAGCATATTGGGATGTTTACCAGCTTTATCGTTTTAACAATTACGGGATTGCCCATTAAGTTTGAGCAAAACGTTGTATCCCAATGGATCGTTTCGATATTCGGCGGTTTTGATAACTTGTTTGCCGTTCATTTGTTTGCGGGAGCAGTTATGCTGGTGGATTTTGTTTATCACTTGCTTTACTTGGTAATTTATCCCATGGTGACCAAGAGACTATCCCTGGCAATATTGCCAAAGGGCAAAGATTTTTTCGATGTGATTCACGATGTACAGTATTTAGTAGGGCTAAAAAAAGATCCGCCTAAATTTGATCGTTACACATATAAAGAAAAGTTCGACTACTGGGCAGTATTTTGGGGCATGGCTATCATGGGAGGGTCGGGCTTAATGATGTGGTTTCCGCAGATTTTTACCCAGTTTATGCCGCGGTGGGTCATTGATTCAGCAAGATATGCCCACACTGATGAAGCAATCTTGGCTATTAGCGCTATTTTCATTTGGCACTTTTTCAACTCCCACTTCAGCCCCAGGTTTTTCCCAATGAATCATGTATGGTACAGAGGGACAATGACTAGAGAAGAAATGGAAGAAGATCATCCATTGGAGTTGGAAAGACTTGATAACGAAAGCGAAGCATCCGGTTAGGACAGGACAGAAGGAGGGCCGATATGTCACAATATTACAAGTACAGAAAAAGCCTGCCACTGACCATATTTCAGATGGTAATTTATCCAATTGCGCTTGTATTAATTCTTATCTGGGGATTTCATTACATTTAAATGTTAAATGCCTAGCTCTATTGCCCTGCTATAGTGCTAGGCGGGAGATACAGGAGATGCTCAATCCCTTCAATAATAAGAGGGAAAAATAAATTAAAGGGGAAGATCATTAATAAAGCAGCCGATTTTGGCTGCTTTATTAATGATAGTTGGTTAATTGTTAGGAATCATTTAGTTAATGAACGTTGAAGTATCGAGTAATCTTTTAAATAACGAAGAGAACTCAGATGTATCCATGTCGACTTAGGCATAATATCAACGGACCATGTTAAAAGGCACCTAGGGAAGTCCCTATGAGTTGAGGTATGTGATTATGAGTAATCTAATGAACAAGTGGAATCAATTGAGCCTTGTAAAACAAATAATTATAGGTTTTCGCCTTAGCCCTAACGATCCCAGAAGTAGCAAAGCCGATCAGGATTTTTGGTGTATTATTTGTAGGTGCTTTGAAAGCAATTGCACCAATGATGGTCTTCTTCTTAGTCATGTCAGCCATCTCTCAACATAAGAGCGGTCATCAGACCAATATGAAGCCCATTATCTTCCTCTATTTATTAGGGACATTTGTGTCCGCACTTGTAGCGGTTGTTGCAAGCTTTATGTTTCCGGTAACCTTAACATTTGCTGAGGGCGCAGAGAATGTCACTCCTCCCGGCGGTGTAGTAGAGGTCCTCAAAGCATTACTGATAAATGTTGTTGATAACCCGGTAAAAGCACTTTTTAATGCCAACTATATCCGTATATTGTCTTGGGCATTGATTCTTGGCTTTGCTTTGAAAAATGCGCCGGATTCTACAAAAACGATTATTTCACATTTTTCCGAAGCCTTAACAAAAATAGTAAGGTGGTTTATAAAATTTGCACCGTTAGGTATCATGGGTCTCGTATTTGATTCAATTGCTACAAGTGGAATCAAAGTCTTACTTAGCTATGGCCAATTACTTGCAGTTCTGATTGGATGTATGGTTTTTATAGCGGCGCTTAACTCCTCAACAGACGCACTTTTCACAGCAACGGCAGAATTTGCTAAGTTACGTAAAGAAGGAAAAGAAATCGTTATTTAGTATAGAAGTCTTATAAAAAATCGACCGTATTCTTACGGTCGGACGTGAGATGAACCCCTATTAAAAGTTTTAGATTTCTTTATGATTTTACTTTCGCTTATATTTAATGGACCATATTTCTCCCAATCGTCAGGTGTCATTTTTCGAGTGATGCAATCGCCTACCAAAGAAGGAGACTCTTCTTTTTCACCCAACATCTGAGCGGTTAGTAAAGTGCCAAATTTGCTTGCTTTTATATACATTGCTCATAAAACCCCTTTCAACTTTTTCCTACAGTTTACAAGAGAAAGGATAATATGAGCATATGTCGTTAGTCATATTTGAATAGGACTTTACGCACGAAATTCTTATTAACCTAAGGAGTGACTTCCAATCTCCTTCAATTATAAAGGCTGATTGGCAGGTTCTCTGACTAATACTCTCAATGTAATTACCTCCTAGATTTGCTTAACCACATGATCAGGAAGGCAATTCTATAAGAATCTAAGTGTGTAATCCAATTTCTTAAAAAAGGATAACCCCTGTTTTCAGCGGTTAATGAATAATAATTAATGCTTATATAATAATTTTCCTACATGAAATGGATTTTTGAAGATATAATTAGGAAACAAGTAAAAGACTATGCCGGACGGATTAATTAGTAACACTTTGAACGTAGAGATAAAGTAATAAAATAAGGGGTAGTATCTGGAATGAAGAAAGAGAGTAAGATCCATGAAGAAGCTAATTATATTTTTGTTATCAGCAACACTGTTGTTAGCTATGGCCACTCCAACAGCTACTGAAGTTTATACCTTAACGGGTATTAGCAAGCTAAAAAGCGGTACAGTCAACGCCGTGATCCTTGGAGACTCAATTGCAGTCAGTCAAGGGGCTTCGGATCCTGCGACAACCGGATGGAATTCTGAGCTTAAAGCATCTTTATCCGACAAATACTCTAATGACATAGTCTGGAACAACAAGGCTTCTTCAGGACATCTCATAGATTATAGCTTAACGAGAGCAACAGAGATAGTAAATACTACAGATGCTGTCTTTATTTGCACAGGAAGAATAGATAGAAATTTTGACACGCCAGATCAGTTCAGTGAAAAATATACACAGTTAATCTATGATATTAAAACAAAAGCGCCTGAGGCAGATATATTTTGCATCGTTGAACCTCCAATGGTTTCTGCAGACGAATCATTATTTTTAGGTATTAGGACAACCATTATTAATGTATCTGCTGAGACTGGATCGCACTTATTAGATGTATGGAGCGCATTTCCACAAGATCAAGTTACCTTAACAGAATATTTAATAGATGGACTTCATCCAAATGACAAGGGATATAAGCTAATGTCAAGCTACATCTTTAATCAATTAGTTACAGTGCTAAACACAGTCAAGTGAATTAACCCCGCAATAGACATGGTAGGCGCTTGCCACATTTTCTTATGGAAATGTGGCTTAATTGAGGATGAGGGAATATAAGTCACTGATCAAATGAGAGGAGGAACAGGATTTGGATTTCATAAGAAGGAGAAGTCTTTTTATACTGGGCGGTTTTCGACATGTTTTTGGACAAGCGTATGTAATAATCATATAAAAAAGGGAGTTGAAAACTGTGGCTCGTATTACTACGTTTATATATTCTCAAGAACACTTAAATGAAATGAATCCTAATGGACCGAGAGTTCATCTGATTAATCCGTTGAATGTTTTAACCCCTCCATTTATTCCTAGTCAATTTTCGTTTGTAATTGGCGTTGGTATTATTGATCTTGATACTAGCGTAGAGCATTGCATTAAGTATAAGTTTATTGGGCCTAAGCCAGACTCACTGGTGATCGTTGATTCTGGGGACAATATTATAATTCCACCTCAACCTAATATCAATAATTTGCCTCAAGAATTACGGGGCGTCTTCTTTGACATGAATTTAAGGAACACAGTCTTAGGTAGTAATGGAGAATATAGATCCGAAGTATACCTTGATGGTATTCTTTTGGGCGAGTTCCCAATTAACGTTTGGGGGTTGAAAAATCTTAGCGAGGATTAGTACTACGTATGTTACTTTTACAAATGTAACTAAGTTCCGTTGATTTATGTTCTTGAAGAAATATAATCAATTAGTTTAGAAAGAAGGCCTAGGTATTTATACCTAGGCTAAACTGTTACAGGTTTATTAAGTTGGGCGATTTCGGTGGGATGGGAGGATTAGGCGGTCTTTGGAGGATTGCTAACAGTTCCCATATGATAATCAACAATAGGATAATAATTGTGATTAATGCAATTAGAATCATACACCTCACTCCTCTATTTTAGATTCTCTGAGATTGAGATGGTTCCTTGTGTATTCTATTCAGCATGTCTGTTGGATGCTATTGGAAGAATGAAAGTAGGCGCACTGGCATAATAAATATACTCCCCTAAAGGCAGAAAGGTTTAATAATAAAACCTGCTGCCAAAAGGGGAGCATATCACGAGGGTCATGAGCTTTGCTTATTGTAAGTTTCAGTAACGATATTAACTGTTCAGGAAGTTATAAGAATGATAGTTGCTAACGTCCAGACTTATTAAGTAATTATATAACGCTTCCATGGAATTCTGTGGGGATCTACCTTTGCAAGAAATTTGACGATATCTTTTCGCCCATAGTAAGCAGGTTTTCCTTCCGCGTTTTCGCCCATCAAGATGATGGGCATTCCAGGAAAAATATGACGATAAGCATCTCTTGCTGCTTGAGTTTCAACGCTGCTCTTGATTATATGAGGTTTAACCACCACAATAGCAAAAGTAATATCTTGTTCCTTAACAACGGCACCATCGATTTGATAACTCATAATATCACCCCCTTAATGAAAAAAGATTTGGTGTTTTGTGTCCAACTAACAAAATTCGACATAAAAAGAAAAACCCCTGTTAATTGAAAATATTTAAAGAGGTTGTTAACCTAGTAGCCTATGATTACTTAAACATGCCTACTCTTTAAAACGCAGATTCTATGATGCATTTTCTGTTTAGGTTTATATATTGTTTAGTGGTGCAGGTCTAGCATGTCCAAGTTCATCATGGATAAATCATAGATAGGCCTGATTTTTATAATATTGCTTTATGCATCCATAACCATGGAGAAATTAAAAGTAAATAATGCAACTATAAACGCCAAAAATTCTAAGAGTCATAAAAAAATTCTACGTCATCTCCCCATATATAGGATCCAATAAGATGAGAAGGCTTTTGTTATATACTATTTTAATCAGCATGTCCGATGAATGTTCGTTGATTGACCGATTCATCGTCCCGATTGATGGAGATTTGACGTGACAAGTGCGGAGGATATGGTTGCATATCATACACAGGAAAGATGCTTTGAGAGCCGGATTTAATAGAGCTTGAAAAATTATCCCTTTTATACTGCAAGGATTTAATATAGAATGTGAGTATAAGGTTTAAATAATCAGCACAAATTATTTTAAGATAACAAGGAGAAGAAAATGGGAAAAACAATAGCTGAGAAAATATTTGACGCCCACAGG
>NZ_JAJDOO010000058.1 GCF_020595055.1 Desulfosporosinus shakirovi | reverse complement strand
GACCATCATTTTCTTTGGCTGTTTAGGCCGGAACCATATCTTAGCATTTTCAACTTATGTTGTCAACACCTAAGTTGTCATTACCTTGGCTGACAAGTCCAAGCATTCAATCTTCTACTTGTTAACCACTACCCATCTTCGTGGCGCTCAGTTATAATACCACTTTCATTGTTTGATGTCAACTGTTTTTGATCAACTATTTGGCAACAATAATATTTCCCTCGATATAGTTATGAGGTTGCGTGTCTGACGGTGGTTGACCTAGTGATCCAAATAGTTATCTGTGTTTTGGAACGCTGATTTAAAGTTGTCATCATGGATTATTTGCTCAATCATAGCTTGTTTTTCATCTTTTGTGTACTCGTAAAAGATTGGATTAAGATCCCATTCCTTTTCTGAAGGATAATAACGCAGATTTGCCCTCACTGTTTTTTCTGTCATATTATTTTTAAAGACTAGAGTTAAAGCGTAATTGTTAAAGTTATATTCCTTATCAAATCCAGACCCCTCAACTATAACTTCAGTAATCTCCATTTCTATATACCTCCCACTTAAGCTCGCTTTAATCATATTATGTTGCTTCATTCACTCCATTATTCAATCGAGCTTACCGCAGGAGGTAAAATTGATTATCTTCCCTATATTATTCCGACTGTGTAATCACTTAGTAAAACAGGGATCCGTTGCGTTCCGGCTTTTACCCGGGACTCTGTTTTAATGTTTTTCATCTCAAGTTTGGTGACCATTCCGCTGAGTTGAATAACGTTTAATATGTCATCATCTTTCACTTGCATGACTCCAATAATAAAACCCGTACCAACCGGGTCAACCTTGCCAATGGCGATCCCCTTTCCTGCACGGCCTTGGGGTTTGTATTCTTCTAAGCTTGTCCGTTTTAAGAATCCTCGTTGTGTAACCGTCACTAAATCTCCGAGAGGATATTCTTCCGAATCAGTTAATATCAATGCGTCAACAATCCAATCTTCATTCCCTAAAGTCATTCCTTTAACACCGCGTGATTTTCGGCCCATGGTATTGATTTCCGTTTCTTGAAAACGAATCCCTTGGCCTTTATAGGTGGTCAAGAATAATTCGCCCCCGCCATCGCTGAGGAACACTTTAATAATAACATCTTCATCTTTAAGCCCCATGGCTTCTGAAGAGCGAGCATTTATGAAATCACTCACCGGACTCCGCATAACCTGTCCATCCTTGGTGACAAAAACAAAGCATAACTGTTCTGATGCATCTTTAAGGGGAAGGGTAGAAATCACATTTTCTCCTATTGGCAATGTAAAAAGGTTAGTCAGCGGTCCCCCTTTGTCTTTATTCTTTGCTTCAGGGACTGTTTTTGCATTAATAGTGTAAAACTTACCTGACTGAGTGAAAAAATATAAAATATCCTTGTTAGTACAGGTTATCCTCTCTTTTAAGATATCTCCATCCTTAAAAGAACAAACAAGTGAGTTATCTTTCTTGTTTCTCGTTTGGAGCGGGATCCGTTTAATAAATCCATTGGTTGTAAGCATGACTTGAAACAAACTTTCAGGTTCTTCAAAGGAACTCAGGTCCATCTGCTCCCTCATTTCCTCGGGCAAAATGAAAGTTCGGCGATCATCTCCATATTTGTCAGCAATGTCTTTAAGTTCTTTTTTAATAATCTCATATACTTTATTAACATCAGCCAAGATACTCTCTAAATATGCAATAAGTTTTAAAGCCTCTGCATGTTCCTTTATAATTCCATCTAATTCGAAGTTCGTCAAATGTTGAAGCTTCATGTCTAAAATGGCTTGAGCTTGGATCTCAGACAGTTCGAAACGGGTAATAAGTGAAGCCTTAGCTAATGAAGGGGTTTTACTGGCACGAATAAGGGCAATAACTTCATCCAGATTATTGATAGCAATAACTAATCCTTCTAGGATGTGAGCCTTTAAACGAGCCTTCTCCAAATCATATTCTGTACGTTTTGTAATAACGATTGTTCGATGTTTAATAAAAGCCGCATTAATCTCTTTTAAACCTAGAACCTTCGGAGTGCCTTCGGCTGTAATAACTAAGTTAATGATTCCAAATGTATCTTCCAATTGGGTGTGTTTATAAAGAAGTCGTAAGATTCTCAATGGGTCGGCCTCTTTGCGGCATTCGACAACAAGCCGAATTCCCTCTCGGTCCGACTCATCCCTGACCTCACTAATTCCCTCTATCTTACCTATATCTGCCAGGGTTTCAATCTTGGCAGCTAATGTTGATTTGTTAACTTGATATGGAATCTCGGTAATTAGGATTGAGCTTTTGCCATTTTTACTTTGCTCAATCATTGCTTTACCACGCATCGTCACTTTTCCGCGACCTGTTTTATAGGCATTAACAATGCCCTCAGTACCGATAATCAATCCACCCGTTGGGAAATCCGGACCACTTACCTTTTCCATGAGTTCATCCACCGTGACTTGCGGGTTATCTATTTGATGTATGACGCCTGCAATGACTTCTCGCAAATTATGGGGAGGTATATTAGACATCATACCAACAGCAATCCCTGATCCACCGTTTACTAAAAGGTTAGGGAAAGGGCTTGGCAGTACAACAGGTTCTTTGAGTCTTTGATCATAATTTTCTTTAAAAAGAACCGTGTTTTTCTCTATATCTTGGGTCATGAGCTGGGATAGATGCGTCATTCTCATTTCCGTGTAACGCATAGCAGCTGCATTGTCCCCATCAATTGAGCCAAAATTCCCCTGACCATCTACCATAGGGTATCGGGTTGCCCAAGGTTGTGCCATGCGAACTGCAGATTCATAAATTGACGAGTCACCATGAGGGTGGTATTTCCCCATACAGTCCCCCACTAGTCGGGCTGACTTACTATAGGGTTTATCAGTGTGCATTCCAATTTCGTCCATAGAAAATAGGATTCTGCGATGAACCGGTTTGAGCCCGTCCCTGACATCCGGAACAGCCCGCTGTAAAATAACGTGTTTAGAATAGCCTAAAAAGGCTTCTGGTAAGACATCCTCAAGCGGACGCTGAATGATATTGTCTTCTGTTATACTCATTGGGTACTCCCCCTAAAACTCTACATATCATCGTCGGTAAAAACGATATTTTCCATCATAAATTCACGCCTTGGTTCAACTTGCTCACTCATCAGAATTCTAAGCTTTCGCTCCGCTTCTAGAGTATCATCTATCGTCACCTGAATCATGCGCCTATTAACTGGATTCAGGGTTGTTTCCCAAAGCTGTTCAGGATTCATTTCGCCAAGTCCTTTATAACGTGATATCTTCGCCGTTTTTCCCAGTTCCTTTAGTTCTTTTTTTAATTCATTGTCATCAAAAGCATAACGGATAATCTTGCCTCGTTCCTTCTCCACTTTATATAAGGGAGATTGGGCGATAAAGACCCTTCCGCCTAGAATAAGCGGTTTCATATATCGATAGAAGAAAGTCAACAACAGGCAGCGAATATGCGCACCATCGATGTCAGCATCAGTCATGATACATACACGTGCATAATTGCCCTTCTCTAAATCAAATTCTTTGCCGATTCCCGCGCCAACCGCGGTGATGATGCTCCTGATTTCTTCGTTTTCTAAAACCTTGTCTATCTTAGCACGATAAGTGTTAATGACTTTTCCTCTCAGAGGAAGAATGGCCTGAAACCGCCGATCACGTCCCATTTTAGCAGACCCGCCGGCACTGTCTCCCTCGACTA
Organism: Desulfosporosinus shakirovi; assembly: GCF_020595055.1. Lineage (GTDB taxonomy): Bacteria > Bacillota > Desulfitobacteriia > Desulfitobacteriales > Desulfitobacteriaceae > Desulfosporosinus > Desulfosporosinus shakirovi. Next base: position 13,282 of record NZ_JAJDOO010000058.1, on the reverse strand, counting down.
GGAAAAGTTCATTGCGGGCTTTGTCCTTCCCGCTGCAGGCCGCAAGTTTACCACTTAGTGCCTTAACCTCAGCATCTCGAGCTTTCTTCTTAAGTTCTTTAGCTTTCTTCGCCGCCAGTCTTATAAGGCAGGTTGTTAAAGTGCGATTGATAACATCTTTAGCTATCGAAGAGTTATTCTCAAAGAATTGGCTGATCCCCTCATTGGTTAAGGACTGCACAATCCCCTCAATTTCCATGTTGGAAAGTTTGGTCTTGGTCTGTCCCTCAAATTGAGGGTCTCTAACCTTGAGGGACAGTACGCATGTTAAGCCATCTTTCAGGTCATCCCCAATAAGATTTTCATCTTTTTTAAAGAGATTATTTTTACGTGCGTAATTATTAAAAACTTTAGTTAACGCAGTTCGGAAGCCTGACTCATGAGTTCCTCCCTCATCGGTAGGGATATTGTTAACATAAGAATGCAGAGATTCATCATCCCCGTCATTATATTGAATAGCACATTCTACAATTACATCGTCTTTTTCTCCATTAAAATAGATGGCCTTCTTATGTACTGGGGAGAAGCTTGATTCCTTGATTAAATGTTCCACAAAGCCAATGACTCCATTTTTAGAAGAAAAGGTTTCTGATCTTGTTTCTCCACGCTGATCATTCAGAATAATTGTTAGTCCGCTGTTGAGAAAAGAGAGTTCCATTAAACGACTTCTCAGCGTGTCATATTTGAAAACAGTTGTTTCTTTGAAGATAAGTGAATCAGGTTTAAACGTAACAGTTGTTCCTGTACCTTGAGTATTTTTCCCTACCTTATGTAAATCGGACTTTAGTTGTCCCCCATTGATATACTCAACACGATATAGTTTTCCATTCCGTTTTATGTCAACTGTGACATAAACGCATAGGGCATTGACCACGCTTGCTCCGACGCCATGTAATCCTCCGGAAGTTTTGTAGGTTTCCCCATTAAATTTCCCCCCGGCATGAAGGGTTTCAAAGGCCAACCGCACAGCCGCAATTTTCTTATCCGGATGTATGTCAACCGGAATTCCGCGTCCATTATCCTCAATGGTTATCGATCCATCTATATTAATAGTAACAGCGATACGATCACAAAAACCTGCCCCAGCCTCATCAATTGCGTTGTCAATGATTTCATAAGCCAGATGATGAAGCCCTCTGCTTCCCGTGGAACCAATATACATGCCAGGTCGTTTTCGGACTGCCTCCAGTCCTTCTAAGACCTGGATAGATTCTGCATTATATTGCTTTGCTGACAAGAACGGTTCACATCCTTAAAGATATTAATTTGATACTGAAATAGCTGCTAAATTTGTAATATCCATCTGTGAATAATTAATATACGATTTAGCAATTAATTAAGTATTATCACGGATAGTATAAACGATTATCCGCCAACAAGTACATTATCACTTGCTTGTCCTTCTTGTCTAGATATAGTTTATTTCAAACAAAAAGCCACCCCTTTCGAGATGACATATGTTGAATTGTTTTTTCAGTCTCTCTCTACTTCGCCTTTTCTCTATCATCACTTTATTAATTATACCATAAGTATTTTATTTAGGAATTTACACACGCAAATGTAAAATCATATACTCACCACTAGATTCGAAACACTACTTTACAATCATAACCGGACATTCCGCTTTGCTTAATATTCGTTGGCTAACGCTCCCCAGCATAGATCCTGCAATCGGTCCGTACCCGCGGTTTCCCATAACAACAAGGTCAATGTGTCCGCTCTTGGCCTCTTCCAGAATGGCATTTGCTGTATGCCCAGGTTTTTGTTTCTTCTCAAGCTTAACTGTTCCAATATCAATCCCTGCAAGAGTTGCAGCTAAAGCCTCAATCCCATAAATACTGATTTCTTCCTGGGGTACAGAAATTCCATTTGAAAGTGTATACCCCAAAGCCTCTGGTGTATACACCACATGAAGAAGGAGAATTCGAGAATCAAACTTCTTTGCTAAATCTAAGGCTAATATTAAAGCACGTTTTGCAGCTTCGGAAGCATCGGTTGGCACTAAAATATTTTTAAACATATATTATCCTCCGTTCAATGGTCCTTAATATTTAAAGCTTCAGCTTCAGCTTTAGCCTCAGCTCCCTAACAGGACTCTAAATTCAGGGCATTCCACTCTCGATGTATTAATCTTAAGTTAGTACCAATACCTGGGGTAGTGCCTATTGGGAGACAAGTTATTGACAAGAAGTCCGATTATTACCAGTATTACGGCGCCAGACATAATCGGCGTCAAAATATAGCTCGGTTGGGCTTGACTCAAGATGGCAAATAATGCTGTTGCTCCCCCTGGCGGATGAGTTGTCTTTGTAAGAAGCATAACGACTAAAGCAAGAGCGGTGCCTAATGCAGGTGACCACCAAGTTAACCCAAACATCAGAAACGTTGCAACGCCCGCTGCAGCTGAAAGAGTATGTCCAAAGATAACATTACGGGGTTGGGCCATTGGAGCATCAGGAACACCATAAATTAGAACAGCGGATGCGCCAAACGACGCCACAACAGAAAGGTTAAACTTTTGAGCAAACAAAGCTATTGCTAGTATCCCAAGAAAAGCACCTAGGCATGTAATGATTACGTCTATCGGTGGTGGAGACACAAGGGGAGTTGTCCTTTTGTAGCCTTTCATTTTGCATATGTACCTTATCAGCAGGGATTGTATTTTAGGTATTAAGGCATGCATATTTCTTGGATCATGCGGATCTGCATTTTTTTCCGATTTTCTCAATTCATCCATTTTGACTCGCTCCCCTCTTAAATAAATATATCTAATAATAACTCGGTCTCAGTCGGGAAGCTGTGAACAGTATCACACTTTATATTCTTGTACGACCTTCAATTAAGAATATACTTTACTTTCGCGAGTAATTTACGTTATAATTTTGTAAAACAAACTATAATTTTGACATTTATATAGATGATATTGTGAAATAATTAACGGAGGTAATAGTTTGACGAGTAAGACATTCGACCATTTAATTCATTGGCGTGACTTTAAACTTAAGGTTTTTTTTGAAGGAATAATTATTGGACTTTTTTCCGGCCTAATAATTGTAGCTTTTAGATACTGTTTGGAACGCGCAGAGTCATTAAGAGAATCTATTTACTACTCAGCAAATATGTACAGTGTCAAGATTATCTTCTTAATTCTTGGACTTGGTCTTATTGCATTCATATTAAATCTAATTGTCAAGAATGAACCCCTTGTAAGCGGCAGCGGTATTCCGCAAGTCAAAGGCGTTTTAACAGGTCATCTAAAAATGAAATGGTTAAAAGTTCTTTTGCTTAAGTTCGTCGGCGGTATAATTGCCATTGGTGCTGGTTTATCTTTAGGACGTGAAGGGCCTTCTGTGCAAATAGGAGCTACAGTAGGTCAAGGTGTAAGTCGAATTTTAGGTCGATTAAAAATTGAGGAAAAGTTTTTAATAACCAGCGGAGCAAGTGCGGGTCTGGCGGCTGCCTTCAACGCACCTCTATCTGGTGTTATTTTTGCAATGGAAGAACTTAACAAAAACTTTTCCCCAGCTATTTTAATGTCTACTGTTGCGGCCTCCCTTTCGGCAGACTTTATTACGAAACTTTTCTATGGGTCATCTTCAGCCTTTGATTTTCCTGAAATCCCGATTTTACCCGTTAACTACTACTTATACTTAATTGGACTAGGTTTGATAATCGGCCTGTTCGGCGGTCTTTTCAACCGCTCATTAATGAAAACCCTCGAATATAAGGATAAATTAGTTGGTATTCCCAACACAATAATAATTGCAATTCCACTATTGATCGCCGGATTATTGGGATTTATTTTACCTGAAGTGCTTGGCGGAGGTAATCAGTTAATAGACTCTTTAAACCAAAATTATTTTCCCATAAGCTTTCTGGTTCTTTTAGTATTAGTAAAGTTCTTTTTCACTTTAATCAGCTATGGTTCAGGGGTTCCAGGGGGGATATTTTTACCCATCTTAGTGATCGGCGCATTGACAGGAAATATATATAACGATCTGATCGTAAATCTCTTCCACGTTAGCTCACATTACAGTAATAATTTTATTATCTTCGCTATGGCCGCTTACTTTACAGCGGTTGTAAAGGCACCCATTACCGGAAGTATACTTATTACAGAAATGACCGGCTCCTTTAGTCACTTATGGGCGCTCATAACTGTTTCTACTGTGGCTTATCTTGCCAGTGACTTATTAAAAACCAAACCAATTTATGAAGCACTTTATGATCGCATTTTAATGAAAAAACACAGCCCCATGGACGAAAAAGATACTATGATCCTTATCGAGACTGTCGTTTGTTTAGGGTCTGAAATTAGCGGCAAAAGTGTTAAATTTATTATTTGGCCTAAACATTGTTTGTTAGTAAACATTAAACGAGGAGATCAAGAAATAATTCCCCTGGGAGATACGAAAATTTATGCGGGAGACCATATCTTCGCTCTAGTCGACAAGAACCAGGCAACTGATATTGAACAATCCTTTTGCTCACTCGCAATGGAATTAAGTAATATGCCTTGATCTAATCCCGAAACTCAAATGAAAAACAGGGGTCGTAACGAAACTTGAGATTTTTTCAAACTGGTGGTGCGTTATCCCAAAATAGAGGACTGTACACCTTTGAAGTGGTGAACAGTCCTCCAATATATCAGGGGATTACAAATAGAGTGGGGATGTAATAAACTGGAAAACAAGTTTCGTTACATCCCCTGTTTTAAGCGACTTCTTTTTTTAAGACTTATAAAGAAATTTTTTCATTTATCGGCCTTTCTCTAAAGCCATTCGTTTAAATTTTTCCCTGACGTTTTCCGGGGGTACCGACAACGCTGATCGGCGAGACATGGTCAGTGATCCGCTCGGACAAGCAGCAGAACACACTCCACAACCAATACAGACCTCATTATTCACAACGGGAATTTCGCTTCCATCTTCTCTGTCTGACATAGTAATTGCATGAATTTGGCACTTTTCAGCGCAAATGCCACAGCCGAGGCAATCGTCTGATTCTAGGAGAGGCATGAAGTTACTAGGATGAGTGGCAAAGACTTGTTGTTCATTGATTCCGCGGAGAACTTTGCAACAACAACCACAGCAGTTACAAATGTAGGTCGGTTTATTCAGCACGTTATCACACAGATGCACTAAACCCAGTTCCTGAGTTTGCTTAAGTACCTTCAACAGGTCATCGACAGATGCTGGCTTGCCTAGACCTTTGCGTATTATCCATTCGGATGCCCCTCCAAGGGACATACAGACTTCTGTTGGTGCATCACAGGCTGTACCGAGATGAGATGCTTCATGTCGACAAGCGCATATGCTGATAGCACCACCGCCGGACTTCCGGATAACTTCCGCAGCCTTCTCATAGTCTAAAACTTCAGTTTCAACTGCCAAAGGTATAACATTTTCATAAATCAGGGTTCTCATGACTTTGGTATCCACACCTGCAATTTCTTTCATAACACTTGGGCTGTGAAAGTAGGTTTCGAATAACTCTGCCAACTCTTTTAAGTTAACATTATCCCCCGTCCGCATAAAAGTGTATTCAAAGAAACCGACTAACATCGGGGCTAACATATAATAGAAGGTATCCTTACGCGGAATGTCTAATACCAACCCTTTGTCTGACATTCTATCTAGTATTACTTTCAATTCTGATTCTTCAATGCCGGAAAGAGACGAGATCTTGCTCAAAGGCATCGGTATGAACGAGAATTTGCTGCCCACTAAAGCTTCGCTTTCCGTATAAAGACGATGGAGAATTTCCATGAGATGATCGTTGATTGGTGCTCCTTCCGGAGTCTTACTTAAGCGTTCAGCTAGTGCAAAGTATATCTCTTCTTTAGCATTAATAATATGGCCCAAGGTTTATAGCCCCCTCTTTCACTACTTGATCCCCTCAGCATAAGCCTCATGAATAGCATTGAGGACTTTGCGCGGTTTTGCCGCATCTCCGATAATGCTTAAATTCTCTAACTTACCTTGCAGATTATTATAGAGTTCATTCTGTGAACAGGAACCTATAGCTAAAACGACGGTATCTGCCGGAATAACTTTTTGAATACTGTCATCGGTGCTCTCCACTAATACTCCATCCGCACGAATTTCGAGCACAGTATGATTGTCCAAACAATTAACCTTGTGGCGTTTTAAATCAGCCAACATAGACCAGCGGGTACTAGCACCGATATCTCGTCCAATTCCTTTGGCCATCTCTAAAACAGTAATCTTTTTACTTCCTTGTGTCAACAAGCGATAGAGTTCTTGATCAGTTTCTGCGTGTTGTAACATGAGAAAACGTAAGGTTTCACTATTCAGTGTGCCAGCTTCTGCCAGAAGCAGAGCAGTATCCACCCCAACAGCTCCACCGCCAACAATAATAACGTTCTGCCCTGTTTTTTCACGACCTAATAATACATCCCAAGCCTGAAGCACCCTGACTCCTTCTTCTATTTTGATAGACGGCATAATGGGTCGGGCTCCAGTAGCAATTACTGCCCTATTATACCCTTCCTGCTGTACAGCGGTCAAAATCATATCTGAGGTAGCCTTGACGTTGTATTGAATTGCTACTCCAAGTTTCTGGCAAGCAATGGCCAAGTAATTTGCTAAGTACCCGAAGTCTTGTCGGTCCGGGGGAGCTGCGGCTAAGGCTAATTGTCCCCCCGTCTGTCCACTCTCTTCCCAAATAGTTACCTTATGACCCCTAAGTGTTGCGACACGTGCAAACTCCATTCCTGCGCATCCAGCCCCAATGACCAGTACTTTCTGAGTTTGAGCAGATTGCGGGATTGGACCTAGTTCGAACTCTCGTCCGACTTCAGCATTTACTAAACAGCTGACTGGTCTAAGGCGAAATATATTGTCTAAGCACCCTTGATTACACCCTATACACGGACGAATGTTATCTATCTCACCGTTCATGGCTTTATTCGGCAGTTCGGGATCCGCTAGCAATGGTCGGGCCATACCGGTAAAGTCTGCCAGTCCCTCTTCTAAAATGTTCTCAGCCAATTCAGACGTGTTTATCCGATTACACGCTATTACAGGAATACAAACCACCTGTTTAATGCCATGAGCGAGGTAAGCATAAGCTCCCGGGGGAACATTCATGGTAATCTGAGGAACTTGAGTTTCATGCCATCCCCCAGTTACATTGATTGCATTAACTCCAACCCTTTCGAGGGCTTGGCAAAAGGCACGTGATTCTGTATTCGTGTTGCTGCCTGGAACAAAGTCATTCCCAGCAACCCTAACAATAATGGGAAAGTCAGGTCCGACTGTTTTACGAATTCCCTCTGCTACCTCGAGTCCAAAGGTCATCCGAGCTTCAAGGTCTCCACCATAACGATCTGTACGTTGATTAGTAACAGGAGAAAGAAATTGGGATATAAGATAGCCGGCACTCGCTAAAATCTCCACACCGTCAAATCCTGCTGTTTGGGCTCTTTTTGCAGCGTTGCTAAATGAATCTATTACTTCTTTAATCTTTTCCTCGGTTAGCTCTTCAGGGGTCTGCCCTGTTAATTTAGAAGGGATTGGAGAAGGAGCCACGGATGCCTTACCAGTAAGGGCAGAATGTGTATATCGCCCGGCTTGATAAAGCTGAGGTACAATTTTTGCACCCTCAGTATGTACCGCATCAACTAATTGACGCAATCCCGGAATGTAACGGTCATCATCAATTTGAGTCATTCCAAATGCATTTCCAATCCTGTCGATGCCGCACCCACCAACAATAATTAATCCAACCCCGCCTCGAGCTCGCGCTCGATAAAACTCGATTAGCTGGTCATTAACCTCTCCTTTAGGACTATACCCTAAATGCATAGGTGTCATCACCAGACGATTGCGAAGTTGGAGTGTGCCTATCTTAGCGGGAGAAAAAAGAATTGACATTATAAAGCCCTCCTCTTAATTAATATTTCTTTCGCAAGAATTAAATTACGCCTAATAAATAATCGAATATTCTCACACTTAATTTTAAAAAAATTTATTCCTGAGATAGTTTTTCAAGTACTCTTTCAAACGCCGCATACTCTTCTTCCGAAAAACGTCCTTTGATTTCCTGATTAAGCTTTTCAGCCAAACAGGTTATCTCGACTATGCTCTGTTTAGCCTTTTTAGTTAGAAAGACCAAGAGTGAACGCCTGTCTTCTGGGTCGTCTCTCCTCTCGAGTAAATCCTGCCGTTCTAACCTGTCAAGAATGGAAGTGAGAGTCGAGCCATCCATCTCCAGGCCTTTAGCAAGGTCTTTAAACTTGACTCCATCATTTTCCCACACTGCACTAAGTACATAGAATTGAGCAGGAGTAATACCGTATTGTGAAAAGCTGTTTTCGTAATAACGATGGACCTTTCTCATCACCCTGCTGAGTTTGTAGCAGACATACTTTGACGGCCTGCTGTTAGTCTTAATCTCGTTCACTAATTGCACCTCAATATTGTTGGTAAGACATTTATTTGTATATCATTAATTGTACACAAATGATTATGTGTAAATTATATCTCAGTTTCTTTTTTTTTACAATATGAATTTTAATTCATTCCTTAGATATTTTGACTGTAAGCAAAAAAGATGCTGTCTCTTACCCTGACAGCATCTTTTTAGAATAATGATCTATAATGGACTAATTGTTTGCAACTGCACTTTTATACTGTGTCATTTAGATCCGCTCCGGTGAACTGACTGTTGTAAAGATCTGCATAGAAACCGTTCTTTGCAAGAAGCTCAACATGATTACCCATTTCAATAATACTTCCTTTGTTCATAACCAAAATCAATTCTGCCTCTCTAATCGTCGAAAGTCTATGGGCAATTACAAAACTGGTTCTTCCTTGCATTAGTTCCGTCATCGCTCTTTGAATATAAACCTCAGTTCGCGAGTCAACACTGCTTGTGGCTTCATCCAGAATTAAGATTGCAGGATCTGCCAGGATTGCCCGAGCAATTGTGAGAAGTTGTTTTTGACCCTGAGAAATATTAGACGCTTCCTCATTCAAGATCGTGTTGTAGCCATCAGGCAATGTTTTAATAAAGTGATGTGCATGAGCCGCTCTGGCTGCTTGCATAACCTCTTCTTCTGTAGCACCTTCGCGACCGTAGGCTATATTCTCCATAATAGTACCGTTAAAGAGCCAGGTATCTTGAAGCACCATGCCAAACATACTGCGTAAAGCTCCACGCTTAATATCTCGGATATCAACTCCATCGATCGTGATTTTACCGTCATCTAGTTCATAGAACCGCATTAATAGATTTACAAGAGTTGTTTTGCCGGCACCCGTTGGTCCAACGATTGCGATTGTATTTCCCTGTTTGACATCAATATTCACCTTCTTGATCAGCGGTTCTTCCTCTTTATAGCTGAAATCTACATTTTCGAATCTCACTTCTCCCTTAGGCAAAGCAATAACTTCAGCATTAGCACTATCCGGTAATTCTTCAACCTCATCAAGAAGTTCAAACACACGCTCTGCCGATGCCACAGTCGATTGAATAATATTAGCTATATTGGCAGTCTGAACGATTGGCATCGTGAATTGTCTTGAATACTGAATAAAGGCTAGAATATCACCAATTGTAATCGAACCATTAATGGCAAAAAGAGCGCCGACAACACTGACAATCACATACCCTAAATTGCTGACTAGTCTCATTAAAGGCATTATTATTCCTGAAATAAACTGTGCTTTATAGCCTGCAGTATATAGTCTGTCATTAATTGAATTAAAGGTTTCGATGGAATCACCTTCACGTCCGAAGGCCTTAACAATTCTATGCCCAGTGTACATTTCTTCGACATGCCCATTAAGTTCTCCCAATGACTTTTGCTGAGCCGCGAATTGTTTCTGAGAGTGTTTTGCAATATTCATAGTCACTACAACATAAAGCGGCAGAGTTAAAATAACAATAACTGTTAATATAGGGCTTATTGAAAGCATCATTACAACTACACCGATAATAGTAGCGATAGACGTTATTAGTTGGGTAAGACTTTGCTGCAAAGTTGTTGAGATATTGTCAAAGTCATTAGTTACCCGGCTCAAAATTTCGCCATGTGTTCTGGCATCAAAGAACTTAAGCGGTAAGCGGGAAAGCTTCTCATCAACTTCCTTACGCATATTATAAACGGTTTTTTGGGAAACTCCCGCCATGATATATTGTTGCAAATAACTGAATGCGGCACTAATAAGATATAACCCTAAAAGAATTAACACGATCTGGCCTATATACGTGAAATCCATTGGCGGAACAGGCAAATTCAACTTTTGGGCCATCATTTTACCCGTAAAGCCTTCACCTATTTTTGTGATCGCCTTACCCATGACTTTGGGTCCCACAATACTGAAAACTGTACTCAGGAGAGCAAAGATAAACACTGCAATGAATTTGCTTCTCTGAGGCTTTAAATATTTCAGCAACCTGAAAAGTGTCCCCTTAAAATTCTTTGCTTTTTCTACCGGTTTTCCCAGGGATCCTGCCGGGCCTCCTGCCTTTCCACCAAACCCTTGAGATTTATCTGCTTTACGTTCTTCGCTCACGCTAATTCCTCCTCTGACAGCTGGGAAGCTACAATCTCTCGATATACCTTACAGGTATTTAGCAGTTCTTTATGCGTACCAATGCCAGATACCTCGCCCTCATCTAAAACTATAATTCGATCTGCATCCCTAACTGTTGAGACACTTTGAGCAATAATAAAAACCGTAGAGTTTGCAATTTCAGGTTTAAGTGCCGCCCGCAACTTAGCATCCGTTTTAAAATCCAAGGCGGAAAAACTGTCATCAAAAATATAAATCTCAGCTTTTCTGATTAAAGCACGGGCAATTGAAAGCCGTTGCTTCTGTCCACCCGAAACGTTAGTCCCGCCCTGGGCAATAGGATGATCAAAGCCTGCTTCCAGCCCAGAGATAAACTCTGTTGCTTGGGCAACCCGCGCTGCATGTTCAATCTCTTCCATAGGAGCATCTTGTCTTCCATATTTTATATTTTCAGCAATAGTACCCGAAAACAGCACGGTTTTTTGAGGAACGAAACCGATCTTGGCACGAAGCGCTTTCTGACTCATTTCCCGAACATCGACTCCATCGACCAAAACACTGCCGCTTTCAACATCGTAGAAACGTGTCATTAAATTAATCAATGTGGATTTACCTGAACCGGTACCTCCAATAATCGCTGTCAGTTCACCTGGTTTGGCACTAAAGGTTATATTCTTAAGAGCTGGTTGATCTGCACCAGGATATCTAAAGGAAACCTCCTTAAATTCAACAAAACCTCTTTCATCGTTCACTTGTTTTAATTTTTCGGGATCAATGATGTCTAGATCCGTATCCAGGACTTCATTGATTCTTACTGCTGAAACCTGAGCACGAGGCACCATAATAAATAACATTACCAGCATGAGCAAGGAGAATAAGATTTGAGTAGCATATTGAATAAAGGCTAAAAGTGAACCAATTTGCATTGATCCCTCGTCGATTCTAAGAGCACCAAACCAAACGAGCGCTACCGTGGTTAAGTTCATAATTAGCATCATAGCAGGCATTAAGACAGCCATGATTAAATTGACCTTGATTGCGTTGTCCATGAGGTCTGCATTGGCCTCATCAAATCGAATTCTTTCTTTTTCGATGCGATTAAAAGCACGTATGACTCTGATTCCGGTAAGTTTTTCCCGTAGAACAAGATTTAATCTGTCGATCTTTTCCTGCATTACCTTAAATAAAGGCAACCCTCTCTTCAAGGTTAGACCGATAATCGCAAAAAGTATGGGAATTGTAACTACAAGTACCCAAGCTAAGGATGTATCCTGTTGCAAAGCCATAATAACTCCGCCAATACAGGTTAAAGGTGCAGTAATCATCATACTAAGGATCAAAACAGATACTTGTTGAATCTGAGTTACATCATTTGTCGTTCTTGTAATAAGTGTGGCAGTTCCTAATTTATCGAACTCATGCAAAGAGAAGCTTTCAACTTTAGTGAAAATCTTTTCGCGTAAAATCTTGCCAAACCCGACGGCCGTCTTTGATGAGAGATAGGTCGCGATGATCGCGCATACAGTTCCTCCCGCTGCAATGAGCAGCATGAAACCACCAATTTTAATGATATAATTTACATCTTTGTTAGCTAAACCTATATCAACAATATCAGCCATTAGGGTCGGTAAATAGAGATCTGAAAGCACTTGTAAGAAAAGAAGTACAATTACAACTGCTATTTGTACAGTATATTGTTTTAGAAACTTTAACAATTTAATCATATCTGTCTCCTCGCCATTTAATGTTATTGATTGTTTTTTCCAGAGTCCCTTAAAAGATTTTTCAGGGTATTAAGACCCCTATAAATCTCATTGAGATCTTCTTGGGTTCCTTGTTTCAAAACTTTTTCAATATTAGACTTCAAATTTTGATGCATTTTTTGATGAAGGTCCTTAAAGTGGGGAGAAATACTCACATAGACGACTCTCCGGTCTTCTAAACTTCGTTCTCTGACTACCATTTCTTGTCTTTCAAGCCGGTCCAGAATCCCTGATAAAGTACTATTAGGCAAGCTAAGTTTACTGCTGAGTTCGGTTATTTTAACCTTTTTTTCCATACTTATCACTCGAAGCACCATACTTTGCAACGCTGTAATTCCTGAATCCTCAAAAGCCTTACCCATACTCTGCTTAAAAAGGACCATTACTTCCTGAAAAAGGTTTGCCACTTTAGTGCTTTCATTAAGATCGTCCATTTCTTCTCACTCCTTAAACAATTCGCACACATACATTTCCATCACGAATATTTCGTTAACGTTTATTTCGCACATGAAGTATATTACTCTCAAAATTATCTATAGTCAACAAAGAAACCCTTTCATCATTTAGGATATTGAATAATTTTACAGATACTATATTTGTCCCTCGAAAAATACGGCTTCATTCCAACAATCGGAATTAGTGCTTGTTTTCTAATTACCAATTATTCCAACCAAAAGAATTTTCTATAACCAAGCCACAGGCTGGGTATTAACCTTAGTTGTCGTTTATGCGCTTTTCATGACTCGAACAGGACTTCGAGATTATATATGGACTATTTCTACAATGGCCGTTACCAATGGAACCTATCAAAACCGTGCCTAATCAATATGCCACTTACTTGAAAAGCAGTGAGTATCCAATAAAAATACAGAAGAATACCCTCGATAGAGTACAATTAAGTTCGCAAAATTAAAAAAGGGAAAACCATCGGTTACT
>NZ_JAJDOO010000057.1 GCF_020595055.1 Desulfosporosinus shakirovi | reverse complement strand
CCTCAAACCCTTCTGGTATCTAGCTTTTATGAGAATTTAGCAAACCCTAATTATCAGGGAACGCCTGACTTAGAACCTTTAAATCTTTAGGCATATACCCATTTTCCTTAACAAACTGGTATAGAGCACTTCTTACTACAGTTGCAGTCTCCCATAATTGACGTTCTTTATTATTCATGGCAACCTGATTGTCTGGAGGATAAATATAGATTTGGATATTCCTATCTCCGCCTTCCCATACTGCCATACCAATTTCATTACTCTTTTCGTCCATAGCCACTACTTGTTTGGCAGTTCTGGGATTCAACTCGTATTCTGTTTTTAACCTTCCAACAAGTGCATTAACTAGTTTTTCTCTGCTTAAATCTTTTTCGGAAATGATGATGACAGATTGATTATTTGGGATAAAGGCAATACTGTTGGGCTTCATCTCAATAATTTCATAAGGCAACATATAAGTATAATTGTGGTTAGAATAATTCAGCGTTTTTGATTTTTCAAACGGCAAGAAAAGGAACGCCCCAAGAAGGCTTAAGATAATAGCTGTAATAAACAACAGGATTATTTGTTTGTTACTAAATCTCTCAGGTTTAGTAATCTCAGATATTTTCTTTTCAGTTAGTCTCATCTCTCGCTCAATTCTTAGCGCTTCTAATCTTGCAGGTACAAACCCTTTGTTGAAAGAATGTTTTACTAAATTAAAAGAGCGTACTACTACCTTGCGATATAAACTTAAATACTTCTCTACTCTTGTGGTGTAGAATTTCTCCAAGTATTTTTTGGCCTCTATTTCTGCCTCCATTCCGACGTGAAACATTGCTTCCCCATTGTCGGCTTGCCTCTGCAATAGCTTCTTCCAAAAAAACGGATCGTTTTTACTTAGATAATAACCATTATCTAAGTAAAATAAGTTTGCCTTAAGATTAGAATTAGACTCCAACTTAACACATCCTTTTACACACTTGTCTGCCAACTTGTACAATCTATAGTATTCATAAATCAAAGCAATTAGACTCTTTTTCCAAGGCCTCAAAGAACATTTAAACTTACATCAAAAAAACGACCATTCACTTATCATTAACAGGTATGGTATTTGTATTTAATATGTTATAAAATAACAGAAATAGTCAGAGGTAAGATAAGTTAAAGGAGTATATATGAAACTTAAAGGGTTTATTTTTGATCTGGACGGGACATTAATCAATTCACTGCCAGTCGTACGAACTAGTTTTGGTCGTACCCTATTCAAGTTTTCTGGTCGTGAATACTCTGACAAAGAATTATCTTCCTTATTTGGACCATCTGAGGAAGGAATCTTTAAGAAACTTTATCCAGATTCATGGAGGGAAAGTCTGCAGTTTTATCTAGACGAATATGACCGCCTTCATGTAGACTATGCTGAACCCTTTCCAGGTATAATTGAAGCTTTGAATCTCCTGCAAGAACGAAAAATTAAGTTAGCTCTTGTATCCGGCAAGGGTGCCGGAAGCATGGAAATATCTTTAAAGCACTCGGGATTAGAACATTTTTTTGAAAAAATTATAACAGGTTCAGAGCATCGAGCCAGTAAACCCAATCATATTCGCCAAATCCTGGACCTTTGGCATTTTTCACCTGAAGAAGTCGCTTATGTGGGTGACATAGCATATGATGTACATGCTGCTAAGGAAGTGGGTGTTTTATCCATTAGTGCGCTTTGGGCTGAAACCGCACAGATTCAAAAAGTGTTGGCTGCGAATCCTGTCTGTGCCTTTGAGAAAGTTGAAGCATTTATTGAATGGATTAGCAATACTTTATAAAGAAGAGGCGGGACTGCATCCGTCTCTTATGAACTGTTCTCAAGGTATGATAAGAAGGTTTTAAAAACGCATTTTGCGAGTGTAACCTTATTGGACAATCAATCATACTATAAACCAGGGTAAGGCAAGATCTTTCACTTCCGTAGCATTCTTCCTCTAGTCTTAGTCGTCTTATGGACTGTGCAAACAGTCATATGAATGAGGGGAGTGATGTTATGCTTTACCGAAGATCTAATATCTGCCAACCAAAACCTGTTATACCCCAATGCGGTCAACTTCCTGGAACACTGTTGCGAATTTTTATACCGCCCGGCACCGTTATCAATCTATTAAACCTTGTTGAGGTTGCCTCACCAAGCGGAATTTGCTTGATTATTCGTTTGCCTTTCCTTGATGGCGGATCTGATAACGCTATGAATCTGGATTCTATCGTTAGTACAGTTCAATCAGCTGGCGGAAGAGTGGAATTCGCTTAGTAATCTGCAGCGGCCTCTTTGGCCGTTGCCCTACATAAAAGTTATTACTTAATAGTTTTTCACAGGAAGTTGTTAGCGCTCCCGCTTTCAACCTTTTTTATATGAACTACTTTTATAATTCAGCTACAATAAATTGTAGAATTATGTTATTGTTGAACATAGGCGATGTCGACACAAAGGAGGAGTATGAATGCTTGAGCTACAAAAAGTATCTCTAGAAATACAAGGAGATAAAGGTTTTGAGATTCTCAAGAATATCAATTTAAAGTTTTATGAGAAAAAAATATATGTTGTTACTGGTCCAAATGGCGGAGGCAAATCGTCTCTGGCCAAAATTATTATGGGTGTCTATAATCCTACCTCAGGCCAAATCCTGCTTAATGAACAAGATATTACATCTATGAGTATTACAGAGAGAGCTCGTATGGGTATTGGCTATGCTTTTCAAAGTCCCCCGCGCTTTAAAGGAATAAAAGTTAGGGAACTACTAAAAATGGCTGCCTCACATAATCCGGAAAAAGTAAATATCTGTGATCTCCTCTATGATGTTGGATTGTGCGCACAAGACTATCTGAACAGGGATGTGGATGCCAGTCTCTCAGGCGGAGAAATGAAGAGAATTGAAATCGCTACTGTACTTGCGAGAAATCTAAAAATCGCGGTATTTGATGAACCTGAAGCAGGGATTGATTTATGGAGTTTTCAAAAACTCGCCGAAACCTTTAGAAATATTCATATGAAATATGATACAACAATCATCCTCATCTCTCATCAAGAACGCATTATGGAGCTCGCCGATGAAATAATCATTATGTCCAGTGGCATGGTGAGCGCGCAATCCGAACGTGATATAATCCTTGCTGGAATTATGAATAATGATTCTTGTGCATGTGGTACTAAATGTGTGAAAGGGGTTGGTCAAAGTGCTGAATGCGTTGGATAAGCTGATGCTGGAGAAAGTGGCCGATCTTCATGAGATTCCACAAGGGGCATTTAACATTCGTAAAAACGGAGCTGGAGTACAGCGTAATACAACTGCTAATATTGACATTATCACCAAGACCGACAAGTCAGGAATTGACGTGATCATAAAACCCTACACAAAAGGAGAAAGCGTACATATTCCGGTTATTGTTACAGAAGAAAACATTAATGATGTTGTTTATAATACCTTTGAAGTCGGAGAATATTCAGACGTTGTGATTGTTGCTGGATGTGGAATACATAATTCAGGACACCACAAATCTCAGCACGACGGAATTCACACTTTCTTTGTGCGAAAAGGTGCCAAACTGAAGTATGTAGAAAAACACTACGGGCAAGGTGAGGGAAAAGGCCAACGAGTTTTGAATCCTAAGACGATTATCGATGTAGAAGAGGGTGCTACAGTCGAACTAGAACTGATACAAATAAAAGGGATTGACCAAACAAAACGGGATACAGAAATTCGTCTAATGGATAATGCAAAGCTTGTAGTTACTGAAAGGCTTCTCACCTATCAAGATCAAGAAGCTGAATCAAATATAACCGTAGAATTATTAGGAGTAGATTCTTCCGCACAAATAATTTCCCGTTCGGTTGCTCAAAACGATTCAAAGCAAGTATTTTATTTTGATCTTATTGGACGAAATAAAGGTCGTGGTCATATACAATGTGATGCCATAATCATGCATAATGCTCAGGTTCTTTCTACACCGAGGATTTCTGCTCATCATAGTGAAGCACAGCTTGTTCATGAGGCTGCCATTGGCAGAATAGAATCAGAACAGTTAATAAAGTTAATGTCTCTGGGATTCTCAGAGCAGGAAGCAGAAGATACCATCCTTAATGGCTTTCTAAAATAACACTCTTATGTTACTCAGTCCTCATTTTTGTACTTATATACTTATAGCTAAATACAACCTGCCATATGGTCTCTGACAGGACTTTCAAATTTAATAAAACAAGGCTGAAAGCTCTTAGCGCATTCCAGCCTTGTTTCTTTTTAATTCTTGAAATTACTTAACCCAACTTCTGGCCTTATCCTCTATCTTCCGAATCGCTCGCTAGTTTATACAAAGCTTCATCCGCTACTCGGAATACCGTCCAATCATCCATGGAAACTGCCCCAACCTGTTTGTAGAATTTAATCGAAGGTTCGTTCCAATCTAGACACCACCATTCCAATCTGCCACATTTTCTGTCAATAGTTAATTTAGCCAGGTATGACAAGATAATCTTCCCCATCCCTTTTCCTCTCATTTCAGGTTTAACGTATAAATCTTCCAAGTATATGCCGGGTCTTCCTAAAAATGTAGAAAAGTTGTGGAAAAACAAGGCGAACGCTGCTGGTTCATTTTTGTATTCCCCAATAATCACCTCCGCATTTTTCTGTTCAAAAAGAGATTCTCTTAAAACTTCTTCAGTAGCTACAACTTCAGACAACATTTTTTCATAGTCTGCCAATTCCTTAATAAAACTTAAAACGAGTGAAACATCTTCAATTTCAGCGAATCTTAATTTGAAATCCGACAAACATGTGTCAATTAATTCTTTCATACTCTCTCCTTATTAATTTCTTATTTGATTAGAGCAATCTAATTGACATACCTAATCAAATAGATTTTAATGATGATTAGATAATTTGAGGAGGTTAGGTTTTGAAATATCTCAACCCATTACTTCTGGCTATTCCAATCAGCATTTTCGTACATCTGGCGGATTACTCGCCTGTATTACTTTTCGTTACTGCCTGTTTAAGTATAATACCTCTTTCCGGCTATATGGGCAAAGCCACAGAAGAAATTGCTATTTATGTTGGCCCAAGAGTTGGCGGTTTGCTGAATGCTACTTTTGGTAATGCCGCAGAACTTATTATTACTATTTTTGCTCTAAAAGCAGGACTTGTAGAAGTGGTCAAAGCATCCATTACAGGATCTATTATCGGAAATCTTCTTTTAGTGTTAGGACTAAGCATGCTTCTCGGCGGTTTTAAATATAAGACCCAAAAATTTAACAGGGCAGCCGCTGGAATGCATACTTCCATGCTCCTTATGGCCGTAACGGGATTGATTATACCTGCAGTCTTTCTCAATACACATTCTAATCCTGCTGCAGAGCCCTTAAGCCTTGGAGTTGCTGGAATTTTAATGACAGTCTATATACTTAGTTTAATTTTTTCTCTTCATACACACAAAGATGTTTTTCGACCTAGTCAAGAATGTTCAGATTCCCCAAATTGGTCAAAACTTAAAGCTTTTTCGATTCTGCTCATCGCTACTTTTTTTGTAGTCATTGAGAGTGAATTTCTAGTCGAAGGAATCGACCCTGTCGTTAAAACCTTGGGTATTAGTGAGCTTTTCATTGGGGTCATTGTCATTCCGATCATCGGCAATGCCGCAGAGCATTCTACCAGCGTATTAATGGCCATGAAGAACAAGATGGATATCAGTTTGGAAATTGCTATAGGCTCAAGTACTCAAATTGCGCTCTTTGTCGCACCTCTGCTGGTTTTCCTGGGATACTTTATCGGGCAACCCCTCGACCTATTGTTCACTGGGTATGAACTCATCGTTATTATTATGGCTACTGTAATCACGGCGATTATAAGCATGGATGGCCGTTCCAACTGGTTAGAGGGTGCACAACTTTTAGCAGCCTATTTCATAATGGCCTTAGCTTTTCTCTTTGTTTAATTACTAAATAATTCAAGATCTCATAAGAAGAATCCCCCCAAAATGAATTTTCCACTTACTAAAAGGACCCTTAGCTGGAGGTGAAGAGATTGCCAGTCATGGGTCCTTTTTTAATTGTGCAACCTGGATTCTCGACGACTCATAACAAGGTCGGCGGCACAACCCTGAGTTTGATATAAAGTTCCTTCTGCTTTTCGAGTACTTCACCCAAACGTAGTTTATGACCTGGATTTCTGAAGCATTCAATCACATCGAGTTTGTCCAGCATCTGCTGCATTGTATAGGCTTTATGCAACCCTTGTTCCTGCATCTTTTTATTAATATATGAAATGAATATCAGAGCCACAAATTCCACGAATAGCTTGCCATCCAGACTTCGTTCAGAAGATACCAGAAGACGTCGCATATTCAGACGCTCCTTGAGATTGCCAAAGGCTTTTTCTACAACATCCTTCATACGATAAATTTTCAGGGCTGCGAAAGCATCCCCATTTTCTCATTGCTTGCTAGTGCGAAGTAACCGAAATATCGCTTTGCCTTACGGATGGCATAGCCCTAAAGAAGCCTTGAGGATACTAGGTGAAGGGCTTGACTTAGCACGGCAAGCACAACTCAAAGCAAATTTGGGGGTAGGGGCAGCCGTTGAAGGTTCGTCTGATCCTAATGCAGGGAAAACTCCTGGTTCAGGAACAGCGGTGGATGCCGCCGGTCCAGGTACAGCGCCAAAACAATAAGCTTTAAAAAGCATGCGTTGATCATCTAAAAACTTTTAAATATTCAACACATGATATCCACTTGAAACCGCATCGGTCAGCCGTCGCGGTTTCACACAGGTCTCAGGGATTTTTCCACAAGAAAAACCGCCTTAACCTTTCGCGTGGCAAGTTCCATTACATCCCCTCACAATTAGTCGTCACCTTTTGGGATTTGCACTACATTAGTTTGCGTACCACAAAATTGTCCTCAATAAGAAGCCAATTTTGTGGAAAATCGTTGCCTAAAACCCAATAGTAGAAGCCCCGAATCCCGAGCTCTTTGACTAAATCAAACTTGGCTTGCATACTCCTTGCATCCTCAAACCAAACTTCATGTTGTTTTCCCTCTTCATCTGTGTATCTAAACCACGGAGCTTGAGAGACTTTGTCATAGTTAATACTTACACCGTAACGAAGGGCTAGTTCCAAAGCTCGTTGCGGGCTAATAGACTTAGCAAACTTACCTCCAGCTACATAAGGCAGGGTCCAGTCATATCCATATAAAGGCATCCCCATCATGATCTTCTCTTTCGGTACAACAGATACAGCATACTGCATTACGTTTCTCATCTGAGGCAATGGCGATACTGCCATTGGTTTTCCACCGGACCATCCCCATTCGTATGTCATGAAAAAAATGAAATCAACGACTTGACCGATCGCCTTATAATCATGACCCTCATAAAGAACTCCGCGTTGCTCTGCCCTATACTTTGGTGCCAGTGCAGCAGAAATGTAATACCCACGAGACTTTAATAATTGCCGGGCCTTCTGTAAAAATCGAACATACCGCACTCGATTTTCAGCTCCCAAATACTCAAAGTCAAAGTCAAGACCCTTGTATCCTTTCTCATTCATAATCTGAAGCACTTGATTCAGCACTCGATCTTGCAAAGCTTCGCTCGTCAAAATTTCGGTGGCAATTTCTGTGCTGAATTGTCCCTCCTCAAAATTGGTTAAAACCAAAAGGGGGAAGACTTTGTCCTTAAAAGCTGCATTAAGCGATGGCTGATCCTCAACAGGGGTTAGATTCCCATCCCGATTAACCGCATACGTAAAAATGGCCAGATAAGTTAGGTGCTCGCCTACTTTGTCGACAGCCTCGGCCGAACGGCCTCTGGTCATTCTCGGATCGATGTATGCGTTTGTTTCGATGGGTTGCTTTGGTTTCTGAGGCAAATAAAGCCGTAAACCAACCGGAATATTATTAGGATCTGGAATCTTGTTGATTCTGACTAACTCTGCTACTGAGACATTATAACGGCGGCTGATTAACCATAGGCTTTCTCCCGGTTGAATAAAATGATATCGCCCTGTTATCGGTATTACAAACGTTTGCCCAACGACCAATCGATTAGGATTTGGAATCTGATTGGCATCAGCAATCTCCTGAGCGGATATCCCATAATCTCGGGCAACCTTGCTGAGAGTATCCCTAGACTTCACCACATGAATTTGCATAAAAATCCTCCTCTAACCTAGTAAAACTCCCTGCTGCTAATTTATGTTCAGAGAATGATACTCGCGACTATAGAAAAGAAAAATGACGGCAAATGTTTGCCGCCAACTTATGTATTAAGAATATCTTAATGTTTTTAATATGTATAAAGCTTTTATCTCTAAATTTTGATATTGAGATTTTCCCTTCATCAATCTATCGAGCTTTTTTTACTTATAGGTCAGTACTCCCTTGATTTGACATCCACTTTCACATCGTAGAGTGTACTCCCTTCTGCTCGATCCGTTAAGCGTTGGGATGTAAGAGCGTTTACTGAACTGTCTCCTAGCATATTTTCCTTTGAGAACAGGCCTTCCGTTACCACGACTCCTTGAGGAACGGCAGTCGTTAACTTAAGAATAAATTCTACCTCTCCTCGCTCATTAAAGGCGATCACCCTCTTCCCGTCTTGCAAATTCTTGTATCCGGCATCTTTGGGGTTCATTTGGAGACAGGGCGCTTCCTTCTTCTGCAGTAAATCAGGTCGCTCGTTAAACGAAGAATTTAACGAATATAAACTGGGGGAACTCATTAAATAAAAGGGGGCATCATCCTCGTAAGGATCAAAATAGCGTGGTAATGGCTCAACTTCATTGGGATTGTATAATTCAATTTTACCCGAAGGAGTAAGAAAGGCTGTTTTATAGTTTTCAGGCAAAGAAAGTTCTACTGGATGGCCTGCTTGGAGTTTCACCCGGTCTACTCCTTCCAACCAAGGTGTTGGCGGATCAATCAGTCGATTAATCAGGTCATCGGCCTTTTGAGCAAAGAAAGCCTCTTCAAAGCCCATAGCTTGATCGAGCAACTGAAAAACCTCCCAGTTAGACTTAGCTTCGCCTACAGGTGGTATAATCGCCGCCGCTCGCTGGATGCAATAATGCCCATAGGCCCTGTAAATATCCGGGTGTTCTAAGGAACTGGTAGCCGGCAAGATAATATCCGCGTAACGAGCTGTATCAGTCATAAATCGTTCATGAACGACCGTAAACAGATTCTCTCGCATTAGTCCCTTGAGAACCATCGTTTGATCAGGGGCTACAACGGCCGGATTGGAGTGGTACACGTACATACTCATGATCGGCGGTTTTGATAATTCCGTCAGGGCATACCCCAGCTGATTCATATTCACAACACGGGTTGGCTCAGGCAAGAAATCTTCACGGGTTACTTGACTCGTGTCAAAAGCCGAGCCGGAAGAAACACTTGCCAGCAACCCGCCTCCCGGCTTACCCCAAGCTCCGATTAGTGCAGGAAGACAAGTAATTGTTCTGACCGTCATTGCACCATTCCCATAACGGCAAAGCCCTGATCCCAAAGCAATAAAAGGTGCACGAGCTTTGCCGTATTGAAGCGCCATTTCTTCGATCAAACCCACTTCAATCCCAGTAATTTGGCTTACTCTATCCGGCGTATATTCGGGCAAAACTTCTGTTCGAAGCTGTTCATATCCCTGGACATACCTAGTAATGAAAGGTTGGTCTATCCAACCCTCACGAGCCAGGATATGCATTATACCGAGGGCCAAAGCACCATCTCTTCCAGGTCTTACCAAGACTACCTTATCAACAATCTGCACTGTGGGATTTTCGTAGGTGTCAACGAGCCAAACTGTCGCACCACGTTTTTTGGCTTCACGGACCTTATTCAGAAGGTGGATGTTTGTAGCCAGCACATTCGTGCCCCACAAAAGAATAAAATCGCTTTTTTCAACTTCATCAGGATGAGGTGCGAGGGTCTTCCCCATAACAGATGCCCAACCATAACCTTTAGCTGATGAACATATAGTGCGGGCCAACCTGGAGGCTCCTAATCTATTAAAAAAAGCCTCCCCGCAATTCCGTTGAACAACACCCATGGTTCCCGCGTAGGAATAAGGTAAGATAGCTTCCGCCGTATAATCAGAAATGATTCCCCTCCAGCGGTTGACAATATGTTGAATCCCTTCCTCCCATGAAATAGGTTTAAAATGGCCAGCTCCTTTTTCACCAATGCGCAGGAGCGGACGTGTCAACCTCTGCGGGGAATGAACTGTTCGTTCATAATGAACCATTTTGGGACATAAAGTACCTTTAGTAAAAGGGTGTTCCTGATCACCCGTCACCTTTACGGCTTGTCCATCAACAACTGTAACTAAAAGCCCACACGCGTCAGGACAATCGTAAGGGCAAACTGAACGTTTCACTTCGGAATTCATACTACACTTCCTCTTTAAACACAGTTTTTTGATAAGCATAAAAGTCTTTATCGTCCTTTTACACCGATTTCGACATTTAGAGATGCCTGTACGGTATAAAACCATTATATAAAATTATTAGCTCCTTTTCTGCTGGTAGCTCCTCATATTTGTCCAGAATCCCTACTTTTATAAAATTTTATTTTCCCTAGTTTCTATTTTGCAGAAACATAGCCAGTTTCTTCGACCAGACCTTGTCCCTCCTCAGATAATATCCAGTCGAGAAATTTTCTGACATTTTCCTTCTTATTTGATTTTAAGGTGACTGCATAGACGGGGACTGTAAAGGGATAGGTTTTATTGCGCACTGTTTCTGGGGTTGGTTTAACTCCATCAATAGCCAGATACTTAATCTGATTGTTTCTAATCATCTCGGTTGAGTAATACATAAATGAATACCCTATGGCGTTCTTGGCATTTTTGTAACTTGCAACCTGACTTATAATTTCGCCCATCCCCCCTGCTCCGGTTTCTCTGGTCTGCTCTAACATAATTATGTCTTTCATTACTTTATTTTGCATAATTGTTTGACTACCGGAATTTTCAGGACGTTGATAGGGCAGTATCTTATTCCATGGTCCCCCAACTTCTTTCCAGCGGGTGATTTTGCCGGAGTAGATATCCTGGATCTGTTTTACAGTCATACTCTCAACCGAATTTTTAGAGTTTGTGAAAAACACAAACGCTTCACTCCCAATTGGAGTTAGAATAAACTCATCCCCTTTGGTTTTAATCTCTTCAAGGTGAGCTTTGGAGGGCTCCGCAACAAAGATCATATCGGTCTGGCCCGCTATCAAACGTTCATAGGCTGTTCCTGTTTTGGAACACTTCACCAAATCGAGCGGAAACCGCTCACTTGCCACAAAGGCGGTAGATACATCCTTCTCGTTGTTGTTCTTGTTAACTGTATAGTAGTAGTCACCAAGCCCCTTATAAACTGCTTCAACAAACGCCGCATAAACTGGATAGGCGGCTGTCGCACCGTCAATACGCGGCATAGAATCCAGCTCAGTAAATTGCAAGCTGGCAGGTTTATCAAGCTTAGCCAACCCGTTGTCAGGCTTGAACGGTGCCTTTTCCATCAGATCAAATTCTGTTAAATCCTTACCTACCGTTGACTTCCCATAAAGCAGTTCTATCATGCCATTATTAATAACCTCTCTAGTTACGATCCCCGAAAAGGCAAAGACAAAAAGACAAAGCACAACCAAAGCCACCTTGAAATTTCTCGCTAAGGAGCCATTTGCCGCCGTCTTCGCTGTCCATTCAAACAAACCAATCCCCATAAGAAATCCAACATACCCCATCAGTTCTGCCACAGGTATAATAAAATGCAGACCCGATAAAGAAAGACCTAGTCCAAAGATCAAAAGCATTGGGTTCTTAAGCGCATACACGCCCCACCAGCCTGAATTGAAATTCCCCTTTGAAAATGTTAGTGCAACAATAGCAAAGACCAGAGCATAGATAATTGGCACAAGGGCGGGGAAATACCTTTCCTTTGCGCTGTCGGGCTTATGTTTGGACAATCTTGCAAAAAAGTAACCCACAAAAATCCCCACCATAACTGAACCTGTTAGGGCTATTAATAAAAGAATCAACCTCCTTGCATCCCTGCCAAGCTCGTATAACCATAGCCCATCTGTGATCGACGAAACCATGAGAAGTCCTATAGTCAGCAAAAATGGTATAAGAATCATCTGGGTTGCCAAAGAGGTTCTCAGATACCTTTTGTTTGATAACATACTTTGACACTCCTATCTAATATTCACAACTGTATTCACAAGCCTGTACTTAAACCCGTATAGCCACTTTTTATTTCCTTACCCTCACAATTCGGCAAAATCTTGTTTAGTCCTTCAAATATGCAAAGCAAAGATTATCTTTTATTAAATCACCTTCTTCTTCCTCTATTTCACAGAATCTAGACTTCAAGCTCAATAAACTTTCACAATTTGCACCTTTTCCTTTAACATATTTCGGATATCCTTAGGAAGTAGCACTTAGTCAGACGAAGAGAACTCCAAAATAATACTCTACCAGAATTGTTTTGATTGCCATAATCTCCACGATCCTAATTAAATCCGAAAAAAAGGAGGAACATAACTATGGAAGAAGAATTTCGCTCAACGCTCAATGATAATTACAGCTCTTCACATAACACTAACGCAGTAAAGGAAATCGAAATATTGTCCGCCGTACAACAACCTATCCCCCACCATAAGCCGAAGAGAAAGGTTGTTGCCTACGCCAGCCTCTGTTTAATCAGTGCCGTCATTGGCGGCCTGACTACTGTTGCAACAGTCCCTTATATTTACCCGGCAAACACTTCCTCACCACTTCAGACAACTAATTCCTCGTTTACACAAGTTGCTAATTATACAGCCGATGAAACTATTTACCCTGTAGCGCAAATTGCTAAAAATGTTGGTCCCGCAGTTGTGGGGGTTTCAAACCTCCAGTCGAGTCGAGGTTTTTCAGGAACCTCCAATCTCCAGGTGGCCGGAAGCGGCTCAGGTTTTATCATTGATGCTGAAAAAGGCTATATTACGACCAATAATCATGTAATTGAGGGGGCCCAAAAAATCACCGTCAGTTTAAGTGATGGACGTACTCTTGATGCGAAACTCATTGGCGCTGATCCACGTACAGATCTTGCGGTATTGCAGATTTCGGATACAACAAACCTTACCGCAGTAGCGCTAGGAGATTCTTCAAAAGTTGAAGTAGGTGAATCCGTGGTTGCAATTGGAAATCCTGGCGGCGATGAATTTGCGCGTTCCGTAACCACGGGAGTCATCTCAGCCACCAATCGCACCCTAAACCTCCAAGGCGTAGCGAGTTACAATCTAATTCAAACAGACGCAGCCATAAACCCTGGTAATAGCGGCGGACCGCTTGTGAATTATCAAGGACTGGTTATCGGCATTAACTCGGTGAAATATGCCGAAACAGGCTTTGAAGGAATGGGCTTCGCAATTCCAATTTCAGACGCCTTGCCAACAATTGAACAGCTGATCGCTTCAGGAGTAGCCAAGCATCCAGCCCTTTTAGTCAACACCGATGATCAATACAACACTTACGCTAAAACTAACAATAAACCCCAAGGGGCTTACATTTCAGGAGTAACGCAAAATGGTCCAGCCGCAAAGGCCGGAATTCAACAGGGCGATGTCATTACCAAGATTAACGATGGCCAGATTCAAAATTCTTCGGACCTAATTCGTGAGCTCTATAAAAACAAGGTAGGCGACAAAGTAACCATAACCTATATCCGGAATGGACAGACTAAGCAAGCAGAAGCAATTCTAGGAGAATTATCTTCGACTTAAAAAATCAATCCTTAGCTGAATAAGAACGACAAGGGGTCGTAACGAAACTTGAGATTTTTTCAAACTGGTGGTGCGTTATCCCAAAATAGAGGACTGTACACCTTTGAAGTGGTTAACGGTCCTCTATATAAGGGGATTACAAATAGAGCGGGTATGTAATAAACTGGAAAACAAGTTTCGTTACATACCCTTGTCGTTCTGCACAAGGAACTCTTACTCAATTATTTTCGTCTTAATCTGTGTTCCGCTGGCATATTTCCCCAAAAGATCTCTAGCATGTTGAAGATATTCTTCAATATTAATTTTGACACTAAAGGAATAAATACACATCAGTATTTGGCTGACATTATTTGTGATCATTGCTCTCTCCGAATCACTTGTAGGACTTCCAAAACTACTATTTGAATCTGTTAACACGGGAAGACTATTTATATTTACAAGGTCTTTACCGATGCCTTTATACTGTTCTCCTTCTTTACCTATCCTCAAGGAGATAGGAGAATGCAAGTTTTCGACATTATACGACCCGACCGGTAACATTGACCTCAATGATATTAGATTATTAATGTCAACGATATTGTTTATTCTATAAACTCCTTTTCCTTGTAAGACCCTTCTAATTAATGCTTCTGAAGACAGCCTGTATCTACTGGGCGCTTTACCTAATCTTTTATAAGCTTCTCTTCCATCATTAATCCCGGGTAAGGCTTCTAATTCTTCTATATGTATTTGCCGTTTTAGAACATCGCAATAATTATTTATTTCCTCCCATAGACTGTCAGCACTGCTTTCAACCTTTACATTTGCTTGAATACATCCAAGTGTAATATTAGGACAAATTGTTTTTAATTCGTTACATATCATAATGTCTATCAATCTCATCTAACTCCTTATTCCTATTTAATGGTATATATTGGGACCAAATATCCATAACAATCACTACGCCACCAATTGTTGCACTCATTAGTATCTTCTCATCTAAAAATATTGAAATGTAAATTGGGAATATAAAATTACCAAATTTACGAATGTAGCTCCAAAGCGATAAGTGTTAATAAGCTCTAAGGCACCTCTCGTCAGTTTATATTCCTTTTCAAAAGGGTTGTATGGATCGCTCATTGCGCCTGTACCTATGACTCCCGTTCTGCGCTTTGACTTAAGCTCACGATGAATTAAGGCAAGAGCATTTTCCTTAGCTCTCACCTTATCAAAGTTTTCAACATGGTAACACTCGCTTCGGCTGTCGCAATAGATACACCCGTGATTACACCCTTTGTAAATATTCATGTTATAGTTGTTTCCAAACCAATTATTGTCCCCACTATAACCGGATAAAATAGCTTTCGCCGGTATGAAATCCATATTAAGGCCCTTTCTCTAATCATTCACAGCAATATAAATATGTATTTCTTGATTTTCCATGTCATTAGAATTATTTTGATATTCTTCAAAGTCTGAGCTGTATTTACGGTCCAGCGATATTCCCCACAGATTTGACCAAAATTCGGCTACTGCATGTTGCATGTGCCCCTTGACAATGAACTTGGCATAGTTCCCCCGCGGGATCATTTTTACAACCTTCTTTGCTATGTCAGTGGCTTCGCTAACCTCGCAGCACGCTAAAAACCTATAAGGCTTTGTAAAGTCTCCTTCATAGTCAGTATAGAGCCCAATCCCTTTGGCATTAATCTTATTAGATATAGAATCATAGACCCCTGCCTGCAAGAATTCTCCCCAAAGCATTCCTATATCTGTCATTGCCCGGTTTTCTTCATTGGTGGTGGTAACCATAAGCCCGACTACTGTCTTTTCTTCTACAAGAACAACTTCATAATCCATAGTCTCGCCCTCCTTTGATTAACGTCACACGGCATTTAATGATCAGTTCCTCCGTGTAGATCGTTGATATACAAAGGATACCATGGGTAATATGACGACATAGTGTCATATTACCCCTATGGACTATTTATATTGTTTTAAAGTATCTTCTAACCTTTCAATTATAATATACTGAATATGCTTAGGTTCAATAACCTCAACAAAGCTGCCGAAGGATAGAATATATCCATAAACCCATTCATCTTCAGGATATGAAACACTTACATTAAAACTTCCATCGGAATTTTTAACAATCTCATTTTCGTCAAATTCATCATATACACGATAAGCGACAGATGGTTTAAAACGCAATTTTAAGTCAACCCTCTGGAAATTGATTCCTTGGGCGGGGTCGTTCACAAGTTCTTTCACTGATTCTTTTTCAAATGATTCTTCAGTCATTCGTAGATTTTTCATTCGATTAAGTTTGAAGATTCTAAAGGCTTGTTTTAATAAACAGCGACCCTTCAAATACCATGCTTTATCCTTAAACCACAGTTGTAATGGCTCTACAGTTCTGAATGTTTTTTCTCCGTAGGAGCTAAAATAATTGAAGGTAATAACTCTTCTGTTAACAATTGAGTTTTTTAACAGATTGAACGTTCCTTGGTCCTTACTGCCCCAATTGGAAAAATCTACGTCAATCCAATTATAATCTTCTTTATTAAAGAGTGCCCCTAACTTAGCAATAATAGTGTCTACGTCAGGATAATTTATAGCATTTAAGGTTTGCAAAGCAGTCAGTATTTCAGTCTGTTCAGTATCTGACAAGACTGATCTATTGAGCACAAAATTGTCAAGGAGGCTGATTCCTCCGCCTTTGCCTCTGCTCATATACACCGGTATCCCAGCGTTACTTAAGGCTTCAACATCTCTGTAAATTGTGCGCACAGACACCTCGAACCGCTCAGATAATTCTTTAGCGGTTATTGTTTTGCAATTAAGAAGGCTATATACGATTTCAAACAATCTATTAATTTGCATCTCATCACCTGTTATCATTATACCTTAAGGATATGACAACCGCATGTCATATTAAGATTATTAGCCCTCCAGTCCTTCTTTTACCCTTATAAAAAACCCATCTGCCAGATCTTGAGCGATTTGTTGACATTTCTTGTTGTAGCGATTGGAAAATGGATCATTAAATCCGTGTTTTCCATTTAACACGTGTACATCTACGAATTTCTTTTGTCCAAGTGAACTTGTCAATTCCCGAACATTAAATGACTTTTCTTCTTCAGCGAAGATTAATAATACCGGGCAATTGGGAGTTATGCTTTCATAGTCCCTTATTCTAGAACCATAGTAACAAATTATTCCGTCTACCGAATTTTCAAGGTCACTGCAAATCCATGCTGAGGTTGCTCCTACGCTAAACCCTAGTAGAAATACATATTTATAGTCTGATTTAGCTTTCAACAGTATTGATTTGACTTCATCCACAATTGTACAGAAACCAATATGTTCAATGAAGTACTGGTAAGCTTCTTCTTCTCTATTGTAATCGAAATAATCGCCCGACTTTACAAAATTCGGACATAAAACATGGTATCCAGCCGATGAATATTGTTCACAAATCAATTTGAGATGCTGATTAATTCCATATATCTCGTGTAAAACGATTATTACTGATTCCTCATTATTATTAATACTATCAACCATCGCATAGACTCCAACCTTTTCATATTTTTAAAGGTTATTTCACATAATGCATACTTTTTTAATGACTTCAATTTTCAACCTTGTTTAATGAAAGCTACCAATCAAAAATAAGGGATTTTACGACCGCAAAATACTCTCTTAAATAAACGTTCGGCACGATATACCAGGGTGTTGGGGACGGAATACCCACCGGAATCAACCCATTGCGCTGAGCAAGAATCTTTGAGCGGAAGAGATGAAAGTCATTCGTGATCACCGCAACCGTCTCTGAGTTTTGAAAGCCTGCTTGACGGGCTAATATTTCTTTACTAAAGCGGAAGTTTTCCATTGTGCTCGTAGATTGATCTTCTTTAAGGATGCGTTCGTCTTTAATCCCATGATCTACCAAGAAACGGCGCATTCCTTCCGCTTCAGAAATTCCTTCGCCAGGACCTTGCCCCCCCGAAAGGACTACTTTCACCTTGGGATGCGCCTCCAAATAGTTTAGACCCTTTTGCATCCGCTCCCAAAGTGTCCAGGAAAGTTGTTCTCCGTTCAGACCTGCCCCCAAAATAATCAAATAATCCACCTCGACAGCTGGATCTGGGCGAGAATTAGCAATGATCCCCCCTTCGACTATCATAAATGAGATCAATCCAATCAGGAATAAGGAAATAATACCCTGACGAAGCCTAATGACCCATGGTCTATCTTTTCTTAAAAGGATGGATTCCCAGAAAAATTTCTTGACCATAACCGATAAAATCAACATCGCTCCCAAGACCCCTGGTAAAATCGTTCCTAAATTAATTCCCCCATTAGATAAAAAGAGCAGCAAAGTATCTAAAATACCAATAGTTCCCAAAAAGAAAAGAGGCCCTCTCAGTTTTTGGTTGATTTTCATCACTCTCCTTTCAATTGCCTCATACCAGTTAAAATCATTTCGGTCCTAATTCAAATGTACTTTTCAGGCTTTTCGCCTCCTGAATATCCCTGTCTTTAATTCGTTAATATATTCTTGTTTCTCTGGCATATTTGTTAATGTCGCATGAAAAATTGCTAATTCAATATCATAGGGCACCCTAACAAGTGATATTGAAAGTGGTCTTTTATTTTTATCATACAAATTCCCTTCAATTATTCCATATGAGGCTTCGGTTATATCAAGCGGATTGCCAACGCTTCCAACATTAAAAATGGTCTTCCCATCGAAATTATCTATGTGAGCGCCATGTATATCTCCGTATCCAACCACATCTGCTTCAAGATCAAGTGTTGGTGTCGCTTCAAACAATTTTATTCTCTTGCTTTGTTCAGTTGAAAGGTAAACTCTATGAAAAAGATCATTTGGCGATGCATGACACAGTCTTAATAGCTTTCCACTAATATAAAATTCTCTATAAATTGGCAATTCCTTCATATAGTTCAGCCTTTCGACTCCCAGAATACTCTGATGCCACGTTAAAACTTCATGCCCCGTTTGTTCTGTCAAATAGTAGTCCCAATTACCCTTAATCACTACTTCGCAATGTTGTCTAATTATATCTACGGTCTCAGCTGAACTGGGCCCTTTTCCGGCTAGATCTCCAAGACAAAATATTCTCTCAATCCTTCTATTTTTAATATCTTCTAATACAGCTTCTAATGCGGGCAGATTCCCATGAATATCAGATATTACGGCAATTCTCTCCATTTTAACCTCCTTGCTATTAATAATTTGTGTTTGCCCGTTATGCAATTAAAACAACCTAAGCTGACATTCCCCAATTATCCTTCAGAATGCCTTCTTTTCAAAAAGACTGCTGTAAGTGTACTTAATAAATATCTTCCACCTCTTAGTGCAAATCCCTCCTAGCGTTGAAAATCTTATCATTGTCTTTGAATTTACTCAAAACAAGGGGCCGTAACGAAACTTGAGATTTTTTCAAGCTGGTGGTGCGTTATCCCAAAATAGAGGTCTGTACACCTTTGAAGTGGTGAACAGTCCTCCAATATATACGGGAATTACAAATAGAGTGGGGATAAAATAAACCGGAAAACAAGTTTCGTTACATCCCCTTGTTATTGAGCATTTAGCCCTTTATCTTCTTGTCGTTAACTAAAACTGAATTCTTCAAATCTCCTTGACATTACCGGGATGAGTGGTGGACATCCAGTCAATACCGGCGGTTTCTTCAATTTCCCTGCCAACAATCTCAGTGGACTTTGTATCTATTTGATATAGCTTTCCTGTTAACGAATCACTTATTGCAATCCCTAAAGGCGCTTGCTCAAACATAGTTCGAAAATTTTTCTTTACATATAATTAGGGCTTGCTAGCCAAACCCCGATTTTCATGTCAATTTACCGAAATAAC
>NZ_JAJDOO010000056.1 GCF_020595055.1 Desulfosporosinus shakirovi | reverse complement strand
TCATGCTGCTCAGTCCCTGTACCTGAACCGGCACACTCTTGTTTGTTGTGGTGCCGTCACTAAGTTGGCCGTTGTTGTTATAGCCCACCGACCAGACTGTGCCGTCTGAAGCCAAGAAGTAGGCGGAATTATACCCTGCAGCAACGGTGGTTACCGTCTTGCCGCTCAGGCCCTGTACCTGAACCGGCTGAGTCTTTCTTGTGGTGGTGCCGTCACCAAGTTGGCCGTAGTAGTTATAGCCTACCGACCAGACCGTGCCGTCTGAAGCAAGGAAGTAGGCGGTATATTGTCCCCCAGCTACAGCGGTTATTGTCTTGCTACTTAAACCCTGTACCTGAACTGGGAAACTCCTGCTTGTTGTGGTCCCGTCGCCGAGTTGCCCGTTGGTGTTTAACCCCACTGACCAGACTGTACCATCTATAGCAAGGAAGTAGGCAGAATTGATCCCGGCAGCGATGGCGGTGATCGTTTTGCCACTCAATCCCTGTACCTCAACCGGTAAATTCCTGCTTGTTGTGGTCCCATCACCGAGTTGCCCGTAGTTGTTATAACCCACTGACCAGACTGTACCGTCTGAAGCTAGAAAGTAAGAGGAATTGTCCCCTGCTGCGATGGCGGTGATCGTTTTGCTACTCAGTCCCTGTACCTCAACCGGGGTGTACCTGGTTATTCCGGTACCATCGCCAAGTTGGCCGTAGGTGTTATCACCCCAGGACCATACTGTACCATCACTCTTGAGAGCAATAGTATGACTCGAACCACCTGCGATACTTGGATCAGGATTTACTGAGGCATAAACAGGATTACCTGGATTAGCTAATAATAGTATTAGTGGTATTAATATAACTATCACTAATACTATAAACTTCTTAATGAAATTCTTGATTTTACCCAACGCAAATTACCTCCCACTCATTACAACAACTCATATTTTTATCTTTGCTTAGTTTTTAATGATTTCCCCTAATAAATCAATACCCCCTAATTTTCATTTTTCCGCAGTGTACAATCTTTTTAACTGCATTAACAATTCATCCTACGTGTGATTGTACAGTCGCAAAGTTTGTTGTTATCTATCATTTGTTCCTCAACTCCTTCAAGTGATCATTGGACTTTGCTAAAATTCGAACTTACTAGATAGCGGTAGCTACCAAACTAAATAATACTATGCTCGGAAATTATTACTTAAGGGATAAAAAAACTTAATTAAAGTGATAAAACAATTATTTGCTGATATTTAAAAGATATTTGGACTAAAAAGAATATACCTGTCAATGTATGAAGTAACTCCAACGAAAAGCGTCAAAGTTGTCAAAAAAATAAGAGATTTAGATTTGCTTATTCTATTTCAAACAAAAAAGCAAATCAATGAATTCGACAGAATATTTCCTTTTATCGTATTCCAATTGTAATTTACTCAACTTTCGCAGCTCCAATCAGGTGAAATAAACCCAGATATAGGCGGGTAGGCCATAATCCATTGTTGGAGTAGACTTTTAATTAATCTGGATAATTTCTTTCCAGCTTTCACGGAAACATCATTAAGAATATCCAATAGCTCTTGTAGAGCAACTGCTCAATCTAGTTTGCTAACCTCATCACACAATATCGAGAATAGTCCTTCCAATGTGCATTCATCAGTATTTTGTCGATGCTACTAAGTAAACTCACAAGTAAAAATTAGCGTATTTTTCCGTCTTTAAACCCTTACCAACCTCAGATTGTGCTTCCGCCCCTTCTCCAGATCCATTAACCCTTCTAAACACATGAGCCCGTTTTTGTGAATTTTTTCTCTTTTCATATAGCCCGTAAGCTTGTTCTAGAGTCACCACATTATTTTCCTGATAATCTTCAAGAATAGAGTTCAAGTAGGCAATCAAACTGGAAAGGTCATTTTTGATCACACATCTCTCTAAGCCGGCTATAACTATAGACTCCGGATCTTGACAATTCCGATGCTCCCCGAACTGTTTACACCAGTTTCTAATCTGTTCACGCTCATAATAAGACAGCTCCCGTTTCAGATTTATCTCTGCAAACTCAATAGCTCTAAGACCCATTGCCTTGCCGGTCGCGGGCGACACTTGTTCCTTATGCTCAAATGCGAACCTTTCCGTCTCAGGGAGGCAATCTTCTTGCTCTTGCGCGCTATCCGCATCTTCATCAGCCAAGTAATTCTGTGGAGTAATATGAGGAGTATTCTCTGGAGTAATCTGTGGTATTGTCGTTTCAATTTGAAACAGGGGCGTTTCATCTTGTAACAGGGGTGTCTCATTCTGAAACAGGGGTGTTTCATCCTGTAACAGGAGGGGTGTTTCAATTTGAAACGGGGGTGTTTCACTCCCTTCCCCTTCATATCCCCTAATCATGATGCTTTTAAGTTTAGACAATTCTCTATAGTTCAAAGCAAACCAACGAGTATTATCATAGGTTTTTTTATTGTAATTCCCCTCTATAATCAGGCCTTTATCAAGTAGGCTTTTCGCGGTTCTGCTTACAGTTGCTATACTCCAAAAGGCGAACGCTTTTTCCTGCATTTGTCTGACGCTTTGGTACGTCCATCGGTGGTCATTTAGAAAATGGTCCGATATGGAAATCCAGTATTCTATTTGAAGTAACATAATGGATTCATTTAAGCCAATCTCATCGGCTAAAGCTGGAGATAACCTAAGTGAAAGTTCATTTAACGTAAATATCCTGGTGTTATTAGTTCTGCTCACATTTCCCATCCTCTTCTCCCCCTTCTTCTGTCTTCTGGGAACGATCAAGGGTTTACCCTCATGAAAACAATGAACCGACACAATAGAAATTCATCCATAAAAATAACAAAATACCTTTTTCAATCCCTCTATTTAGAAACTAAAATCAAATCATAAAGAATACCAAAAGTAATCAATAATCCAATCAATGGTAATAAAAAAAACAAACAAAAACCAATCATATCTAACCCCTAAAACAAATTATTAACTCGCTTAAAACCGTCTTTTGCTCAAACTTTTGAATTATAATTTCTTCCATCCGATCCGCAACCATCGGCAATCGTCGATCCTCGCATAACCGCACTGATCCTTTTTATCACAAACCTTGCACTGGCAGGCTTGTCCTTGCATTCTCGGCATTTACAACCCATTTTGTACCTCCCTCAATGCATTGTCGGCGATCATTATTGCAAAATTTACTACATCTGTTGCTTCTTTTATTACTTCAGTAAGTTTTGTGTTGTCATAACGAGCATCATGTAAACTTTTCTCTAGCTCAATTGTTTCTTTCTGGAGATGTCCGATTAACCATTGGCTACATTTATCTCAACCACCCTTATGGTCGTTTTCAAGAAGTGTCTTTTCCATTTCCCCAGAAAACCATTTAACTTGCTCTCGCGGCTCTATCATAATGTTCCCTCCCAATTCCACAAACTCAATGCTCAGAACTGCTTTATCCTCTCCACCTGCCATTTTTCTCCCGCAGTTCGGGCAATACGGCGATGCTGCTGGACCAAAATGCCCGCACTCCCAACCGAAGGCCTCTAATTCTCCCCAAGGGTTCCCCATGCGCTCCCATGTACCCTCTTGGCGGTTTTTTAAGTCGGCGAACTCATCTAGCGTGCCGATGTCCTCATATTGGGCAAGGCAGTCAAACGCCTCCTGGACCGGACAAATATCGCATTGTGGAGTTCCTGTCTCATCACAACAAAACGCTCTGCAATCGTCCTCACCGCAGCTTTCGCAAAAAGCCTTTAGCGTCGCACCGTCAAAAACTTCGCTCTGAGCAGTCAATCGTTTATAATTCACAGCTCAACCTCCCAGTACTTTTCATAGCTATTCCTTTTTAGCTTTAAAACAAACTCATCTGCCGTCTTCGATGCTTCTTGTCCCATTCGCCCCAATCATCGACATGCATACAGATTTCCGGCATGTTTGCCCAAATCAGAGCCGTTGCAAACGGCGGCGGAACACTGTGTCCACATCGAGCTACCTGTGCCGACCTTGGATAGGCATTTCCATAATAATCAACATCGATAATATAATTAGGCGGGAATCCCTGGGCATTAAACAGCTCTCTCGGAGTAAACATTCTTAATCCAATATCCGAAATAAAGTACCAAGTGTCGTTGATTTCAAAAATTAGTACTTCATCATTGTTTATCTGATATCCGCAATACTGATTAAGCATATCTCTGACTTCCGGCCAATGGTGAAGGTCTTGACCAGGCCGTATTTTGGCAAGTTGAACATTGACTAGCCCAAAATGACCGGCAGAAGTGGTAATAGTGTGAAGCGGTTCATTTATGTTTTGACCAGTTCCAGTTTTATAGAACTTCTGGATATAGGCCATTGTGATTCAATCACGATCTTTAGTGGTGATAGT
This sequence comes from Desulfosporosinus shakirovi, assembly GCF_020595055.1. Taxonomy (GTDB): domain Bacteria; phylum Bacillota; class Desulfitobacteriia; order Desulfitobacteriales; family Desulfitobacteriaceae; genus Desulfosporosinus; species Desulfosporosinus shakirovi. The sequence goes on along the minus strand of NZ_JAJDOO010000056.1, from coordinate 16,688 downwards.
GTGAACCGGGTCACTTACTGCCTGACCGATTCCCTGACTATAATATTTTGACAAAAATATCGCTTGAAGAGCATATCGCGATGATGTATCAATGGTCATCAAGGGCCGATCAATTGTTTGCCCTCTGGCTTCTGCACTATCGTGATGCTGCATAAGCACCGGGGCCACCATGCCGTAACCATGTTTCACCGTAAGTGTCGGCATGGGTTCGTGGATGGATTGTCCACGGAAGTTATCCCCGCCATGGTTGACCTGAATAATATATGGCTCAGGATTTTTGATAAAGAACTTATCCAAGCCACGAGCAGTCCGCTGCATCGTTTTGGGGACCAGCGGACGTTTTGCCCTCAGTCCGTATTTCTTCTTAATCTCAGCTTTGCTATCAAAGATCGATGGAGCCGTCAGCGTGAAGTCAATAATCTCTGAGGCCGTTTTCCACGGCATCAGCTTTCCTTCAGATACTGCAGCACTCTTCGGATCTCCATGAGTTGCTTCCGGCCATTTAATTGGCTTTCCATCACAGCGGGCAGCCAAGAAAAGACGTTCCCGTGATGTCGCAGCGCCATAATCGCAGGCAACCAGTGTACGATACTCAAGATCGTATCCAAGGCCTTTGACTAATTGTTCTCTATCGAAGTATTCACCTAAACTTTCCATGATTTCAGGCCATGCTGGGTGGTCCGGATCAAGTCCGGTCGTCAAGGCAGCAATAAATGCTCTAAACGTTTCGCCTTTGCGTTCTTTGATTGGGTTATCGTTTTCGTCCAAAGGACCCCAGTCTTGAAATTCAGGAACATTTTCCAGCATTATGATTCTCGGTCTAACTGCAATTGCCCATTTAACTCCGACCCAAGCCAAAGCCCTAATTCCTCTTTCAATAGGTTTTCCTCCAAGAGCTACGGAGAAATATGTGCAGTCCGGGCTCAGCCACAAGAAACCGACCTTCCTACCTAAGCAAGCTTTCTTTGGGTCAACAACAAAAACAGATTCACAATAGTGTAAGGTCCCCGGATGGTTTGCTTTATGCATGGCGACGGCAGCTTCGTTATGATTCACCGCAATGTCCATTTCCTTGCCGGTTGCGATCTTGTAACCTTCGCTTACTCCTCCACCTCCCGCGAATAGGTCCACAGATATTTCTTCGTTAGTTTTTAGCATCCCATGCCCTCCGTGCATTATCTGCAATCATCATAACTAACGATGCCCATGGCTGCAGTAGTGAGATAGCTTTCATTTCTTAAATCCTCCACCCGCCTTAAGTATTTTTGCGATGCAATCCGGGCAAATATCCATATACTCGTTTAAATGAATAGAACATTTGTCACATATTGGGTTATCACAAGTTGTATTCCATAAACCGATTTCTTTTGATGTTGTCATAATGTGGCCCGTCACGATATCGCATAGTTTTGTTGCTTGCTTACCACATGAAATACATTTTTCTTTGTTAGAGAAGTCTGGATTGAGTATCTGATTCACATCAACTATCCTCCATCTCACTAATCTCAATCTCTACTCTTGGGTTATCCTTATCCACCCCAACGATCCGACTTCCGTCTAAACTTGTCACATGTTGCTTGTAGTAGCCCCATCAGATCTGGCCAGCTTTGTCTGTTCGGCATCCAATACCTTGCTTGTATTTGCACAGGTCCAGAGAATTTATTCCCAGCATACCGTCTCAATTTCCAAAGGCATTCTTCTTCGTAAGTGATGTAACTTCAACTGTCTTGCTCAAAAAATTAATCACTGTAACTGGAACTGTCCATTTTAGAGCTTTAATATAGGCCATGAACTTAATTTCTCTTTTCATATCGCTTCTCCCTAACATCGAACTCTCTATCCCCTTTTTCGAAGTTAGTTAATTCCTCAAGCACTCCTTCTCTGTCAAAATCGTCATCTAGTCCATCTAGTAGGTCAATGATTTCGCCAATGTCTTCATCATCCGGGAAAGCTTCTCCGATTTGATTCTCAAGAGATTGCTCCTTACTGGTGTAGTGGCCTTCCAAGTTTCCTTCCCACTGTGCCATGGTCAACGTGAAGTCCTTACCACGGAAATTAAGAGTTGATGTTTCTATTCCGTTTTCCCAAACCTTCGTGTATTTAGCCATTTTGATTCCCCTCCACAACCTCAGAATCATTAGCTTCAAAGTACTTCAAGCGTTCCCTTAGTTCGGCATGTCCTACTGCCATGTGATAAATGAGAGATATAGGACAACCACAATCCATGTGTTCTGCAAATTCTTCGACCGATGCATCAATATCGCTATTACACTTTTCCATGCACTCTTTCTTGCAATACTCAACGAGACTTAGATCACCTTCGCCTTCGAAATAGCGAAGATAGACTTCTTTGTCTTTGATAACTGTCATATTGTGTAGCCATTGATAGTTTCCTTGAGGATTATCAGTAACTAATGGCCTTAGTTTTTTGATTGTGAATCCACCTTCTTTATGAGGTAATACCGCAAATGCAAGAAATTTGTAAGGTTGGTTTACGTATTCATCCCTTGTCATGCCAGGCTTAATTCCATATACATAAGATATTTCAAAATTAATCCAGTGCCGCTGACTTTCTTCGCCTCTTAGACTTTGGCAAATTTTTGTTTCGCCATCTCACGTAATTTTCATAGTGAATTAGTCTTTTATGCCTTTGGCTTACGGAATTTTGCATAAACGGGACGCTATGAATAGACCAAAAACCTTCTAAACTAAGCTCCCAATTTACCCCACAGTCGCATTTGGCCCTGACCTCACCTTCTGGAAATCCCATGGTTGAGCCACAGATGCAGGATTGGGTTAAAGATTGCCTAATGATGAACACGGAGTCGTCCTCCTTGGCTTTAATTCAAATCTCCAACTTCTCACGAGTAGTATCAGTGTGATATACTAGGATTAAGTGATTTTTTCTTCGCGGTCCGTTCGCATGCTAGTGCTGGACGGACCTTTTTGTTTGCTTGAGCAATCATGTTTTTCACCCCTCTTAACAATACCTCTCCTTGATATCGTCCCAGTTGTCGGCGACCCCATCCCAGTGCAAGATCGCTGATCACATGCGGCTCCAGTGCATCCAGCTCCCAGCACTCATGCCCGAACTCATCAATGTATTTAGTGGCCCTACTATCAGTAAGTTTGGTCGGATTTGGAGGTGGATCATATTGCTCGATCTGGTTCATATTCAATGCTAGACGGTGGAATTCAATACCATAGGTCTCAAAGGTAATTAGCCGGTCTTGAATATCACGGCTCATATCTCTGCCGCTTGGGTCGTGGTCCCCGAGGTGTAGGAGGACGATCTGCTGACCATTGTCCTGTCTCCGCTTGAGCCTTCTGGCAGCTCCCCACATCTCTGACTGGCTAACATAGCCACGGCAGGAGAAAAAACTAACGTCAAGCTCCCCGCATATCTGTCCGACGATACCAACGAGTGCATCTTTTTCTACCCATACCTCCACGTAATTGCTCTGTCCCTTCCAGTGATCTAGATGGTAAGAATAGGCAGCTGAGTCGATCATGTTACCAGGCGTTGTCCAGTGCGACTTCCCTTTGAGGTTCCTAGTTCTGTCCTCAATTGCATTCCAGTCGATGGCCCCGGCGAGTCGTGCGTCGCTGATTAAGGTGCCAAGATTTTTGTACGATCTCTCGTTGTTGGGGATAATGGCCCGAGCAACCATTTGGTAATATACCTGTCTTAGCGTAAGGCTGTAGCCTTGGGCAGAATAGTCATCTATGACGCTATTGATCCTGTCGATCAGGGCTAATCTATCGGCTCCGAAACTCTTACTTATATACTCAATTTTGGGCATAGTTCACATCCCTCTCCTCTCAGTGCTTGTCCACTTAGTTCTCACATCCACTACACAATCTCGCATGCCCAACCGGCTCGCCGATACACCCCCCGCACAGATCGCAGAGCGTTCCGTCCAAGTGCGCTTCGGCGACCTCTGGCGTGGATAGTTGGCCGGCTGACATTTCGGTAACTCCCTCTCGATCGGACTGTTCGACCGCTGGATATACGAAAATATTCCTCTTAAACCAGAGACCAGGCTCACACGCAAGTTCAAATTCGAACTCAACCCTTGAATCCTTTAGATAATGGACTGTTCTAATGTCTGTAATCTCAGTGATGGTATTAAGAATGGTCTTGACCTTGTCGCCCAGTTCCACGTCACATACGGCGTTAAAAGTAGCAAATTGCATAAGGTTACTCTTCCTTTCACCAACCGAATAATGCAGCCGTTTTCAAATCACTTATGATTTTCTCCAAGGCTTCATCTGGCCCCATGATGACGACATAGCCTATAGCTGTATTCCTCAGCCCTAAAAGTTTGTTTCATTTCCGTTATTCCAACTCCACTCTTTTTAGATCTCCGCAGATTAGCCCCTTAAACCCTTCCCACTCCAACCCCTGTTAAACGATGAATAAGTTCTAGATCGTCATCTTCCAGCCCAACGATATCCCCCTCGTCATCACCTCTGGCAAATAAAACGGTACCTACAATGATCTCTCCCCTGAATGAAAAACTAGCTTCGAGTCCTTTCAGTTTGCCTTCCTCGTTACAGATCAAGAGGATTTCGGGATCATGATTGATGGTTACGATCTCAATACGACCGCCCACTATTGCTTGCTTTGTTCTCAGGAATTCATTGATTTCCTTGAGGATTGCTTTTTTATTGGGTTCTTTGACTAAAACTTTAATCATAGGTTTACTCCCCTCTTTCCTTTTGTTCCCTAGCAAGTTCGATTATTTGAGGTATAAGATGTGATACCTTTTGATCATAATTTTTCACTTTGGTACGCTCACGGTTTCACATCACCTCCAAAATAAAGCATTATTAATTCCTTGGTTCATCACCATAAGCTCATTTGTTTAAAGACTGTTTCCTCACTTATCGGCTTCTGGTTAAGATTTAAAACTTCAGGTTCCAGACCAGACATCTTCCCTGCCACCTCTTTTGCTAACTCTAAAAATCGATGCCAGTTTCGGCCACTGTAAGCACGACCATTCTCATAGTTGATTACGATGGATATGATCTCATCGCCTTTAGCCACGTGGATCGGATACCATTCTGGATTGTATGGAAGAATTTTAAACTCAAAGCTATGCCCAGAGAAATTTACCGTTACGGTTTCTTTCAGTTTAGTTAATACCAGGGTCAAATCCATTAATTGATATGTTGCTGAAAATTGCTCATCATTAATAAAGTAATCATAGTCATCGGCCTGTTTAATAATCCGTTCTACTTCCCTTTGTAAGCTCAACATGTAAAGTCACTTCCATGTTTCAGTCTTTTGATAATATAAAACTCATAGATCCTAGCAGAAAATTATCTGACTAATCCAAATCGTTTATAATGCTTCAAATACGGCATTCATCTCTCATGAATAGCAAGATAATCTTCGTAAAATTCCATACTATGAATACAGCATGAACACTCCCCCAGTTTGCTAGAGGTATATATATTTTTTTAGTCCTATCATTGATCTATGGTAGACCTCTTTTGCTTGCTTGATCTCTGACACATGCCGTTCGGTGCGAAGTCGGATTGCTTCCCGTTCGGACTCTGGCAAGGCTTCCCATTCCAGGTCGCGGATCTGTTTCTTCAGGCGAGATACTATGTCCCGTAACTCGTCGCTGGCTGCGCTTGTTGCGGTTGGGATGTCGACGCTTGCCAGCTTTTTGGTAATTGTCCTATATTCGTCTTCTGTGATATAACCGTAGCCATATGCATCATGAGCTTCTTGAGCTGTTGGATAAAGCTCACTGATCTTGGTCTGCCTTGCAAGGATGGCAGCCTTTTCTGCCTCTGAGTTTTTCTTGAGTGCGTTAAGTGTTCGTGCCATTTTGGAAATCAGCAGTTTTCTCCATTCAATCTCAAATGCGATATCATGATTCATGAGACACATACCATCCTTTCCTAAAAGTTAGACAGTCCTCTTTAAAGTCATTTGCCGAACTACCTTGGCAGACATCCCATCGTTCAGTGTGATATCAAAGTAGTTATACTTTTCGGTAACCAGTGCATTATCAAACAGGTCATGAGCTTCCCCCAAGTCCTTGCATATTGTTGTTTCTTGGTGCTCATTGTCCGTGAATCCGAAAAACACGACTTGTTTCATTGAGCATCCCCTTCCTCTTTACGGAATTCTGAACCAATGACACTTGGGTAAATTTCTTGCCCGTACTTATCCAACGGCCCGAACTTAACATAGACCTTTCCCGAACTGCTTGGTTTGTGGGGTGCTATCCAACTAATTACTGTGCATTTTTCCCCTCTGAATGTTTCTACGACTTGGCCTTTTTTGACTAGCTCACCATTTAGATATAATTTCATTTAATTCTGTCCTCCTTATTTTCGGAGAGACCAGACCGCGCTGGCATCCCACTTTATTACCTACTAGCAAACTTTCAGTTTGGCCATTTCATCAGTCAGGATATGAACACAACCAATAAACTAACTAACCAAACCCAATTGCTTGTAATTCTTCCAATAAGGCATTCCTCTCTCATGGGTCGCCAGATAATCTTTGTAAAACTCCATACTATGGAGTGCAGCAGGGACGCTTCCCCAATTTGCTAAAGGTATATATATTTTTCTGGTTTTGTCACCAATAAAGCTTTCTGGTTGATCCACATAACATTTTTGATATCTCATTACATAAGCATTCATTTTTAACTTTTTAAGATGGTTTAATCGAAATAAGGCCCCCTCAATATCCTCTTCGAGAGTTTTATCTGAACTATCTTTGCAGCCGACAAGAACATAAAACATGGATCTATTTATTCCGTACTTTTTGAGAATTTCTACTTTTTCAGTAATGATCTCAGCCATATTAGGATGATCAAACGCAAAATGGTAAGCTGCATGCGGTATCTTACTCAAAGTTTTCGCTATGTCATCATCTACGAGTCGAATATCAAGTCCTTGGTTCCAATCGACTTCTAAATCTTCTTTGTAGATCTGCTCGCTAATTTTGTAAAAATGTTCTGGTAACTGAAGAATATTGTTATCATAAAGGGTTATGGTTTTTGACTTGCCATCCCAAATATCGTAGATGTCTCCTACCGGATGTGCTTTGCCTTCTTTCTTAGGGACTACACAGAATTTACAGTTATTGTTGCAGCCGCGCTGTGTCCAACCCAAGTTCATATTAAGCTTGATAGTTTCAATGCAGGGGGAAAGCTTCTTTTCCACATCAAAGCCTGTTCCGCCACATTCCCACCTTTCGTCAATGAAGAGATGCTCTTTTGGGGTGTAACTGAAGATACTTGAGCAATACACCTTATCATATTGAGCAGTAAACAATGGTACGTAATCTTCTACGATATCCCCTCGGCCCTGATGATAACGTCTAATTTTTTCAATAGCATTGTTTATATACTGAGGCTCTAAATTTAAAACTGCTATATACAATTTCCTCCATCCCCTTTACATATGATTGATTTAAATATCAAACAGGGTGTTGTACTCTTCCTTCCTGTGCATTGACCGTAGTTATATACACACCTCTTGCACTCCCTACATTCTTAGTTCATTTTCATCACGACCTTAAAATCTGCGATATCACTTAATCTTGGGATACCATCTGAAGAGTCTCGAATCTTGGTTATGGAATGTATAAGTTCTTCTCGTTTTAGCTTCACACTTATTACCGCCTTTCCTTGATTGGCGCATGTTACAGCTCAATAAATTACCACGATAGATAGCCCATAACTTTATCAGATTTAAGGATTGCTCCCTCCGGTGCTCGTGGTATTATAGCGAGAACTAATTCGAATTCCTCAGTTCCTAATCGCATATTCATTTCCGGAATGAAATCAACGAGGTCTTGATCAATTTCAATAATTTTTTCATCATCAAGCCAGAATTCGTCTTTCCAGTTAGAACCATACTTGTACTGATTAGTTTGCGTTTTTACTATCAAGCCATTGCCCGCATAAAGTATGAATTTCGGATAACCATGACACAAACAAAAGTCATGAAAACACATTCTATCAGGCCTAAGAGCCATACGAATCTCCTCCATTACATGCCTACCACTCTGTTTTTAAGTAGCCTACATCATGATTTACTTTCATCAAGATCCAAAATTTGTGATATTGCTTAATCTCTCTAAAGGCCATACTACGGCTAATTGGGTTTCCGCGACCTCCCGGCAGCCCTGCCAGATCATCGGTTTCGGTCCGATCCCAGCAGACCATCATCAGGCGGGTGGATTATGTAAGATAAAGTTTCCGCTTCAGCAGCTTTTTCTTGGAGCATTCTAAGGTAATCCAAAGCGTTTTCGTGACGCAATCACTTCATAACTCCTCCCCTTTTTCTACAATCTCTTTCAGCAGAGCAAGGCATTCATCTCTGCTCTGGTTGGTCTTGTTGTAATTTTCATCAATATAGTTTTGATATGCATCCTCGAAATAATCTTCATCTTCCAGCATGAAAGACATATCTTCCAGATGATAGTCATAATCGTACAAAAGGTGCCTAAAATTTGAGTAATATTCACATGAACCAAAGCTCTTTCGAACCACCTGTCTGCACAATCCCTTTCATCGGAGCCGTTTGATCCCCCCCAACCGGTCAAATCACCAACAAAGGATGACAAGAGTTGCTCAGCACACTGGAAACCGGCTTTATAAGCCAAGAGTTTCAATTCTTCGTAGGCTTTATCTGTGAGACTGATCTTCAAGTCCTCTCTCACTTTTTTGGATTTTAAATCCTCATTCTGTTCCTTTACTCTATTTACATAATAGTCATTCATGGTTTTTCTCCCTTCCGGACTTATTCCCAGCAAAGCCAGCCGAGGATCTCTTTTGTACGTTCCTGTCTGATCAGGAAGCAAGCTTTTAAATCGCCACACAAGACTACCTAACTGTTCGTGCGCCTGGCTGCTTTCATCACATACCTCAGATCAATACTCCCCCCCCTGATAGCTAAAAAATAATAGCCACTGCTGCGGTATTCAACTCTGCCAAGATACCATCCTGGCTCGTCATAATCCTCATGATCTTCTATGTACAACTCACTGGGCTCTCCCGACCAAACTCATTGAACTGATTATTTCCTATTTAGTTAAATTCGTATTATTAGAATATTTGCTGTAAAATTTATCAACAATTATTCGAATCATTTCTTGTTGCTCTTTAGATAATTTACTCAGCCATTTTTCATCCTCATTTTCTTTCCCTGTCAGACACATTGATGAACCACAACCGTACGGAAAAGAATCACATCCATCGCACATAGAATTTTCCTCCCTTTAAGAACTTCGATATTGATTGAAGCTAGTGCCAGATCGCGTATATCAATAAGCCTTAGGCAATTTTTATTATCTAACCCTAGAGCACGTAAGGTCATTCGTCACAAGTGAGACTGTACATGGTCTGCCTTGCAAGGATGGCAGCCTTTTCTGCCCGGAGCTTTAATACCAAGTACTTGCATTTTTAACGTGTAACCACATTCCATCTTTAAAATCGACTCTCAAATAATGACCATTACCCTTGTCCCATTTTGCAGCAACTTTAACAGGAATATGTTTTTCCGGATATGACCAGGACTTGTAGAATCTATCAAGAAATGATTCAAAGAGTAGTTGTTGCTCTTTAGATAATTTCTTGAATCCCTTCACTGATCGGGGATTGGTTAAGCTATCGCCTTTATAACTCACCCATTTTTCAGCCTCATTTGCTTCTCCTGTCAGACACACTGGTGAACCACAACTGCACGGAAAAGAATCACATCCATTGCACATAGAATTTTCCTCCTTTTAGAACTTCGATATTGATTGAAGCTAAGCCTTAGGCGATTTTGTTATCTAACCCCAGAGCACGTAAGGTCATTCGTGACAAGTGAGACCGAACGTCAACATTTGATCCTGAAGGTATTTCAACCGGCACAGTGCAATCAATTTTAGCCAGTCTCCAACTTAACAAAGCTTGGTCTTTGAATTTAACTAGTCTTTTCGCAGTTTTTACTGGTAGAATATCAGGATACTCAAGGAGATCCTTTAACGTAAGACCTTGCTTCAGCAACGGCCACACGGTTTTTTCCCCTATGCCTGAAACACCTGTAATATTGTCCGATGAGTCTCCAACAAGGGCCTTAAAATCCACCCATTGCCCAGGGTCGATACCGAAAATTTCATCATGCTTGAAAAGCGTCAATTGCTGTGACACTTTCCTTGCTCTAAGATAATCAACCATAACATTGCGGTTAATAAGCTGAAATAAATCCCTGTCTCCGGAAACGATTCTGACAAACTCTTTAGATTTCTGCGCTAGTGTACCGATGATATCGTCTGCTTCGTAACCTCTAATTTCTACTTGAGCGATCCCCAGATTTTCCAGTGCTTTTTTAGCCCGTGGAATTTGATCTAACAATTCTGAAGGAGTCGGCTTTCGGTTCGCTTTATAGGCCGGATATAGTTGATGGCGAAAGGTTGGACCGAAAGAGTCCCAACATACAACGATCATTTTAGGTTTATAAGTATAGTAAAACTTGAGTACCCAATGTACGACGCCTGAGACAGCATGTATTGGTCGTCTCTGCGCATCGTACATTAAGTGTCTTCCGTAAAAGGATTTGGCAAGCAAGTTGTTGGCATCAATAAGCAAAATCATTTTCATGCCTCCTTTCTCTAATAATCACTAAAACAAGGTTAGTTGTGAGCGTTCTTGTACCGTTTCCGTTTGGTTGGGCCTTGGTTTACTTAGATTCTTGCTGCGATGCCTACGGACAGTCGGGGGAATGTCAAATCCAGACAGGACCATTTGGGAAGAATTTTGGAGTTTGGCAATCATCTTCGTGCGAGCTCTTATCAAATATGTTGATACGTTTCGCGCGCTACAGCTCATGTAGTACGCTGCTTCGGTCGGTCCTAAACCGTGGAGCCAAACCATAGAAACTGCCTCGTGCTCCATAATCGTTAGCCCATCCAGAAGCTCCTGTACCATGGCTGACTCTTGCCATTCTTTATTGTTGTCAAACGGATCGATAAACTCTGTTCTTGCTGCTATATTCATAAGATCTGGATCGCTTAGTAAAATCTCGTCATCGCTTTTCATTTTGTAGGCCATACGTTTCTTCGGCTCTGGCGTATATTCCGGATGATGGTTGCGAATGGTATATAGGTCTATAAGCCATTCTTTAATAAACTGTGCCCTTTTCGGGTCGTACGCCTCCTTTTTTAGTTCTGTTTGACAATCGCGCAAATTGGCAATCGCCATTTCCAATTCGTCTAGCTCAGATGCTTGTCCAGGTAGAATTACGTGCTGTTCCAACCACTTCCCCTCCTTTCTGTTTTAACCGATGAAGAATCGCCCTAGCTGTCTTCTCAGTGATGTCCGAATGTCTTATTGTAAAAAAGTGTATAGAAAACATAGCCATAGCATGGTAGTATATGGCATATGATTTACTCTTTTATAACCTAAGGAGAGTTTAAATGAAGCTTGTAGGAAGAAATGCTCCTTGCATCTGTGGTAACGAAAAAAAGTATAATAAATGCTGCGGTGCCAATATATCAGTGGATATAACTGATGACAGTACTGGTAAAGGTTTTTTAAGCCAAGACAATAAAAGTCTTAGAACTCCTTGCAGTCATTCATGGAATAGGTCAAACTTTAGAAATCCCTGGCTTGACTGATCTTACGGTACAACTGTATGACTTCCTCATTGTCCTGGTTAAAAGCCTCATTATTTAGAATGGGGATTGAATAGGCCTGTTCCATCTCAGTTATTAGCCTAGGAAGTTGCTCTTGACAGGCCTTCTCGAACCTTGCTGCGATTTCTTCTAGTTTTATGTAATAGCTGTTCGGATTTTTTTCAACGCATCGACTGTGGAAGCTTCGCCCCGTTTCCCTAAATTTAAACCCTCCACCATCCCTTATTGGTTCAAAGCAACAAGTGCATATACCCTCATAACCCTCAATGATCACCAATAATCCTACTCCTTTCGTCTTTCATCTAAATAAAACTGTGCAAATTCCCTTGCTTTACCCTTCTATCAAACTCTGCAAGCCCAGATTCGGTTTTCTGTTCCGCACAATCTTGAGAAAGAAGGGTCAGTTTTCCGTTTACCTCGACCTTTGGAGTAAACTCTCCGAATCCCAAGATAATTGGTATTCAGATAGTCTCTTTGATGTGACCCAATTCTTGTCCCAAACACTAAATTAGACATTTAGATTTCTCCATTCAAAATTAACTAAATGGATATCCCATGCATAGAAATGCTTAATCTTACCGACACCTTGGATCTAAAAATTTCAATGTAATGCTTGTCCTACACTAATCAATCTATTGCCCCTTATGCTTTCCTTCTCGTCCATTTATTCAATTAAATATTTAAGGAGAAACACGACATCATAAAAGTTAAATAGCAGACACTTTAATACGGTTGATTTCAGCCTGACTAATCTTTTCTGCTCGATTGCGTATTTCTGCTTTAATTGTGTTAAAAAGTTGTAATTTTCGATCTGCCTCACAGGGTAGTTTTTGAATGCCATCTATGATGGCCACTGCATGGAGTTCTGCAACCTTCATTTTAAGTTGTTGTATACCCTCTTCCGTATCGGGCATAAAAACTCTGATTTTCATTCTTACTTACCACCCCTAAGACTTTATCCTTGGTTAAGTATATGAGGCTGTATCGGGGGGACTACCCTATTGATTTAATAAAATTAGCACTTATTCTGGACTTTCCAATCACTTTTTTCTCGCGCCATTTATTCTGTCACGCCAGGATATACGATTGATCTCAGACTCGTTTTTTTCGTGGTACAGAATCGCTACACTGTACGGCTTTTCATAGCCGTCGGTTTCATAGTCTAATTGTTTTAGTTCAACGTCTTCTTGAGACAAAAAGCTATTTACGTGCTTTTCCAAAATCTCGACCGATTCAGCAGACAAAATCTTTATCCGAGTGTTTGACACAGCCAAACCTACCTTTCCAAAATTTAATTTTTGTCTTGATATTGCTTCATTCTGAAGCTATCACACTCAAAAAAAATATCCTCTACCAAAACTCCGAATAGTTTAGCTATTTTTTTGGCCTGAAAATAGGTAGGGTTTCTTGCTCCAGTCTCGATATGTCCATAAGAACTTCTCGATATGCCTAGTTCGGCGGCTACAGTCTCTTGAGTTAGCTTAGCTTTATCTCTGAGATTAATTAGTTCTCGTCGCATCTACACCACCCTTTGCTTCAAAATGTATCATTTAAATCTATTGTAATGCTACGATATGAAGCTGTCAATAGATTTAAGGATATTACTCTACATTTTGAAGCATAATATTGTAATGCTACTTTTTGTAGAGTAATATTTACCTTAAGGAAGGTGCTTATTATGGGATTCTCTCAAAGGCTAATCGCCTTACGTCAAAAAAAAGGTTTAACTCAGGAGCAATTAGCACAGATGGTTAATATGTCGCGATCTGCACTTTCGCTTTACGAATTAAGCAAGCGCGAGCCTGACTTTACTACGCTGGGTACACTAGCGGATTTCTTTGAAGTGAGTACAGACTATCTTTTGGATAGAACAAATGAATCTGGATTACCACAAAAAATATCTCAAAATCCTGAAAACGATGAAGAAATCGAATTAGATTTTAGAATTGCCGCCAATAACGAGGATGGATATGGACAAGAGCCTTCTCCTGAACTAAAGCGATTTGTTCAAGAAATCATCAAAGAAGAATTAGATAGAGTTAGAAAAAAATGAAACTACCACCCAGACGGGTATGGTAGTTTCATTTTTTAACATTCGACATAAATAGATGTATTATGACAGAAGGTGGCATTATGAAGCGACTTTGGGATATAGTGTATAGGGAAAACATTGAAGTACGGTATAAGAATTTTTCCCATTTACCAGAGAATATTCACGGACTGTACATATACGATAATCGTCTTGGCCCAATTATTATCCTCGATAAAAGCCTCCCACACTCGCATCGGCTACACAAGTGTGTATTAGCAGAAGAGATTGGACACTTTTACACAGCAGCGCGCACAAATCTTCTCACAGTCCACACATCAGCAAATTTACAGACTATGGAGGCCCAAGATGAGAGAAAAGCTGCTCAATGGGCCACAGATTTCCTAATTCCCGATTGTGAGTTTGTGAAGGCACTAGAATCAGGTTGTCGCAGTTGCTTTGAATTGGCTGAATACTTTGACGTTACTGAATGGTTTATGTACCGTAAGCTTGGGCTGTTGAAAATGTGTTTTCGCCGGACAGGATTGAAAGTAAAAGGACGGGATTTATTTGATATTGCCATACAGCCATGTTATTTGAATTCATAACACATCCACTCTATTCAAAAAAGTAAATATCTAGTAAAATAAGGTTGAGGGGGCTGATTAACATAACTAACGAAGAGAAAATTATTACCATTCTGGGGCAGCTGCAAGAAGGACAAAAAAAGACTGATGAGAGACTTGATCAGTTGCAAGAGGGACAAAAGAAAACTGATGAGATACTCTATCAACTGCAAAGCTGGCAAAAGAAAACTGATGAGAAACTTGGCAGAATGGAAGTCAACATAAATAGCCTGCAGAAGGATACCAAAGAAATCAAACGCAATTTGAATTATGTATGGGATGATATTAAGCGAATAGATGACAGGCTACAGGCCCAAGAAGAAAAAGTTGAAAGATTAGCACAGTAGGATTATCTCATGATACAGTTCACCACTTGACTTGCTCAATCTTTTTAAAGGATATATAATGCATAAGAAACATAGGATGCTGGTTACATCCTAGCTGAACAACTACCGCAGAATGGGCGGCAATAGGATCAACCGAAAAAGTAGCCTCCGTGGTATAGGATGGGCTACTTTTTAATTATATCTTTGCTTAACGACTAACATTGCAATATTATGAAATAAGTGGCTTAAGCTATATTTATTAATTTTTCTTTAGGAGGCACCGAAATGATTTCTGAAGACCGATCTTTAATTACCGCAGATGAAATATGCTTTTATTCGCGGAAAAGTAAATTTACTGGTAAAGGCGAATCTATCGGTAATCAGATCGAAATGGGGCGGGATTATGCTGCCAGAAATTTTGGTGGTGCCACACTTTTGGATGAGAATACTTATGAAGATGAAGGGTATTCCGGCGGAACCACTGATAGACCTAAATTCAAACTCCTCATGGAAAAGATTAAACAGAGAAGATATAAAATTTTAATCGTTTATAGATTAGACAGAATAAGCCGAAACATCATTGATTTTGCAGATATAATTGAAACGCTGAACAAATACAACGTGGCTTTTATTTCAATCCGCGAATCCTTCGATACGACCACACCAATGGGCCGAGCTATGATGTATATAGCGTCTGTCTTTGCACAGTTAGAGAGAGAAACTGCAGCAGAACGTATTAGGGATAATATGATCGAACTAGCCAAGACTGGTAGATGGTTAGGCGGCATAACTCCGCAGGGATTCGACTCTGAGCCAATCACTAGAATAGATCCCAATGGGAAGGAACGACACCAATTCAAATTGGTCCCCAATCCTCAAGAGTTAGAGATGATGAATCTGGTTTTCGATAAGTTCCTGGAACTAAATTCTCTTACCCAATTAGAATCGTTCTGTGTTCAAAATAATAAAAGAACCCGACGAAACATGGATTTTTCTCGCTTTGCACTGCGTTCTATTTTGACAAATCCAGTTTATGCTACTGCTGACAAAGAAATGTACACTTACCTTGTTAACAACGGGTTTGATATATACGCTGACGAAAAGGATTTTGATGGCAAGCATGGGCTTATGGTTTATAATAAAACTTCCCAAGAAAAGGGTCAAACAAATAAGATAAGGGATAACTCTGAGTGGATAGTAGCTATCGGAGCACATCCTGGAATTATTTCGGGCAATGAGTGGGTAAAGGTGCAGAATTTAATACAACAAAATAGATCTAAATCATATCGAAAGGTAAAAAACTCTGAATCTCTACTTTCGGGGCTCTTACGCTGCGCGAAATGCGGAAGTTATATGCGCCCTCGTATTAGCAGAATCAACAAAGAGGGGGTAAATGTATATTATTATATGTGCGAACTCAAAGAAAAAAGTAAAAAGACCAGGTGTGATATCAAAAACGTCCACGGAAACGATCTAGATAAACTGGTGATAGAAGAAATAAAAAACCTTTCATCTTCAGACTCAGAATTATATAACAAGATAGGAAAAGAGAAACTTAATATCGAAATCATTAAAAACAGTATTACTAATGAGATTGAAATGCTTGAAAAGAATATAAATGATAATGAAGAAGCCATTTCGAATCTTGTTAACACTCTTACTCAAGCTCAAAACACAGGAGCTAGCAAATACATCATTGCTCAAATTGATGTATTTGACAAGCAGACCAAATCCTTTAAAATTAGATTGGCTCAACTAAGAGAGCGATCTGAAAATCAAAATCTCAAAGACGAAGGCTTCGATGTTATGAAGGATATGCTTTCAACATTTTCACAAATTATTGAGACACTGGATGTTATAGGAAAGCGAAACATGCTTAGAAGTCTCATTGAAAAGATCAGCTGGGATGGAGAGTTTGTCGATGTAATCATGTTTGGGGTAAATAATAAAAAAAAAGAAACGGAGTCATAAAAATGTTTCCGTTTCGTGAGGGTTGCATTTTCAATACAACGGGCCGCATAGGTGGCAAGCTTAGTCCCTTTGTTCGGATC
>NZ_JAJDOO010000055.1 GCF_020595055.1 Desulfosporosinus shakirovi | reverse complement strand
AAATGTTATTTCGGTAAATTGACATGAAAATCGGGGTTTGGCTAGCAAGCCCTAACTACAGCCTCATTATTTTTAATATTAGCAGTTTTTGCTTTTGTATTCTATACTGAGCAAGCATTGAATTTCCAATTTCTTATATTAAGTGTCCCGCTTAGCGGTGCTTCGCTTTTCATTCTCTATGACACATTTTTTAACGTTAAAAATAAAACTGCAAAATTATTACACAACATTTTCTTGGTACTTACCGTTCTTTTTATCATCTTCTTCACAACCTTTGAAGGTAGATTTTTACATCTCATTCTATTGCCATTCCTTCTTAAAAACACTTATAAGATGTTAAGGATATCTGATACACACGAGTAAATCTCGCGGGTATTATTGTTTTACAGCCTTATGATTGGTTCCAATGGTTTTCCAAAACAAACTTTTTAATCTCTTGGACATCATCTTTAACATCTTCCACTATGCTTTTCAGTTAGAGCTGCGATTATTTCTTGATATTTTGTTCTCTTCATGAATGGCTAGAATATTAAGTCTTGGTAAAGCATATACCCGTGATTACCTAAGAGAAAGTTGATGCGAATTCAAACGTGATTCTTAGTTTTGTACTCCTTAACGGAACCCGTTATATACCGGAGAAATCCGGTTTTTCTTTTAAAATGCTAGTTGTCGTCAAAGCTATTCTCACCCTTCCCATACAATACAGAAAAGCACCGCAATCCCTTGCAGTGCCTACATTTCATATGGAGCGGACGACGAGATTCGAACTCGCGATCCTCGGCTTGGGAAGCCAATGCTCTACCGCTGAGCCACGTCCGCTTAATTATATTATGGGTTATCCTTTCAGCCTCTTTTCATCAGGCCCCTTTTCCCAACAATGAGAATTATAAGCGCTAGGAACGAATATGTCAACTCATACTATTCTAATGAATTTAGTACTTAAAACTACTTAAAACAATATGTGCTAATTCCTGTTATTGTATTTCGTCTCTGGTTCGCTTTCAGTTAATCTAAATTGAGTCTGCCCAATTTGCAAGATCTCCACGAAAGTTCTTCGTCAATGTTAGAATCTTGCAATAAGGTTGACTCTTAAAGTGTTCCATATAGGGTACAAAACCACTTTTAGCGACAGGGATGTCAATTTGACCCGAATGGCCGATACATATAACTTTGCATGAATCATGCACTCTAGTGAATACTTTTCTTAATTCTTGAACCGTAAAATTCTGGCACTCATCGATAATTATAGTCATTTCCTTAAGGTTAGTGCCTCTAAGAAATAAAGGCGTTTTAGGATAACACCAAATGCTATCCATTACCCGTTTCATACTTACCTTCCTGCGAATAGCTTCATTGACCAGTGCCTCTTCATTATATACACACTGAGCAGGATTCTCATTGATTTCTAAGAGAGCATCTGTCAATGGTTGATGGTAGATACTTTCCTTCTCAGATTGGGTTCCCGGTCTGAACCCCATCGCAGATTCCTGAACTGGATTAAAAATATATGTTAGTGGTTGCTTAAAGAGTTTAGCACAAGCAACTGCAAGAGTTGTCTTTCCAGTTCCTGCTTTAGCATTGACCATCACTAATTGATAATCAAATATCGCATCAACATATTCCCGTTGTTCCGCCGTCAATCTTGGCGCGAACCCAAACAGTAAGTTATTCTCAGGTAATGGCACAGATTTCACCAACCTTATTCTATAAGTCTGATTACCGAAAATCTTAAATTAAATATTTCATTCAATAAAACTGTCGGCTTTCCCGCCCTTAACAACGATCATGCTTCTAGTATTTCTCATAAAGTAAACTTAATTCAAGATCGCTATAAACTTAAAAAGCGAGGGGCACTCTGATGAAGTAAATGCTACAAACCAATGGGAAACACCTCAGAACTTCAAATTACGACAAAAAAGGATCTGTTCTTTCCCAGAGGAAATTACAGAACCTTGAGAGCTATTTTTTATAGTACAGACAACTTAACCTAATTTCCTTAGCTAGACATTATGGTGCCTCAGGACGGAATCGAACCGCCGACACGAGGATTTTCAGTCCTCTGCTCTACCGACTGAGCTACCGAGGCATTAAAGTTTTGGTGACCCGTACGGGATTCGAACCCGTGTAACCGCCGTGAAAGGGCGGTGTCTTAGACCGCTTGACCAACGGGCCTTATAAATGCCAGTATCTCGATACTCTAAAACACTTTTAAAACCACCTTAAAGTAAAGAAATATTTAAAGGACACTCACAAATATGAATATTACACTATGTTACTATCTCTGTCAAGACTTTTCCTCAATTCTATCGAGTCTTATAGGTGAATTTAAAAGTTCCACCCATTTTCTCAAAAAACAAAATTCGCATTATATACTTTTTGTCTTAGTAATACAATGTCAAGTTTCAAGAAACTGTTCAGGCATGACATAAAGAGATAGGAAGGATATCATATACCGTTCCTATCTCTTTAAAAATAAGTTGCTTAATAATTAAATTTCTTCAAAGTTTGTTGCAGTTCCTCCGCCATATTAGCTAATACGTGACTCGAAGAGGCAATTTCTTCTACCGAGGCCGACTGTTCCTCCGTCGCAGCAGACACAGTTTGCGTCTGGCCTGTGATATCTCTACTCGTCTCATATATATCTGAAACCGATGCGACTATTCTTTCACTACCTATTGCCATTTGTTGAATTTCTTCCGAGATCTCCCCAATCTGGGACGAAACCTGATTAATTAATGACGTTATTTCATTAAATGCTTGGCCTGCAGTCTCAGCTACTTGTGTTCCCAATTTAACTTGTTGTGTTCCTTCATTGATCGATAAAACCGCCTTTTGCGTATCTTGCTGAATGCCACTGATCAACGTGGCAATCTGTTTAGACGCTTCTTGCGATTGTTCTGCTAATTTCCGGACCTCATCCGCTACTACAGCAAACCCTCTTCCTTGTTCACCTGCTCGCGCAGCTTCAATTGCTGCATTTAAGGCGAGAAGGTTTGTCTGAGCTGCTATCCCGGAAATGGTATCCACAATTTGTCCGATTTCTTTAGAACGCTCTCCTAAATTGGTAACCATATCTGCTGACCCTGTCACTGTTCTTTCAATATTGACCATTTGCTGAATCGTCTTGCCAATGGCTTGAGTTCCCTCAGAAGCAGAAAGGGCAGTTTTTTCCGAGGACTTAACGACTACTTTGGCATTCTCTAACATATGCTGGATTCCTGCTGACATCTCCTCCACGCTTGAGGATGTCTCATTTACTGCACTCAGCTGTTTTTCAGCCCCCAAGGAAACTTCTGATATTGATAATGCAACTTGTTGCGAGGCTTGTGCAGATTGTTCTGCTCCTATACTCAATTGTTGGGATGAGGCAGCAACTTGCCTTGAGGACGATGATACTTGTTCAACAAGCTGGATTAAGTTTTCAGTCATAGTTTTAAAAGCTCTTCCTAGTTGACCTAATTCGTCTTTAGAACTAATATTGAGACCCTCTACGTTAAGATTCCCTTTGGCAATCTCCTCTGCACTAGTTGCCATCGCAACGATCTGATTGGAAATCTTTTTACTCATAATCGTCCCTAAGACGAGTGCTATTCCTACGGCCAATAAGATGGATACTAAAGTATAGATTATACTTACTCTGCCCTTTTGCTGATAATCAAGCTCCTTGGCCGCAACAAGTTTATCAATATCATCTACCCAGTTCCCAGTTCCAATCACCCAATTATAGGGTTGAAATAACAATGTATAACTTCTCTTTGGTAACGCTTCAGTTTCATTTGGCTTTGCAAATTTGTAATCCGAATAGCCTCCATCGACTTGAGTGCCATTCTTAATAAAGTCCTGTACGAATAGTTTACCATCACTGTCTTTGGAATCATAACGCGATTTTCCCTCGGCAGTATCTCTCCCGAGGAGAACAACATTTACCCCCTCTGTAGTATCAATCCAAAAGTAGTTTCCATTATCGAACCGTAAATTTCTCACTAAATCGGCTGCTTTCTTCTTTGCCTCTTCAGGAGTTAATTCTCCTCTTTGCTGACTGGCATAAATATCTTGAACTAAACTGTGAGCAGTCTGTACTTGAAGTTTAACATTTCGATCAAACTGTTCGTACAAGGTATCTCGATATTGTTTTAAGTTAGTTTGTTCTGCTACTATTAAATTATAAATACTGTAACCTCCGAGAATCGAACCCATAATAAGTGCTGTTGTCACTAGCAAAAGAATAATGCGGTACTTTATCTTCGTCATTTCCTCTCCTGGCCCCCTTTTTCTAATTTGCTTTAAAATAACCTATAATGAAAAGGCCCTATAATTTTTTGACTACAAAAAATCGCCCCCCTTAAGGCACGACAGAGTCCCTGATTGGCAGCTCGGCTATCATCACCCTTACGTGGAAGACCCGTAGCTTTGCGTCCTCAGCTTTCGCTAAGTTTGCCTTTGTCAATAGCCTTATATAATATCGGAAAGATCCTTTTCGATATTTTATTGTCCCTTTTATCTGACTATAGCACAAGGAAAACAATTATTCTATATATTTTTCCCAAATTTCATCAAATTCTGCTTTTTTTATGATATGAGCACTAAAAGAAGGCATTTTTCACACACAATAATTATATATTGTTTTCACTTCAATTTATTCGATTCGATTTTAAGGAAAAAACTAAGATGACAGTACTAAACACATTCTGTTTAATCACGGTCTCCCTATAATTACAGATTAGTACGCATCACTTATGCATGCCTAAGTAATTGTTCCGTTCCTATCCTTTGGATTTAATTAGATTTAGTTGTTGTTTAAATACTAAACTTCTTTAAAGTTTCTTGTAATTCTTCCGCCATATTAGCTAATCCATGATTGAAGAGGCTATTTCCTAAGCAATATTGTTTATTGAGCCCTTAATACAAATTTTAGCCATGCTGGACACACCTTCCGATTTTATGGAGTGAGATTAGAATTTCTCACTGCCGTAAATCATCTGCTATGCCAACATGGCTAAAACGGTCAATTCTGTTATGGTGGGCCATCCGCGACTCGAACGCGGGACACCCTGATTAAAAGTCAGGTGCTCTAGCCGACTGAGCTAATGGCCCAATATTTGTACCACGAATTAAAATTCTACACGAAAGTATTAGAAGTGTCAATGTTTTTCTTAACTAAAAATTTCCCCGCGTACAATTGTTTGTTCACGTCCAGGACCAATTGCTACCAAAGTAGCTGGTACACCCGACAATTCCTCAATCCTGAGGATATAATTTTGGGCTGCCTGGGGCAGGTCCTCGAAGCGGCGGACTTGTGTAATATCTTCTTTCCAACCGGGCATTTCCTCATAAACTGGTTGGCATTTCTTGAATATCTTTTGACTCTGTGGGAATTCTCGGATAATCTCATCCTCTACACGATACCCAACGCAGATCCTTAATGTCTCAAATCCCGTAAGAACATCTAGTTTTGTTATAGCAAAATCTGAAATTCCGCTCACACGAACAGCATATCTGGCAATAACCGCATCAAACCAACCGCATCGACGCGCGCGGCCGGTGGTGGTTCCAAACTCATGTCCATTCTTCCGCATTTCTTCGCCGGTCTCATCTAGTAACTCTGTAGGGAAAGGGCCTTCTCCCACACGCGTAGTATAGGCCTTAATAACCCCAATTACACGATTAATACGCGTTGGCCCAACTCCGGCTCCTATACAAGCTCCTCCGGCTATCGGATGAGATGATGTGACAAACGGGTAAGTCCCATGATCTATGTCAAGCAAGGTCCCTTGCGCCCCCTCAAAGAGGACTTTCTCTCCTGCTTGAATGCTTACATCAATGGTAAGTGAACTATCGGTCACCATCGAACGAATTCTATCCGCATAACCCAGATAGGTTTCATGAATTTCTTCAAATTCAAGTGCTGCCTTACCGTAGACTTTCACGAACAAGTTGTTTTTCTCGACTAAATTACGCCGTAGTTTCTCAGCAAACTCATCCTTATCTAAGAGATCAATAATTCTAATCCCAATCCTCGACGCCTTATCCATATAAGCAGGACCGATTCCACGTCCTGTGGTTCCAATTTTATGCTCACCGCGTGCCTCTTCTTCCAAGCCGTCAAGCACTCTGTGG
This sequence comes from Desulfosporosinus shakirovi, assembly GCF_020595055.1. Taxonomy (GTDB): domain Bacteria; phylum Bacillota; class Desulfitobacteriia; order Desulfitobacteriales; family Desulfitobacteriaceae; genus Desulfosporosinus; species Desulfosporosinus shakirovi. The sequence continues at coordinate 15,536 of NZ_JAJDOO010000055.1, read as the reverse complement.
TAGGGCATTATGACATGGGCATTACTGCTAATGACTAGCTTACCCGTCTTAATACCTCGCTTGGCAAGGTAATCTAATTCCTGTAACAAGACCTTCGGATCAATCACCACTCCATTGCCAATCACGCAAGTCTTGTCTGCATAGAGAATTCCCGAAGGAATTAGATGAAGTTTAAACTCTTCTCCATTTGCAACAACCGTGTGACCGGCATTGTTCCCGCCCTGGTACCTTACAACAACATTCGCTTTTTCGGCTAGGAAATCCGTTATCTTGCCCTTTCCCTCGTCCCCCCATTGAGAACCAATTAAAACAACAGCAGCCATATAGATTTTCCTCCCATCTTTCAAGCTCTAATCTTCTAATTTCAGTCGTTTAAAGATATTATCCACGTGCTGTAGATGATATCTTAAATCAAACAAGCCCTGAATTTCTTCTTTGGTCAAATAGGTTAGAACACGAGCGTCCTTGGAAACAACTTCTATGAAATCCAACCCTTGATCCCAGGCTTCAAATGCGTTCTGTTGAACCCAGGCATAGGCCTCTTCTCTCATACAACCATGTTCGACTAAGGCCAAGAGAACGCGCTGGGAAGATGTCAGTCCAAAGGTTTTCTGGAGATTTCGCTTCATGTGATCTTCACGAATCTTAAGCCCGGAAATAACTTTTGTCATCTGTCGAAGCATATGATCTAACAGAATACAGCTGTCCGGAAGTATGATCCGTTCAACAGAAGAATGAGTCATATCCCGTTCATGCCAGAGGGCAATATTCTCCATAGCGGCCACTGCATTACCTCGCAGAAGCCTCGACATTCCTGACACTTGCTCACAAATGATCGGATTCCGCTTATGCGGCATTGCAGAGGAGCCCTTTTGTCCGTCTGCAAAAGGTTCCTCTACTTCAAGAATATCTGTGCGTTGTAAATTGCGAATTTCTGTTGAGATTTTTTCGATAGAGCCCCCAATTAAAGCTAAGGTTGTCACAAAATGAGCGTGTCTATCCCTTTGCAAAATTTGATTGCTCACCAAAGCAGTCTCCAGACCCAGATGTTGACAAACAGCCTCTTCAACTTCTGGTGAGACGTTGGCATACGTTCCCACTGCTCCTGAGATCTTCCCAGCACTTACAGAAACTATAGCCTGATCAAGACGTTCGATTTGACGATCAATCTCGGCAATCCATAGTGCCAACTTTAAGCCAAACGTTAGCGGCTCAGCATGTATACCATGAGTCCGACCGACCATCACTGTATATTTGCTCTCCAAGGCTCGTTTGACCAATGCCTCTCGGAACTCTATTAAGTCTTTTTTCAGCAGAAGACCTGAATCCTTTAACACAAGGCTTAACGCAGTGTCTTTAACATCTGAAGAAGTCAATCCAAGATGTAAGTATTTACCAGATTTTCCAATTTCTTCTACAACCGCTTGCAGAAAAGCAATTAGGTCATGACGAACTATGGCCTCAATTTCTAAAATCCGTTCAGAATTCACTTTTGCCTTAGTCCTAATATCTTCCATGGCCTTTTGAGGGATTTCCCCACGCTTTGCCATAACTTCAGCAACAGCCAGTTCAACTTCTAGCCAGCGATCATATTCATATCCGTCCTGCCATAACTTTCCCATTTCAGGGTGAGTATATCGTTCGAGCAACAAACTTCGCCCCCAGTCATTCTTTCCTCTTAAATGATAATTTTGATTATCTTCCACAAGGGAGTGTAAATATTAATTTATTTTACCTTGGCCACAATATCTCGGGCAACAACAATCCCTGTCGCAGAAGCTTGCATTAACCCGCGTGTGATTCCCGCTCCATCCCCAATTGCATATAACCTAGGTATTGCTGTTTCAAAATTTGATTTCACTTTTACTTTAGAAGAATAAAATTTAACCTCCACTCCGTACAATAACGTATTCTTAGAATACATACCGGGTGCGATCTTATCGAACGCCTTGAGAGTCTCAATAAGGGAAGTCAAGTACCGCTCCGGGAGCACATAACTAAGGTCTCCTGGAACAGCAGAAAGAAGCGTAGGAATAGTCGTCGATTTTCGCAAACGACTTTCCGTCGTCCGCCTCCCCTGCAGAAGATCTCCCAGCCGCTGTACCATTACTCCTCCACCTGTTAGCATGTTCGCCAGCCGGGCAATATATCGTCCATATTCAATAGGTTGATTGAAGGGTTCTGTAAAGCGAGTAGAAACCAATAAAGCAAAATTCGTGTTCTTGGTCTTCTTCTCAGGATCCGCATAACTATGCCCATTTACTACAGCAATATCTCCGTCGTAGTGTTCCTCTGATACCACTCCGCCCGGATTGACGCAGAAACTACGTGTTTTGAGGTCATACGTATCTGAATAATAAACCAGTTTAGGTTCGTAAAGTTCACGAGTTAAATTGTCAAGAATTGAGTTTGGCACTTCGACCCTTACTCCAATATCGACTTCATTGTTTTCTGTTACAACACCTAAGCGAACAGTCTGATCCGCGAGCCAATTTGCTCCCCCTCGTCCGGGGGCAGCAATCACGTAACGAGCAAACACTTCATCCAGCTCTTGTTCATCTCGACGTTGGATAGTAGCCCCTATTGCTCCTTCTGAGTCGGCCAAAATATTCTTAACTTCAGCAAGTTCCCAGAAAATCGTATTTGCTTCTCGCATGAGATGTTCATACATCCCCTTTAAGACATCATAGGCCAGCTCTGTACCCAAATGCCGTACCGGACAATGAATTAGCGCAATATTGTGACGAGATGCCTCATACTGAATTTCTTCCACCCGGCGGTTATCTAAGCCATATACTGTTTCCTGAGCACCAAACTGACGGTAAATTGAATCAGCATAATCAATCAACTCTTGAGCTTGTTCCTCTTTCATATACTCAACCAAACGACCGCCTACCGCAGGGCTCAAAGACAGTTTACCATCACTGAAAGCTCCGGCACCCGACCATCCTCTGGTGATGGCACACGGATTACATCCTGCACAAACCCCAGTCGTACGAGCGGGGCACTTTCGCTTTTCTATGCTTCGACCATTATCAACAATAAGAATCTTTAAATCTTTATCGTGCTTTGTTAACTCTAAGGCCGTAAAAATTCCGGCCGGACCGGCTCCGATAATTAAGACATCTACATTATGTTTCATTGTTTTCCCTCCTAGAGCCGTTTTCTTTTCTAAATATAAAAACCCCAGTCGCAAACAATTTTATCTTAACAATCCAACTCCCCCTTGTCAATCCAATAACCGAACATTAATTAAAAAAATACATAAAACATTCGACATTCTTGTCTCTCTATTTTCGCCAAAACAGAATTCGGCCATAACAATTATAATTATCTATACTCATAAAAATTTCTTCATGTGCTAGTCAATGGATGTATGCTAGTTCTTGCAGGCGGCATGTTGCCCTTATTAGTGAGAAAAACCCCTCGCCGATAAATGGCAAGGGGGAGGATTGTTAAGCACTTTGATGTTGTCGATCCAAGTTTACAAACTTGGTGAATTCTCTAAGAAACCCTAATTCAACGGTTCCTACTGGACCGTTACGGTGTTTTGCGATAATCAACTCTGCTATTCCTTTTTTTTCTGACTCGGGATGATAATAATCATCCCGATAAATAAATGAGATCACATCTGCATCCGCTTCAATTGCTCCTGACTCCAACAAGTCTGACATCATAGGCCGTTTATCTTGGCGTTGTTCAACCCCTCGATTAAGCTGTGACAAAGCAATGACTGGCACCTTTAGTTCACGAGCAAGCCCTTTGAGAGATCTGGAGATTTGTGCAACTTCCTGTTGGCGGCTTTCAGACTTTTTCCCCACAGACAAAAGCTGCAGATAATCAATAATGATCATCCCTAAATTATGTTCTGTCTTCAATCTGCGAGCTTTCGAACGAAGCTCAGCCAAAGAGATCCCTACTGTATCATCAATAAAGATCGGGGCATCCGAGAGAGGCCCCACTGCTCGCGTCAACTTCGGCCAATCTGCATCCAGTAAGTCTCCCGTCCTTACACGCTGTTGATCAACCATCGCTTCTCCACAGAGCATTCGTTGTACCAATTGTTCTTTGGACATTTCCAAGCTAAAAACTGCAACCGGAACCTTCGCCCGAACTGCCGCATTTTGTGCCATGTTTAAAACAAGTGCCGTTTTTCCCATGGAGGGCCGAGCTGCAATAATCACCAAATCAGAAGGTTGCCAACCAGAAGTCATTCGATCTAATTCCGTGAAAAAGGTTGGAACACCCGTTAGATTTCCTTTATGAGCATAGAGATACTCTATCTTCTCAAAGGTCTCTAATAGAACGTCACGAATAATACTAAACCCATCTTTAACACGTCGGCGAGAAAGATCAAGAATTAATTTTTCTGCTTCTTCCAGAAGGCTGCGGGCCTCTTCCCCTGGCTCATATCCCCGTTCCAGGATACTGCTTGTTGCTCGAATAAGTTGACGCAACAGAGCCTTTTCCGTTACAAGTTTAGCGTAATATTCTACATTTGCGGCAGAAGGTACAGAACGGGCAATTTCAGAGATTGTCGCTATTCCGCCCACTTGTTCCAGACGCCCCTGACGACGTAAAACTTCTGCAACACTTACTAAGTCAACCGGGTCTCCCTTTTCAGAGAGATCTTGAATTGCTGAAAAAATCAAACGGTGATTATCTCTATAAAAGTCATCCGGTTGAAGTATTTCAAAGACAGAACTCCCTGCCTCCGGATCGAGCATCATTGCGCCCAAAACCGCTTGTTCGGCCTCTAAATTCTGTGGTGGAACTTTTATGAGTTCCATATCTTCTCTCCTCCGGTCATACTAACTCTAATATTCTACATTGAATATTTGAATATTTGAATATCAAAAACATGGCTCATAGCCTCTTCAATCGTCCTGACAGGTACAACTTCAATGCCCTGTAAACTTTGAGGTACGTCCGCCATATTTTCAAAGGGGATCAAAACCTTCCGAACTTCAACCTGCTTAGCCCCAAAAATTTTTTCATAAATCCCTCCGACCGGTTTAACCTTACCTTGAATAGAGATCTCTCCAGTCACAGCAACATCCTGTCGGAGCGGTTGTTTTTTTAATGCACTGTAAATAGCCAAGGTTGTTGCCAGCCCTGCTGATGGACCGTCAATTTTTGCCCCGCCAATTATGTTAACATGCACATCGTAATTACGTAAATCTTCTCCTGTAAGATCACGAATAACAGCGGCAGCATTAAATACAGCATCTCTAGCCATACTTCCAGCAGTCTCATTAAACCGGATCGTGCCTTTTCCATCTTGTCCTGTAAAGGTAATCGCTTCAATTTCCAATACTGAGCCCAAGAATCCAGCTACCCCCAGCCCTAAAACTCGTCCGATTTCCACGTTGCTTTGGACTTTTCTAAAAATAAAAGGGGTAAGCCGTGCAGAGCGCAAGACTTCATAGACATCCTCACTTGTTACTCTAACTTCCTCTTGTTCTGGGTTGCGATACCTGGCCAGACCGTAAGCATCTGTCAGAATACTATTAGCCTTGCGCCCCTCTATCACATATTCACTAATAATTTCAGGGACATTATCTTCCAAGCTCACGCCAAGCTTATCCCCGGCTTGACGTATAATGTGTTGAACATCTCTCGGTTCTAATGGCACGAAGAAAACTTCTGAACAGCGAGAACGCAAGGCAGGATTAAGTTCAGCCGGATCCCGCGTGGTTGCCCCAATCAGAACAAAATCCGCGGGTGCTCCCTCATCAAAAAGTTTCTTTATCCATTGAGGAACTTGGCTGTTTCCCGGATCATAATAGGAAGAATCAAAGAATGCACGCTTATCCTCGAGCACTTTAAGCAACTTATTTAAAAGTAAGGGATCCATCTCCCCAATTTCGTCGATAAAAAGAATCCCTCCATGAGCATCACTCACCAGACCCATTTTAGGTTCTGGTATACCCGTATCTGCCAGGTCATGCTTCGCACCTTGATAGATCGGATCATGTACCGAACCTAAGAGAGGATTGGTTACATCCCTGGGATCCCATCTTAAGGTTGTGCCATCCACCTCAATAAAGGGTGCATCCTTAGTAAAGGGAGAGTAGGGCCTATTTTTAACCGTTTCTAACGCAACCCTGGCTGCCGTAGTTTTACCAACTCCAGGTGGACCATATATCAACATGTGTTGAGGATAGGGTGTTGCTAATTTGGCTAAAAGTGCTTGTACAGCGCTTTCCTGTCCTACAATTTCTTCCACAGTTTGGGGCCGTAATACATCAAAAGCCGATCGTTTGAGTGAAACAGTATTCATCTTCTCGAGAATAGCTAACTTCTTTAGTGTTTGGGCATTTTCCGGTCCAGCAGTTTCTTTTAGCACGTTCATTTTAATTTCTTTAACGTAATCCTGATGACGTTCCTGCATCTTTTCTGAAACTACCCGTTCAAGTCGATCTTCAACTGCTCGTCGAGCAATAAGATCTGCTATTTGTTCCTCAATTTCATCTAATATCTGGGGTATCTCCTGCATTTTTGGTATCTGTTGATCTGTAGGATCATCAGATACAATTTTTCGTAATCCGGCGACACGTTCAACAAGTTCATCCGAGCGCATGAGCTTCAGTGCTTCCAATCGACTGGCCTTAAGCACTAGCTTGTCTGTTCCATAATAATTTGAAAGCAGTACATAAAGTGCTTCTACTTCCCGAATCCACTCTTCCTCATCTTGTAACCGATCGCCGAGATTTGTTTGATTTAACCATTTTGTTAAAATCCCTTTCATTGAGGGAACCCCTTTCACGAGAACAGATTATCGATGGTCATATTTTGTGTTTTCTTTTAGATAGCACTTACATGTACCTGGAGCTTCGCTATCACTTCCGGATGGATCTTCACATGCACTTCATAGCTGCCAAGAGCCTTAATAGGCTCTTTAATATCCAATTTCCGTTTATCTATTTCTACACTATGCTGTTTCTTTAAGGCATCGGCGATTTCTTTACTTGTCACTGACCCAAACAAGCGACCGCCTTCACCTGTTTTTGTCTTAACTTCAATCTGAAGGGCATTAAGTTTATTACCTAATTGAATTGCATCTTCTTTTTCCTTTACTTTGCGGCGATCTTCTAGAGCTTTCTTATGTGAAATATCCTGAATATTGCCTGTAGTAGCCTCAATAGCTAATTTCTTAGGAAAAAGAAAATTTCTGGCATATCCATCTGCAACCTCTAAAATTTGCCCTTTTTTACCCGTTCCTTTGACATCTGCTTGAAGAATAACCTTCATATAAAATTCCCCCTTACGATTCTTCTGGTAAGCGCCGAAAATTCATTACTAAATCAAACAGTCCAAAAATAATTAAACTGACAAAACTAAACATGAAATATATGAAGTTAACAAGAATTAAGGCCCATTTAAGAAACCTAGGAATCCTTGGGGATTGTAACAAATAGAGATACGCAGAAATCCCCAACACCAGGGTAAATGCAACATAAACAACCATAAGGTTAATTCCTATTCCGCGAATAACAGGCCAAGAAAACTGATCCCCTAAGAGATAGCATACGATTCCCAAAACCGCTCCCCAAACCGCATACCAAGGGAGGCGCCAACGGGTAAATGGAATCCATTCCATGTCCCCTTTAAACCAACGCCTCATAACATAGAAGACAAACCCAAACTCAATTATGGCGAGAATCGCGGCAATACTTGGAATGACTAAAGCATAGATATCAATTCCTTGTTGCAACAAATCTCGGATCTGCACCTCGTTTATGCCTTGTTGTTTCATTATTTCCAACAATCCAGACGCTTGGTATTGTTGAACTGTTGTGTTAATCATGACATTTGTCGTGTCAGCATCAAATCCTTGTAAAACGAACGGCAGAGTTTGTACCATTCCTAAAACCGCTGCCACGACAGCACTCCAAAAAAAGTTTACACGTATCGGCCAACCCTTTTGCCACCCAAAAACGCCCAGCAATCCCGCCAAGGGTACAAAGCCAAGGTAATTAATGGCTTCAACCTTAAAAATAACCAAGGCTGCAATATAGCCAATCGCCAAAAAGAATGCCGCTGTAAACACTCCTTTTCGACGACCCACAATAAACACACTAAATAATAGAAATACTTCCCACAAAAAACCCCATGTTCCCATTGCGATTCCCACCCCAGGAAAGGTCAAAAGAATCATTCTCGCTAAGTAATCTCGTGCCAATTCATCACTTATAAACATTATCTCCAACTTTCTCCTATTAAAAGTTAATCCTCAGGGGCTAGATAACTTAATAATAAGCTCAAATCTCCCCATTGCTTTTCAAGATTCATCTCGTCCGTATTTTTCAGACCTTCCAGGCGTTGCAACAACATGCGATCAAGTCGAGAAAAGTCAAACCCCAACCTTCTTGCTAATAAATAGCTCATTCCTACGAGATCCGCCAAGCCCTGAATCATTTCATCCTCAGAACCGCTCAGAGTTCCATGTTGAACAAGCCACTGGGCCTGAATTAGATTAACCTTGAGTTCATCAATAGCTTTTAAGCCTTTAACAACATCTACTTCAATATCCAGGGATGCCCCCTCCTAATCTCCATCCACTTCAGAGACTCCCACTTCTTTCAAAGTGAGGATTTTTGTTCTCTGCTTCCGATGTTCAGCTTGAGCTTGAGCTTGAGCTTGAGCTTGAGTCAACTTATTTTGCATATACTCTCTAAGAAACAAACTGTGCCTATCGAATACAGTTCGTGATAAACCTACAAATCTCCTGCACCTTTATTGAATGAAAATTTAACCAAGGAACTTTACAGAAAGTTATATTTTCTTACGGTACCATATTATTATACTCTTTACTATTATAAATTAGAAAAGGGAGCTCTCGCTCCCTTTTTTCTACTCTACACTATATGGCAATAAGGCAATACTGCGAGCCCGTTTGATAGCCAAGGTTACTTGGCGCTGATGCATAGCGCAGTTTCCAGAAATACGACGAGGCAATATCTTGCCGCGGTCAGTAACATACTTACGTACTTTATGAGTCTCTTTGTAATCCATTGACTCTACTTTGTCTACACAAAAACTGCATACCCGTTTACGTGGGCGACGTCCGCGTTCACGTTTCATACTAATTCTCCCCTTCCCCTGTTAGAATGGGATGTCATCATCCAAATTGACTTCATGTCCAAACGAACTATTTCCGCCTGAAGATTTTGATTCTGTGCTTCCTCCGTCTTTGGGACTCAGAAAACGAACATCTTCAGCAATAACCTCTGTAACCCAGCGTTTTTGACCGTCTTGTCCAGTGTACGAACGCACTTGAATTCGTCCATCCACCGCTGCCAGTTTTCCCTTCGCTAAATAATTAGCACAGAGTTCAGCAAGCTGTCGATAGACCACACAATTAATAAAGTCTGTATCTCTTTCCCCTTGAGCATTTTTGAAATTGCGATCAATCGCTAATGTAAAATTGGCGACCGCTACACCTGTTGGAGTATAACGCAATTCGGGGTCTTTCGTCAAACGGCCAATCAAAACGACACGATTTAACATATATGCCCCACCGTCCTTTAGTCATCTTTTCTAACGGTCAGGAAACGGATTACATCGTCAGATATTTTCATAACCCGCTCAATTTCCTGAGATGTACGGCCTTCGCCTTCAAAATTCATCAGGATATACTGGCCTTCTTTGTAATCATTGATTTCATAGGCTAACCGACGTTTACCCCACTTTTCAACAGTTAGATTTGCTCCGCCATTGCCGGCAACGAGCCCTCCTAAACGATCAACTAGTGCCGTGGTTGCCTCCTCATCTAGATCTGGCCTGATGATATAAAGTAATTCATACGCTTTCATATTTGCACCTCCCCTCGGACTAAACGGCCCCGATTTTACGGAGCAGGGATATTTAGACTACCAAGCAGAAATTATACCATTCTATCCCTTAAAAAGCAACTTTTCTGTTCAATTTCTCTATAGTTTAAAATGCTTGTTACTTTATACGTTAAAGCGGAAGTGAACAATATCTCCATCGTTCATAATGTATTCCTTACCCTCTAAACGAACCAGTCCTTTATCTCTTGCACCATTTATGCCGTTGTGCTCCACGAAGTCCTTGTAAGAGACTACTTCTGCGCGAATAAATCCATGTTCAAAATCAGTATGAATTACCCCCGCAGCTTTGGGAGCCTTTGTTCCCTGGTAAATTGTCCAGGCTTTGACTTCGATAGGTCCAGCCGTAAAAAACGTCATTAGGCCCAATAAATGGAAGGCTACTCGAATTAATCGGTCTAGTCCTGATTCTTCGAGCCCCAGGTCTTCCAGAAAAGCATCCTTTTCATCTGCCTCAAGCTCTGCAATTTCCGCTTCAATCTGTGCGCAGACTACAACAACTTCAGCACCCTCTTCGGCAGCAATCGCCTTAACCTGTTGAACATAGGGATTATCAGCCGCTGTAGCTAGTCCATTTTCACTAACATTCGCTACATAGAGCACCGGTTTTAGAGTCAAAAGTGAAAATCCCTTTAGAATATCCCGTTCCTCATCTGTAAAGGTCAATGAACGAGCTCCTTTACCCTGATTGAACACTTCCTTCAATCGTTCTAAGAGTTCAATCTCCCCTTGAGCCTTTTTATCCCCCGTTTTCAAGAGTTTCGATGTACGCTCAGAACGCTTCTCTATACTCTCCATATCCGCTAAGACTAACTCAAGGTCAATCGTCTCAATGTCCCGCTTAGGGTTTACATTCCCTTCAACGTGAATAACATTCTCATCTTCAAAACAGCGCACGACATGCACAATTGCATCGACCTCGCGAATGTGGGACAAGAACTTATTCCCTAGACCTTCCCCTTTACTTGCTCCCTTAACGAGTCCGGCAATATCTACAAACTCGACAGTTGCCGGAACAATCTTCTTAGGATGAACCATATCCGCGAGTTTTTGTAAACGGGAATCAGGCACTTCCACCATTCCGATATTTGGATCTATCGTGCAAAATGGGTAATTAGCGGCTTCTGCACCCGCTTGAGTAATGGCGTTAAACAACGTCGACTTACCAACATTCGGCAAGCCAACAATTCCTGCATGTAAAGTCATGGCTGAACCTCCTCATAATACACTGACGAGCTATCTTAACCGATTATATGTGATGTTTTCTTACTCTGCAACCACTCTGCTCATTTTTCATCAGCACGCTGAAGAATTTCCTTTAAATTACGTTCGAGTTTTACTCTGGGGATCCAAGCTTGATGCTGACAGCCTAAACACTGGATACGAAAATCCATCCCTGTTCGCATCACTTTCCAATCTAAACTGCCACAGGGATGAGGCTTACGAAGACGAACAATATCTCCTACATTTAACGGAATCATCATTAACTCCCCTCTCTAAATCGAGGTTCGAAGTTCGAGGCACGAAGCACGAATATGAAAATCGTACATCGTTTCTCACATTCTACCTAAAATAAACTTAAACTTTTATAAAACAATTTTATATGTCAGTTAAGAAACTATTTTATCACGTCTTTTCATTATCGGAGCGTTTCAAGGGGTCAGACATAAATATATTTTGTTGTGGTGTTCGAATTCCTTCTTTTAAAAAAGCGCTGTGAATTTGACGACGCAGTTCTCGCTCCAAGCTCCATTGTTCATTAGGTTGGGTAAATCCAATCACTCTCAAAACAGCATTTCGTTCTCCAAACTGGATTACTCCCTGCACTGCAGGGGGATCAATAATTTTATCCTTAAACTCCGTACTGACTGTCTCACAAACAGAATGGATTACTTTCATAGCCCGGTCTAAGTCTTCATCATAGGGAACCAGTATATCAACTAAAGCCCTCATCTTGCCACGGCTGAAATTGGTAACAGCTGTAATGCTGCCATTAGGAATAATATGAAGTTCCCCGCCCCAGTCCCTTAGATGTGTTGCCCGAATCCCAGTCTCTTCTACAACTCCTGCAAATTGTCCAGTTTGTATATAATCTCCAACGGAAAACTGCTCTTCGAAAAGGATAAAAAATCCGCCAATTATATCTTTAACCAGGCTTTGCGAACCAAAACCTAATGCTACACCCAAGACACTAGCCGAGGCTAGAAGAGTCCCAGTGTCAAAATTAAATATGCGTTTAAGCGTATGTAGAATTGCAGTAAAAGTAATTAAATAAAACGACATACTTCTAAGAAGCGAGAACATTGTATTAGCCTTACGTTCATCGAGGATTCTTTTTCCTTTGTGATCCAGTAACGTTCTTCGTAATAAATAAATTATTAACCAATAAGCGACACGCGAGATAACAAGTATTATTACAATATATAATATCGAATTTAAGGCAGCAGTTCCGAGTTGCTGCCAATCAAAGCGGTTCAAGTTACTCTGAATCCATACACTATTCATGTATAAGTCTCCCTTTCAGTTAATGGGTTAGCTCTGATATTTCAGAAATGCATGATACCCGCGTATCATCATGACTAAATCAGCAATCGAGGAGATTTCCCAAGGAGCATGCATACTTAGAATTCCCACACCACAATCCAAGACTTCCATTCCGTATATGGCCATATATTGGGCAATTGTACCACCGCCCCCTTGATCAACTTTCCCTAATTCAGCTGTTTGCCACGAGATCTTAGCATCATCGAAAATTCTGCGAACCTCGGCAACAAATTCTGGGTTGGCATCACTCGTACCATATTTCCCTCCGGAACCAGTATATTTACTGATAACCAAACCTCGTCCTAAAAAAGCTGAATTACGTTTATCCATAACATCGGCGTAATTAGGATCATATCCACCTGTGACATCCGCGGAAAGTGCTTTAGCTCGTGCCAGAGAGCGCCTAACCATTAACCCGTCGTAGTTTCCATTTTGCAATGTGATAAGTTCCGCAATAAAGTTCTCTAAGAAACGAGCTTTCATACCTGTATTGGAATCGCTGCCAATCTCTTCTTTATCCGCAAAAAGAACAATCGTTGTCCACTCCGGTTGCTTTACTTCTTCAAGCGCTTTCCATGCAGCAAATGAACAGATTCGATCATCTTGTCCATATCCGGCAATAAAGCTACGGTCCAATCCTGCATAACGAGCCCTTCCGGCAGGTACGACCTCTAACTCTGCACTTACAAAATCATCCTCTTCGATACCATATTTGTCCTTAAGAAAGAGGAGTATCGCTGATTTAACCCGTTCATCACCCTCTCCGGGGGAAGGATTGTGTCCTAACAAAAGGTTAAGCCCTTCTCCAGCTATAGCCTCGCGTAATTTCTTGTTATATTGATCCTTAGAAAGGTGTGGGAGTAAGTCCGTAATTGTGAAGATTGGATCGTCTTCATCTTCTCCAATCACAATTTCAGCCTTATGACCATCGCGCAGGATGACAACTCCGTGAAGAGCCAGAGGCAAGGCCATCCATTGATATTTTTTGATCCCTCCATAGTAATGGGTTTTTAGAAAAGCTAATCCTTCTTCTTCATAGAGAGGGCGTTGCTTAATATCTAACCTGGGAGCGTCAATATGGCTCGCAATTAAACGGAATCCTTCATTTAATGGTCGGAGCCCTGCAATAGCCAAAATGCCGGCTTTTCCCTGAACAGCCAGACGAACCCTTTGACCAAGCTTAAAATTATCCACTTTATCAAGAGGTATAAACCCGCTATGATGAGCCCACCCTTCTATGATCTGCCAAGATTCCCTCTCCGTTTTTCCCTTACTCAAAAAGGAGAGGTATTCAATCATCGCTTGATCTTCTTGCTCCGACATCCTTAGTTCATCCCACGCTAATTTTACCTTTTTAGAGCCCACGAGAATCACCCCTACCTGAATTAACTTGGCAAGATTATGCTGCCAGATACTCTAAGTCTTCTTCTTCTCCGTTTGATTTATACGATAGTATGTCCAGCTAAACTCCCGTTGCCTGAAACCGCTTTCTTATATACGATGACTGACCGCTGCCTAAATTCCGCTTCCTAAGCAGTCATTAATTGGCCCTAAAACCAAACTCCCTTACCCATTGATAGTGGTTCAAGAAGCTTTTCCCTAAGTTGAGCCGAAAACATCAGGTCTAAGGCGTTAAAAGTCTCTACCAAATAGGGGTAAAGGTATGAGTTCAGGACGAGCCCACTAAAACTATGATTCACATCGATTTGTAACACTGGCGTCAATATGCCTGCCAATACAGACAAACCAATAAGGGAGCTTAGTCCACCAAACAAAAGTCCCCCTCCGCGATTAAACGACCCACTCCAAATACCTAATGGGCGAAGGAGAATAAATACTAATAACTGCATTGCTAACACCACACAGTAAAACACAAAGCCAAAGGCTATTAGGTTTAAGATACTGTCAGTAATCGTTCCAGCCAGGCTATGAGTCATTTGTTCAATCGTTTGAGGAATTTCTACACCTGGTAATTCTGCAGAAGGGAGCATACTGCGCCATTCTTCGGGTATTACGCCTAGTATGTTTCCTAGGACCTTTTGTTGCAAAGTTAAGGCCTTAGACTCTACAGAGGGAAGCAGAGTTCGGTAAATTACAGGCTCTATCCATTCCCGAAGCGGAAGATACTGTTCTGTCCAGCGAAGAACAACCATATATTTCCAAGATGCCACTAAGAAGCCTGCAATCCAAATGAAAAAATTAAAAATACTTGTTATTAAGCCTCTTTGATAGCCATGCAACGCTCCGAACAAGACAAACCCTATAATAAGCACATCAATCAGATTCACATAGTCCCCCCCCTAATAAATCATCCGCTTATTTTCTTATTCTTATGTCAAAAGGCAGCCTCACGCTGCCTCCAAATAAACAAATAAAACCTCCTAGATTTAGTTTCTCTAAGACTTGTCCAATAATTAGACCAAAATGTACACTCCTAATAATTCGGACCTTGGTTAATGGCGGGGATGCGTGCGAATCGAACACACCTCGGAACGTTCTGCGTCCCGACACGCGGATTTGAAGTCCGGGAGCAGCACCAGCCACCATCCATCCCCCTGCTAACGTCAATAATATTATCACATTCATATATATTTGAAAAGCAAGTACTCTACCGAATGATATTGTTTATTAATACGTATAAAAATAAGGTTTAAATCCCCTGAATTTTGTACACACTAATACGTATAACAAACTCTTTAAATGTTTTAAACAAAAGGGGGTTAAAAATCATCATGAATCGATCGGATATTTTATTCTCTAACTTAACTAGTGACCAGATTGAAGACCTTAAAGTTTTAGAAAGCAAGTTCAATAGTAAACAAGGACAAGAAACTATCTTAATAGCTTATACAAATCCAAAATAGTACATACTTTACATTAAAATAAAATTTCTTACTGTGAATCAAGTTATGCAGAATACAGTTCTTCGGCTATTCACTAGTTTAACCTGCAGATTAGCAAGTCTGCTCACTAAATATGATAATTGCTTTCATTAACCCTTTGACAACATTTAAACCTACCTACCTACCTAACTCTAAAGATTATTAGATCATCATCATTTAATTTTAGGATACCTAATCGGCTTTAAATAGGGCTTGCTAGCCAAACCCCGATTTTCATGTCAATTTACCGAAATAA
>NZ_JAJDOO010000054.1 GCF_020595055.1 Desulfosporosinus shakirovi | reverse complement strand
TTAACTCACTATACTTCTCTCGGAGGTCCATGACAACTATTCTAACTCAGGGGGATTATATCAGTAGCCAAAAATACCTCCCCCTAAAACAACTACCATAAATGCTCGGAAAAGGATGGAACTAAAGGAGACATAAGATATTTGATCAAGACTTTAGAGCATAATTCTATTTTGCTTATTTAAGATAAAATTCATCTGGATCAGAGCATTCATTAGAACGAGACTCTTTTGAAGGACCAAGTAGATAGAACTCATCGGGATCAGAATTCTCATCTGAAAAAGTCAATTTTGTCGGACCAATAGCATAAAATTCATCGGGATCAGAGGACTCATCTGTCGCAGTTTCTATAGTAGGACCAATTGCTTGAAATTCATCCGGGTCAGAGTTCTCAACAGCTTTTGTGAGATATGTTGGTCCCACCAAGCACTTATCAATTGCCCGAAGTTTTTTTTCGGGGTCAATAAAAGAAAGTTGAGTTTTACCATCATACAATAAGCTATTGTTTTGGTTATACTCATGTTCTTCAACATAATTTGCTAAATATGGTTCTCTCACAGTTTACCTCCCTAGTATTATTATTGAAACCTGATTACTATCCCTCGGATTTGTTTGGTCTACTTCTACAATCTTTGCATGAGAAATGTTATAAATTTCAAATAAGGAAAATACCTTTTGGTATAGGTCTAACTCTTTGCCCTTTAATGATGGGCTTTTAATTATGAGAATTTGTGAAATTTTATCTGTTATTAACCCTTCTCTTACTTTATCTAGCTGTTTCAGATTCGGAGAAGAAAAAACATCCTGGTTATCTAGGGAGAAATTTATAAGATGTGTACTTGCATTTTTGTTTATGCCTGGCAATACTTTGTTGGCATTATAAGCCAATAAATTGTAAATACAAATAAATAACACAAAATAAAAGATAACAATCTTAATATATTTTTCAATGTTTCTAACATAAGATACAAAAAGCCTTGCTTCATCTTTTATGGTATACCAGTCTAAATATAAAGAAGCCGCAAATTCATGCAAAGGATTTTGACTTTGTTTTAAATCTCCAAACGTAGATCTTATTATTATTTTAACTTTCAAAAATTCTAAGATATAAGCAAAAATATTTGCGAAATTATAAACAAAGATAAGAATAAATAGTGAGTAAAAAAACAGATGTTCTGTGATCTTATAGATTTTAATTAAATAAGGAATGGCAAATCCCACTGCCATTAGTGTTAGTGCATTATAGGCTACCATTTTATTAAAGCTGCCGTTTTTTATCGCTTCTTGATTTGCTATTTTATACTGTAAATCCGTTATATGTATATTGATATCTGAATCTTGTTTAGCAGCAATTGTTTTACGATAATTTTCGACCTTCTCTAATATTACTGATTCTTCTATTGAAAAATGCGTTAAATTAAGATATTTAAAAAATTTAAATCCATCATCCTTTTTAAACGTAAATAGATAAAAGCTGTGAACTCCTAAACTTAAGTTTAGTAAGGATATTCGAAATACTTTAGTTTCTCTAGTAATATCGCCGAAATTTTTGTCGTCAGTAACACTAAGTATTGGAAATAGTGATAGGAAGTAAATAAACCAAAAATATTTTTTATTCATTCTTACCCCACTAAGTATCTAATAATTGAATCTGAGATCTTCAGGTTTAGTTCTTGTTCTAACCAAGCCCACTGTCCATTAGCATTTAATTCTAGAAACACATATTGACCTTTGCTAACTATAAAATCAAATGCGGCATACTTAAGATTTAATAATCTCATTATTTGTAAACAAAGACTCTTAACATTATCAGGTAGAGAATCCTTAGAATAATGTATATTATCCTTCTTTGCTTTTCTCCAATCCACTTCTTCTGTTGTCTCTATCCTCACTGGAAAGAATTCATCATCAACTACTGTAACTCGTAATTCATAATCTTTTTTAATATATATCTGAAAATATGATGGAGCCAATTCTAGACCGTCAAATCCAAAAGTGGAATCTACATAGTTAGTTTGAATTATGCCTACTTTGTCTCCATATTGTAATTTACCTACTGATATTGGTTTAACAATAGTTTTTTTATCACTACAAAATATTTCTGCAGAATGATTTGAGTTCGTAATCAATGATAGTGGCATTTGAAAGCCAATTTTTTGGGCCAACTGTAACTGGACAATTTTATTGTCAGCTCTCTTGAGTATTGAAGGCTTAGACAAACAATTACCTTCGAATTGCTCCATAATACCCTCTATTAACGTCAAGATTTCCTTGTGCATGTAATTATGGTATTTGGGGTTGAATTGGTCTAGATGGGGTAATACGGGTTTTCTGAAATAGATGGATTCAATATCTTTATTTGTTATAAATTTGAAATTATCTCTAATAACCCATTCTGAATTATAAAAACTAATTTGATATTCATCGAGTCGGTCTGTGTTAAGTCTAAAAAAATTAAGATTCTTAAATTTATGGATTATATAATCAACAGTTAAATCGTAAGAACTTGTTATTACTAAAATTTGTTTCACAAATAATCTCCTATTTGACTTTTCTTCGAAATTAGTATCCCACTACAGAATTCAACATGTTCCTTGAATATTCCTGCTTATAATAACAAGAATATACGAAACAATTTGACTCTTTAAAACTATTAAAAGTCGATTATATTCTTCATTCCTGACATCTGGTCATTTAGTTACTGTACTGTCCTATCGAGTGACTCGATTCAGCTCCCCTTTACATATACTTTGGTCTTTAATAACTAAAAGACGTCTCCCATTCTTCCCAATATTTACACCTATCCACGGAACATACGTTTTGTTATTATTGGAACAGGTATTCTGCAAGCAGAGGTGAATAGAATGGGCAAGCGAATCATTTTTCATATAGATGTCAATAGCGCTTATCTCTCATGGGAAGCCACACATAGACTTCAACACGGCGATCCCTTGGACTTAAGGACTGTACCATCTGTCGTTGGTGGAAACGAACAAACGCGGCATGGAATTGTACTGACTAAGTCTATTCCAGCGAAGAAACATAACATACAAACAGGCGAAACCCTTTATTCGGCTCGTTCTAAATGTCCAGATCTGATTGTAGTGCCGCCCAATTATGGGCTTTACATGCAATGTAGTGCGGCGTTTGGGGATATCCTTCGTGAGTACTCACAAATGGTAGAGCAGTACTCCATAGATGAGTATTATGTGGATTTCACAAGCATGGAACGGCTCTATCCAGATCCGGTCGAAGCAGCGCACATTATTAAAGACCGGATTAAAAATGAACTTGGTTTTACGGTTAATATTGGAATCTCGACAAACAAGCTTTTAGCCAAAATGGGCTCTGAGCTTAGAAAGCCCGACCAGGTGCATACTCTTTTTCCCGAACAAATAGCAGATAAGATGTGGCCATTACCCGTAGGCGAGTTGTTTATGGTCGGGCGAGCTACCGAGAGAAAACTTCTCGGTCGAAATATTAAGACCATTGGTGATCTAGCTCATGCAGATCCGGCATGGCTGCAGCTCTTTTTAAAATCACACGGACTGCTGGTTTGGAATTATGCTAATGGCCGAGACATTTCGCTGGTCCGCATGGATCGTCATCTCGTCATTAAGGGCATGGGAAATTCCACGACAATCGCTTTTGATGCCGAAGATAAGAAGACCGCACATTTGGTCCTGCTATCATTGACTGAGACCGTAGCATCAAGATTGCGACAAGCTGGCTATTGTGCTCGGTTAGTATCTGTTTCCATAAAAACAAACGAATTTTATTATTCCTCACACCAACGAAAGGTCTTCTCGGCAATTGATTGCACTAACGCCATCCATACAATAGCTTGCGAATTGTTCGATGAGCTCTGGAAAGGTGATCCCATTAGACATCTTGGGGTTCGTGTTTCAGAGCTATGTCAGAATGATTTTCAGCAATTATCCCTTTTTGAACGGGATTATGTTAAGCAACGTGCTGTGGATCAGACTGTTGACTTAATCCGTGCAAGATTTGGGAATGGCTCAGTATTTAGATCATCTTTTATAAATAGTGGTGTAAGATTCAGTAGCGGAGGGACAATTGACGACGAAGTCTATCCCATGATGTCCAGCCAGTTATAAAAAAATATTCGATACCTTCAAAAGGTACCGGCATATCAACTTGCAAATTCAAGGAAGGAGGGCAATCTTAAGAGACCAGCCTTAGTTAAAGTTCGATACTTAACTTTGCATTTCAAGGAATCATCAGGGAAGTAAATATAATCGCCTGTTTCTTTAACTGGGACCATCTTTGCCAAATTAAAAACGATCCCACGAGCTTCAGCAGGCACACCCAACTCCATCACCCCAGCCGATCTGCCATCAGGGAACCTAAGAAGCCATCCGAACTCTGATTTTCTAAAGCCAGCAATTGACACTGTGTCGTACTTGTAATTGATTACCTTCAACCAATTCTGAGAACGCTTCCCAATTTCGTATTTCGAATCTTTCCGTTTAAGGACAATTCCCTCAAGGTCTTGCGACTTAACTAAATCATATAAGACCTTACCATTCCCCTTAACTGAAAGAGTTTTTGCAATCCTTGGTAAATCTTCAGGTATGATTTCAGTAAGCAGTTCCTTCCGATCCGCAAGAGGAAGATGGCTTACTTTCTTTCCTTTATGATAAATCACATCGAACGCACAGAACGTCACTGGCTTGTTTTTAGATATTATGGGTATTCTCCTTGAATTTCTAATGTGAAAGCGACTCATCAATGTTTCAAAGTCAGGCTTACCATTTTCGTCGGATACAATAATTTCACCATCGAGAATCGTGCCTTTGGGTACCTGATTGGTAGCAAGCTCGAGAAAGCGTTCCGTTACTTCATTCCCGTGTCTTGTATAAAATTTAGTTGTATCTATCGATGAATATAGGAAGCGAATCCCATCCAGTTTCAATTCACTCAGCCATTCATCGTCATCAAAAGGGTCCTCAACCTTGTGTAGTAGCATTGGACTGATAAACATAAAACCCACCTCTACTATAAGTCTAACATGGGAAATGCTTACAGTCAGGTGGGAACTAATGGGTTTATTTACTTTAGGAGCTGTGTACTGTCGTTTTCGAAGTGTGCTAGAATTTGATGGGGCCAATTAGAATCTCTAAAAGAGATAGACAAAGGTAAATTCATAGCCCCCTTTGTCTATCTTCTTTCTGGAACTATCGTCATAATATCTACTACATTCGATACCGTAACTGTTTCAATTTTCTATTATTTATTGAAAGGGTTTTTGGTTTTACTACCACCTAATACATCCTTTGCAAACGGATTTCCTGCTGTCCGCTGTCTTGCTCCTTTATGAAATGGGTTCATAACCGTTACTTCAGTTGGCGTGAATTGGGTTCTTTTAGCATCAGCAGCATTAATTTTTTCTACCTCTACCTGCAATAATTGAGACAGCTCTTGCGCTCGTCCTAGTAATCCCATTCCACTAACAATAGTATACACTAATAACTCGTTTTGCCCGACTTGTGCATGACCAACGTAAGTTCCAAGGAGAGGAAGCACTTTTTTCTATGAGTGAGCAAGAAATCAATCATCTGATAAGATATTCCTATCCATGGTGGTTTTGGGGCAACAATAAGCTTCTTAGATCATTGGCTAAAAGGATTTTTAGCCTTATTACCACCCACTACCTCCTTTGCAAACGGATTCGCTGATGTTTTTGCTCTGCCTCCTTTTTGGAACGGATTTTTCAGACTCACCTCCGTTGATGTAAACTGCGTTCTTTTAGTTTCTGCTTCATTGATACGATCCACTTCATCCTGTAATAACTTTGATAGCTCCTGAGCACGTCCCGGCAGTCCCATACCACTAACAATTGTATAAACTAGTAAATTTTTTTGCCCCCTTATCTGTGCATGTCCAATATAGTTTCCAATCAAAGATGGCATCTGGTGTTTTAGCTCATCATTTACGGTTTTTTCCATCGTAACCCCGAACTCCATATTTTCAGGCATGAGTAGCTGTATGCCAGCAAAACGAGCTTCAGATAAATTATTGTAATTGGACAAATATCCGTGATGCAAAATGTCGTCAATTTCTAGTGCCATTGTTTCATTGAGTGCTGAATCCGGTAGCCCTATTTCAGCTTTTCCAAAAGTAACACAACCCCCGCTAGACAAAATCTTCGTCAGCTCTGCACCATCAAACGTTGTTGGAGATGGCAAGCCGGTGGTCGCATTCATTTCATTGATGATCCTTACTATTTCATGGTTGCTATCCACTTTCCAATCCATGTCTACGCCTAATGAATTGGCTCTCTTTATATATCGATCAAAAAGTAAGTTATTATCTACAATAATTGCTGATGAAATAGCTCCGTTAAAGATAAGCTCTTGGAATGTCCCCAAGAAATCCACAGCATTTTTCTTTTCCTCGACTGAATCAAAATCCCTAGGTAAGGTAATCATGGTCGATACCGGGAATCCCCGTTCCGCCAAAGCTTCACATACTACTTGAAGTGTTCCTGTCCCTGTTCCTCCCCCGATCCCCGCAGCAACAATAATATGATCAACGCCTTCAAAAACTCGTTTAACGCGAGCTAAAATATCCTCCAACACCCCTGCTTGAGTTATTGCTCCGTATCCTAACTCAGGTTGACGCATAGCTCCCAGTCTATAATTAGGCAGTTCAATTTGCTGACTTTCGGGAATATGTTTTAAGGCTTGGAGATCCGCCACACAAGTATTAATGGCTAGTACTGGATAAGTTGCTGCCTCTTTTCCCGGAAGGCGGCATACAGCAAACTCATCAGCAATTTTCCCTCCAGCTTGACCAAGTCCGATAATACCTAATTTGATACTGACTGTTGAATTAAGGACAAAGGATTCTTGAGCTTGGAAACTAACCCTTAATGACTCCTCAGTTAATGGAACCGTTGTGGCTTCTAATTTGGAATCCGATTTAACCGTCATTTCAATCTCCTCATGTTTAGTTCTTAAAATATCTTCATTATGTTCCATAAAATCATCCTCCGTTTCTTCTGTACACTCCAATAAATCAATATCAGTTGAAACCTGATCTTTACTGTATGAAGACTGTAAAAATGGCGGCCTAGTTCTAAAAATGCTCATAAACCTTTTCCTCCCTTATATTTGATTGCCCTCAATAAGTTCAAGCATTTTAATTCCATTAGAAGCTAAATGGTACATATTAAATCCGTTAGTTGCATTATCACAATCAATAAGACCTACAGCCTCCAATCGTTCAATCGCAATATTACCTACATATGGTTTAAGACCAGCTTTTGTTATCAACGTTGATTTAAGGAAGGGAGTCGGATAATAATGTTTAAGAACCATAAGAATTTCCCCCGAAGTTTCACTGACTCTATTCTTCAGCTCCGCTAACACTTCTTTGCTAAAAGCCTCCATTTTCTCACCTCCTGCTTTTCCCCTTCATCTCTTATAAGGCTTTTTCCTACAAGAGAGCGT
Organism: Desulfosporosinus shakirovi; assembly: GCF_020595055.1. Lineage (GTDB taxonomy): Bacteria > Bacillota > Desulfitobacteriia > Desulfitobacteriales > Desulfitobacteriaceae > Desulfosporosinus > Desulfosporosinus shakirovi. The sequence continues at coordinate 15,957 of NZ_JAJDOO010000054.1, read as the reverse complement.
ACCCGTAAGTGTATACACGGGTACGCTCTCTTGTTTAAGCACTAACAAACTAATAAGTCCACTCACAAATGAGCAAGTCACTATAAGATGAAGTGAACTTACTAGTATACTGATGAGTACACTAGTAAGTTCACTAGCAGGTACACTAATAAGCAGAGCAACTCCCAACTCACATCTATACTGAGTGCGCAGACAATGACTAGATGTCTCTTCAAAAAACTAAGAAACTGGAATCGTTTAAATATACTTCCAACCCATTAAAAATCATATAAATTCCAACTATCCCTTTCGTAAATATGCGTTTAAGCTTGTCATTACTCCCAGTTAATCGTCTAAGCGCTTTTTATTTCATGGTAATCCTCCAGCAAAGGAATAATACAATGCCAGCAATGCATATTTATACTTACAAAAAGGATATTTATGCATCTTTATAACAAGCTAAACTACGTAGTTTTTTAATTGTCCTCAAAAAACAACTTTAGCCACAAAATAATAATTCTCTAGGGATTTATACTTTTGAGGACAATTAAAAAAATGTCCTCAAACCGTTGTTACAGGCTAAACATAGCCAGGACAATTAGCAGTCTAATTGTCCTCTCATATCTTAACTGTTCTAGGTTGAGTTCCAGGCTATTTATCGTTGATCGAATCCGTATAATTATGCATAGAAAAGCGTGATTCAGGAAAAATCCTTTCGACCTGTTCTATTGAAACAAAGATTTGACGCGGCGCTTTAGGACCTTTATATGGCGATATTATTTTCCCGGCCTCGAAGAACTGCATAAGGCTTTGAGCAACATCGGTCCCAACATTTAAAAGAGTCTTTAGATAGTCACGTCGCGGTGCCTGATCTCTAACCACGATTCTCACTGAATATCCGTAGAGTATTGCCCATGCATCGTTACTCATATTAAGCGTTTTTGGTTTAGAGGGAATGCCTAAGTTTACCATATTTCCTCGTTTGCCCTCCACAATATAGATCTCAGGGATAATTGTAACGTCAGGTATCCCAACCATAGTCTCTTTGTCTGAATCTAGTTTTTCCGGAAAATTTATTACCCTCTTAGAGGGTTCCTGATTGTTTTTGCTAGACTGTTGCGTAAACAACTGTCTATCTTTGAGACTTTCTCCTGGATTTTCTATCGTTTTAGCTTTGACTCTGTTTTTACTCCAGAAAGCAACGACTCGTTCAATCTCTTCGTCGGTTACCAAGGGACCTTGTGCGCGGATGGGTTCAGGATCCGTGGGGCCGAGTAACAATAGGTCCCCCATACCTGTTAAGGATTCCGCCCCCGGACGGTCTAAAATAACCTGTGAGTCAATTAACGACGAGACCTTGTAGGCTAAACGGCCCGGCATATTGGCCTTAATTAATCCTGTAACAACGTTCGCCGTCGGACGTTGAGTTGCTAATATGAGGTGTATGCCAGCAGCTCGGGCCTTCTGTCCCAACCGAACGACCGCTATTTCTAAATCCTTTCCTTCAGATTTTGCACCCATCATCAGGTCCGCATACTCATCAATAATTCCCACAATATAAGGGAATCTTTCTTCAGCTTTAACTTTACTGTTGTATTCTACAATATTACGAGCCTTTTTTGATCTGAATAAGCTATATCTATTCTCCATCTCGTTAACCATCAAATCCAATAAGGGCCTTGCGTCTTTTGCCTCTGTGGCAATGGGGGCCATCAAATGAGGAAGGTCTTCGTAGACTGTTAACTCCACGGCTTTTGGATCTACCATGATGAGTTTTAATCGATCTGGCTTAGACACCACAAGTAAGGAAACTATCATAGCATTAAGCCCCACGCTTTTACCTTGATTAGTAGCACCAGCTATCAACAAATGAGGCAATTTAGTCAAATCAGCAATTAGTGGCTTTCCATGCAGTGTCATACCAATACAAATAGGGATAGCTGCTTTACTTTCTCTAAACTCCGGACTAGCGACCATCTCCTGAATGGTAACGAGTCCTCGCTGGCGATTAGGTACCTCAACCCCTACACAACCTGGCATCCCCGAAACGGCAGTGATCCGAATACTGCCGGCGATCCCCAGCTCTGCCGCCACATTTTCACCTTCTCGTGCCAATGATGTAATTTTCACACCGGATGGTGTTTTAAAGATAACTTGAGTGATAGTCGGTCCAAAAATACTCTCTTGATACCTAAATTTAGATTGTCCACTTGAATCGACACCTAAGTTTAGACGATTAAAAGCGTCAATAATTAACTTGGCCATATCATCTTTTTGAGCTTTTTTAGGTTTTGGATTTTGAAAGATCGAAAGGAACGGAAGACCTTCACCCAGGGGATTTAAATCTAAAGGTTCAACAGGTTTTAATGATTGAACTGCCACTAGTTTTTTTCCGGTTTGAGCTTGGGGCGGTAACGTTCGTTCATTCGATCCAACCTTCACTGTAATCACTTCTTGACCATTTCGTTCACAGAAAAATACATGGTTGGCTGGGACCCCGAAAGCCACAGAAAGTGTACCATCTTCGACCCGTTGACGAATGGCAGAACGCAGCGAAGGATCGACGCCGAAATAGTAGACGGGAACGAAATGGACTTCATTATCAGTGGCTGAGTATCGAACGTTAAAATCGATCGTTTGAACCAAGGGAACGGGTTGTGAAGGGTTTAGTTTAAGAGCACGATACCCAGGCAACTTATTTTTCTCGACCATAATATGCGCTCCTGATCGTTCTAGGGTTTGGCTGAGTATAGCCTTTCGTTGCTTGCCCCATTTAAACCAGTAACTTTCAAGCTCTCGGTTATGCGTTGAATCAGTGGTTCTATTCAGATTTTCTATGAATCGGCCTAATGAGCCCTTAATTACTATGAAGGGAGTACCATTAAGAGTAAACAATCCGACAAAAGCTGCCGTGAGAGTGTCTAAAATACGGCCAAAGAGTAAAAACAAATAGACCGGAAACTCAGTAATATTAATTCGCCCCTGTTTGGATGACTCTTTAATAAAATCTAGCAGGATAAAGGTCAAAATAGCTATCTTAATCATTTGTTCAATCGTAAATGTTGTCAAACTAATTCCCTCCCAGACCCACTAAAATTTTATAGATATTTATGATCAAGGTCTGTAGAAATAGAAGGATAGGTTGAACGATAGGTGCTACTGGAGCAAAAAGTTTATCCCAATAGCGAAGGAGAAAGGGCTGTAACGGAGGAAACAACCTAAATAACAAAGCACCGATATTAAGCCAGATTAAAACGATCACAAGTACATTCCAGATGTCTCGGATTTTATGTTTCATCGATAACAGAAGCATCCCGATTCCTAGCGCATAAATGATAGGCATACTCACAGACCTCCTCTCTATTCGTCTTGAATGCTTATGTTACCAAAGGACCAGGACTTATAGGTTCCATTGATTGGAACGCTAACAACCACCTTTTGCGGTTTATCCGTCTTAACGACCGTGAAATGTAGCTGCAGAGTATTTTGTGAAGCCGTTGCTTTCACGAACGAAAAAAACAAATAGTTTTGTTTAAGGAGTTCGTTCCAACCACTATTACAGGCCTGAGCAATTGGTTCTGGCAGAGAAACTGGGGGAGGGATTAATCTTGAAGGTGGAGCATCCCACCTTAATACAACGTCTTGCCAGTCGCTTTCGTCACTTTTCGTCAGCATAGCGACCATCCAAGCACCAGGCTTTGTAATATCTCCTTTTAAAGAAGGATCCCAAAGATTATCTGATACAGAGGTCTTCCAAGCATCCGATTTACGAATATAGTCAGGATCCCAAAACGATGTGACAGCAAAGTGTGCATCCTCCATGGTTAACAAGCTACAATCTGCCGGCGTTACGTAAGGATTTCCCAGACGCCGTACCTTTTGGACAAGATCCCGTATTGTTTCTTGATCAATTGCTTGAAGATGTTCGAAGGTATCTGGACTAAAAGCTGACGACTGTTGCTCTGTAGGGGGATAACTTTGCTGAGGTGCTTGTCCCGCAACGTCTGCAGGAACCACTGACGCGCCGCCTCTTTTAGGGCTGTTAAAGTACCCGCTAATAGCGGCTCCAGCAATTATAACCATAAGAATAAGGGGTATCCATTTTTTCCTCATTCGGCATCACCTCCGTTTCCGTTTAAAGGGACGAGATAAATGTTGGGTCTTGAAGAAATCGTTTGAAACCAAAATTTCACACCTTTCCACCAGTTTGGATCTTCAGCATAAGAGCCTGCGGGGTTACGAGAATTATTTAACCAATGGATCGGATCTTCACCTGCGGGCATTGTGTGGCTTAACTTTGTAGCGACTGTTCTAGCTGCAACTTCGCAGGATTTATCAAAACCCGGAGAATACGCCATCCAACTCCCAAAGACATTAAATGGATTTCGACCAACCTGCGCTGCATCTGAATTTTTCTCTGGATTGAACGATTGTTCTTGTCCCGTGATAGCCACTAGAAGCAAGGGGTTTATTCCAAACCTTCTGGCGTTAGCGATAAAGGAGTCTACATTACGCACAAGATAACTTCCTCTGCTTTTGAGGAAAGCTCGAAGCTCGTCCGGATTGACCTCGTGATACTGCAAATCAATAGGAGGTATAGCCCCTCCACCCGTAAATCCTCCCTCACCTCCACCGCCGGTGTCAACCCCACCTTGATCTTGGTAAAATCGCTCTGGTCCACTGCCCGCGAGAGCAAAAATAGGGAGGAACGTCATAAAAAGCAGGCTAGTAAAGAGTAAGCCGATCACTATAAGCCACTTTAGTTTTTTAAGCATCCGTTTTCTCCTCCTATTTATATAGAAGAAAATTACCCACAAAAAAACCGACTGGACAAACCTAGTCGGTTTTAATATAAATAGATTCTCTGAGTCGCTATATTTTTCTATCTAAACCTCGAGAATAATTACTGTTGGCCTAAAGATTGGAATTTATACTTTGCTTATGAATGAACAAGCATGCTTGGTTTAAAAGGATGAATATAACCCAACCCAAAAATAGAATCAATGGCAATGCCAGAAAATCGTTGCATATAAAGAACTCTCCCTTGAAATCACCTAATGACTCATTTAGTAGGAAATGGCGTTTAGTAAAAATACTTGAACACTGCATAAATACTTATTAAAACCCCAACAACCGCAATCAACCCAGCTTTTTCACCGATAGACTCCTTAATCATTATTTAATCGTCCTTTCTAAATTACTGAGTTTTTACAAAAGTCTCGGCTAGCACTGTAAAACGTCATTTACGTTATCATTTTTATAATCAATCCTGATTAATGTGTCTTAAATTTTTACCTTTGTGTCACTTCGCTTTACTTCACCGTAATGGGTATAACCTGGGCTTTCCCAAGAGATACCCTTGTCCAAAGTGACAGCCTGTCTTCTTAGCAGCTTGCAGTTGCTCTTTTGTTTCGATACCCTCTGCAATCACCTGTGAACCGGATCGCCAGGCATAATCTACCATTGCCGCAAACAGATTATTACGGTCTTTAAAATTAGTTGCTTGAGTAAGCACTTTATCCAGCTTAAGAAACTCCGGCTGCAACTGTAGAAGCGCCTCGAATGTGGAGTGGCCTGTCCCAAGATCATCTAAGGCCAAAGGAAAACCCATTTCCCGCAGTCGGTAAGCACCCCGAAAATTGATGCTTTGAGCCTCGGTAATTTCAAGCACCACCTTCCGTTGACCAAAAATACTCCACAGCTTGGGATTTGTGACAGCCGGATGAACATTTATAAATAAGAGTCCGGGAACCAAGTCCCGGATGCGTTGAATTTCTTTGACAACTAACGATTCTAGGGAATCCACATCATGGTGTTTTTCGGCCAGAGCAAAGATGAACTCCGGGGAGAAATTATGCCAACGCGCCAAGGCCTCATACCCGATGATACTGGAGTTCTGTAGATTAACGATGGGTTGTAGCGCTATCGCCGTTGGGATAATACCCTCTAAAATCTGGTGATATGGCTCATTCAACAGCATGGGTCTTGAAATATTGACCTCCTCCTCTAAATTAAATTTTAGGCTAAAACATTTTAATTGATTTATTTTTTCCCAAAAATCCCTAGGAAACGTGCAAACGGCGAACACGGTTGCTCATCAACATCTGTATAATCCTTGTTAAGATAGTTAAAGCCAAATAGCTGCAAATGAAGTACACATATCCCCAATCAAAGGCCAAAGAGCCTAGCCCCATGATCAGGAATAAAAATAATATCAACGAGAGAATTTCGACATATGAACGTCGTCGGTTGTTGTAACGTTTAGAGACATAAAACGGAATAGCCAACAGGTTTCCAAGAAGAATCCAATTAAAAAGAAAAACTGAAGAAACTGCTTGATAATCGGCTTCCTGTAATAGCTGAATTAGACTTTGCAGGCCTGGTATAGCTAGTCGTAAAGCTATTACCAAGAAAGCCAGGTCATATAACCCATAGATAATTCTAAAAGAGTTTGTTTTTAGAGAACTACGAAGAGCTAATAAAGTAGCATAAATAGTTTTGACTATTTTACCGTTTAGAGTAGATTGAGTTAATTTCATGAAGGAAATCACTCCTTTTTATTTCTTGAGCCAAACCATCAATATCTCAATCTGATAAACCTTTCGTCCTATAGAGTTCTAATTCCATCTGAGACAAGTGAAACGTTGCTTGTTCCCAAGGGCGATCGGCAACCTTAAGCATAAACGTATAGTGCCCAAAGCTATCTTGGATGGCATTAATCACCGGCTCCGGAACGGCCTTACTTTCTTTAAGCAGGGCTAGTTCAGTGTCCTCAATCCAAAAAATCATTTTGATATAACTGTTACTCCAGATCGATTGTGCCGGCGCCTGATCACCGAGATACACGGATGCTCGGTTTGTCCCAGTTACAACAAGCCCATTCTGATGACGGATTGAGGTCGCCACAGTATTTAGGAATTTAACCACTTCGGCATTACGAATAGAACGCTGTAATTCATCAAGAAAAAGAACTGTGAAACGATCTCCTTTGAGCTTATCTCGTTTGACACTCGCCCAAACCGTATCCAGTGCCAAGGTCATCTTGACCAAACTGGCCCTTGGATCTTCCCCCTCTTCTTCCGGGTTGGACAATCGGATCACAATCATTTGAGAGTCCAAATTAAGAGGTTCACTTTTTCCAAACAGGTGACGCTGGGAGCCTTCAAAATATCGGTGGATACGAGTTCGTAAATCCTGGGCTTCCGGAGTGTGTATAGCACAGAGTGCCTGATACCAATCCGTAATCTTAAGCGATTTCACATACCATGTATCAGGTTTTTCTCGGTCAATACCGTTGGTCTCCAGTACCTTAGCAATCGCTTGATCGCAGGGAACTAAATGATACTCCTGATTCGTATCGGCAAGAATGGCGATCGTCCGGGTCACTCTAGCAATCATTGCATCGACAGGATTTCCATCAAGCTCGGATACCTGGGGATAAATCATCATGGGTTCGATATAGGTTCCAATCTCCGACCGCTGATCGAGATATGCACCGCCGATCCTTTTACACCAGGCATAATACTCTCCGTTCATGTCAAAGTAGATGACACGCAATCCGTGTTCTAAAAAACTCTGTCCTAGGCATTTTAGGGCAGCTGATTTACCGCTGCCGGTCGTGCCTAAAAGCGAGATGTTTTTACCACCTTGCCCATTCAAAAGGTCCAATAAAATGGAGCTTAGATTTCGAGTACTATTGCCGAAGTAAATACCTTTTCCATCAGTTATCGTGCCATTGACATAAAGATTGAGATACGATAAAGGGTCGCTGGTGACATATCTCCCAGGATAATCTTTGTACAGCACTTCCGGAGTAAGTCCAAGCGAGAGCCCCGCCTGAAAGCCTTCGACCTGCTCAAAGTAAAGGTTGTTCACTTTGGCCTTATCCTCGGCTAAAAGGTTCTTTATGTCCCTTACATTGCTTTTTAACGCCTGTATCGAGCTTCCCCAAGTCGTGATAAACATCCAGATTTCAAAGGGCAGATTATCCGTATACTCAACCTCATTCAACATCTTGGAAAGAGATTCATGGGCTTTAACAATCTCTGAATCAGGGATTTGACGATTCCGCACCGAGTCTTGAATATCATGATTCAAGCGATTTAGCTTATGTTCATTCGCCTTACTGACCATACTCTTAACAATGGGATGAATCTCCACTTTGCAACGTACGGGCGGTATTGAGGCCAGCTTTCTGAAGTGGCCAAAACAAACGTTTTTCGGATAGCGCTTAATCAGCAAGGTAGAGGTAAACACGACTCCTTCTTCCGTACCCAGTTTTAGATGCATAGTGGATGAAGTTTCATCTAATTGTTTTGCGACTCTCGCTGCATCCCGCAACATTTGGGCTTCTAACGCATTTTTTACCGTTACATAGGGATTAACCGGCAGAGGTATTAAGCGAAATAGGTGTTCTTTGACTTCTTTGGGTAAGGGTAGCTTATGAACGATCCCTGTAACATCCCAACTTTTTGTTAAAAGATTTAGAGGGTTTGGAATCCACTTAGTAAGGCTTTTAACGATCGTCACAATATCCCAACTCATAAGACCGACACCTCGCGTTCTATAATGAGTTGACGAAAGAGTTCCCATGGTTTGCTGGGAAGCGATAGGCCAAAGCCATCGCTGTAATAGCTATCAAAGGGAATCATGATCCCGATCAACATCCCAAGTTGAGCACTAAGCAGCCCTGGCGACAAACCTGATGGGATCGCCTTGTTAATCGCCAGCATCATCTTGTCCCTAGGAAGATTTTCTGTCTGTTGCAGTGATACCCCTAAAGTATTTTGTTGATTATCTGTAACATAAACTACGTTCTGTGCAGCTTTGATGACATCCAAACAGTCTTCGGTGTATAGGCCAAGATCGACGGTCACCCGATCGAACCTTTCGGCCATGGACACTATCTCCGTCACCCGTCGTTCTCCTGAAACCGATAATGTCATGAAATGCTCCGGCCATTTCATCGGCTGCTCCCCTCGTCCAAGATTAATGAGTAGCCCTTGTGGTGGTGTAAGGTTAACAGAAACTGTGGTTACGCCGACATAGCGCTTAGTACTAAAAACAACCACGACATTTTTGGGTAGTTTAATGGGTTTTATAAATGGGAGAACCTTCTGTTGTGCTTTGTCCGGACTTAGGCAGTCTCCACTTGTTTTTTTCGCAAAGGGATTCACCGTTTTCTTTACAAAGGGGTTCTTTGTTTGTAAGGTAAACGGAACACTTGGAGAATGACTAGTCAAGGTAAGAGGCGTTCTCTGTTCAAGAGATTGATCTTTATTAAGATCTTGAATCACACAAAGATCATCGTAGTCGTTTATCTGCTTATCGGAGGTCATTTTCAGATGATCGATCAAGAGATCCTCTTCGAACGTTGGAGGTTCCTTATCATCGCTGTTTTTTTCGTCGGCGTCAAACAGTTCCTCAGCAAGAATTTGTGAGTTTACTTTCTTCCCCCTCGTCCAGGGAGCGACTTCTTGCTGAATGATCCAAGCCAAATCTTCTTCTCCCATCGGAGTAAGATGGAGTTTGGCACTGCTCATATTGTTGATAAACGTTCCAGCTGTGTGAGAAAAAGTGGTCAACGCCTGTTCTTTACGTTCAAAGTCGGTGGCTCCATTCTCTTCACGCATAAGGTGAGTGATACTGGCATCGATGCGCAGCAGTAACCGGCTCGTTATCGCTGCGTGCTTAGCCAGAGCTTCGTACTCGTCCATGCGGTTTTGAGTCAGCTCTCTCCCTCCCGGCAAGACATTTCTCAGAGCCTGCTCTCGTCGGTCAGCCCAAACGTCTTCATCATATTCTCGATCGGCATCCTCTATCCAATTTAGGCGTAGGCTATTAGCTGAAGCCACGGCGAGGGCATCTTTAAGTCCCTTTTGTATAAGTGCAATCGTCGCGGAGGATTCATAATCGATGGGATCAGAACTCACTTGGCATAGCAAGGAGATCCATCCGTTATCCCACTCAATCAATACTTTATCCATACAATCATTGAGCCTGTCGACCCGAATAAGGTCTTGGAGGCATGTTAGTTCGTTACCCGCATTTTCATCTGGTTGACTCTGAATGAGCTTTGGACGCTGCCGATAACGTTTATAGATCCCGAAAAATCGAGGGATGTTAAGCGCTATACTCCCTGAAACTGCCACAAAGATAACGACGGATAGCCCTATTCGCCAAGGAATGTCGGGAAAGGGGAACCAGAGAATGTAACAAGCAAGGGCCAGTCCCAAGGGAACAAGGACCTTTAACAGTTTGCCGAGGGGAATTCCCCAAAAGGTCTTAATGTCTAAGCGCATATCATCCGGAAAGATCATGACCTATTGTCCTCCTTCTTCGCTTCTTCAGTCGGTCTGTCCTTTTGATCCTTCTTCGGTTTCCATCGTCCCATATTGAGGCCGTTTTCGGGCCGACGAGTATGCTGGTGCGTTATTCCATAAGCATCTACGGTTACGAATTCCTTTTCATTTTCCCAGTAAGGTCTTCGTTGAGGTAAGTTCTGAGTCACCAAATATTTGGCAATCTTCTCGTTCACAATATCTACGGCCAGCTGGTTGTCAAGCGTATGAACAGCAATCCCCTTTTCTTCAAGCTGCTCCTTGAGTTCATCCGCCATGGGTCCGTTATATTTAAAGAATGTTCCCCCACCCGGTGTAGCAACTTGGTTAAAATAGCCGTGGGCTTCTTCTGAGATCATTCGGCGTTCAACCTTATCTAAGTGAGCGTCCATCGTATACTCTGAAGAATCATTAGGCATGGACGGTGGCTTAGTAAAAGCCCCTTTGAAGGTCGTCTTGAAGCCTTTGACGCCAGAACTGGACACAGGCCTATCATTTGATGCTGATTGTTCTCGACCAAAAGTTTTCTCGGTCATTCTTGAAAACATATCATTATGTCGTAGAGTTCGGCTGGCTTGGACTTTAATCTCTTCCCCATCGTCAGAGAGGACATCCCCCGCCGTTTTCGCCTTATACCCCATGGCAGCAAGGCGGGAATTCCCTGTCATTGCTCCTAGAATACTTGCAGCTTTCCCGCCCATTTGAAGGGACGACCCAACATTCGACGTTACATTACCTTTAACAGTTTGTATCGGCTGCGAAAGCATGCCAAGGATCTCTGTCAAAATAAACTTACCCCAGAACATCCATAAGACAACGATCGTGATCATGACAACAACAGCTTGGCAAATAATTTGTAAGATGGTATCGGATTGGCTTGCATAAACATATCCCTGTATACCCCAACTAAGAGTCATCGCAATGGTAACGATGAGCGTACGAACTAAGCCGTTGATATAACTCATAAAGGGTGTAAAGTTCGAACCTAAAGCTGTCATGGCAACAAAAATTGGAGAACAGACGACCAAGAGCATCCAAACCGCATAGACCAACATTTGTACCAGTTCTAAAGCAAGCATGATTAATCCACCAATAATAACGGCAATAATGGCAGATACCGCGTCCTGGTTCGCCATGATCGCTTTGGCTAGATCTGGAACTATAAACTGAGCCGTTGAGTGGAGCGCATCAGGGGCTAACCAATTCTCCTGGACCATCCAGTGGAGTAAGGCATACGTGATGTGATTGCGGGCATAGACCATCAAGTTTGTTGCCCAAATTGTGCTAAAAAGCCAAGTCATCAAGCCAAACAATACGATAATGTCTCCAGGCGTTCGCTGGCCCTTCATGATCTGCCCTGCCATGCGCATCATCGCATAAAGCATCAGGGACAGGGACAAAACGACGAGTATCTGCCACCAGACAAACTGCGGGTCTGCACTAGTGATATAGGGATATTGGGCCGTATTCTGCTCTGACCAAGCGAGTGTAGGACTTATGAAATCACTTAAGCTCTCTTTAATCCAGTTGTTGATGAGATCTCCCGGATCAAAGTTCTGAAAGAAATCAACGACTGACATCACGGAGGTCTTGACCTCCTTGACACCCGTCAAAATTGTATCCAAGATACCGGTATCTTCGTCACCGCCTGTTGTTGTCGCAGCCGTTGTAGGAGGGGGTGTCGGCGTCACGTTATCCGATAGCTCAGTGGCCCATACCAGGCCACCGAAACTATTCAGAAAAATTATAAGCACAATTAGAAGGATACCAACTCGTTTCATAGAGAACCTCCTACTTTTGACTGGAAAACGAATCGTTAATAGGGACAAGGATCGCTCGAAGCAGATCATACCAAGCACCTGAAAGGACTAGAAGTACAATAACAAACCCCCCCACTACAGGAATAAATGCTTTGTAGCCAACTTCTCCTTTCATAAGCTGCTTGGACTTTTCTAAAAGATGACGAATACCTTGAAAAAATAGATAGAGACCATATAAACCCAATCCGTAATTTAACAACGGTAAAATACCTGTGACCAGATCACCCTTAATAACAGCTCCCCAGTTGACCCTAAAGGGATTCTCAGAAGGAAGCGCCCCACCCGGGGTTTCATCTGCAGCAAAAACACAAGTTGCATTGATCAGGGTCATGGACAAGGCCGATAAACCCCACGCTAAGTTACGTTGAATCTTTTTAAGTTTTAACAACAAGTATTCCTCCTTCAAATTAAGGTTGGACGCACTACGGTTAAAATGACCATTAACCAGAGCGCATTTCTGAAGATAACGATCTCCATTCGGTCTTCAGTTGAAAAAGTTAAAGGGTATGGCAAAATTCGCGAAAAACTGAACATCCAAGGCAATGGCCAGAGTAGTTGATCACCTTCAGGATTAAGTGGGTCGATAAGAACATGACTGAAATATCCTGCGACCGCCGCATTGATCAAGACCTCCGGCACCATAGGCCAAAGCCAACGCAGATAGAGGCTAAACAGTATGGTGGCAACGATTGAATGAGTAAAATGCCGATGATTAAGCGCCATTCCTGCTGTACTTCCTAACGGAAGCCGTTGGTTCAAAAACGAACTGGGATGGTCAATATCCGGTATAATGCCTGCCACAGCCCCCAAAGCGATTCCGATGGGCCAATAGATTGGTGGTGCGTGGGATGCGCCTAAGACAATTTCAGCAGCGAGCATTCCAGCAGCGGCATGAGTCGGTCCCATCACGTTGCAGTTACCTCCTTACTGCTTCTAAGAAACTTTCCTACAAAAGGGATAATTCGTGCCTTTTCACTAAACCATATTTCAGGGATATACCCAAAGTTTGTCTGCCATTCTTCGAGTTTGCCGCACCCTATACAGGTCCGAGTACAAATTTCTCCGAGAATACGGACAGTACCCAAGAGTGGTATGTCAGTTTTTGGGCTCAGCACTGTCCTTCGCGAAATCGGTCCGTCGACAAGTTGATTGCACAGAACACATTGGTTCTCTGCAACAGTTGATGTATCCTGGATATCCTTGTAGCTCACACATGAAAAATTCTTTACTCCTACAACTTCTGCTATAAGATCCAGTTGCTCCAGGGCTGTTTCCGTTTGTTTGCCAGCCTCCCATTCTGTCGAGGCTAAAATATATACTTTCCCTCGCCAAGCACCGCGTCGGCACTTTACTTCCCAAAAGTTTATCAAAGATGCCCCTTCTTTCGCCCATTCTTTTATGTCATGCAAACGAATTGCAATTGCCAGAACTAATTAACTTAGATATTTAGATATATTCATCTACCCTTATCGGCTCAGCGGATCAATTGTTAGTAATATGGCTTCCGATAAATCTTCCTTGTAGATAACTATTTCGCCATTACAATCCCTGCCAATAATCTTCTCGCCAAGAAGAATGTTGCCGCTAAGCTTTGATACTGTCGGTATTAGTCGGCCCGTATCAATGCCGTGCTCATAACAGTAATTGTATACCTCACGACTTCTGACCCAATCGATGCCACAATCACACAAGATAATCACCTCTCAAGCTCTTTTTTGTCCTCACACCATTAAATCCGGATAGTATACTTTTTTTAATTCCAGGTCTGTCCAGGTGCAAAAAATGTCGGTAAAGCAACTAATGAACGAACGGGGTAAATCCCAGTGTACTGAGCCCCCATTACTGATGGGGTTGTCCAAGTCACACGCAAATCCACATACACGCTACGCCCCGGAATTACTCCTTTGATACCATCGGGTGCCTGATCGCCAGCGTCATCGTCGGTAAAAAGCATAAATTTGTTCACAACCACACTTCCGGTGGCAATTTGGAGTTTTTCAGTATATAACTGAATGACTTTCGCCTGAAGCGCATCCTGCTCCATGTCTATAGCCTGAGGTAAGGGGAAATTTATCGCTGCTGTAATGGAATCCTTAAGCAAAGATTCCATATGAGCTTGAACACCCGATCGTTGTGTGGACAGAATCTTGATAGAAATAGTAGCCAATGTCAGAGCGAGTAGAAAAATTAACAAACCAAACGTTAATAGGTTTATGGGGACAGCGCCCCTTTCGTTATCTTTCATTTCTAATCACTTTCCATGGTGGTTATGGTGGCGTTATCCTTTGATAAAACGGCCATTAGCCGCTCCTTCGTTGGCATACCTTCCGTTATATTGGGTGTTGCTGTATCTTTATCAAGAGTAACCAAAGAAGGTACTGACTTAACATACGCCTGAGGATGTCCTGCTTGTATAACAACAGTACCTGCAATTTTGTACGCGGAAATAAACTCTTTTGTCTCCTTAATGGCCTCTTGCACGTCCGATGTTGCAAAGAAGGTAGCGACATAGATGATTGGCTTTTGGGCTTTTAGATCAGTCACGATTTCTTGTATCTCCGGAAGATCTTTTTGGCAGTGGGAACAGTTCACCGAGAAAAATTCCAAAGGTGTAACACCAGCATTAAGATATACGCTGCGTCCATCTAATGTGTATACCGGAATAAGACTATAGTCCTGCTTTGGCGGTATTTCTAAGGATTTGCTTGCTAAACTACGTCCACATCCTGTTAATAATAGGGCAATGATAAATAGAACTAATCCAACATGTCCTGGTTTTTTCATGGTAGACCCTCCTTTATTCTCCTTGTAGTGATTGTTCTGGCAACTCCGATGGCGGTAGCTGAACAGGGTACGGTTGTTTTTGACTAGTTTCATTACCCCAAGGGGATATACTCAAGGCAACTTTGCCGGCACTCATAATCTGATCACGTTCTTGGATTGAATTTGCGGCAATCGTCACCGATGCTGGTGTGTACACGGCTGAAGGTGTCATTGAGAGCCCGCCTGCTGCGTTAGCTGTGGGTATACTTTCTATTTTTTGTCCACCCGCATTAAAGACCGCAACGATCCGTTTGCCTCGAAACAAGGTACTTAATTGGCTGGGTTGTCCATTCGTTTGTTTGCTGGTGGATACTAATATGTCGACATAGTCTCCGGGCATGGCTCCTCCTGAGCTAATTAAATCTACCGGGATTCTCACTCCTATTTCCCCAACATACAGGCCATCTCGCATTGGTTTTTCCGCAATATCTGTCTTAAGCAGTGGGTGCCCTGGGGTAAGTTCTGTCGCTGCAATTTTTCCAATCGTTTCCGTTGAGTCTGTCATGGCATCGATCGCAAATTTCTGGGGCATCGTCTCCGTCCGTATATCTGAGGCAGTGATTGGCCGACCTGGTTTAACCGTGTTAACCATCATCACCATCTCAACGTTTGGACCGCCCACAGCAAGTGCCGTTCTGAAAATGAAGTACGTTGCTATGCATGCTCCAGCAATTGAAATGACCCCTCCCTTTAAGGGTGACAGTTTTTTCATAATCTCGTCTCCTCCTCTTGATTCATTAGGTCTTCAATCTTTAAAAGGGAGATACCCACAAAAAACCCCCTTTCCCAGATTGGAATGGGGGTTAACTGATCAGTTATGAAAATCTAAAACGTAAAAAGAAATACTAACAAAATCTTTTAGTCACCCTCAGTTATTGTATTAACTCGTTTTGTTCTCCATCTAGCCATTTTACGCACAGCTTTTGCCAGTTCGTCTTGAGATAGTGTCAATAAATGTTCGCAAAAACCATCCGAATTCCTAAAGGCAGATCAGC
>NZ_JAJDOO010000053.1 GCF_020595055.1 Desulfosporosinus shakirovi | reverse complement strand
TATCAGGTTCATTATCTTTTCAGAAAATCTTGTCGAGTTTTCCTAGACCATTATAGTAGGCGTTTATAGGCGTTGAGAAATCAACGCCTTTTCTTTTTACCAAACCCATAAATGAGAATCACCATATGAAAACCTATTGGACGGAAATTAAAGAGATAACACTTTGCACGACCATTTAGGCTGTGTGAAGTCCGAAGTCATGGTACACAAAGCATACAGTAATTCAGTCTCTATTCTCGATGCGGAGTCTTTTACCACAAAGGAAAAAGAAATGGACGTTTGTAACAAAAGCCAACGGCACCGTGGGCAGGAGCGATAACCTCCTGCTCTTTCTTTTTCGGCCAGTTGTATTTGAGAACAATCGTCACCCACTCACAACACAAGACCCCTGTCTTGTGTTGTAGCAAGCACTGAATTTGGATAGCCAAATTCGCTTGTTAGGGGTTTCTGCCCCTAATACCCCTTACGCTTCACTCCTGTTTTAATGAAGAATCGAGGTGTTAATTATTGAAGGACGCTGCGCTTTTGTGCCCTGTACGAAAGGAGTCTGAACGATGAGAAAACGGAGAATCTCAATCCTTGTCCGGCTAAATGCCCAGGAACAACAGAACCTTGCTAAACAGGTGAAGAAATCAGGACTTTCACAGGAAGCATTTATTCGTTCTCTTATCAATGGCTATATGCCCAAGGAACTGCCCCCTCCAGATTACTTTTCCATGATACGCGAGCTTCATGCTATTGGCAGCAACCTGAACCAGATCGCGGCAAAGGCCAATGCTACGGGGCATATTGACACGACAGTATTTCAGTATGAAGCCAACCGAATCAAACGAACCGTACAAGAAATTCAAGCAGCGGTCACAGCCCCGGAAAGGAGGAATAGCGATGGCAACCACAGCGATATGGGATGTAACCGACCGCCTTGATCGGGTGATCGACTATGCCACCAACCCCCAAAAGACAGAGAACCTTGATTTTTCCAGTCCCGACTTTCAGGGCTTGCGGAATGTATTGGACTATACTCAGCAGGATGCTAAGACAGAAAAGCAGTTTTATGTCAGTGGCATCAACTGTGATCCAGACACCGTCTGCCAGCAAATGAGCCGGACTAAGCTCCAATTTCAAAAGACGGACGGCATTCTGGCTTTTCATGGCTACCAAGCCTTTGCGCCGGGAGAGGCCACCCCGGAAACTGCCCATGCCATCGGTATGAAACTGGCAAAAGAGTTATGGGGCGAACGCTTCGAAGTAGTAGTTTCCACTCACCTTGACAAACAGCATATTCATAATCATTTTGTCCTGAACTCCGTATCCTTCATGGACGGCAAGCGGTATTACGACAACAATGCCACTTATGCCCTCATGCGGCAGACCTCCGACCGGCTGTGCCGGGAATATTCTCTTTCCGTCATTGAAAACCCGAAGCGGGGCAAATCCAAGCATTATGCCGAATGGAAGGCCGAGCAGGAAAACAAACCTACCTGGCGGGGCCTCATCCGGGAGGATGTTGACAAATCCATTGATACCTCCATGACCTTTACTCAGTTTATCGCCGCCCTCCGAAAACAGGGCTATGAGGTGAAAACTGGCGTGAAATATATGGCGGTACGCCCTCCGGGAAAGGAGCGTTTTGTCCGGTTAAAGACTTTGGGGGATGACTACGCCGAAGAAGCCATCAAACAGCGCATCCTGCAAAACCGAAACCCCAAGCGGCTCCCACCCTTGCCGGAGCCGAAGCGAAAACGCTGTACCCTCAAAGGCTCCATCAATACAGTGAAAAAGATAACCGGCCTGCAGGCGTTATACTTCCACTACC
This sequence comes from Desulfosporosinus shakirovi, assembly GCF_020595055.1. GTDB lineage: Bacteria > Bacillota > Desulfitobacteriia > Desulfitobacteriales > Desulfitobacteriaceae > Desulfosporosinus > Desulfosporosinus shakirovi. The sequence goes on along the minus strand of NZ_JAJDOO010000053.1, from coordinate 21,660 downwards.
TATATAAGATGGGGATTTTGCCTCACAAACGTGCGTCCAACAAAAGGACGCATTTTTTGTTGCGCGAAGACCTCCGGCATCTGGAGGAAATCACCGCGCAAACCAAGCTGCTTTGCGTGCACCATATTTCTAGCAAAGAGCAGCTTTTCACATATCAGTCCGCCGTGGAGCAGGAAATAAGCGCCCTGTATGCCGACCGTAAAGCCATTTACAACCAAATACGCCGGTGCAAGGACGAGGAAAAGGTATCGGTCTATAAGGAGCAAATCGCCGGGCTTTCCAAAGAGCTCTCCCTGCTACGCAAGGAGGTGAAGCTTTGTACGGGCATCCTGTCCCGTTCCTGGGAGATCAAGGAAAAGCTGTCCCGGATCAAGCAGGAGGAAATTGAGCAACGAAAGGAGGAAAAGACCTATGAACAGCGGAGCCGACGCAGCGGATCAAATCGTCAATATGAGCCTTAAAGGGATTGAGGTGCTTGCTAAAATCTCCGGCGAGGGCGCGAAAAACCTTGCCACTTATCTTTATGCCGTGCTGAAAGACCAGAAAAAGACCAAAGGCAAAACCCGTCTGGAAAGCCTTTTACGCAGCGGTAAGGAGCTAAAAGTCTTTGCAGTCAAAAATGAGGACTTAAAGCAATTTACTTATGAAGCCAAACGCTATGGCGTCCTTTACTGTGCCCTGAAGGATAAAAAAAGCCTGGACGGGATGTGCGACATCATGGTGCGGGCCGAGGACGCTTCCAAAATCAATCGCATCGTTGAGAGGTTCAAGCTGGCGACGGTGGATACCGCAAGCATCAAGAGCGAAATTCAGAAATCCAGAGCCGCCAAGCAAGCGGAGAAAACGCCCGATGAAAAGGCCCCTGCCGAGAAAGGAACGCCCGCCGAAAAAAGTACGGACGATTTTCTGGATGAACTCATGACACAGCCTGACCAGCCGGAGCCTTCACTCCAACAAGCTGAACCTGTACCTGAGCAAATCGACAACCCAAACCCCACGACGGCAAAGACGGAGAAACCCCTTCCGTCCGAGCCTACCTCCGAGCGCAGCGGGAAATCCGCCGAGGGTATGATTGAGCCGGAACGGAAATCTGTCCGTCAGGAACTGAAGGAAATCCGGGAGGCGCAAAAGGAGCAAGCGGAACCCAAGCGCGAACAGACCAGGGAACAATCCAAATCCACCAAGCCGCCTGCCAAATCCAACAGGCCGAAATCAAAGGCCAAATCTAAAAAACTGAAAGAGAGGTAAATTCCTATGAGTAATTATGATGATCTTTTCCGGCATGAAAACGAGCAGCCCGCCCCCCAGAGCGATCAGCCCTTTGACAAGGAGGCGTGGGCACAGAAAAAGCAGGAGCAGCGGGAAACAGTATACACCATGATTGACGACACGGCAGGTGCCGTATCGCAGGACGGCGCAAAGTTTCAGGGCTATTTGGATGTACAGAGCCGTTTCGACCGTTACAGCGTTTCCAACTCCCTGTTAATCCTTGCGCAGAAACCTACAGCCACCCGTATTGCGGACTTTGATACATGGAAGGAGCAAGGCGCGTACATCCGTAAAAAGGAATCCGGTTTTTACATCCTGGAACCTGGCGAAGAATACCAGCGCGACGATGGCACCACCGGCATCAGCTACAACCCCAAAAAGATGTTTGACATCGCTCAGACCGGTAACAGTCGCAAGCGGGAAACACCATCCTATCCCGACGAGCGTACCCGCCTCAAGGCGCTGATGGATCACGCGCCTGTGCCCATTCGTATCAGCGAAACCCTGCCAAGCGGCGTGAACGCCCTGTACCAGCCGGACACGCGGGAAATCCAGGTCCGGCGCGGCATGGACGCGAGCAGTATTTTCCGCGCGCTTTCCCAGGAGCTGGCCCACGCGGAAATGGACACGGGTGATGGTAACTACAACCGTTCCGAGCATGGCTTACATGCTTACTGTGCCTCCTACATGCTTTGCAAGCAGTATGGTGTGGAAACAGGCGGCTTTTACCACTTTGAGGGCGCTCCCCAGATGTTGTCTGCTCTGGAACCGCAGGTGATCCGCGCCGAGTTGTCCGTCATCAAGGAGGCCGCAGGAGAAATTTCCAGCAGGATGAACCGCCTGCTTAACCAGCAGCGGCAGCAAAAACGGCAGGAGCCGGAACGATGACAGGAGGAATCAACCATGAAGGAGGAAAAACGAGTAATCACCCTTGACGGATATGAGCATGGTGTCATGGTGAATGCACTCAATGAACTTAGAAACGACCTGATTGAAGAACAGCGTCCCACCGATGCCGTGGACGACCTGCTTCTCAAAACCATAGACGCCCCGACCAAAAAGCAAAAGAGCAGGAGCCATGATGAGGCGCGATGAAAACGCAAGGAGTAACCTGATACTCTTTGCGTTTTTTTTAATTCCTGTGGTGTGGGCAGCCTTGCTAACCGCCCCCTCTCTTTCCGGCGGACTTCCCGAAATTCTTCAAAACCTCACGGCGGCAATGTACGACCCGTTTAACATCCATTGGGTGGACAATACGACAAAGTGCATCCTGCTCTTTGTCGCCGCTTATGGTATGGGAATTGGGATTTATCTTTCTACCAAACGCAATTACCGGCACAGGGAGGAACATGGCAGCGCCCGCTGGGGCGGCGCGGCGGCTGTCTGCAAGAAATACCGGGATAAAGACTCACAGAAAAACAAAATCCTGACCCAAACGTCCGCATCGGTTTGGATGGCAGGAAGCACAAAAGAAATCTGAATGTCATGGTAGTGGGCGGTTCCGGCTCCGGCAAAACGAGGTTTTACGCTAAACCCAATGTCATGCAGGCCAATACCTCTTTTGTCATTCTTGATCCCAAAGGAGAAATTTTAAGGGATACCGGAAATATGCTCAAGGCCAAGGGCTATGAAATCAAGGTGCTGGATTTAATCAACATGCACCTGTCCCACTGTTACAATCCCTTTGCCTACTTAAAGGACGACAAGGATGTACTGAAGCTGGTCACCAACCTGATCCGCAACACCACACCCAAAGGTTCCAACACCAACGACCCATTTTGGGAGCGTTCCGAAACGGCGCTTTTGGAGGCGCTTATTCTCTATCTTCTTTATGAAGCTCCAAAGAATGAACAGAATTTCCCGATGGTCATGGAAATGATCGCCGCCGCCGAGGTGCGGGAGGACGATGAAACTTACCAAAGTCCCCTTGATGAGTTGTTTGAGCGGCTTGCCATGCGGGAACCGGAGCATCTGGCGGTCAAACAGTACAACATATTCAAGCTGGCGGCGGGCAAGACCGCCAAATCAATTTTAATCAGTTTAGGCGTCCGATTGGAAAAGTTCAACCTATCCACCATTGCCGGCATTACCACAACTGATGAAATGGAGCTGCCCTCTATCGGTGAGAAAAAAACGGCGCTATTTGCCGTCATTCCCGACAATGACAGCAGCTTTAATTTTATCGTCGGAATGCTTTATACGCAGCTTTTCCAACAGCTTTACTATCTGGCTGACCATATCCACGGCGGCAGGCTGCCCCTCCACGTCCATTTTGTCATGGACGAATTTTCAAACGTCGCTTTGCCCGATGAATTTGACAAACTCCTTTCCACCATGCGCTCAAGAGAAATATCCGTGTCCATCATCCTGCAAAACCTGGCGCAGTTAAAGGCTCTGTTTAAAGACTCATGGGAATCTATTGTCGGCAACTGCGACGAGTTTTTGTATTTGGGCGGCAATGAACAAAGCACACATAAGTATGTTTCTGAGCTTTTAGGTAAGGAAACCATCGACATGAACACCTACGGACAGAGCAAGGGACGAAACGGAAGCTATTCCACCAATTATCAGTTATCAGGGCGGGAGCTTTTGACCCCTGACGAGGTGCGGATGCTGGATAACCGTTACGCCCTGCTCTTTATCCGGGGCGAACGGGCCATACAGGATGATAAATTTGATATTCTCAAACATCCCAACGTGAAGCTGACCGCTGACGGCAGCGGCAAACCGTTCCAGCACGGCGGTACGGAAAACGCCATAGATTGGAAAGCCGTAACCATCAACGAGGACAGCGATTACGAGCTTCTTTCCGAGGAAGAACTCGAAACCTTATCCCAGTAATAAAAACAGGAGGAATGATTTTATGAAACTATCCAAGAAAGGTAAAAGAGGTTTTATCATTTACTGCGTACTGGTGCTGATGCTGGCCCTTTTTGTCACCCCTGCATACGCAGCAAACGACCCTCTTCAAGTGATCAACAACCTGTCCGACTTCATTTTCGGACTAATCCGAGCTATTGGCATGATTCTCTTAGGCTTCGGAATTGTGCAGATCGGTCTTTCGCTCAAATCCCACGACCCGTCGCAGCGAGCAAACGGCTTTCTGACCCTTGCGGGCGGTGTTATCATCACCTTTGCGAAAGAGATTTTGGATCTCATTACAGGCTAACAGGAGGTAAAAATGGAATTCCCAATTATAGAAAAGATGCACATCCATTCCCTTGACGGGGAGCTTCGGGAGGCCACGATACACAAGAAAATCGGCGCTAACGATTATCTTGCCGATTATAACGGCGTAAAGTGCCATGCGATCTACAACCCGTTTGTCAATCATTTTTATGTGGATGACAAGTATGGCATCATCAGGGACAAAGTGCCCGGCAGGAATGAACCATGCCGGTAACGATCACAAAGGCAGGCCCGCGTTTCATGCGCGGGCTTTGCCGTTGAAATGAGGTGAGTTTATTTGGGAAGCGGCAACTGGGTGATTGATAATCTTAACAATGCCCTACAAACATGGAATGATAAGCTGGCGGAAATCTGGCAGATCGTCACCCAATCCCCCACAGATTTTAAGGGCGGCGGCATCTGGAACGTCATTGTGGATATCCACGGAGCATTGCAGGCCATTGGTCTTGCCCTGCTGGTGCTGTTCTTCGTCATTGGCGTGGTCAAGACCTGTGGCAGCTTCGCGGAGGTGAAAAAACCGGAACACGCCCTGAAGCTATTCATACGCTTTGCTTTGGCAAAGGGTGTTGTCACCTACGGATTGGAGCTTATGATGGCGCTGTTCAACATCGTGCAAGGGATTATCTCCACCATCATGAGCAGTGCAGGCTTTGGAACAACGACGGACGCTATTTTACCAGTTGAAATTGTGCAAGCCATTGAAGACTGCAGCTTTTGGGAGAGCATCCCCCTTTGGGCAGTGACGCTCATCGGCGGACTGTTCATTACGGTACTGTCCTTCATTATGATCATGTCGGTCTATGGCCGATTTTTTAAGCTATATCTTTACACGGCAATCGCCCCCGTTCCTCTGTCCTCCTTCGCGGGAGAACCGAGCCAGAGTATCGGCAAAGCCTTTTTGAAAGGCTACGCCGCCGTGTGTCTGGAGGGGGCGATTATTGTGCTGGCATGTGTTATCTTTTCCGTCTTTGCGTCCTCTCCTCCGGTGGTGGATACCAGCGCTAGCGCCGTAACAATGGTCTGGGCCTATATCGGGGAGTTGATTTTTAACATGCTGGTACTGGTAGGCGCTGTTAAAATGGCCGACCGGGTGGTGCGAGAAATGATGGGACTATAATTTTCAAATGGGAGGAAAACAAAAATGAGTAATCATGTGATTTCAAGCAGCGACCCCAATGCTTTGGAAAAACTGAATGAGAAGCTGGAAGCCTGTCAAAAAAGTCAGACGTTCATGAAAGAAGTCAACACTTATTACCGCAAATATGGAACCTGTAAGGGTGCGCCCGATATGTCTGATACTTTGGCGGAGACAATCGACAGAAGAATTAAAACAACAACCCACCCGTGGGAAACCGTGCCCTTTCCAAGCTATGATCTTTCCGGCAACAGTGCCGAAATTAAGCGCCTGCAAAAGCGGATTGGGGAGATTATGCGCAATCGTGAAGTCGGCTTTAAGGGCTGGAAGTTTGAGGGCGGCGAGGCAGTAATCAACAATGACCTCAATCGTCTGCAACTGTTTTTCGACGAAAAGCCGAATAGCGAAAAATGTGCCGTTTTGAAGCGCAAGGGATTTCATTGGTCACCGCGAGAGGGCGCGTGGCAGCGGCAGCTTAACGACAATGCCATCTATGCCGTGAACTATGTCGATTTTGTCAAACCGCTTGATGGCAGAAAGCCGACAGACTTGCAGCCGAAAGCTTCGAGCCGGGATACCGGGGAGCGGTGATAATGACAAATGATGTGGTGCGTGAAATGGCAGGATAATAAAAAGATACCGGAAATGAAAATCCAGTATCCTTATATATCCTTGAATTGAACGCCCTCTCCATAAACAACAGGTTCCCCTGTTCGTGGATCAAGCAAATCCCCCTGTTCGTTAAACTGAACTTTGTCAAGAGGTACGCCCATCTCTCTTGCCCTACGGATCTGCCACGCGACATCATCCTCAAAGTGTTTCTCGTCTTGTTTACGCCGTATCGCCTTTATCAGCGACACAATCCAGCTCAACACGGTCAGGCCAAGCAGCGAGAAAAGAATGATGAACGCTAAAGTCTCATGTTCTCCTGCCCATTTGTTCAACACGGTACTGAACAGCAGGAGGCAAAGGATGGGAATCGTCAGCCGGATTTTTCCGGCCACTCTGAATATAAAAGAGAGAATGAGCAATCCCGCCGTAAGGCAAAGGGATATAATTGCAGCAATTGGCATAATGGACACTCCTTTCCATGCAGTCTAATATTTCCATTATATCAAACGGTGCAAATGTAAAAAGTTATCGCCACGAAGGAGGTCCAGCATGAAAAAGTCAAGCTTTGATGAAAAGCTGAAAATAGAGAAGGAAAAACTCAACAGCCTTGCCGACGAAGCCTTGGAAAAGGGTATCCCCCTCAATCAGGATGAAGCGTTTATGGAGCAGAACCGCAAGGTTGACGAATTGGTTGTCAAGATAATAAGGAATCAAGAACGACAAAGGAAAAACCGGCAGGAACGGTAAAACAAGCAGCCCAACAGCGCTTCATTGCAAGGCGCTTTTTTTATTTGGAGGTGATTGAATTTTGGAAGTCAAGATCAACCGGGAAATCCGGGATTATACCGAAAGCATGTTTTTTGGACTGTCCCTGCGGCAGTTCATTTTTTCTGTCCTGGCCGTTGGTATCGCCGTGGGCATCTACTTCGGTCTGCGGGGCTACTTCGGCACAGAAACCGTAAGCTGGATGTGCATTATGGGAGCCGCCCCCTTTGCAGCGCTGGGTTTTATCAAATACCACGGCATGACGGCGGAGCAGTTTTTATGGGCGTACATCAAATCAGAGTTTCTTATGCCTAAGAAGCTGACCTTTTATCCCACCAATAGCTACTACGAGGCTCTGAAATCCACCATTGAAAATCACGAGAAGGAGGAATACAAGCACCATGATTAAGACCCTTCAAAAAATTATGAAGCAGGACAAAGAAAAGTTTGTCGTTCCCAAAGGCGTACAGCAGGCCATCCCGATCCGCACCATCTGGCCGGACGGGATTTTTCGTGTGGGCAACAAGTTTTCCAAGTCCTTTCGCTTTGAGGACATCAACTACGCGGTGGCCTCCAAGGAGGATAAGGAAGCAATGTTTCTTTCTTACTCCGAACTGCTTAATTCCTTTGACAGCGGAGCCACCACCAAAATCACCATCAATAACCGACGTCTAAATAAGACGGACTTTGAAAACTCCATCTTAATACCCCTCCGGGATAATCCCTTGGATGAATACCGCAAGGAGTACAACCAAATGCTGATTGACAAGGCCACCGGAGCCAACAGCATCGTGCAGGATAAGTATGTCACCGTGTCGATGGTAAAGAAGAACATTGAAGAAGCCCGCAATTACTTTTCCCGTATTGGCACCGACCTGATTACCCACTTTTCCCACCTGGGTTCCAAATGCGTGGAGTTGGATACCACCGACCGCCTTAGAATCTTTCATGACTTTTTCCGTGCCGGTGAAGAAACGGATTTCCATTTCGACCTGTCCGACACCATGAGAAAAGGACATGACTTTAAGGACTATATCTGCCCCGACACCTTCGAATTTGAAAAAGACCACTTCCGTATGGGCAGCAGATTCGGGCGCGTCATCTTCCTGCGTGAATATGCCAGCTATATCAAGGACAGCATGGTATCCGAGCTTTGCGACTTAAACCGGAATATGCTGCTGTCCCTCGACATTATCCCAATCCCAACGGACGAAGCCGTGCGGGAGGTGGAAAACCGGCTGTTGGGCGTGGAAACCAATATCACCAACTGGCAGCGCCGCCAGAATTCCAACAACAATTTTTCCGCTGTCGTGCCCTATGACATGGAGCAGCAACGCAAGGAAAGCAAGGAATTTTTGGATGACCTGACCACCCGCGACCAGCGGATGATGTTTGCGGTCCTCACAATGGTGCATATTGCCGACACCAAGGAACAGCTTGACAGCGATACGGAAACCCTGCTGACCACAGCACGAAAACACCTGTGCCAGTTCTCCACACTGACCTATCAGCAGATGGACGGCTTGAACACGGTGCTGCCCTATGGTCTGCGGAAGGTTGAGGCGATACGGACGCTGACCACAGAAAGCACAGCGGTATTTATCCCGTTCCGGGCGCAGGAAATCGCCCACAGCGGCGGCATTTACTACGGGCAGAACGTCATTTCAAAGAATATGATTATTGCCAACCGCAAACACCTGTTAAACGGCAACAGCTTCATTTTGGGTGTTTCCGGTTCCGGCAAGAGCTTTACAGCCAAGCGAGAAATTGTCAACCAGATGCTTTCCAGTGATGACGACATTATCCTAATCGACCCGGAAAGAGAGTATTCTTCTCTTGTCAAAGCAATGGGCGGCGAGATTATTCATATCTCCGCGACCTCTCAAAATCATATCAATGCAATGGATATGAGCAAGGATTACGGCGATGGTGCAAACCCGGTTATCCTAAAATCTGAATTTGTCCTATCCCTGTGCGAGCAACTCATGGGAGGACAAAACCTGGGCGCAAAACAGAAATCCCTGATTGACCGCTGTACGGCCAGCGTGTACCGGAAGTATCTGCAAAGCAACTATCAGGATAACCCGCCCACCTTGCAGGACTTTCACGGAGAGCTTCTGAAGCAGGCGGAGCCGGAGGCGCAGGAAATCGCCCTAGCCATCGAGCTTTTTACCTCCGGCAGTCTGAATACCTTTGCCAAACCCACCAACGTGGATGTGAACAACCGCCTGATCTGTTACGACATTCTTGACCTGGGCAAGCAGCTTCTCCCCATCGGGATGCTGGTGGTGCTGGACAGTATCTTAAACCGCATCACGCAGAACCGGGCAAAGGGCAAAAACACCTTCATCATCATTGATGAAATCTACCTCCTGTTCCAGCATGAATACAGCGCCAATTTCCTGTTCACCCTCTGGAAGCGCGTCCGAAAGTACGGCGCTTTTTGCACCGGCATTACGCAGAACGTGGATGATCTTTTGCAGAGCCATACAGCCCGTACCATGTTGGCAAACTCCGAGTTTATCGTCATGCTGAATCAGGCCAGCACCGACCGGAACGAGCTTGCCAAGCTCTTAAACATTTCCGACCTTCAGCTTTCCTACATTACAAACGTGGACGCGGGAAACGGCCTTATCAAAGTGGGAAGTTCCCTTGTGCCCTTTACCGACCAATTCCCGCGCAATACCAAGCTCTATAACCTGATGACCACAAAGCCGGGCGAACAGACGCAAATCTGACATAACCTTATATGCAAACGGCTGGCCGTACTTTCGGTCAGCCGTTCATTTATTCTATGATGGAGGAAAACACAATGGAAACTATCCGGTTTGCAAACAAGGAACACAAAGACTTTTATTCTCAAATGCTTATTAAGACACGCAATGACGACGCCTATCATCGAGCGTTTTTCTATGCGATGGGTATATGTGCGGAAACAAGGCGCAATATACACACTCTCTTTGACTTCAAAAACGGTGGAATTAACCCCGATGGCCTTTCGTCGGCATGGCAGACGGGCGGCACCCGCCGCTTGTGCCGTTTGGCTTTTAACCTCTGGAACGGCTGGACGGAAGAAGGCAAAGAACAGTATTCCGCGCCCTATGAACTGTTTGACTGCGGTTTTGCGCCCTACTTTTTTGAAGCCATCCGGCTACGCTATCCCGAATATTGCTGGAACATGGAACGCCCCACATCCTGGCTTTCCGAAAAAGCGCGGTAACAATCAGCAATATTCTGAAAGGAGGTGCGCGCATTGAAGGAAATCAAAACTAAATCCATTATAAAGGACATTAAGGCTCTGGATAAAACCGCCGATGTGTCGCGCAGGGCGAAAAATGCCTATATCCGTACCAAGGAGCAAGCAGAACAGACACAGCAGCCGGAACACGACAGCTTTACACAATATGCGGAGGATAAGATTAAGGAAGGTGTGGAAACCGTCACCCGTGAAGCCGGTCATTCCGTTGAGTATCAAGGCAAAAAGACTTTTCAAAAAATCAAGGAACGCCGCAATGCCCGTTCGGATACCTATCGCGCCGATGTTGCCGATGGATATACGGCGGAGCAAACTTCCCGCCACGAAACTGGCAATCTCCAAGCGGGCAACCGGAGTGCGGCTTCCTCTAAAGGAAAGCAAACTGCCCGATCAAAGACAAAAATAGTATCTGAACAGCATAATGTCCCCGCGAAGGCAAGGCAACCAGCACAGCAAAAAGCCACCCAATCCAAAGCAAAGGAAATGGTGAGGCGAAAATATACCCTTTCCAAGCCGAACGAATTGGCAAAACGGCGGTTCGTTCAGAGCAGGGCGAAAGCACGGTTTATCAGCAACAGAGAAATTCAGGGGGCTGAAACTAAAACAGCACAGGTTATTCAAAATCCCGTGTTCAGACCGACTGAAAAAATAACAAGGCGTACAGTCCAATCCAACATCAGCGGCACAGGCCGCGCCGTCAGGCAGTCTGCCCGTTCAGGCAGTAAAGCCCTAAAGGAAACTGCCAAGGGCACGATTAAAACGGCGCGAAAATCAATCAAGACCGCCGGACAGACTGCCAAAGCTGGAGTGAAAACCTCTCAGTCTGTGGCTAAAGCTGCGTCCAAGACCGCACAGGCAACCGCAAAAGCGGCGCAACGGTCAGCGCAGGCGGTAAGAGCCGCCGCCAGATTTACCGTCAGGATGGTCAAACTGACCGTCAAAGCCGCCGCCGCGCTGGCCAAAGGGCTTGCTGCCCTAGTGGGCACAGGCTCGGCCGTCCTTGTCTTGTTCTTAATAATAATCGCCGTGGCTGCTTTGGTATCTTCTCCTTTCGGCATCTTCTTTTCCAGTGAAAACAAAGACCCCGAGGTAACGCCAATTTCTAATGTGGTACAGGAGGTCAACACTGAGTTTGCCGCCAGAATTGAGAACATTAAGGCCGATCACGATGATGTGGATAGCGTGGTGATCCACCACTCCGGCAGTGCCGACAATATCAGGGTGGATAACTGGATGGATGTTGTGGCTGTGTTCGCCGTCAAGACCGCAATGGATCAGGAAAGCGGCATGGATGTTGCCGCCATTGATATGACACGGATTAACCTCATCAAGTCCGTGTTTTGGGATATGAACCTGATTGATTACTATGTGGAAACCATTGAACATTCGGAAACCGAAACCGTGGATAACGGTGATGGTACGACCAGTTCGGAAACCTCTACGACCTATGAGTATATCCTCCATATTACTATCACCAGCAAGACCGCAGAACAGCAGGCCGATGAATACAGCTTTACAGCCGACCAAAAAGACATTATGGAAGAAATGCTGTCCGGGGAATTTCGTCCGATGATGTATATTCTTTTGGGCATGGATGTTGATACAGGATTATAACGGTATAACAACTCCAAAATCTCAATAACCACCTGCTGGTGGGTGAATTAGGCAGCGAGGCTGTCAAGCTGGCCTTATCCCGATTAGGCGACCTATATTGCCAGATCAATGCCGGCCAGGACGATATTAGTGCTATGTAAAAAAAAATAATTTTATAGATTCATAAAATACACATAGACTATTGACCAAAATGGTAAATGAATGATATAATAATTTTGACCAAAATGGTAAAAATAAAGGAGGCGACTTGCCATGACTTTAGAAAAGTTAGGGAACTTGGATAAAGAAAGAAAAGATGCAATCATCAATGCGGCACTTATGGAGTTTGCAACTAAAGGTTATGATGAAGCTTCAACCATCATTATCGCCAAGAATGCCGGAATCTCGAAAGGATTGATGTTCCACTATGTGAACAGCAAAAAAGATTTGTTTTTATACCTCTACGACTATTCCTTAGAGATCATATTAGATGACTTTTGGGGTTCAATCAATATGAATGAAAAGGATATGTTGGTGCGTTGCCGACAAATCGCTTTTATAAAGATGGAATTGCTCCACAAGCATCCTCAGCTTTTTGATTTTTTTCAGGCGGCCATATATACCGATTCCCAAGAAGTCAAGATTGAACTGGATAAAAAAGGCAAAGACATTAGAGGAAACAGCTTTCACAAATTATTTGAGAATATTGATGAGACAAAATTTAAGGATAATATTGATATTCAAAAAGCAAAGGATTTGATTATCTGGTCTTTGAACGGGATTGCGGACATGCTCCAGCAGAAAGTAAAAGGCTTGACGTGGGAAGAGATCAACTATGATCAACTGATAGCCGAGTGTGACAGCTACTTTGAGATACTGAGAAAATCTTATTATAAAGAAGGAGGAATTGAAAATGAATGCGATTTTAGCAAATGAGCTTACCAAATATTATGGCAAATACAAGGCTTTGGACGCAATTAATCTGGAAGTTCACAAAGGTGAAGTATTTGGCTTTATTGGCCCAAATGGCGCTGGTAAGTCCACTACCATACGCATACTGCTTGGGTTATTGCGCAAGAACGGTGGTAAAGTTGCTTTACTCGGAGGCGATCCTTGGAAAGATGCAGTGGAGCTTCATAGACGGATGGCTTATGTGCCCAGCGATGTAAACCTATGGCCTAATCTGACCGGTGGAGAAGTCATTGACCTTTTGGCACGGCTAAGGGGTGAATTGAATAAATCAAGACGGGCTGAACTTTTGGAACGGTTTGAACTTGATCCGACAAAGAAATGCCGAACCTATTCCAAGGGGAACCGACAGAAAGTTGCCATCATAGCAGCCTTTGTATCCGATGTGGAGCTGTTTATTCTTGATGAACCGACAACTGGACTGGATCCGCTGATGGAAGCGGTCTTCCAGCAGTACATTACTGAAGCCAAACAAGCAGGAAAGACGATATTACTGTCTAGTCATATTCTTGCTGAAGTTGAGGCGCTTTGCGATCGAGTCAGCATCATAAAGGGTGGAAAGATTGTAGAATCTGGAACCCTGAATGAATTGCGTCACTTGACACGTACATCCATAAGTGTTGAAACTAAAAAGACTGTGTCAGGACTTACTGAACTTCCAGGTGTTCATGAGGTAAAAGCAGATGGTTTAAAAGTAAAATTCAGTGTTGATCCTATGGCACTGGATGCAGTATTACATCATTTGACGCAATTTGGAGTATGTGCGTTGAATAGTGCACCTCCTACCCTGGAGGAATTGTTCATGCGCCATTATTCGACCGCAACTAAATAAAAGGGAGGGAAAAATCATGATAAATAGTGAGTTTGCCGGCACAGGTAGGTTAATTCGGCTTGCCTTGCATCAAAACAGAATATTAAGGATGATTTGGCTGCTGCTACCGGCGCTGATAGCGATTGGTACTGTATCCAGCTACTCTTCCATGTTTACTACTCAACAAGAGCTTCTGAAGTTTATTAATGAAAGCGTTTCCAACCCAGTGGTAATTGGAATGCACGGTCATGTACTCACAGCGACCTTGGCCGGGTTATCTGCTTGGAAGATAAAGGTTCTTTCGCAGCTTATTGTGGGGATCTTTAACATTATTGTTGTTATTAAACTGACAAGAAGCGAAGAGGAGTCCGGAAGGTTTGAATTATTGGGAGCAACTGTAGTGGGACGTCAGTCACATTTAGCCGCTGCGCTTATAGTAGCTTTTGGAACTAATCTTGTGATGGGTCTTTTAATAACCTTAGGACTTAGCAGCAAGCTGCCGTTAGCCGGATCAATCTCAATGGGATTAATGATTGCCTTGAGCGGATGTTTGTTTGCGGCAATGGCAGGAATTGCTGCACAGCTTACAGACGGAGCACGTGCAGCTAGTAGTATAGCCATATCAGCGTTTGCTGCTATGTTCATTTTATCGTTTCTTAATAATACGAATGTAGAGTCAGGTGGACTGCTCTTAATAACTCCATTTAGCTGGTTCTTTGCGATACGACCCTTTGCGGGAGATCGGTTCTGGATTTTCGCTATGATACTGTGTCTTATTTTCGTATTCACTATAGCGGCTTTTATCTTGTCCTCAAAAAGGGATGTTGGCGAGGGGATTTTTCATCCGCGTTTGGGAAGATCAGAAGCGGCACCGAGGTTTAAAAGCCCCTTAGCACTTTCATGGAGGCTTCAGCGTGGAATGTTATTAGGCTGGACAGTAGCCTTGGGGGTATTTGGTTTCGGTATTGGAAGTGTGAATCAAACAGTAGCTAAAATGTTTAACGAGAGTTCTTCTATGGCTAGCTGGGTACAGGAATATGGTGGTCCCAACGAAGCATTTTTTGCTCTTGTTCTTTTTGTAATGGCATTATTTACATCAGCGTATGCATTGCTTGCAGTTTTACGGCTTCGTTCGGAAGAATCAAGTCTGAGAGCCGAGCCGTTGCTCTCAGCATCGGTAGAACGGGTTAGATGGGCGGTAAGCCATATTATTTTTGCCATTGTAGGTTCCACCATTATTATGATCACTATCGGTATCACTTCTGGCCTGAGCAGCGGAGTAATTGCAGGTGATGTCTGGAGTGAGCTTTCGAGAACTTTAGGAGCATCTATAGTAAAGCTTCCTTCGATTTGGGTTATGGCAGGAATAGCAGTTCTGCTTTTTGGGTTGCTGCCAAAGCTTGCAACAGGTTTGAGTTGGGGGATATTTGGGATTTTCCTGATCATCCAATCTATCTGGGAATTAGGACAGGTTAACCAAGCTGTATTTAACTTATCACCGTTTGCTTATGTGTATCCAAACCATAGCATCACAGCTATGCCACTTGTTATTCTTACTCTAATAGCAGGAATATTAATTGTAGGGGGACTCATAGGATTTAGACATCGTGAGATTGGTTGATACGGTTTCTTATTTAAGTGTGTTTATCTATCGGATGAAGAATTGGATTCTTTGATACTATCTTTAACCTAAAAGATAGATATAGTTCCTTTTTAAGATTTATTAAAGGTTAATAATGTAAAGGGCAAACCTATCAAAAGATAGGGACGCAAAGCCATAGGATCTAAGGTGTATAAGAAAACACTATGATAGCCTGGCTGCCGCGTAGGATCATATATAAACCTGCCCTCTTTTGTGGCGGGTTTTTCATTTTTTAGCGCGAGAAGGTGTATGACGGATACTATATTTTAGAAAGGAGGCATGTCTTTGGAAATTTGGATATTAGAGGTAAACAATAATCCCAGCAATTTTGAAGCAGCTCAAAAAGAGTGGCTAAAGCATCATGTATTCATAAAAATGGTAAAATCTATGCCGGAAGCATTAAACCTACTAACGAAGATTGACTTTCTTCTTGTTGTAATTATCGCTGATAGCGTAGAATACCTACCACACTTGAAACTTATGCGTGATATGAAGCCAATGCCAATTTTAGTATTATCACCAAAGTACAATGCCTCTGAAAAAGTGGAAGCTATCCAACTTGGTGCTGATGAATATTTAGCCTATCCATCCACTGCTGAAGAAATTGTAGCGAGTGGAAGAGCCATGATACGTCGGTATACTGTTCTTAACCATCAAGTAGAAAAGCCTATAACCATCATTACATATCACGAAATATCTGTGTGTGTTGAATATAGAAAGTTGTTCCTAAAGAGCAGGGAGATTGAACTGACGCGAAAGGAATTTGACCTGCTCCATCTTCTATTTTCGAGTATTGGCCGTGTATATACTTATGAACAGATTTACAGGCATGTTTGGGCTGAGGAAATGGAAAGTGTGTCTGGAAATTATGCTGTGTGGTGTTTGGTAGCAAGGGTCAGAAAGAAACTCCGATCTGTCCAGGATACATTGGAATACATCAAAACCGTGCGGGATGTAGGGTACTGCATTGATATGGCTTTGGAGCAAGTTCTATAAACAGCTTGATTACGACAACCAAGCTGTTTTTTTGTCTGAACTTGCGGTATTTTATAGGTTTATGACAAGCATATTATAGGTTTATGACAAGTTTCTACGATATAATCCCCTTTGTGACATGACATGGGGATTATTGGAAATTGACGCGTCGTTATTCCGTTTCCCCATTAAGGGGGATGGAATGATATACGCTTATGAAATACGACTATGGAAAAAACGACTAAGAAACCGAAAAATAAGAAAATGCTCAAGCGCCGTGAACCTTAACTGGATCACGGCGCTTTTTATATCGACACGAAATTACATAAACTCAAATAACTTACCAATATATTCCATTATAACTACGAGCGCACCGGATTTTAGGCAGGTGTGCTTTTTTAATGTCAAATATGAGCGGTATTTGTCTCTTTCAGGCTGCCGCTCTCCACCTTCTGTTTTGGTTTTTCACAAAAAAATCAAAACGGAGGTTTGGAAATGAAGAAAATCAATTTGCGGGACTATTACCCGTTCTATCAGGCTGACTTTTTTATTGAAGTAGCAGATGAGATCGCGCTATCGCTGAAACGTTTTGACCTGCATGAAAACGCCTATCAATTGCGTACATACAGACACAAAGCGTATTACTCCCTTGACCGGAACGACGGCATTGAGCATGAGATTGTGTTTCTTTCATTATCTCCAGAAGAGATTTACGAAAGAAAGGTCACAAATCAGGAGCTTTATGCCGCCATCAACAGTTTACCGGACAAGCAGGCCAAACGGATTTACGCTCATTACTTTTTGGGCATGAGCAAGGTAGCCATTGCGAAAGCAGAAGATGTCAGGGAAAGCGCAGTCAGAGAATCCGTTGAGCGCGGACTAAGAAATATTGAGAAGTTTCTAAAAAACTTTCTCTAACACCCTGCGGTTTTGCCTCAAAAATGAAATGGCTATTAGAGGGAAAACTTCTACCCCCTCAGATGAACTTTGACAATTGAATAGGTGTATTTCCGGTACGTTCCCCGTATGTCCTGAGAAGGAAAGCCAGATTGCAGGTACGCCAAGACCACCTGTCCGGCCTCAGTCGGATCACAGCCGATGTATCCATCCCCATGCTGTTACGGATTGGATGAAAGTAAGGTGCGAGCGATCAATACCCGTGCAATGAATAAATGTTGGTTGCATTTAAGGCGGCGACACATACGGAGGGATAATGATACTTCCGTCCAGCCACAGTCCGAGCGTGATAAAACCGTCGCAGGCAATGGGGGCGGCTTGCAGAGATCCTGGGAGAGGTGAAATTCCTATGAGGACGACCAGCCAACGTCTGCCGGAAAAGCCATGAAACAATAAAATCAAAACAGAAATGCAGGTCAGGGGTGCGTCTGTTCGTGCGAGTATATATGCGTACTCAATTAAGGGCGCACTCCTGGTTCTGTAAATCCAAGAAATGTTGGTGATTGCTAAGGGAGGATCATTATGAAGGAAAATTTGATTCGATATAGCATGCAAATTGCTATGTTGGGGCAGCTACTGGCTCTAGCATTAATTACAGAGAAAGAATTCTCTTTGATAAAAAACAGGCTGATGCAGGATTATGGTGTTATTTCAGACCTGACATCTTAATTTGCACATTTGTCATATAGCCGATAGATTATTATACTGATTCCGTAATAATAAAAAGCTGAAAGGAGGACTTTATTATGCATGAAGTTGAAGTAATCAAGGCAAACAGAAAAATATCTGACCGCACATCCGGAAAGATAACGGATATTTTGCGTGTTGCTCCTTATGCAAGAGTTAGTACGGATTCAGAGGAACAATTAAACAGCTATAAATCACAGGTTGCATATTATACAGACTTAGTGGAAAAGCGCATAGATTGGGTATTGGTAGACATTTATGCTGACGAAGCGATAACAGGAACACAGGTAACGAAGCGCGAAAATTTCCAGCGGATGATTAACGATTGTATGGATGGGAAAATTGATATGATCATTACAAAGTCCATATCAAGGTTTGCAAGAAATACGTTGGACACATTGAAATATGTTCGTATGTTAAAGGAAAGAAATATAGCTGTGTTGTTTGAAGATGAGAACATTAATACAATGACAATGGACGGAGAATTGCTGCTTGTAATATTAAGCTCCGTAGCACAGCAGGAAGTAGAGAACATTTCTGCCAATGTGAAAAAGGGCTTAAAGATGAAAATGAAGCGCGGTGAGCTGGTTGGCTTTCAAAGCTGTTTGGGATACGATTATGATCCCACCGACAAGAGTATCTCTATTAATGAAGCAGAAGCCATTATTGTGCAATACATATATGATCGGTATATTGATGGTGCAGGCGCTTATGTAATCGCAAAAGAGCTGACCAAGCTTGGCTATAAAACCAAATATGGCAATACAGAATGGCATGATACGGCAGTATTGGGCATTATAAAAAATGAAAAATACAAAGGTGATGTTTTGCAGGGCAAAACTTTTACTGTTGATCCTATTTCAAAGAGAAGATTAGATAATTATGGTGAGGAAGATCAATTCTATGTAAAGAACCACCATGAGCCCATTGTCAGCGAAGAAATCTTTGAAAAGGCGCAGGTGATTTTAAGCAGAAGGGGTTCTAACCGCCGTGGAGTTGAAAAAGGAAAACGTGAAAAATACAGCCGGAAATTTGCTTTCAGCAGCAAACTGGAATGTGCCTTTTGTGGAAGTAACTTATCGCGCCGGAATTGGCATAGCGGAAGCATTCATGAAAAAGTCATCTGGCAGTGTGTAACCGCCACAAAGAAGGGCAAGAAATATTGCACTCATAGCAAAGCACTTGAAGAAACGCTTATTGAGGGTGCTTTTGTAGAATCGTACAAACTGCTGTGCTATAATAATTCCGATGTGCTGGACGAACTTGTAAAGAAAATGGAAACCATTTTAAGCGGCAATGATTTTCAGAAACGGCTGAATAAAATAGAAAATGAAATTCGCGCCTTAGAGCAAAAACGCAACAGGCTGATTGATATGCGCTTAGAGGAAACGATAGACAAAGCTGCCTATGAGAAAAAATACGAAGAATTTGAATTGGTCTTAGGTGATTTGTCAATTGAGAAGGAACAGTTGGAACAATCTTCTAAAGAAGAAATTGACTTGGGAAAACGGATTGAGCATTTCCGTAAAGTACTTGAAAAAAATGAAGTTCTTACAGCCTTTGACCGCTGTGTCTTTGAGAGCATTGTAGAAAAGGTTATTATCGGCGAGATTGATGAGGACGGGAATCCAAATCCATACAAGCTCACTTTCGTTTATAAAACCGGCTTTTTTAATACTGTGCAGAGTAAAATGCATAAGCAGTTTAAAAAAAAGAGACGGCAAAATGATGTGGTAGATTTGCCTTCCTATTCCATGGCCGACACATATAGAGGTAATAATCCTGTTGCAGAGGATATAACGCTGATATACCAAGGGTTTGCAAGGATGGATATGAAAATATGTTTTGACGTGAAGGCTATCTTTCACGTCTTTTCTTTTGTAAAATGTAATTGTACGTGTGTCATATCCAGTCTATGCTTACACAAATAAAAGATTGAGATGAAGAATGTTCGAATCATACAGCCTAAACCCAAAGAAAATAGAAAACTCAGGGTTGCCGCTTACCGCCGCGTCAGCACCTCCGGGCCGGAGCAACTGCGCAGCCTTGAGATTCAGATAAAGACTTATTCGGAGATGATAAAAAGCAATCCCAACTGGATTTATGCCGGATAGTTCAAAATGAAGGTTCACGTCAAGTTGCACGCAATATTAAACATTATAATCTGCAAATGATTATTGCAGTAGGTTTTAAAGTAAACAATGAACGAGCTGTTCAATTTCGTAAATGGGCAAATCAGATTGTAAAGGATTACACTTAGAACCGTCATTCTTCAATCGGTCATCATCCATAGCAAAGCCTTTGATTCAGCCAAACGCAGTTATTAGCATCAAAAGCCTGTTGCCCTACCTCAAGAATAAAGGATTAGTTGTTTTTCAAGAAAGCGATTCAGTGGGGTCATTCCAGGATGTAGATTTAATGCCATTGCATACACAGGTACAAACATGGATTTGGAATACTGTAGCAAAAGAAGGTGGCAATATTCATATGGGCATGAATTTATATTCGGTGTTTAAGCAGGCAGGGTTATCAATCACCCAAATAAGGGCGGAAGCAGTCTTACAAACGCTGGAAACTGGTAGTGATCTTGCATGGGTTGTTCAAATGATGCTGCCTCGTATTATCAAATTGGGTGTAGTTAATCAAAAAGAAATTGAAATTGATACATTGGAAGAACGTTTAAATAGTGAACGGCAAAATGCTAATACAGTATTTGTAAGAGATATGGCATTCGGTATCTGGGCAACTATGCATTAATGATAAGCTCTACACAGACCTTCACATATTGAGCACAACCGGAAGCCGACAAATTCCAATTTTACTTAATTGAATATAACTAATTTCTGAAAATTAGCGGGAGTATTTTCAAAAATGAAGATACCCCCGCCTTTTTTATGCACATTTTTAGGGACTCATATAAAAAGAAGAATGGAGGAAAGAAAATGGCAAACGAAACAATGCGTATCTTTTTCCCTCTGAAGATCGTCAACTATCCTCAGTATGACTGCACAGTGGATGAGCGGGAGGATATCTCGTCCAGAGAGGCGGTGCAGGGTATGAAGATCAAATTCTTGCCGCCATCGCAAAGGAGAACCGGCACTTTGAAAACGGCCGTGGCCTTGCCCAATATATCCACGATGAAACTCTCGATCAGAATCCGTCAGTGGAGATCGTCGAAGGTGAGCTATGGGGAGTTATGGCCGCCGGGATCATAGAAGTTATCTCAGGAGAGGAACCTGCTGAACTTCTTGAATTTGTATCTAGGCAAAACTCCGACGGCTACATCGAAAGCCTGGAACAGCGTCCTATCAAAACGCCGGACGGTGAAATGTATGGTAGCTTCTGGAATCATGAGAACTATTCCCTCAAGTTGGAGAGTAAAATAAAAAACAGCGATCCAGATCCTGGAAATAGCAGTTCTGTGATGGAAGGAATGTGAATGAGCAAAGTATTCTTCATCATCGGCCTTGAAACCAACACCAGTATCCGCGAAGTCGGACTCATGAGTGGCATTCCTGAGGTGGAGGACATACAGGGGTGTCCCCAGTAAATCCGACAAACCCCCTTTAAGCAATTGAGTACCTAAAACGACGGTTATTAATGAATTTCGAAAGAATAAAGTTATCCTTCCGGTATTCACGACTTTAGAATTGTTAATAACTGCATTTATGATGATCAAAATGTAAAACTTAAAGAATTACTCAAAAATTGTAACTAAAGTTTCGCACCCCTAAAGTTCAAAAAATAGCCACTTTTCCGGTTTAAATGCTCATGTTTAATTAAAGCCAATCAGCATTTAT
>NZ_JAJDOO010000052.1 GCF_020595055.1 Desulfosporosinus shakirovi | reverse complement strand
ACCCGTGTAACCGCCGTGAAAGGGCGGTGTCTTAGACCGCTTGACCAACGGGCCATCTAAGAGACAATTTCCAAAATTCGGAGGTGACCACCATCTGTTTTTAAGCTTGGCCGGATATAAATATTAGCATTTTTAAACTAAGTTGTCAATAACGTATTGTTCCATTTTTCTAAGTTAATGTGCGTCTTTTCTTCCATTCCGGTAATTTCCGGAAGATGTTTGCAGATACCCGTGGACAGAAGCTAATACAGCAAGCGTCTGCGCATAACATTTAAACTTAATAATGATACTATAGACAGCTTGATACAAAAATGAGATTGGAAAGATAAACATGGATCTTATTTTAACTGTTTCAGTTTTGGCAATTACAATAAAATGGGGTAATTTCAAAAATTGGCAGGCATATTACCCTACATTTCTCTTTTGGGCATTAGGAAATTTCCTTTACCTCCATCTAACACTAGCCAAACCCTTATGGCTTTTTACCACTCCCATGTTGCCGCGTCAGTTAGCTGAGATTATGATGTCCTTACTTATGTTTCCTTGTTGTCTTCTGTTATTCCTACCCTATTTCCCACAGAAAGGAACCCTTAAAAAAACCGGTTATATACTTATTTGGGTCGTTATTTTTTCCGGCATAGAATATTGGGCACTAAAGATAAACCATTTTGCTTATTTTAACAGTTGGCGATTTACATACTCAGTGATCTTTAATGCTTTCATGTTTACTCTGCTTGTCATTCACTATAAAAGTCCTTTATGGGCATGGCTAATATCAATTGCCGCTACTTTTGTCCTCATGACGTTATTCCAGATCCCATTCCTAAACCAATAGTTCTTCGGTCAATACAATCTCCAATTTTTAATAAGTTTTGCTCATAGAATAAGGGCTACTTTTCAAATGAACTGCCCAGGGGGCTATAGCCGTGGTATACTGCCATGACATTTATTCAGTCACGGACAACTTTTTGATGGCTGATTTAACTAATTTCCAGTTGTTCCTCGATGCAGTAATAATCTAAGATTTTTAATCCTTGGATATCGCGAGAAATATTTGGGACACTAGAATTGCACTTATTCAATCAGCCCTATTAGCGGTTGTTCTGAAGCGTTAGCTTTACCTTAGAAATGGAGGCAATGGAGCATTTTCACATTGCCCTATAAGAAAAATCTATTTCTTGAGAAAGGTGCTAATTTCAATACGACCCTAACAATTCGGCACAGCTACCTATAGCCCTTCGGAACATCCATATTTTTCGAGAAAATATTTATTCAATTAGTTTCAGATCACAGGGCTCGTAAGCAAATTCACGAGGTAAGATATCTAACCGAACTACAATAAAGACCCCAATTTTATCGCGATCAACTCGTACAACTGTTCCAACGCAGTGATTAAACGTCTCCACACGATCTCCGACTTCAAATTGGCGTTCATGGCGGATGAATAAGCCTGGTTTTTTGGATTCAATCATATCGCACCCTCCCCTTTTTCCAACTTCATTTAACACCTTTTGTTCATGAATTAACCAGTCTATATTTACTTTTGAATTTTCTGAATAGTACAATATATTTTACCATTTATGTTGCCATTTGTCTATATATAAACCATATACTCACAATTAATTATACCTATTGATGAAGGTCAGACTTCTCCAAGATTTTTGCCCGTTTTCGGCGTTTTCAAAAAGTTAGGCTAATTTTAGTAAAAGAATGTTATCGGAAGCGAAAGGCCATTTTAAGCGTTAAATAAATCAGGACAGCCAAAGCTGCCCTGAGAAATGTTGAAGAGTTAATCATGACTAGGATCTGTATTTTCATTAGTAGGGACATCTGCCTTTTCCGCTATCACCTTCGACTTTGGTGTTATTATTCCTGGTTTAGGCGTATTTCCTTGTGGTAAGTAATTTGTATTGTTGCCTTTACCTAAGGTTGCCATGCTTTAATCTCCTTTACATTAGACTAAATTTACTCTCTGCAAATGGCATAATTCTAAACGTTATTATGTCAAACAGACAATGAAAAATATTCATTTAGAGGATAACTAATGTGTAAAGGTTTAGTTAGCTTCACATCTTGTAGAACGCGTGTTTTAAAATTAGAATAGCCTAGATTACTGTCTATTTTCGTTTAGAGACTTTTACAGCATTCCAAATACTTGCTACAAGTCCACCCCAAATGACAATTATGCCGACAAACATCATTATAATTGCACTGCCGCTCATTATTTATCCACTCCCTTGTAAGATAGATATAGGGTTGATGGTTCAAGACCAACCCGAACGTTTCTTGATAATTTAACCTTAAGGTTCATATGAATTAGTTGACACGCTTTGACCTCAACCACTAAACATTGTGCTATACTCACTTTTGTTAGAGAGATAGATGTGCGTCACTCCTGGATCCCTCTTCGGAGGATTATCCGTAAAATAGCGTGTCACTCCACAAGAATGATTCGATGTTTAGCTGGTGGGTCACTACTCTAGTGCTACCCGTTTCAAAAGCAAGGTTGTTTGACATTCTTCCTTAGTGGATGCTCTGATTCATTCTGTTCGAAAGGTTGTGTTCCCTTGTCTCAGTTTCTTAACGATTTCGTGGTCGGAATCGATGTTTCTTCTGAATTCTCTATTGTTGCCATGTTAGCACCCACCGGGGAACTCATCCGTAAACCCTTTAGGATTGATCACAATCCCCCCGGCTTTCATAAACTGCTTGATATCCTCAAAAAAGAAGAAGAGCGGTTAAATCGAAAGCCCATCTACTTCGTAGAATCTACGGGTATCTTTCATTTACCACTCTTCTTCTTCTTGAAATCGAATGACCTCAAGGGTTTTGTACTTAACCCCTTGTGTGTTCATTCTACCAAGAATTTCGACTTAAGAAAAGTGAAAAATGATAATAAAGATGCTGAAGCCATCGCTAGGCTGGCTAAATACCAAGATATTAAGGTTTCCATGATGCCTGAACCACAAATTCTTGCTTTGCGCATGATGACGAGGGAGTATTATGCCGTTTCAGACAGGCATACTGAGATGAAGAACAGGCTTTGTACGGATCTCTATTTGCTCTTTCCTGGATTCCTTGACGTGTTCTCTGGACCCTTTGGAAAGACGGCTTTAGCGGTTCTTCGAGACTATCCTTCACCTAGGGCTATTCGTGAAGCTGACTCAGACGACCTCACTCTCTTAATCTCTAAAGCCGGTCGTAAGGGCTTAAAGTGGGCCTCTAATAAAGTGGCGCTACTTCGTGACTGTGCTCAGCTTGCTTCTTCCATGCCCAGTGAATCCTCATTGCTTGACACTAAGATCAAGTTTCATATCGATGGAATAGAACACATGCAGGCAAGCTTAGACGGTATTGAGTCACAAATCCACAAGATGATTGATTCCAAAGAATTCCCTGCTGAAGCAAAGAGAAACGTTGAGCTTCTTGATGAAATACCAGGCGTAGGCTTTTTGAGTGCTGCTTCACTTATTGCTGAGATTGGAGACTTTAGACTTTTCAACTCACCCAAAGCTCTCACCGCCTTCTTTGGTCTTGATCCCTCAGTCAATCAATCGGGCAAATTTAATGGAGACCGAAACAAAATTTCTAAACGAGGAACACGAATTGGACGAAGGATTCTATTTACAATCGCTATGGCCTCCATTAGAACAACTCGTAATGGCGCTGAGATCAACCCTGTTCTGAGAGAGTTCTACAAGTCTAAATGTGTTAGCAAGAAGAAAAAAGTGGCTCTCGTGGCCATCATGCACAAACTTCTTCACTACATCTATGCTGTTCTCCGTGACCAAAAGCCCTTTGAGATTAAAAGACCTGAAGACCATCAAACTTGGAGGACAACATAGCCTCAGCCAGCAGCTGCTTAAAGGAATCGTTTGGATACGACAGAGTCAAACGGATCGTGTCAAGGGTGATGCGAGGGATACCGGAGGGCGTTAGACCGAGGATATGCTCGCCATCATCCCATTGACACGTGCTCTACACCCAAAAGCTTGAAGACTGCAAAGTCTCTGTTACTCCAGAGAGTTACCCAAAATTAAAAGAGAGTTTGCTTGGCTAGCGCCGAGCGTCCCGTTTCTCTAGGTGGACATCCTGAAAATTAACATTAGCGGTCATTGTTCGGATTTTTCAATGGCTAGTTTGCAATACCCTATTTTCGGAATCGAAAAACAAAAGAAATAATCAAACAAACCCTTGACTTTTATTAGCTGGTCTTATCTTCAGAGTATGCGGCTAAATCTAAAACTTTTGCTCCCCACTTCAAAGAAGCCAAGATAAAACCAACAATGATCGTAACAATTGCTACTCCCCAACCTGAATAAATAAGAAATGCAGTCGGATAACCTTCGTAATTGTTTTTTAGGTTGTCGATAAGATTTAGTACAAACATATATCCTAATACGGCTGGGGTCACGACGCTTAAACAAATTCTCCACCATAAACCTGTACGCAAGTCCGAAATCACGTTAGCATGATCTTGGAATGTCTTTAAGTTCTTAACAACCCAAGCAACCGTAACAACAGAAACAAGTCCTGCTAATGCAACACCAAATGTGTTAATAAAGTAGTCGACTGCATCTAAGAAGAATAACCCTCCTTGAGTCGCAAATAAAATTGAAATTAGTGCTGAAAGGCCTCCACCTATTATAACCGCCTTTGTACGTGACAATTTGAATTTATCTTGTACCCCAGCAATGAACGTCTCGACAATCGAAATCAATGAGGATAGCCCTGCAAAAACTAACGAGCCAAAGAATAAAACACCAAAAAGCCCATTTAAACCCGGAAAAGAGTTTAATATCTCTGGAAATACAACAAACGCTAAGCCAATACCTGCCGTTGCTACCTCTTCAATAGGAACATTTGCTTGTGCAGCCATAAATCCTAACGCAGAAAAGACCCCAAAACCTGCCAAAAGCTCAACCCCTGAATTACTAAAAGCTGTAATGAATGCATTGTTGTTAATATCAGATTTTCTAGGTAAATAACTAGAATAGGTTATCATGATTGCAAATGCAATCGATAAGCTGAAGAAAATTTGCCCATAAGCTGCAACCCAAACCCCTGGAGAGGCAATTTTGCTCCAATTCGGTTTGAACAACGCTTCTAGTCCAAGAGTAGCGCCTTCTAACGTAAGTGCACGAATTACTATCATCAAAAACATGATAAGTAACGTTGGAATAAAAATTCGGTTTGCTCTTTCAATTCCTTTTTTAACACCTTTAAACAATACTCCTAAAGCAATTACCCATACAACTACTAAAGGGATAAAAACTCCCGGAACAATTGATCCAATAGAACCGACCGCGGCCTTATTAACAATATCAACGCGCTGTAAGTATTCCCCCATCAAAAAACCGCCTGTATCTTCTCCCCATTGCAACCCCACAGCAAAATACGTATAAGCCATCGCCCAAGCGATAATAACTGAATAGTAGGTAGAAATTACGAAGGCTATGGATACTTGCCACCAACCAATCCACTCTGTTTTCTTATTCATGCGGGCATAAGATAAGGGTGCAGAACCACGATATTTATGACCCATTGTAAATTCCATAATAAGAAGTGGAATGCCAGCAGTTAAAAGTGCAAACAAATACGGAATAAAAAATGCGCCTCCGCCATTATCATATGCCACATACGGAAAACGCCAAATGTTTCCCAGTCCAACAGCCGAACCTACGGCTGCTAAAATAAAACCAGCCCTCGTTCCCCATTGCTCACGACTTTCCATGTTCTTTGCCACCCTCTTTATTTGTTTTTGTATTGGATACTTAAGTGTATTCTTATAATTATCCCCACCCAACTCATTATTATTAGTTTTTCTGATATTCGCTGTTAGAGTTACCCTACCGAGCAACGATAAGCTATTAAAACAACAAGTCTATAGTTACAATCTCAGTATTTAACTTAAATAGTATGATATACGAATAATACCCTAAAAATTATTGAAATAATTACTTGTGTTATTGAAAAAAGTCCTGTGGTAATATAATGCAACTATCAGCCCAAGAAGCTCAAGCTGTAAACGAATTAACATTAAGGTAGAATATTTAAGCAGACCGTATGGTGCGACATCGACTTTACAAGTCCCCATTAAATATCACATTACCTAATTATATTCAAGTACAAACACAGGGTCAGCCCGTTACTCCAAGAACTAAGGTAGATTCACTAAATGATAGAGAAATAGGGACAGCTTATATGTTGACTTTAAAAAGAGCTGGGCGAGAATATGCTTGGTCAGCGATCCTTTTTAGAAAATGCATTTAAAATGTCATCACATCATGCCAAACCGCGATGCACACTCTTGGTCAAATGTATAATGTAGTTCAAGCTCCAGCCGTAACCTTCAGTAGAACAATAAGGCACTATTCACTAATTCGGATTACCTTAGCCCATACTGGGGCCGTTACGTCCCCGAACAAAACCGCAATAACTTTCATCCCTCGTGGTGGACGATCGGGCCATGATGTATGTCCGTCGGTAATAACGATTCCCAATTGAGGAAAAGGCGTTAATCTTGAAGCAGTTTCCAAGCCAATCCTCATGTCTGTTCCGCCGCCTCCCGCGAGTTGGATCTGATCTGGTCGAAACACCCGACGGCAAAACTCAACAGTTTGATCCACAGCCAAAACGTGGATCCCTTCCTTTTGTCCCAAGGACTTGAAGATACCAGATATTTCAGCTAAGGTTTGGGCGAGCATTTTATCAGATATACTTCCACTGGTGTCCGCTACAACGGCCACTGAAGGGACGGGACAGCACACGGAGGGAAAAATCACACCTCCATTTCCAACCTGCCCCTGGCGACGCGAGGGACGACAGTAGGAATAATCAGTTGCTCCCATCGTATCCGCTGTCGCAAATCGGACAGCAGCAGCAAGTTGTTTTCGCCAGTCTACTTTTGGATGAAGTTTTTCTTCTGCCCATCGGGCCCAATGACCAGGTACACAGCCTTGACCTCTGACATGTTCTCTGATTTGCTTGGCAACATCCCTGCGCATTAACTCTCCTTCTGTTCGACTGAGGCCGGATGAGGAGCCTTTGATAGGCGGTCTATCCTCCCAAGGCGCCATTTGACCGGTTGCACAAGAGCCGCACCGACCAGAACCGGGCCTAGGCGGTTCCGCCAAATCGGAGCCGCCGCACTCTTCCTCTTTAGCCTTTGAAAAGTTCCGGCCACTGACAGAAGGCGGCCATTCCTGCTTCTCCAAGGACGCATAATATTCCTCTGCCAGGAGGTCTTTCGGTTGTCCGATGAATTCGGGAGTTATCGGTTGGTTCGGAAATTTAACCCCTTCACGGATAAGGTCGTCATTAATTTCCGCGTCTGCAGCAATGTTGCTTAAGTGCGGATTAAAGCTCCTCATCCTTTCAGAGTGATTGCGGAGAAGATGACAAATTTCATGGTATAAAGCGCCTTCCGTAACTTCCACTGACCACCGGGATAATACCGCAGGATCGTAGTAAAGTCTCCAATACATATCGACTGCCATTGTTCCTAAGCCGGGCCTTGGAACCGGTTGGAGGGCCCAGGCAGCGGAAGCCAAATAGGGACGTTCTTTCGCCAGGCGGATGCGGGCTGCTTGCAACTCTACGGGGAGAGTCACGCCTGTAACACCTCCAAACATTTTAACGCTTCAATTGTTTCGAAGATTCCAGACGTTTCACCCGCTTGAAAGGTTCCGAATAAAAAAATATCCTTATCGACCATAATTTTTTGAGTTCGCTCTCTCTGCTCTTTTATTGGCTCCGGAAGCTTTGAAAATTTCATAGCATAAGCATCTAAATAATAAAGAGTTGGAAAACATGAATTTTGCCGGTAATTTCTATAGCGTGGCAGAAAGACCGGAGGATAATCTTCAAAGATTTTCTTTAAGAGAGGGGCCGCATCTTCCAACAGAATGGAAAAGTTGTGGATTTGGTTGTTAGAAATGGTGATTACCGACGAACAGACAGGATCATTCTGTCCAGTTGTATAAAGACGGTATTCTTTCTTCCCTTCAGGGCTCACTAGCAATTCCGCCTTCCAATTGTTTTTCCGGTTTTGATGCAACTTTTCCATTCTTTCGACCCAGTACTCAGTCATTGCCACTTTTAGAACGGTATAAATATGGTAAGCCGATAGATTTGAACCTTCATAATTAAACACGTCCAGTCTGGATTCCCGTAGCCCTTCCATGCTCACTAAAACCCGGCCGGATTGCTCGAAAGCATCTTCCTTCCACGGAATATTGCGATACTCATAAGGAGGATTCACATTAATCCCCCTTTTTGCAGTAACGGCGCAAATTCCTGTAATTCTTTCAGGGGTATAGGAAATTCCGGTTTCCTAGCTGCGGCTAATTTTTTGGCGGCAACCGCTGCGATATCTTTCATTCCGTGTTTCGATGCCAAGGCAAGTACGCACCAGGCAGCAAACCAGCGTTCTTCTGTTAGCCTGCCAACAGCGGCAGAGATAACAGCCGTTAGTATTGCAAAGGCCTGGTCTCCGCGATCCGGAAGCCGAAGGTCGGTCGGATTGGCCAATACTTCTTCCGGATCCGGCAGATCTAAATCTCTGCGCCAGGCTAAAAATTCCAAACAGGCTCCTTCGCCAACACATCCGGCTATGAGAGAAGCAATAACGTCCTCTTCTGCCCGCACCGTTTCCGCAGCCGCTAATAATCTGGCTGTCGTAGACCAAGATCTAGGAGAAGGCCAGGCTTTTCCGGCTTGACTTTCATCTTTTGGTACCTGTAGCAATAAATTTGGCCTATACCGGATAAAGGAGGCTACAAGCACCTCTTTTTTCGATATAGAAGTCTCCCATGAGGTCGCAAGATGCGGCAAGTCAGAGATAGACCATCCCCTAATCATACCGTCTATCCAGCCCTGAGTGTCCATGGACCAAAAAAGGTGGCAGAATCTGTTCGCTAAAGGAGCGGAAAGATCCCATCCACCAACGGCCTGTTCCGGGGGGTTTGCCGATGCAACAACAGATACCTTGGCCGGTAAAGCTAAATCCCCTACTACCCTTTCCAAAACAACTCTTAATAAGGCAGATTGAACCGCAGGCGGAGCTGTGGAAATTTCATCAAGAAAAAGCAGACCTTTTCCGGCCTGTGCCAAGCGATGAGCCCAGGCGGGAGGTACCATGCTGACACCTTCCTCCCTAATTACCGGAAGACCGGAAAAATCCGAAGGTTCTCGAATGGATGCCAAAACAACTTCGAGCGGGAGTGCCAGTACATCCGCAAGCATCGTAATAGTTGCAGTTTTTCCTACACCTGGGGGGCCCCAGGTTAAGATCGGAACTCCAGCCTGAATAGCAATAGCAAGAGCACAAGCCGTTGACATATTTTTTTACACCTCCGTTGGTCCGGGCTGTGCCGTAACATGCAGCACCGCATGTGGGACCATGTTTAATCAATCAAATCCTTTCCATTTTTTATCCATAATATAACCGAAGTATCATGGTTTTCATAAACAGATAAATAAAGTTAAAGTTCCTTTCTCCACCTTTCGGTATTTCTCCAGAATTAAATATCGCAGTTCAACTTTAAATGTTCGATTAAGGTATTGTAATTTCGAAAATAATTGGTCCAAAAAATAAGGACCTAGCGGCAACCGCTTGGTCCGATAGAGTTACAAATACAAAATCCTCCAAGTAAGAGGTTGCGACTATGCCCGATAAGATTATACATCTTCAACGAGCCATTCATTATCGCCGTGTTTGATAAAATAATGACCATCCCGCTCGATCAGGTTTTTACACAACTCAGAATAGGAAGGACGAGACAATTTCGTATCACGCTGCCAGAACAGAGAGATGTAGGGGATATTGTTTTTCATGACAATATTACCAGGAGGCAGGGGGAATTTTCGACCATCTTTAAGCAGTATCGTAAGCTGATCAATCAGCTTAGTTACTGATTGAACGAAAAAAGGAGCATCCTCCACCCTCACAGGGTACAATTGATTCTGCCAATCTATATGATATTTATCATGACTATCTTTTTTCAGATTGGCAGCAAATAACTTAATAATTTCTTTATTGATCATGAGTACACCATCGGCGTACCATAGTCCATCCTTATCAATAAAAAGTTCGGGGGCGCGTAAATTTTCCAAGGTTTTACCTCCTTGCATGTAATCCTAATATCACAGCGTACTAAGCCG
Organism: Desulfosporosinus shakirovi; assembly: GCF_020595055.1. Lineage (GTDB taxonomy): Bacteria > Bacillota > Desulfitobacteriia > Desulfitobacteriales > Desulfitobacteriaceae > Desulfosporosinus > Desulfosporosinus shakirovi. The sequence goes on along the minus strand of NZ_JAJDOO010000052.1, from coordinate 14,782 downwards.
CAGCTCATAAAAATACTGTACAATCGGATGCTTCAACTTCATATTCTCAGTCATACTTAAAAGTCGCTTTTTCCCGACCCTTCTATCCACCAAAGCCAATATATTCAATAATATATCATCGCTTTCTATACTTTCTTCTATAGAAGCAGCTAAAAACTTATTTGCTAAAACATAAAAATTTGATTTACATAATGCCGACTGCGCTGACAATATCGTCTTCGCATATTCCGATATTTTTCGTTTTCTCGCAATTACAACTAGGCGATCCTCAGGGACTGTCCCGTTGGTATCCTTTCTGACTGCTTCAATTTCTTCCTTGTCGATTGGAATTATAAGATTCGGCTCATTCTTTATTTCCTGCTCCGTTTGATACCATCTGATCAATGTAGTGACATCACTCATATTGAAGACATTCTTTTTATTTACCGTAATATAACAAAAGCCAGCTTTATCAGGTAAATAACGATAGCTGGTTGCACAGTATTCGACCCTTCCATATAATGCAGGACAAAGAAAGCTCTCCAGAATTTGCTTCATTTTGCTCCAGGCCATGTATTCCTCCTGAATTTACTTCCGAACTCATTTTAATCTATACTTCTTTATCTGTCGAATCGTTTTAGGAAAAAACACCAATAACATGGAATGACAAATTATAACTATGCTAAATGGATCGGATTCTTATCCAGACGATTTAGGACTAATATCTTGCCTACTTCAGCTACCATTTCTTCATTTATTCTACAGATTAAAAACTTTCCCCTTTTTTCAGTGGTAATCAAATCTGCATTAGCCAACTCTTTTATATGATGTGATATTGTCGGAGCACTAATATTCAAACAACCAATAATATCCGCGACACAACATTCTCCTCCCGTTTCAAAACCGGTTTCATGAGCCTCGGCAATTTTCAAATACAATTCTAACCTATTGGAATTAAAAAGGGCCTTAAATATCTTTGCCGTTTTTTTAATATCCATCGTTTAGCCCCTATACATTTTTTACCACAATTCGATAACTGTCGATTTTCTACACCTGGCTTCTTGAATGTTGTGTAAACATAAACCTTCAATACGGATTACTCGTTGCACAAGCCATACACAAGGGTGGCTCTAAGTCGTCAAACACTTGCTTGTTACATGAAGCGCAAAACCGTCGCTTTCCTTGATACAAAAGAACTTTGCCAGTTAGCAAACGATAGGATAAGGATTTAACTTCCATACTTATAGCTTTTGAACGGCATATACTGGCACATCTTTGACAGTGGACGCATTTCAGTGATTCATAAATCAAGGTCAGCTGTTCCTTGGTGTCCGTTTTTGTTAAAGCTCCCTGGGGGCAAATCTCTGGACATTCACCACAATTTGTACATCGTTCAGTCACCTTTAATGCGGGTATAGGGAGTACCTCAATTTCGGATTTCAAGGATTTCCAGGTTTCCTCTAAGAACTGCCGAGTCTTTGGAATAAGATATGGCTCAAGGGAAGTATTCCCCCCTCGGATTTTTTCAAATTTCTCACGTCCGATGTCCCGCCAGCCCCTATTCTCGTTCTGGGCTTGAACAGACACCGTTGATTCACCGTCTCCATCGTCAGCTGCAACCTTTATCAATACGGGCGGATGATCTTCCCATGCGTTGTGTAATTCTATAAAAATCTGCACACTTATTCCGCATGCTTTTTTATCCGGACAATCTGCACACACTCCGGTGAATATAGTTAATTCCTTCTCCCTGGCATATAACATTAGGGTCACCCATAAATCTCGGTCAAAGATTCCCAGACAAGGGATTTCATGACCTGCCGGAATTGATTGTGGGCAGTTTAAAACAATCTTCTCTGAATTTTTGAGATACTCATAGAGCGCATTCGTGTCGCGATACACAAATCCATCGCTGGGACACACCGCGGTGCAAATCCCGCACTCTGTGCAGCGCTTAGCATCAAGTTCACGATATAAGGAAATGGCTTGATGGGGACAGGAGTCGATACATAACCGGCAAAGATTATCAGAGGCCTTTTTTGCATTGAGACAATTATTTTGATTATATACAATCTGACAATTATATATCATTAGAGACACCTCTTCTGATCGGTTATTCAATTTTATCTATAACTAAAACTATAGCACAGACATTTATTTTGACCTGGCATAAGTTGAGTTGACTCTTTCAAGGGTTCTCTCAAGCAGAAGCTTATCTAACCTGGTACGTTTAGTAAACATTCTATCTAGTATATCGTATCAATTTGGGCTAGTAATTAATTTTCATATATCCACTTAATCCCTCTGAAATTAATCAGAGGGATTAAGTGGATAACTTAAGCTAATTGCTTATTTCGCAGTGGAAGCGTATTTGCCATCTTTAATCTCTATATCATCGGCATGTTCTGACCCATGATTGCCCAAGATATTGAAGTTTTCGGCTAAGAATAGGTATGCTAAACAAGCTATTGACACTAGTCCTAAGCTAACAATAAACTCTGACACGGCAGGGACATAAGATCCGCCGTATTGGTTTAGATATTTTCCCATTCCTGTGAACAGTACATCAAACCTATTCATAATAACTCCGCTGACGGTAAGTATTCCAAACCAGATCAGGCCTTTACGAGTGCTGGACAAGGAACTGAATGCTATAATTATGGGGATTATTACCCCAAAAGTCAGTTCGCTCAGGAACATGATACTGGGCAAATCAAAGGCAAAAGCATTGGCAAAGGTCCCTCTTACCACCATATCCGTGATCTTTAACATCAGATACAAGATCATGGCTCCGGCAGATATTTTGACCAACCCTCTTAAAACAGGAATTTCTACTTTATGATTGAGTGCCTTCCCGGCTAGAGTGCTTTCGATAACAATCATACCTGCCCCGACGAAGAATGAGGATAACAGGAAGAACACCGGCAGAAATGCTGTCCACCAAAGTGGGTTCACTTTACCTACCATTAGATAAAACAGTTGGCCCAGTGATGATTGGTGCAAGGTTGGCAGAGTAATACCGATTATCAGCATTACAGGCATTGCTTTCTTCAGGTATTTGTGGGCCCCTTTAAATACTTTCTCGGTTCCTACTTCGCAGAATTCCAAGATCTGAATCACTGTATAACAGGAAATACACCAAAAAACTTCAAACAATACACTGGCATGTCCCCATGATACATAAGGTCTCCAGAAGTTGAACCATTGTCCTACTTCAATCAATAAACCGAGTACAACAACAATATAACCTAATAATGATGTCAACATTGCACTTCTTGCGATGGGATAAAACTTATCACGGCGAAGTACGTATACTATAAGGGCTGTTCCATATCCGCCTCCTGCCAGGGCTACCCCCAACAATACGTCAAATGAAATCCAGAGTCCCCATGGCCACTGGTCGTTTAGGTTGGTTGTCGCACCCAGGCCTAAGACAAAACGCACCAGAATTACTGCTATAGCTGCAGACGCTATGCCCGTAAAAACCCATCTCATGGGGGTCATTCTAAACTTCCATCTCACGCTGGACATTTTAGCGCCTGCTCGACTTACGACGGTAGTGACGAGTTCCATACATTTCCCTCCATTCTTTTTTTGCTGTATTAATCTAGAGGTTCCTTGCCTTTATTGTTAAATACATATAATCCGGCTAATATTGCCGCCCAGCCGACTCCCACAAATGGTGTAGCTTTCATATATCCTTCTGTATAAGAAGGCAACGGCTTGGTTGTTACATCCGTTCTGAATCTCATCTGCTCAAATGGCGTATCCGAGATATATAGCCAGGAAGTTCCTCCTGCTTCTTTCTCTCCAAATACTCTATCTACATAACCGTTTTCTTTGATTCTCTTTTTTGCTTCGGCCAGCAATTGGTCTCTGTCCCCAAAGATAATTGCTCCTGTCGGGCACACTGATGTACATGCAGTTTCCTGGTTATTAGCAACTCTTGTGGCGCACATCTGGCATTTCCTTACTCCAGGAATAGCTTTCTTCCATTCGTATCTCAGTACGTCAAATGGACATGCCATCATGCAGTAGCGGCAACCTACACACAGACTCTGATCATAGATAACCGGTCCTTCGGGAAGCTTCTGGAATGCCTTGGAGAAACATGATGATACACAGGCAGGATCTTCACAGTGCATACATTGGGCTTTGACATATCGTGCGACAGATTCGCCGTCCTTTTCCGGGTCATAACGATTTATTGATGTCCATTCTTCAGGCCATAAGCCATTGTTTGGTTCCTTTGCTCTGTCGATAGCAGTCTTGTTCTTCTCCTGCTCATCCCATTCAAGCTCATTCCACAATTTACAGGCGACCGAACAGCTTTCACAGCCTATACATTTCGGTATATCTACGAGTACTCCCTTTGCCATTTTTTCCACCTCCTAAACTTAATATAATTTGTTTTCTTCGGACTTTTTAGGAATAAAATCATCAGCTCTGGAAACATAATGTGTATGCAGAAGTTCTTCTGCTTTTTCGCTCATCGGAGCAGTTAAGAAATCGGCATAGATTTGTTTGATTTCGGGATTATCGTGACTATTGCGCAGTTTTGCCTTGGCATCAATATTGTATAATGATGCAGCACGTCTATTGCGATCTTCATCTGAAGGAGGTGATGAAGCACGGGGTTGTCCGCCGCCATATTCACAGCCTCCGGGACAAGCCATTATTTCCATGAAAGCCCAAGGAGCATTACCTGCTTTCATCTGATCCATTACCTTTCTGGCATTAGCCAGACCGGAAATTACAGCAACTTTTATATCTCCCACACCTGGAATATTAACTGCTGCTTCTTTAACACCCTGCATTCCTCTTACCGGGGTTAAATTCCAAAGCGCCACGGGTGGCTGTTGTCCGGTTATCAGATAATAGGCAGAACGTACTGCAGCTTCCATAACGCCACCGGTCGTGCCGAAAATTACTCCTGCACCTGTTCCGGTACCCATCAACTTATCATACTCCTCTTCCGGAAGAGAAGAGAAATCGATACCCGTTCGCTTGATCATTCTGGCAAGTTCCCTTGTTGTGAGAACTACATCTACATCAGGGGAAACATTACTGTCATTTAACTCTTTACTGGCTGAATTCATTTCCGGGCGTTGACATTCAAATTTCTTTGCTGTACAAGGCATGATGGAAACTGAGAAGATCTTTTTGGGATCTACCTCTTTCTTTTCTGCGAAATAGGTTTTAATTAAAGCCCCTTCCATCTGCTGAGGAGACTTCGCTGATGATAAATTAGGAATAAGCTCAGGATAGAAATATTCCACAAACTTAACCCAGCCCGGGCAGCATGATGTCATCTGCGGAATAGGGTGATGCAATTCGCCAGTGACACGTTTAACAAGCTCTGTGCCTTCTTCCATAATGGTCAGGTCAGCTGTGAAGTTAGTATCAAAAACTACGTCAAACCCTAATTTTCTCAAGGCGGCAACTTGTTTGCCCTGAACATTAGTTCCTACAGGCATACCAAATTCTTCGCCCAGACCAATACGAGTTGCCGGCGCAGTCTGCACTACAACTGTGACGTTTGGATCTGCGAGAGCTTTGAATACTTTATTAACATCATCCCGTTCTGAAATTGCTCCGGATGGGCACCATTGAATACATTGTCCACAATTTACACAAACGAATTCCTTTTTAATCGGTAGTTCATAATTTCCAAAAACCGATTGAATTTTCTCACATACTTCAATACATTGGCCACAAAGAATACACTTTTGGTCATCTCTGACAATAGCCGGGTTCTCTGGATCAATTGGAACGCGACCGCGAACGCTAGTGGGCCAGTTACCTGGTGCGTTGTATTGGGTTGGCATCCAGCCGTTTCCACCAATTGCTTTATCGGGTGTAATCGGTTCGCCACAGCCACTCAAGTTTAGCGTAACACCGACTAAACTTGCTCCTCCAACAAACTTAAGGAAAGAACGTCTGGACAAACTTATTACTTTTCCTACTTTGCTTGCCATGTGTTTTACCACCTTTTTTATTGAACTCTCTTTGCAAACTTTACTTGAATATTTTTAGAATTGTCTAACAGGTGAAAATATTCACTTGTTTTTGTGAACTTTTACACTTATATACCCCATGAGTTGAACAAAAAAACAACGAATGATTGTTAAAACTAATCTCTGACTAGGGAAATAATTTTTTCTTATTGATACAATCTTTGAAAAAAGATGGAGCTCCTTTCTTACAAAATGCTTATTGAGTAAACTCATCTCTTCTATTTTAATATCTGAATACCATCTGTCACGTTAAAGTACATAAAAAAAGTCTTTTGTCTATAAATAAAACATTTAGAAACTTTCAACTATTTTTCAACTTGTAATTTAAAATGATGCTCAAAGGGCCTTTTAAACAACGGCTTACATGTTAACATGTAAGCCTTAATATTCAGTCTATCTTGGACTTCTTTCTTATGATTAAAGTTTTTTTAGTAAATACCCTTATTAATAAGCATAAAAGGAAGCGGTGCCTGTAAATCACCACTTCCTATACTCTAAATTGATACAAAGTTCAATTATCGAGCATATGTTTAATTTATTGATCCACTGAGCCGTAGCAAATATCAGCCATATCCTCATCACTTTCCTTCATGAATTTCGACCACCTTATATTCATTGTAGTAATCCTTAAAAACGAAGGTCATGACTCCATCCTCTTCGAACACTTCGGAATCTACATAGCCTTCCACTGGCATAACTTTTCAGCATCTTCTTTAATACTTCGAGTTCAATCGTTTACTCTTCAAAGTAACTATCTATAACTTTTTGGATAAAACTATTTTCTTTCATGCTGAACTCCTCTTTAGATACCTTTATCTTACTTACATTATAGGCATTCATTAAAGAAGCTCTATATGTGATCCCTCTTTTTGTTTTTCCTCCAAGTTTAATATGCCAAGAGGAAATCTACTTAGCTGGACGATGAATGGCGGTACTGGGTACTTGGACCTTGGAGCAACAAAGACCGATCATCATTTGAATCGGTCTTTGTTAGGTCGTACTCCATATATGCAAGCTAGTTGTCGCTAAACCTTAGGATAAGTTAATGTCAGGCTTCAAGCACCGAGGGTGTTTTTTTAGGGAGTTATGCTCTTAAGATGGTGTTCATATCCTTGTTTAAACGTGCTGTGTAGTGCATAAAGAATTTAATAAACACTCCGGTGATAAGGGCAGAAAATAATGTGCCGATACCGATAGGGCCGCTAAATATGAAAGCTAGTATTACAAGGACAAGGCTTACTAGGGCCCGTGAAATTGCGACATTAAGACCCGTTAATTCATTTATGACTAGCATTGCCCGGTCCATGGGATTTGGTGCAAAGTTAGCCTGTAAATTAACTGCAACTCCTAAACCCACAAACCCTACCCCCAGTATTAAACAAGCAGATTGTCCGAACAGTGTTATGGGACTAATTAAATCGCCCAATACAAAAAGCCAAAGATCTATTCCCATACCAGTAATCAAAGAGGTAAGTAAGGCGAAATATTCAGGCTTTCGGCGCTGAGCAGCTGCATTAAATAATACCAGAGCAAGACCTACAACAATTTCCCAACTTCCAATCGTTAATCCAAACGTCTGAAATAATCCTACAAGGAGTGCGTCAAATGGGGAGGTTCCCATTAACGAACGAATTGTTAATGCTATCCCAAATGTCATGATAATAATACCTAAGACGTAGACTATAATACGCTGACGTGACTGAAACATGTATTTCCTCCTCAATCTGCCGTAAGTCTTAATCTCTCTCTGTGAATTCCAGGATTAACTTTTCTGATCATTTTCCTTGTTAACTATTTCTTTCATATGCTGTTTCGCGGCTGGAGACAATGCATCTACCAGGTAATTACGAACCATTCCTTTTACTTCCTGATATTCCTGTTTTAGTCTATCATTAGCCCCGTCTATCTCAACTTTTAGTTCTCTGGCAGATAATAAGGCACATCCTGCCCCCCTGATAATGATCTGCTGTAAACCATCTGAGGTTGCAACTGTAATATTATATTGTTGCTGATTGTCATGGGCAAATCTTTCAATATACTGGTCCGCCGTTTGGGCCTCCTTGGTATATACCATATGGATATTATGATAGTCGATTACTTCCTCAAAATGCCCCTGAACACGGTAAGCATCAAACACAACGATAATCCGGCATTTTCGAATCCCCTGAAAATTGCTTAAAATATCAAGCAATTTCATTCTGGCACCATCCATATTGTCGTCTGCAAGCTCTCTCAGTTCAGGCCATGCGTGAATAATATTATAACCGTCTACAAGGAGATACTCCTCTTTGCTTTCCTTCTCTCTACTGACATAGGTAATCGGTTCATAATAGCTTTCGCGGGCTGTTTTGCGTCTTTTCCAGACAGATTTCTTCCCTTGGTTCGCATAGGAGGTGTTATTGATAATTTGGTCAATCTCGTCTGAACTTATCCACCGCTCTTCTGTGTATGGGGACCGATTTGGGGCTGTTTCTTTCGACGAATCATCTTTATTCTGAAGATAGCTATCAACATGCATGTAGTCCTTTACTGCATCCCAATTCACCAAAAATCCTGCACCCTGGGCACAAAACACGGAACCTGTCGGATTTCCTAAGTCTCTTTCCGAATCATATCCGATACTTTCTATGACCTCTTCGGCATTATGGCATGGTTCGTACCCTTTCAGGCTACTAAATAGCCTGCCAAGTCCTTTGGTATAGGTGACTACCTCTTTTTGATAATTTCTCATGGTGACAACAGGGGCGCTCCCCATAAGAACCGCCATCTCGCCGTTTGTTTGTGATATTTCGCATGAACCATGCATTTTCTCAATGTCAGTCATAGCCCTTCCCACCATTTTCCCAGGCAGTTCCAGCTGAAATGAACAATAAGGCTCCAGCAATATGGACTTAGCCTCCTTTAAACCCTGACGAACTGCACGGTAGGTAGCTTCTCTGAAGTCACCACCATCGGTATGCTTATTGTGCGCTCGACCTGAGACTAAAGTGATTTTCATATCTGTAATCGCTGACCCAGTTAGAACTCCTTTATGGGCCTTTTCTTCCAGATGGGATAAAATAAGTCTTTGCCAGCTTTTACTTAAGCTATCTTCACTGCATTCCGTCCCAAACTGCAAACCGCTTCCCGGCTCATCCTGCGTGAGTATCAGGTGGACCTCCGCATAATGCCGCAATGGTTCAAAGTGCCCTACCCCTTCTACTACATTAGCAATCGTCTCCTTATAGACAATCCTTCCTTCATCGAAGGCCACACTCACATCAAAACGGGTTTGGATAAGGCTCTGCAGAATTTCAATCTGTACCTCTCCCATAATCTGCGCCTGTATTTCCTGCAGCTGTTCATCCCAGACAATATGAAGTTCCGGCTCTTCCTCTTCAATCTGACGCAGCTTAGGAAGCATCACTCTTGGGTCACACCCTTGCGGCAGAATAATCTGATAGGACAACACGGGTTCCAATACTGGAGTCTCTGAAGCTTCCTCTATCCCTAAGCCTTCTCCGGGCTTGGCTTGGCTGAGTCCTGTTACTGAGCATACAGAACCTGCCTCTATCTCATTCACTGCTTCGAATTTCTGTCCTGAATAGATACGAATTTGATTAACTTTCTCTCTCCAGATACTATTCGTTAAGACATCTTTCACCTTGAGTCTTCCGCCTGTAAGCTTCATATACGTGAGGCGGGTCCCCTGCTCGTCTCTTGCTACTTTGAATATTTTAGCCCCGAATTCATCGGGATAAGAAGGGGGCATGGCATACTTCACAATGCCCTGCATAAATTGCTCAACGCCCTCTAATTTTAAAGCGGAACCAAAAAAGCACGGGAAAACTTTTCGCTCCGTGACAGCTCTTTTAATCTGGGAAGTTTCAATATCTCCTGTTGCCAGAAAGGTTTCCATCATTATTTCTTCACACATGGCCAGTTGGTCGTAGAAATCCTCCGTCTGAACTTTACCAAACTCAATACACCCATCATCCAGCTGCTTTTTCAATTCTTTCATTAATCTTTCCTTATCCGTCCCCTTCTGGTCCATCTTATTGACGAATAAAAAAACCGGTATCCGATACGTGTGAAGGAGCTGCCATAATGTTTTGCTATGCCCCTGCACCCCGTCCGCGCCGCTTATCACTAAAATAGCATAATCCAGCACCTGAAGTGTTCTTTCCATTTCAGCCGAGAAATCTACGTGTCCCGGGGTATCCAGTAGGGTAATCTGAGTCTCACCTATTTCAAACATAGCCTGCTTGGAGAAAATAGTGATTCCTCTTGCTCTTTCTAGCTCATAGGTATCTAGATAAGCATCCTTATTGTCCACTCTACCCAATCTGCCGATTTTTCCGCTCAGATAAAGCAGACTCTCAGATAATGTCGTCTTGCCCGCATCCACATGTGCTAATATTCCAATGACTAATTTCCCCATAATCTATTTCAAATCCTTCTGTTTGTCTGTTTCTGAAAATCACAGCCCGTTTAGGCCTGAATGTCACTTCTTTCATTATTATGATACTAGTAAGTTTGGAATTTGACAATTTTATCGCATTCATCAAAAACAAAAAATCTTGTGATGAACTGGTCATATCCATCCAGAATTCGTCTAAGCCAAAACTCTCCACTTGACTGGTATAACGCGCATAAATCCCCTTCACTATTCCGGAATATTCCCTATACAAATTATGGTGGGGCAACACTGTTAACAGTTCGGGGCATTTTATTTTTGCCTGCCAGATAAGTTCGGCAGTTTTTATACCATATTTTTTGGCGAGTTCATTTTTGGCCAATATGATGCCATGCCGGTTTTCTTCATGACTGCCATAACAGCATTGGCACTGATTTAAGCTCAGGATTCAATAAACACTCCACACTTGCATAAAATGAATTCAAGTCGGCATGTAGTCTAATTTTTTCCATCATATCACCTTCTTTTACTTGTCAGTGTCAACCTTTCGATTCAAATTCCCCATCATTACCTCTATCTTGATCATAACAGCATCCCGTAGACTTTGAGGCTCTATCTCTTCGATAATCGGGCCATAAGAGAGAAAGTAATTTGAAAGCCAATCTCCTTCGGGCATGGATGCGATAACTGTAAAAGATCCATCTTCATGTTTTGTTATTTCTTTTTCATTAAAGTCATCGTATATTCTATACGCTCCCGCCGAAGAGATTTTCAACCGAATATCAATAAATTTCTGAAATTGATTATCTGTGGCCTCAGCCGCAGATTCCACTAGTGTCCCTTGCTCGAAAACATCTTCAGTGATTTCGATATTAGCCATACGGGAAATTTTGAAAGTTCTGTATGTTCTTTTATCATAACAATACGCTTTCAAATACCATGCCTTATCCTTAAAAATCAACTTAATCGGCCCAACCCTACGCACACTTTTCACACCTGAGGTATCAAAATATTCGAATATACTAATATTTTTGCTTATAATTGCCATTTTCAGTGCATTAAAACTTTCTTTGTTTCTTTCATCACTTCCCCAGGGGGAGAAGTCCAATTCAATCCAATTAACATCACTCTTCTTGAAAAGGCTGCTTAATCGTGAAAGAATAGTCTCAACATCCGGATACCGCGCTGCTGATAGATTCTGCAAGGCGAGCAGTATTTCATCCTGCTCTTTTTCAGAAAGTAACGACTTATTTAGTATAAATTTGTCAAGAATGACGATTCCGCCGCCTTTGCCCTGAATCGTATAGATAGGTATGCCAGCTCTGCATAATGTCTCAATATCGCGATATATTGTTCTGACCGATACTTCAAAACGGTCGGCAAGTTCTTTCCCCGTAGTTTCTTTTTTCTCAAGTAAGTAATAAACAATGCCGAAAAGTCTGCTGATCTGCATTGAATCACCTCAATTCAAGTACATTATATCATTTTAAATGTGACACCAGTATGTCAAGTTACTCACATACCAACTATAGATTGTTTAATAAATAGTATAACCTGCCGTACTATTGTCATGTTATATTTGTTAATATTAAATATGGTCTGAGCCCTATGAGAAAACTAATGACATAGAAAGGAGGCAGTAAATGGCGGAATTATTAAAGAACATTTATAGCAAGGACTTTTTATTAAACTTTAGCAGGATAGTTCGATCCGCTTACAAAGCTTTTGATACAACAGCTTTTATCGCGGCAGTGATGGATGAAACCTGGGATGCACTTCCGCTTAAAGCTCGGACACGGAGAATTTCAGAAAATCTCGGAATCTTTCTGCCAAGCAACTATGAAAGCGCGCTAGACATCCTGTATGCGATTGCCGACTCTTGCGTAGGTTTCCCTTATCTTTTCTTTCCCGATTTCGTGGCGGTATATGGTAGGGCCGAAAAGCACTGGGAGCTTTCCATGAATGCACTTGAAATCTTTACGCAGAAATCATCTTCCGAATTTGCAATACGGACATTTATCCTCTCTGATCCGGAACGGGTCATGCGGCGGATGACTGCCTGGGCAGAACATTCCAACGAACATGTACGCAGATTATCCAGCGAAGGCTGCCGACCGCGCCTTCCCTGGGGAGAAGGGCTGCCGATATTTAAGGAAAATCCTGCTCCGGTATTATCCATCCTGGAGCTGCTCAAAGCTGACCCCTCACTTTATGTACGTAAAAGTGTCGCCAATAACCTCAACGATATCGCAAAGGACAATTCTGCCCTTGTGCTTGAAACCGCGCACCGCTGGATAGGCGTAAATCCCGATACAGACTGGATTATACGGCACGGCTGCCGTACCCTGATCCGAAAATCTAATCCCGAAGCGATGGAATTGTTTGGTTATGCAACTTCTGAAGATCGGACTCCGCTTACAACCTTCGCTTCACTGTCTGTACAACCCTCTACCTTAATAATTGGTGACAGTTGTGAAATTCAATACAGCCTTGACATACGAGGAGATGAACCGGTGCATGTTCGGATCGAATACGGGATTAACTTCGTAAAGGCAAATGGGAAGACATCCCGCAAATCCTTTTTGCTCTCCGATAAAACGGTGGCAGGTGGTGTACACCTTATTGGGACACGTAAGCACAGCTTTTCAGAAATGACCACTCGTCGTCATTATCCGGGTAATCATCGGATTGTACTTCTAGTGAACGGCCAGGAAGTCGCTGAAACGATATTAACACTCAAGTCTCAATAGAAATTATTTTAACGCTCATCAAAATGCTTGGGCATCATCTTTGATCCATTACAATTATGGCAATCTTACAAGGGAGATAATGAAACAAGCAAATCCATAGGAAGACTATACCGAAAACAAAGGGCAACAGGTTGGCATTATCGGTCATTGATGCTTGTATATGTCTTTTGTTTTACGGTTTTTCTTGAATACTAAAATCGTCGTTGGGATGGATACACCATAAAACAAGTTGGCAGGTAACCCTATCACTGTATCAAGGTAGTTTTTCTCAATGATGGTTTGACGAATCGCACCTTCTGCCGCACCACTGAACAAGAATGTTGTTAAATGAAACGCCATGCATCATCAGGTTCATACGAGCTAAGTTGTAGGTTGTCGTATTCTTGCAGTAAAAATTGTTCAACCAGCTCCGTAAGATAATTATAGTCTACTTTAACATTTTACGGGTGTCATGCGCAGTTCGATTAAGTTCTAAAATGCGACTATGGATTTAACCTATTCAGTATTCCGCAAACTTTCATTCTTCGCGCGGATGCTTATGCACAACAGTAGGAGAATAAGAAGTAAGAGAGTATATAATTTGAAAGGCGGAGGAGGTAAATCCGTGAGAATGAGATTTTTAACAATTACTTTGCTTATAATTGCCTTAAGCCTTACTACATCATGTACGAAACAACAAAAAGAAATCGAAATCTATTCTTTTAGCGGTGAGAACGATGCTGTAATGATAAATAATGGCGTAATTATTGCAACTGAGGATTTAGAAAAATTTATTGGCGGAGATTTAACTTTTAAAGGTGAAGAACCATCAAATGTTAAATATTATGTTACCAAATTCTATTATTATAAAGATGGGGTTGAAACTGCCATATTAAGTAATTCTGAAAGCATTGAAGGTACTACAAAAGGTACAAAAATTTCACCAGATCTGGGTTCAAGCAATTCAGAAGACTTATTCTATGCTAATGATTTGGTGCAAATCAATAAGTCATTAAATTTTTCGGTAAGTGGATTTTACATGAACGGAGAAAAATTTGAATATAGTGTAGTGCTTGATGTAGAAAAGGCTTACTAACTAACATTAATAATGAGCATTATCCATATTTACAGTTAAGATCGCTTTCTTCGTATTTAGTGAGAGATTTTTGCACCAAACAGCCTCCACAACATCCTTCCAATGCGGGATCTTCCGTTTTATCAGGAGCTGCCGCACAAAAGCTGATCAATACTTTAACAATAAAATAGGAAATAATGTGTCCTTCAGCCAGGAGAACCCCGAAAACCGAATCAGAAACAGCGTTTTCAAACATAGGACTTTGCATGTTTACAAGCGGAGCAATAGAATAAACAAAACCTCGCCCAGTGCCACCACGCTTCCTCCGGCCAGGGCATACCGCGCAAGGCTGCTGCTGTTGTCCGCGGCTTTCGTCAGCCACAAGACGGCCTTCTCCGCGTTTTCATGACCGCTGTTCGCATCCAGGTAGATCTTGCCCAGCATGTACTGAGCATGGACATTGCCAAGCCGTGCGGGCTTTTCAAAACATGCAACCGCCGAGAGACACATCCTTCTCTGTGCCGGTTCCGGTATTGATTATTTAATGAACATGACTAAGGAATTCCTTGACGGGAAGATTGACGGC
>NZ_JAJDOO010000051.1 GCF_020595055.1 Desulfosporosinus shakirovi | reverse complement strand
GGTTACAAAAAATGCTTCTTGGTTTACAAAGTGGCCTCTCGTCTTTCAAGTAAGTTGAGAGTGTTTTTTAATTATCTGTTACAACATATAATTAACGTTTATCATTAATAAAATATTGACAAACGAATATCCCCCCATATAATGTAATTGAGGAGGGATACTATTGATTCAAAAAGATATTAGAAGAATAAAGTCAAGAGCAAATATAATTCATAAGATTGTTGGATTTATTTTCTTTCTTGGAGTAATGATTGTTTTTGCTGGAGTGGTAGCTTCAATTCTATTCTTCTTTGCTTCACCAGAAAAATTTAATGCTGTTAAAGGAAATTTGAATTGGTCTATTAATTATACACTAGATAATGGTTCAGATTTTTTTACTGTTATACCCTTTAAAATCATACAGCCTTTGAATAGCAGTATGTTTAGTGCTAAATATGCGATTATAACCTACTTGCTTTCATCTCTTTTTGGTCTATCCTTAATTTTGTACGGAATTAAACAAATAGTAAATATTCTCAAGTCTACAGCTAGAGATATTACCCCATTTATTGCGGACAATGCGAAAAGCTTAAAGAAACTTGCATATTCAATAATTATCTATTCGTTAGTATCGGATATAGTATCGAATATTTTATGCTCGGTTTTTGTAACAAAGATATTCTTTGTGGATTTATCAAATATTCACTTTATAAGAGCATTAGTTGGAGTGCTTATTTTTGTCATAGCAGAAATATTCCAATATGGGGTGTATCTTCAAAACGAATATGACACAACTCTGTAAGGATGTGTTTATAGAGTGGCCATTATAATAAGATTAGATAGAATTTTAGTCGAAAGAAAAATGAAGCTAAATGAATTAGCTGAAAAAATCGGTATTTCAAATGTAAATCTTTCAAACTTAAAAACTGGTAAAGTAAGAGCAATTCGTTTTTCGACACTTGACGCAATTTGCAAGACTCTTAACTGTCAGCCAGGTGATATATTAGAGTACGTTTATTCAAATTATAAGGATGAAGATATTTAATGCGAAATTAGTATGGTTTGGAAGGAGGGATTGGATGAGAAAAACTATTGCCTAGCCAAAATCTTTGTCCTGCTTATATTAGGGTCTTCTTTACTTTATATTTCTTTGAGTGGATTCATTCATCCTTTGAAGCTTGTAGATGTTCAAGCTGATATCGTGAAAAATGATCACGAATCTGGATATTTAGTAAATGATGGAAAGGATACAGTTTACTATATACAAACACAGATCGATTACCGTTTTAAATTCGAGAATATGCCTATGCCTATCAGATCTATTAGCCAAGCTGATAATGATCTCAAAATAAAGATTCAACCTAAAGAAGAGTTCCGAAGTCTATTTGCGGAGGACATTTTTAAGCAACCAGATGGATATGGATTTATTGGTGGTGGTAATGAGACAGAAATAACACTTACATATACAATTGGATCCATTGACCCGGAAGGACATAATGTTAATGTTCCCCCACCTTCCCCAGAAATTTTGGAAAAGATCAAGGATAGTTTATATAATGCTGAATTAGTCGTAGAGCTTAGTGATACGAATATAAAAAAATTCAATTTATTGGATTATAAAGAGAACTAGTTCTTTCTGCATTAGATCAATATGGACTAAGGGAAAGCCAAATTGTACTATGCGAGTGTTTGCAAAAAGTTCCTTGCTGTGCTTCCGGCGAAACCTTATACACTGCCAGGCTGAAATGCCCGGGCTTACTTACTTGTCGTTTCACCCAACTACTCCCTCTATATGCAGTGCAGCACTGCTATGGGCGATATTTTAAGGGAGTACTCTCCCTTTGTTGAACAGTATTCAGTGGATGAGTATTTTCTTGACTTTACGGAGAGCAAAAAGCTCTTTGGCGATCCTGTTCAGGCAGCTCACGACATCAATATCCGTGATGAACTGGGATTTATGGTTAACGTTGGTGTTTCCTCTTGCCGCCTAGGAGCTGCCAGTTTCAAGCGGCAGCTTTTCGTTTAGACAACATAGAGATGAGAACAGTTCAGGAAACCAACTGTTCTCATCTCTATGTTGAATTTTTGCCAGAGGACTACTCTGCCATTTTCTTGGTCCTTTCGAGGGGGCGGAGGTGATTAGCGCAAAATCGAATTGGCCACCAATGCCTTGTATTGAGCTTCCGTTAATTTGGAGTGATAGAATAATTCGTAATAACGGGCTGCCTCTTTATAGAGATCATATTGGGCTTTGTCAGGATATAACAACTGAGTAATCCAAATCATGCCCATATAACGATTGACTGAGGGAGGGGAGCCCATCCAGTTATAAGGGCCAAGGGGCACTTCGTAATATTTGTCATTCTGGATAGCCTTTATTCCTTGCCAGGAATTCTCTTGGGCAACAGTGCTGTAAATGCTGTCAGGGGCAAAAATAATCACATCCGGGTTCCACAAGATGATCTGTTCCAGATCCACCGGATTTCCGGTACCCTTGCTGGAGATATCTTTGACCACAGCCGCATTGTTGATGATCTGATCAAGAATCTCGGAGTGGAATGAACCTTTGGCCAGGACATTGAGTCCATTATCTCCGGAACAATAGAGCAGATTAACTTTACCGTCTTTCCCGACCTTTTTCATAATCTCATCGCTATTTTTCTTGATTTCTTCGCAGTACTGGGCGAGGACTTCAGCTTCTTTTTCCCTGCCCAGCAGCTTGCCTAGCATCCGATAGGCGTCACCCATGGTTTCTGTGGTTGCAGTGATATGAGCTGCGGGAATACCCACCTGTTTTGTCAGCCCATCCATATCTTCCGCGATGGTGGATTTGGGATCACCCACGTCAATGATAATCTGAGGATTAACCTTGATTATTTCTTCAAGATTTAGATTCGCAGTTCCGTACAGCTGCCCCAGAACGGGGAGATTGTAGTATTGGGTATCGAGATATTGCTCAGCTGCCGGGGCCCATTTCCCGGAAAGGCCCACAAACATATCCGGGGCCAGGGCAAAAAGGACGATTTGAGCCATAGAGCCGGAAGGGACAATGCGGGTAATATGCTTGGGAATTTCAACGATTCGCCCGGCTGAATCCGTAAAACTGACTGTTGTTTTGTCATCTGTACCGTTATTGGCGGGGGCGGAAGCAGGCTGGCTGGTCTCGCCGTTGAGTTTGCCGCAGGCCGTTGTCATGGTCAGGGCCAGACAAAGAACTATGAGCACGGCGATAAGTTTCTTTCTCATGGGGGAAGTCCTCCTTCATAATTTAGGTTTTATGCTAGATCTCTATGCCGCTACGCGAAGACAGTGTCTTCGGGCACCGGCATAGAGATCTATATATTAAGAGCAAAATTGCTGATAGTCATCTTCGATAATGCTCTTAGGAATGCAGACTCTGGCTTTGTCTTCGTAGAGGCTCTGCAGCTCAACTTCTATCCCGTAAAGCTGTTGAATGAGCTCAGGGGTAAGCACATCGCTGGGGGTGCCCAGAGCCAGAACTTTGCCATCCTTCATAGCCATTACTCTGTCCGAAAATAAAAAGGTCTGATCCGGATTATGGGTAGATTGGATAATGGTATACCCCTCTTTGGCCAAGGATTTGATCTGAGTGAGAACCCGGATCTGGTTGCCAAAGTCCAGATTGGCAGTAGGTTCATCCAGGATTAGGATTTTAGCTTCCTGGACCAGGGCCCGGGCCATTAAAACAAGCTGCCGTTCTCCGCCGCTGATCTGAGTGTAGCCCCGCTGTTTCAAATGAGGGATGCCCAAACGTTCTAAAGCAGACTCGGCAAGCTTACGCTGTTTGATGCCCGGGCTGGAAATAGTGGATACCTGAACGGTGGTGCCCATGAGAACCATATCGAAGACTGAATAGTTAAAGGAGGGATAGTGAGATTGGGGGATATAGGCGATGACCTGGGCCATTTCCTGAATCCTAAAATCACGAATGTCCATACCGTTCAAAAGAGCCTGCCCTTTATACTTGCTGAGCAGACCGAGGATACAGCGAAAGAGCGTGCTTTTTCCTGTACCATTCGGTCCCAGGATAGACAACAATTCCTTATCCTTGGCCACAAAGCTGATCCCATCGAGAATAAGCCGATCCCCATAGCTGAAACTCAGATTAGCTATCTCAATACTCAAAAACTTTCCCCCTTTCTGGTAATTAAGTAGATGAAAAAGGGTGCGCCGATAAAAGCGGTGAGTATCCCCAGGGGGATTTCCGTTGTAAACAGATTTCTTGAGAAATTGTCCACAAACAAGAGAAAAATTGCCCCGAGCAACATGGCGGCGGGCATAAGCTGATTGAAATTGTTCCCCACCAGCTTTCTCGCCAAATGGGGGATGATCAGACCTACCCAGCCGATCATGCCGCTTACGGATACGCTGGCTGCCGTGACAAAGGTGGCACAGATGATGACCAGCAGGCGGATTTTCCGGGCATTGACGCCCATGGTCTTGGCTTCATCGTCCCCTAAGGTAAGAACATTAAGGCGCCAGCGCAAGAGAAGCAAAGGAATAAGCCCCAGGCTCATGGGGATTATGGAGAATAAAATATCGCTGAACTTTGCTCCCGCCAGGCTTCCCATCAGCCAATAGGTGATGGCGGGAAGCTGATCCGTGGGATCAGCCACTAGTTTGATAAAAGATGTAGCTGCCGAGAAGAGGGAGCTGATCATGATTCCCGACAGAACTAAAGCCAGAATGGTTTTTCCTCGGGCACGCTGACTAATAAGAAACACTAAAGCCACTGTCAAAAGTGAGAAAAAAAAGGCGCTGAAGGTAATAAAGGTGCTGTTTCTGTAACAGAGGATCGCCAAAGCGGCTCCGAAGGCAGCTCCCTGAGAGGCTCCCAGGACATCCGGAGCCGCCATAGGGTTTTGAAAAACCCCTTGGTAAGCTGCTCCGGCAGCAGATAGGCAGCAGCCGACCAGACAGGCTAAAAGGATACGCGGCAGTCTGATATTGAGCAACACAATTTCAACCTGCTCTGGCCAAAATTTCTCGATGGGATAAAATTTGGAGAGCAAAATTCCCAGGAGTTCCTTGCCGGGGATAGGGTAGCGGCCAAACCGAATAGAGATGATGATTGAGAAAATAAGCAGAATGCCCAGACTGAAGACCACTACTTGATGCCGATTCATTTTCCTCATTTGCTTACCGCCTTCTAAAGATATTGTTATAAAAACGCACAAGACAAAAATCAACAGGCAGGTAGAGGGTTGGGGAGAAAGAGAAAGCCGGCAGGAGATGAGGAATCCTTTGATTTGTTAAAAATTATACAAGGGGAGGAACATTTTGTCAACGAACATGAGACAACATAAACGTAAATAAACAAATAAAAACTAATATAAATGGACTAGACATGGAGCTAATAAATGTATAAATTAAAGATAATGAATAAAATTGGATAACAAAAACGAACATGACTGAAAATGAAAAACAGCTAGGAGGTTGGTTATGAAGCTGATAACAGTTGCTGGTCCGCCATCTTCAGGCAAGACATCTGTCATACTTAAGTTGATCGGAGCTATGAATCGCGCCCCAGGAGGTATTGGGGTTGTGAAATTTGACTGCCTGACTTCCTTTGATAATCTTAGCTATGAAGAGGCCGGAATTCCTGTGCAAACCGGATTTTCCGGCAAAATATGCCCGGATCATTATTTTGTCAGCAATATTGAGGATGCGGTGCAATGGGGAGTTCAGTCTGGTTTTGAGCTGCTCATCACGGAGAGCGCCGGACTTTGCAACCGATGTTCCCCTTATATCAAGGGGATTCTGTCAGTCTGCGTGATTGACAATCTGTCCGGAGTCAATACCCCCCGCAAAATAGGTCCCATGCTCAAATATGCGGACATCGTGGTGGTGACCAAAGGGGATATTGTTTCTCAGGCCGAACGGGAGGTCTTTGCCTTCAATATCCGACAGGTGAATTCAGCAGGCAAGGTGGTTTTTGTCAACGGGATAACCGGGCAGGGTGCCTTTATTCTGGCTAAATATTTGCGGCAGGCCAGAGATATCCAAAGTCTCAGAGATACGAGACTGCGCTTCACTACTCCTGCCGCTGTCTGCTCTTATTGCACCGGGGAAATTAAAATAGGAGCGCCTTATCAGATGGGAATGATGAAGAAAATGGAGTTTAAGCAAGTATGACAGCACAAGATTTTATGACGATCCTGGACAGCAAATCTCTGGCAGAAGTATTGAGGGAATACCCCCTCGGCAGGGACTTCCTGGCTAATTTCCGACTGAATAATTTGGCGCAAGAGCTGACCTTCTCTCAGGCCTTGCTGGAGGTCGAAGAGGAAGCCCTCGCTGAATTCGGCTTGGACCGGATGGGGGCTTTAAAGGATTTTGCTGAGTTTCTAAAGCAGTTTACCCCCCAAGAGAATCTGCTTGCAGAGGTAAAGTCCATTACGATTATCGGTGGTTGGAACAAAGCCAAGACCCCGGAAACTATCAGCCTGACCATCTCCGCCGGGGAAATCATCAGTATTGTCGGGCCGACGGGATCAGGGAAAAGCCGTCTGCTCAATGATATTGAGTGTCTGGCCCAAGGGGATACCCTCACCGGCAGGACAATCCTGGTCAACGGGGCCGAATTGGAGGATATTCAACGCTTCGAGATGGAGGGAAAACTGGTGGCCCAGCTTTCCCAAAATATGAATTTCGTCATGGACTTGACGGTTCGTGAATTCCTGGAGATGCATGCCAAGTGCCGGCTTACTCCTAATGTTAACGAAGTGGTGGCAATCTGTTTTCAGTGCGCCAATCAGCTGGCCGGGGAAAAATTCTCGGAAAATACTTTAGTAACCCAGCTCAGCGGAGGGCAATCCCGGGCCCTGATGATTGCTGATACCGCCTTTATGAGTGACTCTCCTATTATCTTGATTGATGAAATAGAAAATGCCGGGATCAACCGGCGGAAGGCCATCGCCCTCCTGGCGAAAAGGGAAAAGATTATTTTTCTCTCCACTCATGATCCCCTTCTTGCACTCAGCGCTCATAAGCGGATTATTATTAAAAACGGGGGGATCGCCAAAGTCATCGAGATTTCTGAGGCGGAGAAGGAAAGTTTGGGGATCATTGAAAACCTGGATAATACTATGCAGAGGCTCCGCACAGCCCTTCGGTCCGGGGAAGTGATTTGTATGAGGGATTTGAGGGAGTCGAGCTCATAAGCTCGGGTCAGGCGGCTTCTCCCTTGCTTTTGAAATTCGTCCTAACCAAGGATTACTGGCAAAAGCTCGTACTAATCATGGACTATTAAATCCGGGAAGTAATTTAGAAAGTTGAATTTATTGAGCAATCTAGTGTAAAGGAGGAGTTAAGGTGTGGGAGTTATATGATGCTTTAATTGGAGGGATACCTGAAGATTATCGGGTGGATGAGCTGGTTTGCGGGTATCACTATTCCTATGTCCGCAGCGGAGAGGGTTGCGGGGTGGCTGCGGGACGGCCTTATGATCAGCGGATGCCCATGTTCAGAAAAAATCTCTTGGGCTCGCCTTTGGGTGAGGTGGCAGCCTGTGTGAAATCATGGAACCTGATGGAGGCTGCCCTGGGTGCTGCAGCCCTGAATGCCTACTATAACAATCCTCAGGTGGCCAGAGCCAATGGGGTGGAATTTTCGGCTGCCCGGCGCGTGGAAGACCGGCGCTATGATCCTTTTATCATGTCCCAGAATGCCGTCAAAGGAAAAAGGGTTGTGGTAGTGGGTCATTTTCCTTATCTGGAGAATTTGTTGGAACCGGTCTGCGACTTTTCCATTATTGAATGGGACCCCTTAGAGGGGGACTACCCTATGTCGGCCTGTGAGTATTTGCTTCCTGAAGCAGATTATGCCTACCTTACCTGCACAGCCTTGGTGGATAAAACTCTGCCCCGGCTTCTGGAACTGACCAGAAATGCTGTCCGAGTCAGCTTGGTGGGACCCGCTACCCCCTTAGCTCCGGCGCTTTTTGATTATGGGATTGATGAGCTGTCCGGATTTATCATTAAAGACAATTCCCAGGCCTGCAGGGTGGCCGCCGGAGCGGAACAGGTGAAGATTTTCGCGACAGGGCAAAAGGTGGCTTTCCAAGCAGAGAAGTGACAGGGGACGGTTCTTTGTCACCTTCGGATACGCTGGACCGTTTTGTCCAGGTAATGCTGTTATGTGTACTGAATATTGCTTGGTAATCAGATCCGAGGAATAGAATAAAGGGAAAGTATACTTACTGACGAAAGTACTAAGATGGGAATAATGTAGTAAGTAAGGGGGAGTTAAATTGGGGTTCGGCAAGATTTTTTGGGGGTTTCTGTTTTTCTTTGACTTTAGGATACAAGGGTTTGATATTCTTCCAGATATAATTGGGTATTGGTTGATTTACTCAGGACTAAAAGAACTAGTTTCGATGGGTTCGCATTTTGCTGCAGCACAGAAATATACTGTAGTGCTTGGGATCCTATCTGTTTTCGACCTATATCAAATTACAATGCCAATTCAACAATTTAGTATTGGGCCTTTAACTGGTTTAATAATATTATTGGGGATCATTGTCACCATTCTTGATTTACTTATGGTCTATAATCTTTGTCATGGTATTGCAGAAATGGCGAAGGGTAGGGGCCTTAGTGGACTTAAAACCATTGCATTAAATCGGTGGAAATATTATCTTTACTTAAGGGTCGCGACAGGAGTGGCCGTGCCACTTGCAATATTAATACCTCCATTAGTAATGATGTTGTTGATCCCGTTAATAGGTATATCAATTTTAGTATTTATTCTTATGATGGGTTTAATGATGCAGGCGGAAGAGTTACTGGGTTGGACCAATTTAAGAAGGCGAAAATTAAATTAAAGTCATGCTACTTATTCGTAGAATAACTAAAAGAGCAGAACGACTTGCAGAATAGATCTAGAATGGGTCCTATCCGACTTTAACGCGCTCTATCAGTCGAAGAGCCAATTCCACTCTGAAAGTAAAATAAGGGCAGGCACGGAGGTCAATGAATTATTCTAACGTCCCATTATCCGGTTACCCATTAGCTAATTGGAAGTTGCAATAAACTTAGGTTAAAGCATTAAAAGTAAGATAATCCAATGTGAAGTAAAAAGGGGGCGATGTTAAGTTGGAAACAATGGATGCAATTGCGAAACATATCTTACAACTAGAAAATAGTTTATTGACATCTGAAGTAAGAAAGTCACCACAAAAAATAGCCGGACTATTAGTACATAACTTTATTGAGTTTACAGGTTCAGGGAGTGAATACCATTATAAAGATGGTGATGTGTTTCAAGAGCAAAATGATAAGTCTGACCGCTTCAAGAACAGGATAAAGCAATGTATATTTCAAAATCATTGATAACAGATGAACTTAGTAAAAGAGGTTGAATTCCAAGACTATGCCTCTGTCTGGCTTGATTTTAGCTAAAATATAATTGACAAAATAGCTAAAACGCTCTAAAATGATACCTAAATCAATATTCTGGATGAAGGTGATCGTATGCGTATTAATACCACAGATATGCAAAATGCGTTTGGAAAATATCTTGCTCTCGTAGAGAAGGAAGATATTGTTATTACCAAAAACGGCAAGAGTATTGCCAAACTCATCCGCTATAACGAACCGGACTATTTTCTTGTACATGAAGAAGCAAAAAGATATCAACCGACAAAGACGGTGAGCTACGAAGAATATATGGAGCTGATTGATTCCTCTGATCAAAGGTGCGAACTGATCGACGGTGAGATTTATCTGTTGGCTTCACCTACCTTTACCCATCAGGTGGTTGTAAACGAACTATCTTGGCACTTTAATAACTATTTTAGAGGAAAACTTTGTCGGTCTTTAACTGCTCCGTTGGATATACGGCTTTTCGGTTATGCGACCAAGTTTGAAGAAGATCCGAATGTTGTCCAACCGGATGTAATCGTGATCTGTGATGAAAACAAGGTTAATGAAAAGAACAAGTATGAAGGCATACCGTCACTGGTGGTCGAGGTATTGTCTCCATCCACCAAAGGCAAGGATCTGGCTGCAAAATTAAATCTCTATATGAAAAGTGGTATTTTAGAATACTGGGTTGTAAACCCGGAAAATAAAAGTATACTTCAATACTCTTTTTCTAAAGAAAGAGATATAGACAACCTAATAAGCCTCCAGCAGGGAGATGCTATTAAATCGACTGTCTTCCCGGGTTTAGAGATACTTTTATCAGATGTTTTTTCTGAGATTTAGTTGCCGGAAAGATGGCTTAGATAAGAACTTTATATTTCGCATAAAGTCCCAAAAGCATACTTACGGTGGAGCGGATGTGAACCTGATCTAAGGGATACGCCTTAGAAGATGCCACTGCCTCTGGCAATGTTCTATTATCAGCCTTATCTGCCATGGGCCGTCTCGTTTTGAATGTGGATATAACGAAAAAGACCCCGTGAAGGAGGTCTATTAATCATTATATATTCGTTCGATTTTACCCACTAGATAATTGAAGTCTAGTTCTGAGTTATTAAGATGAAAGAGAGCATTATAGGCGGAAAAAGCATTGGGACCTGTGAATTGGCAAAGTGAATTTGTAGCGATTCAACCCAGAACTCCATTGTAAGAAACCCATCTATAGGGGGTAAACAGAGGCTGAAATAGTGTATATAACCTTCATACTATTTTGGAAGGAGAGGACTAGCTGAGGAAAGTTTAGCTATGATCGACAAGAGTTCCGTCAGATCGAAATCGCCACCTGCCGTAAAATAGCGATCTGCATAATTCCATACTAGAAACCCCTTAGCGGGTTTTAGACCCAATTCCAAGTACAAACCTTCAATTTCTGTACCCGCAAACTCAAAGCTGACTGTAGTTGGCGGTAACTGAGGCGGCAGATTAGCATGGGCAACCTTGCCCTGGGTTAAGGTCAATTTCGGCAACGGGTCCCCGGGAACAAAATATTGAGTTAACAAGACTCCTTCACCGCTCGGCATTTTAATCCACTGATATTTAGCTTGGCTTACCTCGCCTTGCTCCCAAAGATAGGGATGCTCACCCAGGCGCTCCTGAACCTCGTGAAGGGTCAATTCCTCAATGGGTTGCAGGATATCCTGAGTATTATCCTGCACTTCGATATCGGGTGGCAAAGGCAGATTAAAAAGTTCCTCGGGTAAACCTTGATTTAAACGAAGCTCCCGAACCACTTTGCGTTGCACTAATTCATGGGCGGCATTGTACAATTCCGTGACCAGCGGCATCCAAGTGTCTTTATCCATCCACAAATGGGTAATCATGTCTCCCTTACCACTTACCTGCTGGTTAAATTGAAGATGTAGCGCCGGACGCCCACTGACGTATTCAGTGCCCAGGGCACGACTATTCCGCTCAGCAGCCATTAACTTAAGAATATCTGTAATATCGAGGCCCATTTGTTGCTTAAACTCCTCACTAACCTTAATTTTCACAGCTTGTTTAGCATCTTCCATATAGCTAAGGGCTTCCACTCCTCTAACGACGACAATCATTTCACCCATTGAAGGGTGACGAGACTCCATTCGATACAAGTCTGGAGCCTGAAACCAGCTATGAGATGTCAAGGTTTGTGGAATACCTTGCTCATAGTATGTGTCGTCAACGACTTGCTCATAATCCGTGATCTTTGCCGAGACGTCTCGGATTTTCGCCATGATTTCCGCTGAAGTGAGGGTCATTTTGCCGGTCAAAGTGTGGAGCAAGGTCAGGAAATCCTTGTGCCGACGCAGTTCCTTCGCCCATTCCGGGTGTTTGGCCAAATCCAGCTCAAATCTCCCTCGTTCCGCTCCATTCATAGTTCCTTCCAAATAGCTATAAAAAAGGGTTGTTAAGTCACTCGCCATTGAATCTACCGTCGAATATTCCATTTTCTTTTTCTCCCTTCGTCCTTCCCGAAATACCTCCAAATGATGTTGAAGCCTCTCCCGCCCACGAGACAGACGAGATTTAACGGTACCGATGGGTATCTGGTTCCCTTCAGCAACTTCCTGTAAACTAACCCCCAACAAATCTACGTCGATCACAACCTGTTGTTGATCAAATGGTAATAGCCGGAGAACCCGAGCCAGCTCACAACGCATCACCACCAACTCATCCACGGCAACCCCTATTTGTTGTAGAATCCCCGGATTAAAGCCTTCTGTATCCCGTTGTTTGAGCCGGAGAATCATGTAGACTTCGTTGGTAACAATTCGCCGCCACCAAGCAGAAAATGCCTCAATCTCGACGAGAGTATGCAGGTGAGTGTGCATTTTAAGCAAAGCATTCTGTACGGCATCCCCAGCGAGGTCCGGATCACGCAACATTGCCCGCGCTTGACGCAAAGCCAGAGGATAGACCTGAGCGAGCAGGGAATCCCAGGCCACTAGGTCCCCTAATTGGGCCTTCCTGATTAGTTCATTTATTTCAATCACTCGAAACAGCTCCCTAACTGACAAATTAATCTGATCTGATTATAGACTTTTAACGTTTTTTGCTCTAATTTTAAGCTAATGGGAAGTTTTCCTCCCAGCCAGCCAAGGAATTTGCAGACCTAGGAGTACTGCCGTCCCCAGCAAGGTGGTGACAATCGGTTCCCAGCAAGGGGAAGACCTGGACCAGGGGGTTTGACTCAAGGTCCCTTGAATCAACTCTAAAAGGCCGGAGATAAAATGACCCTGCCAAATCATCGGCAACAAAAGGTTCACTAAGACAATACTAATCAAGGATAGGCCACCAGCCAAGGTCGGACTTGTGACAAGGGCACTGGCCAACAGGATCACGCTGATCAGAAACCCCTGATATAAACCATAGAGCAGGGCACCTTGGCCAAGGGCACTCCAATTTACGGGACCGATCAATTCGGCAGTGTAATAGGCTCCGATACCAAGTCCTACCAAGGAAGAGAGAGCAGCCACCCCGAAAAACACGCTAAACTTGGCCAAGACATAGTGAGGGATGTTGACAGGTTTACTCCATAGCCATTCCCCAACCAGTTTACGTTCACCGGCAATCAAGCCCATTCCTACCAAGATAAGGGCCAGGATACCGAGCTGGTTATATTGGCCAATGATATTATATACCACCTGATCCACGGTAGGGGGCGGAATATGAATCACTGTGCCTTCCGGCAAGTTGCTGGCTGAATTTAAAATTAACGGCATTAGTTTAAAGGATATCGGTTGTAAGACCCCCAGGAACAAGTAAACCGCCACCAGCGGTATCCACCGTCCCAGTCTAACCATCTCCCGGGCCTCTTTAGCGAGCCATATTGCCATCTCCAGCCCCTCCTTGACCCGTACTTGAATTTTGATGTTGATGATGTTCTTGTTCTACTTCTTCTTCCGCTTGCCTGACAACTTTATAGAAAAGTTGTTCCAAGCCCTGTTCCTGCCAGGCAACATTACTGACCGGAATCCCAATACCCTGCAGGGTGCCGCTAAATTCTGCCTGCAACCGGTTTATCAGACCACCGTCAACTTCGAAGTGCACCTGGGCCCTAACGATGCTTTCATCACGTTCCTTTAATAACTCAGGCATAGTTCCCTGGGCTTTGATTTGCCCCTTATGGATTATGACCACTCCATCACACACCTGCTCAATATCGTGGAGAATGTGGCTGGATAAGAAGATGGTCTTTTCCTGTTTTAGTTTTTTTAACAAGGAAAACATGGAATCTCGTCCCTGGGGATCAAGGGCTGACACCGGTTCATCTAATAAAAGCACCGGTGGGTCACCGATTAAAGCCGCGGCTAAACCTAAACGTTGCTGCATGCCACCCGAGTATTTACCCACCCGGCGACGAGAGAAGTCTGCCAAACCTACGGTATCCAGATACTTGCCCGCAATTTTTTTCGCCTGGCGTGCCGGCACACCCACTAATTCCGCGCTAAGCCGAAGGAACTCTTCACCACTTAACCACGGATAAAACTCCGGACGCTGTGGAAGATATCCGCAAAGTCTCTGAACCTGCTGGCGTTCGTTGAGCAGAGAATGTCCAGCAACGAATATTTCCCCTTGATCCGGCCGTAGCAATCCCACTAACATACGCAAAACCGTGGTTTTGCCTGCTCCATTTTGGCCTAAGAATCCATAGCACTTCTTACTAGGTATGTTAAAACTGACATTTCCCAAGGCCTGGAACGCCCCAAACTTCTTACTAATCCTTCTGCATTCAATCATCGGACTTCCCTTCCGAGGGTCCAGTATAAAACAGGACCCATCATACTCAATAATACGATGATCATGGCCCACATAATTTTATTTCCCCTCTGGACTTCATCACTTCGCACTAAGCTGATCAAAGAAGCCACTTGCATGATTACTTGGAAAATAAAAATGGGTATGACTAAATTCCAGGGGATGTTCGCTAATTCCATACTCAATCTCCAGATCTCCTTTCGCGCTCAATTTTCTCGTTGTCACTGTCACTGTCGCTGTCGTTGACTTAGTCTTAGTTTCAACTTTGCGTTTTATTCTTTCTTTACCCTTTCTTTCGGTATCTGTTCTCTAGATGCATGCTAACGTGAAAAAGTTCCATCCTTTGAAATTTATTTTTGATTCAATTACTGCATCATGGGCTACGGCCCTGCTCTTGCAGCTGACTCTCCAGGTTAGTTTCTTTTAACCATGGAATGCTGTCGGCATGAACGCACGTTAAAAGTGGCATTTGTCAATATATTCCTTCAGCTCTAATGCAGTATTGAATTTTAAGGAAGTAGCTAGGTATAGGGCGTGGCACCGCGGAGTCCAGATCACAACCCAAGAGTAGACTGGATAAATTCATAATTATAGCATTCTAAATATGACGAACGTTGTCATATTTAGAATGCTATAATTAATTAAAATAACTTAACACAACACAGGAAAGCATATCATCACAATGGTCTGCTTGAATAATGCCGAACATATAAATTTTCATATTTACAAACTGCGGAAAGTTTTTGTATTTCAGCTGATGTGCTGAAGATCGAACTGGAGAGAGTTTCAAAAATTTGAAGACCTACTAGAAGGCACGCAATACAGAGCGATCCATGAAATTTATGATGATAAGGTAATTGTTATTATATTATTAATTGACAAAAGAGAAGAAGTTTATTAAAAATTAAGAAGAATGAAAATATCTAAAAAATAGCGTGTGAAGGAAAAAATACTTATTAAAGCGTGATAATTTGTTGATATATGGTTGCGATACTTCAGAAGTAAGTAAAAAAACACCAGGTGTCAGTTGTCTGATATTCTTGGGCAGATGACACAATCTTAGCATTAGCAACGAGCCTTATGATATAATAAACCAAGGTTAAGGAGGGTGAATTACCAATGGACGAAAAAATAATGGAAATGTTCGCGCAGCTATTACAAGGACAAACCGAAACGAATTCAAAAATTGAAGATCTAAGCCAGAAAATAGAATCGTTAGAAGAAAATCAACTCAGATTAGAAAAGAATCAACTCAGAATGGAAAATTCACTTAATCCAAAAATTCAAGTTTTATTTGATGGATATAAACAGCATACGGACATATTAGAACGAATCGAAAAAGAAGTGACAAAGCAAGATGAAATTATAATGAGGCGTGTTATTAAATAACTGGTTCGTGAGAATCTAATTGGATGAGACACTATAAAATAAACGACAAACTAAAAGACTAATAAACACATCACGCATTATCCGAATTTATTCTTAAAGAATAGAAGAGTTATACAGGACATGCAATTGAGAATAGAACAAGCTGGTTGACATACTATGTTAATGTAGCAAAATTGCATTTAAATCGTATTTTTGCAGTTAACAAGAGTGGCCTTTCTCAGAATTTTACGGGATATGGGAGCAACGTAGTATATCTTAAGGGTCAGATATTAAAGAGATTGAGAAGTATCTAATTGATTATTTCTCCATACCTGTCATCAACGAAAAAGTCGTGAGATAAGGACATAGCTTGTTTCATATTTCAGTCGGACCACGGGTGGTTTGCGATCAGTTCCAGATAAAGCGGTAGTCGCAGAGGCTTTTTGCTCGCCTCGCATTTCGTGCGCAGGGGACTGGTACTTCCCGCAATTTGTCGGACCCATTAAGGGGTTATTAAAGATTTACCATAATAAATTCTTTAAGCGAAGGCGAATACACAGCGCTCCGAGTGGAAAAACAAAGGAGTTGTTTGGACCTGGCAAAGAGGTCGAAGTGACCCAAATTTGTACTCAATTGGCCAAGGAAGTTCTTGCTAAGGAAAAGGATTGTTTGATGTACATACCCCATGTGGTAAAGAATGACCCAACTGAAATAGTCTTTTTTGAAAAGTACAAGGACAAAGAGGCTTTCAAAGCCCATGGGAGTTCAGGATATTTTCAGGAAGCAGCCCAAAAGTTTGAAAGCCTACTAGAGGGTAAGATCCAAGTTAAATTTTTGGAAGAAGTTTAACAGGGTGCAACGAGGTATTGACGCCAACAAACAAGTAATAGGTAAGAGGAGGCCTTCGCGTGTTAATGCGAAAGCCTCATTACTTTAATCACATCGTACAATACAGGGTGGCCGGAGATTTGATCGTTTCACTGAAATAATCTCAGCAAGAATACTATACGGGTGCGCGCTCAAGCGCCAGCCCTTATGAAGTTGTAGCACCCACGCTACTGAGTCAGGCCTGGGTTAAAGCTTAAAAAGTAGGATGACGTGAAGCCCATTCTTGAAATAGAGGTGACAACAATGGCGTACAAGCAAAGGCAATATCCTTTGTTTTCAGCATGTGGATTAAATTGTGGACTGTGTCCCCGTTATCATACAGATGGAATATCTAAGTGTCCAGGATGTGCAGGGGAAGATTTTTCATTAAAACATCCTACATGTGGTGTTTTATCTTGTAGCCAACGACACGGAATTGAATATTGCTATCTGTGTGATGAATACCCCTGCAAGAAATTTGAAGGCGTTGATAATTCGGATTCCTTTATTACTCATAAAAACCAATTAGTGGATTTTGATAAGGTCAAAAACATTGGACTAGATGCTTATGAGGCTGAACTGAACAGCAAAGTCGAATTACTTAAAGGCTTGTTAAAGAATTTTGATGATGGGCGACGAAAGAGCTTTTTTTGTATCGCTGTTAATCTGTTATACCTACAAGACTTAAGAAATGTTATGGAGCAAACTAATGATGAAATAAAACCGAATGATACATTAAAAGAAAAAGCCACAACAGCAGTTCGACTCTTGCAAACTATGGCTGGGAAGCTAGATATTTCATTACAACTTCGTAAAAAGCCCAGTCATAGAAAACATATATAATATTTCATATACGCACTGAATTATTCTTATTTTGTATTTGGCTACCATAGGTAGTATGCAATGAAAGTAAGACAAATTACAAGCATTTTGTGCAGCAAAACAAGCTGGTGCGCCTTGGGGATTTCTCCCCGGCGTGTTGCGATCTTAGGTAAGAAAAACAGTATACCTAATGTGAAAACGGGGACAAGAGCCGGGTCGTACCGTAAAACAAAATAGAGATCAATTGTTTGCTTCCGGCACTGATTGCTACAGGTCAAATTCGTCGGCACCGACGAATTTGACCTGTAGCCAAGCCCTTCTCCTACCGGGGATTCAGTACTCGGCAGAACATACTAAGGGGCGGTCATTTTTTGTCGTTTCGCTTAGGTTCTAGGACCCTTCGCGAAACGACAAGTTTCGCCGAGTATGACTGTTATTGGGAACGAGAAAAGACCTCCGATTTCTCGAAGATCATATTTACATGCTATTTTGTACCTGCCTCTTCTAAAGTTTCAATATCTGCGAAGATATCTAATCTCATACTTGTATTGTCTCTTTTATACTTCTCATTAAGTTTAAATCCTTGTTTTAAGTAGAAGTCAACAACACTAGGATTGTTCCTAGTATCTGCGTCTACCGTAATAAATCGGCTTCGTCTCACTCTTCAAATTCACAAACAAAATCACTCAATCTGTAACCTTTAGACAAATCAACCAATTTAATCATGTCCTGCAAATCGTATATATTTTGCAACATTAAATTTATTTCTCTCAGGGAAGCCTTTGTTTCATTGGAGGTCGGTATAGTAAGAATTTAAATAGTCTTCGACACCTTTTATTACCATTTGGACATCTTTAAGAGTTTTTTCAGCGTCTTGTTTACTAGCGAGATAGAAATCATCATAATCACTGGCTAATCTTAGGTCCTGAGAGCTTGCGATAATCTTTCGGTATTCTTTAGGAAATATTCCGGTCTTCACAAAATTAATATTAAACACACTTATTACCCCAGAATGTTTCCGCGAATCAAGTCCTAATGTAGCCAAAGCCGCCTGAAAGAGGGAGTAGTGTAGTATGCCTTGGATAAACAATCCCGGTGATGTTCCAGCTTAAAAAGATCCTCGGCAACTGCTAACCGTTCTTTAGCG
Organism: Desulfosporosinus shakirovi; assembly: GCF_020595055.1. GTDB lineage: Bacteria > Bacillota > Desulfitobacteriia > Desulfitobacteriales > Desulfitobacteriaceae > Desulfosporosinus > Desulfosporosinus shakirovi. The sequence continues at coordinate 7,737 of NZ_JAJDOO010000051.1, read as the reverse complement.
GATTGCAATCGATAAAAGGCCAAGTCTTTGGTTGCTATACGGTCCACAATGTTTCTCCTTCTTTAAGAACATTTTTAATAAAAGGAACTTGCATTGTTGGCAACTGATTAAAGTATTCACCTTCATAAATATTAAGCGAAATATTTATATCATAACCCACATCGTCAAGTAAAAGAAAATCATAAAGTTTATCTTTGTCTACTTTATCGCGATTGCGGACAAGTTCAGGCAAAGAATCCCCTCGGGCTTTAGAACCGTATAGAATCACTCCCGATTCAGAGTTGAATCTATCTGAATTATAGCATGCAATATCGCTTTGCTCAATTCTTTGCTAATCCCCCATACTCCTCATCCACTTCCTCCAAGCAGGAAGTGATATAAATCAGGAGAACACTATCGAAAGTGGTCAATATTTTCAGCGTTAACCCATGCTCTTAACTAGTCTAAAATTGTTGACCTTTTAAAGGAAATAGATGTAAGCTGTCGAAAACTATATTCCAACTTACAGAAACCTTAGAAATGAACTTCATGGAATTGCCTAAATTGGTCTCCAAGTGGCGACGAAGAGAGGTTAACCCTTGGGAGAATGGTTTGGTTCGATGGTTATTGCTTTTGGAGGGTTCGGAAAATCAGGAAATTTTAAAAACACTGGAGGAGATTGCAATGCAAGATCCCGTTTTGCATCAGGCCATAGCTGAGTGGGAAAAATCAAGTGATGGAGAAGCAGAACTCCGCTTGAGGGAAGCAATCCAGAAGGGAATAGAAGGTAGGGCAGAAGGAAAGGCAGAAGTTGCGAAGAATCTTTTGGATTGGGGAATGGACATTTCAAAGATAGCTAAGGCAACAGGCATGACGGAAGACGAAGTTAAAGTGTTAAAAGATTGAGACTACTGATCGAGGGAGGGGGAAGTGTGGGGCAATTTTTTGTCCGCAACTCGCCTTTCCGCTGGAGGCAAAGTTTATGCACCGAATGAAGATTGAGCCTTATGGATGTCAATGAATTAGGAATTGGCTGCTTTCGCCGTGACTATAATGTATAGGGATACTATGGAGATTTGAGACGAGTTTTTCTTTTTTGCACCTAAATATCCCCCTGAGTTAGAATAGTTGTCATGTACCTCCGAGAGAAGAATAGTGAGTTAACAGGACTCGGAGGAAGATAAACATGGCAAAAGAGCCTGACAGTAGTCATTCTAGGTGAAGGAGGGGATGGTAGCACGAATTTTCATTGCTGCGGGTGTTGTGCTTGACGCGGCAGCTTATCTTCATTACTTTATCTAAAAACACAATATGATTCATTAAAATATATTCGGCGTTTACAAATAGCCCTAAATCAGTTTTTCCATTCCTTACCCCATGTTGAAAGTTTTCCGAGAATAGGAATAAGACTTTCACTGTTTTCGGTCAATTCATACTCAACTCTTAAAGGCATTTCGTTGTATTGTGTGCGAAGTACGATACCGTCCGACTCGAGTTCCTTCAATGAGGAGGCGAGCATTGTGTTTGTCACACCCTTAATTTTCCTTTTTAACTCATTATAACGCGTTGGTCCGTCATTATACAGTGAACATATTATAGGAATCTTCCATTTGCCACCAATGACCTCAAGCGCAGATGAAAGCGGACATTTTTCTTGACACGGGCATTTGTTCCCGGAACAAAAAGGACTTGAATTCTCTGATGTACTCACCTTTTTCTTACCTACTTTCTATTTCAGCATTCGGTCATATATTTCTGCGTAATTTACAAGTTTTCATAACGGTATTATAATTATACCAGATAGCAATTAAAGACTCAATTGCTATACTATACTTAGGGGGAATTTATAATGGTTATCAATGAAGAAATGAAAGGCATAATCGAAAATTCTGCGTTTCTTACAATTGTTACGATGTGCCCAGATGGAATGCCGCACCCCATTATTGTTGGCAAAGGTGCAGTTGAAGGCGACAATATCATGGTTGGTGTATACGCAATGAAGGTCACGCAGGAGAACCTTAAGAAAAACGACTGTGCTATGCTGTTGGCAGCACAGAAATTTGACGGCGGTGCTAAAGGTTGCCGCTTCACTGGCAACGCAAAAGTTGCAGACGGAAAATTTGTGTTCACAGCAACAAAGGCAGAGGCACTTATATAAAACTATCGGTACACAATATATTGCCAAATAAGAGCCGCTGATTATTGAGGACACAGAAAGTCTTTATAATCAGCGGTTTCGCATTAGCCACAGATGTGTAAATATACTGCTTTAATATGGTTAAATACCAGACCGAAAAACTATTGCTTAACAGTTTTTTGCACAAAAAGGCGGCAAGACGTTAGTCTTGCCGCTGGTAAACAAACTACGATACAATTGTATTTAATTGAAGTGAAGTCTATTCTTGGACTTGGCAAAGATTCAGCCCTGATCACTCTTGTATGTAAGCCTCAGGATCGCTTCACTGAAATAATCTCAGCTAGAATACTTATCGCAATTTCGGACGGGGTTTGAGCATGAATATCTAAACCGATCGGCGCTTTTAAACGCGCAAGAGATTGAGAAGTGTACCCATTCTCTTGTAAGTAGTTTACAATGGCGCTGATCTTTTTTGTACCTCCGAGCATCCCGACATATTTTGTTCGAAAGTTGAGGATCTCCTTGAGACACTCCGCATCTGTCGGATGACTTCTGGTCGCAATGACGACATAAGTATCACTGTTAGGTTCATAATTCTTGATCCCTGGAGTAAAGTCACTACATATTACTGAATGAGCACTTGTGAAAAACTCAGGCAGTGCAAATGTCGCACGATCATCAATCACGGTTACTTGGAAATTAAGCGCTTTGGCATAAAAAGCAACTTCTTTGGCCACGTGGCCTGCCCCTAAGATTAATAACCGTTCTGTTTTTAGAAGTGGTTCCACAAACCATCGCTTCTCATCCCTGTCTCCAATTACTTTTGCTGCCTTGATGGAGAGGATGTCTTGTCGTTTTTCAGCCGAGTATAACTCTTGTTGAGGCTGCCCCAAGAGAAGATTGCCATCAGAATCCAAAATACTCCTCGAATAAGGAGGCACCAGAGAAGTTACCAGCACTGCATCGTTTACGCTCTTCTGGAGATTTTGAACGAATTGCCAGAAAGGCTTATCTTGGACTGGCTCCAGTAATACATCCATAGTGGCCCCACAAACTGAAAAGCTATCAGTCTGAGTCTCCTGATTGATGGCTTGGTGATGGAGTTCAGCGCTCACATCATGGTCGGACGTCAAGAGGTCAAGTGCTTTATTCGTGATAAGCTTTTCAGCAACTCCTCCACCAATAGTTCCTACTGTTTGGCTGGTGTCCATGACCAACATTTGGGTGCCAATTTCACGGGGCGTAGAGCCTTCAGTACGAATAATCGTAGCGAGTATCGCTTTTACTTGCATAGTTTGAGCCTTAACAATGGCCTGAATTATAGTATCCTCTATTAGAAACACCTCTAAACTATAAATTTGAATTATACCGTTTACAGAAGGTCTTCTAAGTCATGGTATATCATTTGAAGAAGCAATATGCAAACAGTCTGGCAACGGTTTTTGCGTGCAAAGCAAAAAAATCTTGAGAAGGCCTATGTACTATTATGGTAGAATATAAGGACATAAGACTTTTCGGAGGTGAACAGTGTGATCATAGGTTTTGGCTTTGGAAATCCTCTTCAGAGTATTATCATGCTGCTATTCACTTCACTCATCAGTTACGTTATTTTTCGAAGTTTACGAAATCTAGGGCGTGGGAAGCAGAATCCTTTACTTGAAAGAGAGCAACGCAAACTGGATTATTATGCTCAGAGACAACGGGCACGAGAATACGCTCGCCAGTTTGACTTGACTGATGAAGAGATTGAACGGCGCTTAGACGAAGAAGATAGGACCTAACAGATTATTCAAAACCATTGGCGAAAATGGACCTTGCGGAGTTAGAAAAGATACATTATTTGCCTGAGATTAGCTTGGATATTAGGTATTTTGGTCGCTTTTACTCTAAAACAAATTATCGCATAAAGGTAGCCGGACGAGGCGTTGATGAGGTTGAAAGAGATATTAGGATGACCTTAAAGCTTTGAGAATTGCGCGAAGGAAGGAACACTGCATGGCTAGTAATCTAAAAAAGGATGCCGAATGGGCTGAAGCAAAAAAGAAATGCAGACTGAATGACGAAACCCTGAAAATGGCTAGAGAGATGGGATTAAACCCAAGAAGTCTGATCAAAAATATCCCCAGCCCAAGCCAACAATGGAAGGCACCTGTGAGTACTTGGATTCGAGAGATGTATCAAGAACGCCTGGATAAGGCACGACGTAAAAAGGAGCGGAAAGAGATTTTAACGGAGTGATAGGGAGTAATACTGGGCCCAATGTCATTGGAAAGGCTCATCAGGGCGATGATGAAGAGTTAATTGTTTCATGGGAACGATTTAGAGGATAAAAGCGTCTGAAAGGAGACGTATTCATGAAATGTAAAAAGTGCAAATCAAGAGAATCGACTATTCATGTATCAAATGTTGGTGATTTCTGTTTGGATTGTCATAATGATTATATGGCTGAGTTACTTGGTGTCAGCAAGATGGATGACTTTCCAAAAATTATATCAGGCTATGACGCTGATGGGATTATACATCGATTTGAGATTTCGAATATGATTATGCCAGGGCTTTCCTTATGGAAAGCAGAAGAAATGGAGGGCGGTTATCAGTTCGAGATACTCGTAAAGCCTGAAGAAAATCAGGCAGTGGCTATCGAACAAATGCATCAGAAGATATTGACGGGTCTTGGATATAAAACGCTTACACATTTGTCGGATAGGTGTTTTATAGATAATGCAATTCAAATCGATAAGGAGCAGTATAGCCTTAATACCGTTGGAACATGCCGGATTCAACATGCTGAAGAAGAAAATCAAGTTTATCTGGTTATAGATGGAAAGAATATTCCTTTACATGATTTTGGACGGGCGCTCACAGCTTTTGAGGGTTTTAATATGGATTTTCAGATAAGGGATCTGTCCGAGGAAGTTCTTGGCAAAGATACGGTACTAAGAAGGTTAAGTATCAATCCAGATGTTATTATTGAGCATTTTGAAAGGTCTTTGAGTTGGTTTTTGAAGGGTGATTTTTTAAGTTACAAACATGCAAGTGCTTGTAGTGAAGCTTTGTATGAAAGGATAGATGAACTTGAGTTACTTTGCAAGTATGGTAATCAAGAAGAGGCTGCCGAAGTCGGAAAAAGAATGAAAAAGCGACTTATATCCATTGAACATGATACGGATGATTTCCCTAATTATCTTTTGACGATGATTGACCAAGTGATTGGAACTACTTAATGTCATATAGGATCTAAAGCGCAATTTTTCGGCTTATTTAAAAAGCATCTGCCCGAACTCTACGAAACAATCAAAGTCTGCCTGATATCCGGCCGGATTTATACGGTGCGCTTCGGGATCGGAATGCTGATGAGCTTCTATCTCGATGAAGCTTTTCGGTCTGAGATGTTTGAGCTTGTAGGGGGTATCCGGTCGGAGGAATACTATGTCAAGATGATGATCGCCTGGTATTTCGCAACAGCCTTGGCTAAGCAGTACAATGGGGCTGTGCCGTATATTCAGGAACAGCGTTTGGAGAAGTGGACGCACAACAAAGCTATCCAGAAAGCGGTTGAGAGCTACCGGATCGGCGACGAAGCAAAGGCGTACCTGCGGACGCTGAAAGTAAAATAGGGGCGGGCACGGAGCTCAATGAGCGGCAGCAGAGGAGACTTTAATCCGCGAACGCCAACAAGAGTATTACACCATATTAGCTGTTGCCTAATACTGTTCTAAATATTGATAAAGTCGCAATTCTAAAACTATTTTCACATGACCCAATTCTAGTCAGAGAAATTGCATCGCTCCTTATGATAAATAGAGGCATGGTTCAGCGTATCGGAATGTGACAAAGAACCGTCCCCTGACACTCCCTGATTAGCAGGGAATTCCTAATCCGAATTTGGAGGGCTTGACGATGTTTACAAGGGAAGAGGTTATCGAGGCCATGGAACAATGCCTAAATGAAAAGGAAAAAGAGATTCTATCGGCAAGGTGGGGTATTACCACTGGAATATCCATTAGATTCGAAGAAATAAATGAGGTTTATGGGATTACTATTGAACAAATGCGGGACATCGAGAGAAGGGTGTCTCTGCATATTAAAGAATATCGATAGGAGGGGTCAATTGTACACTCAGGAGCAAATTATTGAGGCTATTGAGAATTGCTTAGATGCAAAGGAGCAACAGGTTATTGTTGAAAGATTTGGATTAGAAGATGGAATTACTAGGTCTTTAAGTGAGATTGAATTAAGATTTGGATTACCACGAGAACAAGTTCGCAAGATAGAAAAGAAAGTTCTTGATTATGTTAGGTCTCATTCTTAAGATGGATACGATTTTCTAGGATAATATGCATGGCTCAAACGTCATATAACACAGAGTTTAGCGCCACTTAGCCGATATGAAAGAAGTATGGCGTGGCGCAAATTCTTAAACGTTAGACGAAATCTGGCTATTTCGGGTCAAAATAGAAACCTGTTTGAGGATGCTAGTTTATTCGAGGGAGGTATCTTGTGAAAAAGGATTTTATTGCTGTAGTTATATTAGTCGTTTTAACAACGATGGTTGGATGTGGGACGAGGGTATCGAATGATATTAAGAACACTAGTAACGTAAACCAGGAAACCAATATAGCGAGTGACAAAAATACCAAAGGTGCTGCTGTAACATATGTGAATGAGAAATATGGCTTTAGTCTCGTTTTCCCAAGTTATTGGCAGGATCAATATAACGTTGAAGATGTCCACGATATTGGTATAAGAATACATCATAAGCCAACATGGTTAAAAAATGGGGCGGGAACGCTTTTTCAAATAACGGTATTCGATAAATCCAAAGATGAATGGAACACACAGGGAAAAATAGCCATAGAAACTATAGGACTGCGGAAGATATATGAAAATGGATAATGACGTTTTGAAGATAGTGGAGACCTTTAAAAAAACAAAGTAGTAAATGAGGGATGCCAGACCTCGTCTAACTTCTAGAACAGAGGGTTTGCGTAGTAACCCGACGTCGCAAACCCTCAAGACGTTATCTGCAACTCTAGCATTGGTTTTGATTTTGAATAGTTGCCTGTGCCGGTTTGTTGAGGGTAAAGATTCTGGCATTCTTTGTTTGAACAAAGACCAGACGAGTGTGACAAACTCATGTTGACGGTTTGTCTCAAAATCGACACCAGTGTCGAATTTGGGACAAGCTTAGTTGTTGGAGACTCACCAGAAAGCCTTGCGTAACAAGGAAGGGATTTATCGATTTACCCAAAAATCACTTTTTAATGAAGACGTAGAATTTGGCTATAACCGGGACAAAGAGAAGCTCCCGTAGATCAACCTGGGCATGTATTATGGAAAAACGTCGAAACTGCCGGTGTATTACCGCACATACTATGGCAGTATCCCCGACAAGTCGCATTTGATCGCTATGATGGAAGGAAGCGAGAAGATCGGCGTTAAGAACGCGCGGTTTGTGATGGACAGAGGGTTTTTCAGCAAAGGGAACCTCATCTATCTGAACACTCATACCAGTGGATTATTGTCGGGATGCCGAACGGGCTGCTGTGTCCTGTAGAGAACTACTATAATTAGGGTTTGCTAAATTCTCATAAAAGCTAGATACCAGAAGGGTTTGAGGT
>NZ_JAJDOO010000050.1 GCF_020595055.1 Desulfosporosinus shakirovi | reverse complement strand
CAATAACCTTGCGCATTTCTTTGCTATGGGCGATGATCTCCGAGTTATTATTTTTTTTAAGTTGATTCAGCTCTGCTAAATATTTCAAGGCAAGCACTTGAGTTTGCTGGTGTTTTTGTTTTAATTGATTCAAATCCGTGATATCCCGCACGTTACAATAGACTCTATGGATTCTTCCGTTACTATCGTAACTTGGAACACCAGTACTTAGAGCAATCTTGCCATTAATCGTGTTAATCACGACAGTTTCTTTCTGACTGGATTCAATAACCTTCAAGGTCGCACTGGCGTCAGTTATTCCCTTTTCAATCTGCTCTCTTGTTGTTTGACCAATGGAATCCGGGTACTTAAGCCCCATAATTCGTTCTATCGAGGGATTGACATATAAAATTCTACTTTCATTATCGGCTATAAGCAGACCATCATAAGAGTTTTCAAGCATCCCTAAAAGGTCTCGATTCTGGTGCTCTAATTCGTAATTTCGCTTCTGAAGATGTTCTAGCAGTTCTTGGTTAATTGTTTCTTCTACTAGACTCATTAATCTCACCCCTTATTTGATACTGCCGGAATAGACAAATTAATTAAATAGTCAATATATTCTAATTATATCATGATCAATCCCTGTGTTGTAAATCAAATTGTACAACCATCTGTCAATTTAAACAAAAGTATATTGTCTCGATGATTTATGTGTGCCGCCAGATCCCTCTGATTAATTGCAGCAAGGGGTAGCGAGGAGTATGTTTATCTGGCACAATAATTGCATATTTAGTTGAATATACAGAATAATTAGAATTTTAATTTAAAAACATGACGGAGGGGGTATTCATTGATTAGATAGTCAATCTCATAAATAGTTTCGATGAAAGTGAGATGAGCCAAAATGGGGGAACTTATCCAAAGCAAGAAACCTCCTTTTCTGACAAACTAATACACAAGATACTTTTACACCCGAGGATTTCACCCTTGAACATAAAATTATTTGCCGGAAAGCCGCAAATATGTTGTCTAATAACACGGCTTTCCCTAGTGAATACAGCTGCAATGTCAAGTTTAAACAGAAAAAGGAGGTTGCTCTAAGATGTTTTTGAATCACTTTGAGTATTTTGCACCAAAAACGCCGGCAGAAACCCTAGAATTGGTTGCCCGCTTGGGAAGTAAGGCCAAAATACTCGCCGGGGGCACAGATTTAATGGTGGTGATGAAGGCAAAGGCAATTAGCCCCGACTATCTGATCGACATCAATGGGGTAGAGGAGTTTAAAGGGATTTTTTGTGAGCCAGGAAAAGGTGCTGTTATCGGAACAAATACTAAGTTGGCTGAGATTCAATTTTCTGAGGCAATTCAGGAAAAATACCCGGCTCTTGCTTATGCAGCAGGGGAGGTAGGTTCATCTCAGGTAAGGCATATGGCTAGTTTAGGAGGCAATTCTTGTAATGCTTCTCCGGCAGCAGAGACCCCGACACCCCTAGTGGCACTGGGGGCCAAAGTTGTGCTTAGCAGTATTTCGGGGGAGAGAGAACTGCCCTTGGAAGAATTTATTCTAGGCGTCCGGGTACTGGACCTTGCAGAAGGTGAAATGTTAACAAAGTTCATATTGCCGGAACCTAAACTGAAGTCAGCATGCCGCTATGCTTACATGGGACGCAGAGATGCCATGGAAATCGACTGTGTCAATATGGCCGTAACTATAGAGTTAGAAAATGATGGCGAAACGGTTAAAAATATCGAGCTTGTGATGGGGTCTGTTTATCCAAGGCCTTTGGCATCAAAGGAAGTTACTGCTCTCTTACTAGGGCAAAAGCTTAGTGATCAACTGATCGAAAAGGCTGCTGAGGCGGCCCAAGGTGAAGCTAAACCGATTGATGATATTCGGGCATCTGCTGAATATCGCCGTGAAATTGTCAAAGTACTGGCATGCAGGTTGATTAAAGAGGCTTATGCCGCTGCGAAGGGGGTATAGTTGATGAAAAAACTGATTGAATTAGATATCAATGGTAGGATTTATGAAGTAGCCATTGATGCCAGAGATTTGCTCATCGATGTCATCAGAAATAAAGTAGGCCTTACAGGGAGCAAGAAAGGTTGTGGAGATGGCGACTGTGGAGCCTGCACCGTGTTAATCGACGGCAAACCGGAGTTGTCCTGTATTAAGCTTGCTATTGCCAGCCAGGGCAAGAAGATCACCACTATTGAAGGGCTGGTACAGGAAAGCGGCCAGCTTCATCCGATTCAGCAGGCATACGTCGATCATGGTGCCGTACAGTGCGGTTTTTGTACACCGGGCATGATCTTGTCTTCAAAGGCGCTGTTGGACAGGAATCCTAATCCAACCGAGCAATATATAAAACACGAGTTAAGTGGAAATATTTGTCGTTGCACCGGCTATAAGAGAATAATTGAAGCAGTTGAAGCGGCGGCTAAGGTTTGGTCCAAAGAGGGGGTGTAATAATGGAGAAGAAAGATTTAAATTTAAAATCAAAATGGAATCTGACCCCGGAAGGCTGGAATCTCGAAGGGGTACCCGCCTGCCAGGATGAGAAAAGATATACCCAGGTGGGAAGAAGTGTACCCAGGATAGATGGCCCTATCAAGGTTAAGGGGGAAGCAATTTATACAGGGGATATGACACTCCCCGGAATGGTTTATGGGAAAATTAAGCGCAGCATTTACGCTCATGCAATCATTAAAAAAATTGATTGCAGCAAAGCTCGGGAGTTGCCGGGTGTTCTGGCAGTCCTTACCGGAGATGAGGCTCCTAACAAATGGGGTATCGTTCCACAGGCAGCCAATGAGACTGTCCTAGCCGTTGGAAAAGTTCGGTTCTATGGTGAAGGCGTGGCTGCCGTTGCTGCCCTGGATGAAGAAACCGCCGAAGCCGCCCTGGGATTGATTGAAGTCGAATATGAGCGTCTGCCGGTTTTGCTCAATCCTTTTGAATCTATGGAACGCTCTCAGGAAGTGCTTATCCATGAAGATAGTAAGGGAAATATAATGCATGCTGGGGAACAGGTCTATGGCGACGTGGATAAGGCCTTTGCCGGGTGTGAGTATGTTTTAGAAAGAGAGTTTCATACTAACTATCCGCAACACGGCTTTCTTGAGCCGCATTCAGCCCTAGCCAGTTATGACGCTCAAAACGGTCAACTGCATTTGTGGGCCAGCAGTCAAATTCCCCATTATTTGCATCGACAAATGTCTATAGTTTTAGAAATACCCATGAACAAAATTCGGGTTACACTTCCTACAATCGGCGGTGGCTTTGGCGGCAAAGGAGAAGCAGCGCCTTCAGAATTTGTAGCGTGCTTGTTATCAAGGAAGGTAGGCAGGCCCGTTAAAGTAGTTTATGATCGCCAAGAAGTATTTTATACGAACAAAGGCCGGCATCCATGCCATATGAAGGTGAAAATGGGGTTGGATAAGGATGGTTATATTCAAGCCGTAGATTTTGACAATACGTTGGACAAAGGTGCATACTCTGGCTGGGGGATCGTTGTGTTGTTTTACACTGCATCAATGATACATCTACCCTATAAGGTTCCTAATGCCCGGTTTCGGGGAAGAAGTGTTTATACTAATAAACCCAGCACTGGGGCTATGCGCGGTCTCGGCGGGGTTCAACCTCGGTGGGCTTTGGAGTGCTTGATGGATGAGATGGCTGAAATGATGGGAATTAGCCCATACGAACTAAAATTGAAAAACGCTATTGAATCGGGACATACCTGTATTAATAATATGTTCGTACCGCATTCCGAGTTTAAGAAATGCCTTGAGACAGCGGTTAAAAAATCAGGGTTCCTGGAAAAACAGGGCAAGTTACCTTTTGGGAAAGGTATTGGAATGGCGGGGGGGTATTATATCACCGGCACAGCCTACACTCTTTATCAAAATTATAAGCCGCACACTACAGTGATGATCAGGGTAGATACAGAGGGAGGAGTTACCCTTCTTTGTGCAGCTGCGGAGATCGGTCAGGGGTGTAATACCGTTATGGCCCAGATGGTAGCTGAAGAACTTGGTATCCAATACGAAGATGTACATGTTCAGTCGGGAGATACAGAAATAGGGGCCTTTGATTTGGGAAGCTTTGCCAGCCGCCTAACTTATGCGGCCGGGGCTGCTATCAAGATGGCCTGCGTAGAAATTAATCAAAGACTAAAAGAAACCGCAGCAGGAATGCTTGGAGTAAGGGCCGATCAATTAGTGATTAAAAATCATGAGATATATTCAATGTATGAGATCAAGAAACGGATCTCGTGGGAAAAGGCTGTTGAGGCCTATACCAGTATCAACGGGACCTTGGTTGGTATGGGTAACTTTTCTCCACCAAGGCGCAAGGGAATTGATATTATAAGCGGGAATCGGGTTCAGGGCGCAAATATTGGTCACTCTCCTACTTTCGGTTTTAGTTCCCAAGTACATGAAGTAGAAGTGGATGTGGAAACTGGCCGAATCTATGTGAAGAAGGTAACTGAAGCCGGTGACTGTGGTACACCCGTTAATCCCATGAGTGTAGACGGGCAGGTAGAAGGGTCCATCATGTTTAATATAGGAGCCTGCCTTTACGAAGATCAGAAGTTAGATGTCAATGGTAAACATTTAAACCCAAACTTCCACGATTACAAGACGCCGACTACTATGGAAATGCCAGAAATGGATACTAACATAGTAGAAAGTTATGACCATTCAGCTCCGTTTGGGGTTAAGGAAACAGGTGAAGGAGCTGTTCAGCCTACTTTCCCAGCTCTTACCAATGCTATTTATGATGCCATCGGCGTAAGATTTTACAACCTGCCCATTACCCCGGAAATGGTATTAAAGGTTTTAAAGGATAAAAAAGAGGGCAAGTTGTAACGATGTGAGTAGTTTTACTCCTCGTCAGAAATGAAAAACAAATTTAAACTATGGAGTCATGGGGCCGTAACGAAACTTGAGATTTTTTCAAGCTGGTGGTGCGTTATCCCAAAATAGAGGACTGTACACCTTTGAAGTAGTGAACAGTCCTCTAATATATCAGGGGATTACAAATAGAGTAAGGATGTAATAAACCGGAAAACAAGTTTCGTTACATCCCCATTACTCTTTTAAGGCAAAAGTATAGATTAGGTTGCTCTATTTGCCAGTTACTCACCTGAAAGCTGATAGTCTGAGCTACGGCTTCAAGGAGCAATTTACGAGCTGAGTCCTTGAGTCAGCGGATGTAAAAGCTTCTTCCGCCCATTAGGAAGTTAGTCAATTAGCAGATAATATCTAATTTTAGACCTATCACACATATTAATTTAGTGATAATATAGAATAAATAAAATGTTATTATATATGGAGGGGAGAATTCGATGTGTATTGAACCATTGAATCTTCAACTTCGATCCAGATCATGAATGAGGACAACTTAAAAGAATAGGGAGGATAAAAATGGATAATAGAGAATTATGGACAGCCTTGGGTATGGATTTAGAGAAACACGATGATTTTTTGGCCCCTGTGCCAGCGATTTTTACGAGCTTATTTCTGGATCGCCCCAATCGCCCTAAAGCGATGGGGTATTTTGATATGATAGTTGGAGACGTGCATGGGATTCGAGTGCATGAACTATATGCTATGAAAGAAGCTGGCGCTAAAGTGTTCTCAACCTTTTGCGTCTATGTTCCGGAGGAAATTGTCGTTGCGACAGGGAGTGCCAGCATTGGACTATGTGCTGGGGCCCAGTATACTGTTTCTTCAGGGGAAAAAGTTTTGCCTCGCAACCTCTGTCCATTGATTAAGTCGACCATGGGCTTTAAATTAGATCGAATCTGTCCGTACTTTCAAGTTTCTGATTGGGTCATCGGGGAGACGACCTGTGACGGTAAGAAAAAGGCTTGGGAGATCCTTAATGAACACATTCCTACCTATGTAATGGACCTCCCACAAAAGAAAGACTCCAAAGATGCCCGCCTATGGGAAGAAGAAGTGCGTGATTTTGCATCCTTCATTGAACGCGAGACCAAGGTAAGCATAACCGCCGAAAATCTGGCTCAGGGAATTCAGAAGATCAACAATAAACGCCACGCACTTCAAAGGTTAGCTAACTTAAGAAAACATAACCCAGCGCCTATTCACGGCTTAGATGTCCTCTTAATCAATCAACTCTCCTTCTTTGATGATCCGGTTCGCTTTGCTGCACAAGTCAATGCTCTTTGTGACGAACTCGATGAACGGGTTAAAGAAGGGGTCGGAGTTGCACCCTCCGATGCGCCAAGGATTCTGGTGACTGGAACTCCGCAACCGCTCCCTGCTTGGAAACTTCATGCCTTAATCGAACAAGCCGGAGCTGTCGTGGTCGGTGAAGAAACCTGTACAGGAGAACGCTATTATAAGGATATCACTGAGCCTGGGGACAACCTAACAGATATGCTTGCCAATATTGCTAAGCGTCCACTAAAAGTGAATTGTGCTTGTTTTACCCCGAATCAAGGACGCATGGAAGATATAAATCTCATGGCTGAAACCTTAAAAGCTGATGCCGTGATTGATTTTAACCTCCAGTTCTGTCAGCCCTATGGCGTGGAAAGTTATTTTGTTGCTAAGGAAATGGAAAAGAAAAAGATTCCCTTCCTGCGGCTGGAAAGTGATTTTTCTGAAGAAGACCAAGGGCAACTCTTGACCCGGATAGAGGCTTTGATCGAGATGATTCGTGCATGAAGCAGGCTGGGTTAGATCTCGGCTCGGTTAATACAAAGTTAGTGGTACTTGAAAACGGAGAACGAGTTTACAGCCATGTCATACCTTCCTGGTTCGATTCTGTCCAAGCGGGTATTACTCTATTAAAGTCTTACGTCGAAGAATATGGAGAAGAACCTGAAAAACTTGTGGTCACAGGGTATGGACGGGTAAACTTTCCGGAGGGACGGGTAATAACAGAAATCACCTGCCAAGCCAGAGGGTGTCATGCGCATTTTCCTGAGTATGCCTACATTTTGGATTTAGGGGGACAAGACGCCAAGGTGATAAAGAAAAGCGCGGAAGGAAAAGTTGTTCAGTTTATCATGAATGACAAGTGTGCTGCCGGAACCGGACGTTTTTTAGATGTTATCCTTAAGGGATTAGATCTAACCTCCGTGGAGTTGGCGTTAGCCACAGCGGCTAAGCCAATGCCCATCAATTCCATGTGTACTGTTTTCGCAGAATCTGAAGTCATTACTATGCTGGCTAAGGGCATTCCAAAACCAGAGGTGATTGCAGGTCTCTTCAAAAGTACGGCAAAACGTCTTGCCAATTTTGTGGAGTCTGTCGGACATCCTGAATGTTTGATATTCACTGGGGGCGGCGCATATTACTGTCTCTTAGTCCAATTTCTTGAACGGGAGTTAAAGGGGAACGTTGTGATTCCGTCTGAACCCGAATTAACTGCGGCTTTAGGTGCGGCATTATTAGCATAATAACCGAGAATAGCACTTGCTTAAGGTAGCAGGTGCTATTCTCAGCGTGTTCCTGTAAGATGAAAATCAATTTTAGGAGGATCCTTGAAAATGGAAAGAGAAAAAATTATTTCTGATGTAAGAAGCAAGGCGGGGGGTGTTTCCAAAAAGGTGAGTTTTATTGTTCCGAAGCCGTGATTCATACCCTTAACGAATTTCTTAGTTGGCCCTTTGATCGTTCAATTGTCCGCCTGGCCGCCGGTTTTCCAGTCGGAATCGGTAGGTCCGGGTGTGTTTGTGGCGCAATCAGTGGTGGTGTAATGGCCTTAGGGATGGTTTACGGCAGGGATCCAGGCAATGCAATGGACAGTAGAATGTTTCCTGTCGCAGCTGAACTTCATGACCATATTAAGAAGCTATATAAGAGTACTTGTTGCAGAGTGATTACTAAAGATTTAGTCTTTAACTCTCCTGAAAGAAAAGCGCACTGTGTAAAAATTACAGGGGAAGTTGCGGCCTGGGTTGCAGATAAATTGCTTAATGATGAAGCGCTTAAAGATAAAATCCAACCCGTAGTTGTTTAGAATAGAGTGAAAGTATGATATACCTTGCCAGATCGTTTTTGCGTTCTGGACTTTTTTGTAGGACATGAGAATATTTTCCGGTTCCGTCTAATCATAAAGTGCCTTGAAATATAGAGTAGCTCAGATGTATAATTTAAAAAATAATAAAAACACAATATTCTATAATTATAGAATATTGTCCGCGCAAAGGAGATCATGCAGTCTTGAAGGGGGGGCCTCATTGAATTACCAATTATTGAGGAGCGCTGCACAAGAGATTAGGGATGGCTATTTAAGACAAGATCTCGGAAAGGAAAAGTGTGAAATATTAGACAAATACAAACTAAGGAGTAATGCGGACCTTTACTGGGAACGGTACCATAGCACCAACCAATACAGGAATACTTCAGCCATAAATTTGCCAGAAAAGCATCCCCGTTGGGAATGATCTTTCATATTTATAAACTTTGCTATGCCAAAGTAAAATATTTTGATCAACACTGGGACAATTTCGTTCCATGTGTCTATAATTGGCAAAGAGGATTGTTTAAGGAAACAACACTGGCGGATATGGAATTTATAAAACACTTAAGCACGGGCATTGTTCTTGATTTAAGGAATCTGGCGAAAATTAATAATATGAAGATTTTTTGGCACTTTGTAATTACCTTGAAGATCAAAAACTAAACAAATTTAATAATCAAAAAAAGGTACAGCAATTCAGGTGCCATTGATTTTAATTCACTATACGGCTTTCTAAAGCCAAATAATACTTGGGAGAGTAATGAATGGAAAAGGTCAGAGTTAGATTTGCCCCCAGTCCTACGGGTTATTTGCATATTGGAGGAGCAAGGACAGCCTTGTTCAACTGGTTGTTTGCCAAAAAACACAATGGAAAAGTAATTCTTCGCATTGAAGACACGGACACAGAACGACTTAAAGAAGATTCTGTTAGTCAAATTCTCAGTAGTCTAAAATGGTTAGAGATAGACTGGGATGAGGGTCTGGAAAAAGGCGGTGATTTCGGTCCCTGTTTCCAATCCCAACGACAAGGACTTTACATTCAGGCGGGTTTGGTCGGCCATTTAGAAGTATAAGAAAAGAGAAAGTACATATGTGATGTCATTAGTTTGGTTAAAGAAAGAATAAGAACTTTGGGAGAACTGGCTGAAGCAAGCCGTTATTTTTTTCAAGAAATTATGAGCTATGATGAAAAAGGTATAGAGAAATACTTTATAAAACAAGAAGGCGTGGATACTTTGCTAGCTAAAGGTTGAGAATGTCTAACGGCTCTAGAGCACTTGGACGTGGAAAATGTTGAGAGCGCCTATCGCCAGTTAATGGATGAACTCAAGATTAAAGGCGGTATTATTATTCATCCTACGAGATTGGCGTTAACTGGCCGTACCGTTAGTCCTGGCCTGTTTGAGGTTATGGCTCTATTAGGGAAAAAGAAATGTATAAAACGCTTAGATAAGGCCATTGAATTTATTCAGAAAAAAATTAGAAAAAATTAGAAAAACTTACTGGCGCCAAGCGCTGGCCAGATGGCCTGACTGGACCAGAAAACTTCTTGGTTTTGTACTTGCCGAGAAATTTGAAAGGGGGAATGGATATGTTCTACCGATGTGCTTAAAACTAATTGAAACAAGATCCGAAAAATGGTAAGATAATAATTATTTTCTGGATATTATGTAATTAGATCGCGAAATCAATATAGGTAAGTTTGCTCATGAGAATCGGATACTTATTCTGTTATCGACTAGCCAAAGTACGAACGGCATCGACAGCGAATTCCGTCTCTTCTCGCGTGTTGAAATGCGAGAAAGAAAACCGGACGGAGCCGGATAGGTTGAGCCCATTATGCATCAATGGTGCACAATGTGCCCCCGCGCGCACCGCGATGCCATACTTCTCAAAAAGTAGACAGGCTGCTTGAGCGGAATCATACCTCTCCATATTGAGAGAGACTATGGGTGTGCGGAGAGGCGCAGCCAAATCGCCATAGAGCGTAACGCCGGGAGTATCTGCCAGCGAATGTACAAACAGGCGTGCCAGTGTATCCGCCTGGTTATGGATTTTCGATAGTCCTGTGGATTGTATATATTGTACACCAGCCAATAGTCCTGCGATCCCGTGTGCATTTTGCGTACCGGCTTCCAACGCATCGGGCAATTCCCGAGGATGTTTGTAGTCGAAAGAATGATGGCCGCTTCCTCCAACATACAGGGATTCTGGCATGTAATTGGGTCCTAAACAGAGCCCGCCGGTGCCTTGCGGCCCGAAGAGGGATTTATGACCTGTAAAGCAAAGCGCTGATATGTTTTTCATATCAATAGGCAAAAGTCCAGCGCTTTGTGAGGCGTCTACAATGAAGTGCACGTTACGTGCTGCACATACTTCACCAATAGACTGTATATCGAATACGTTGCCTGTGACATTGGAAGCATGCGTAAGTACCACGGCCTCAGTATCTGGCCGGATGGCAGAGGAAATTGCTTCTGTCGAAATGCATCCTAAGATATCACAAGGAACAATGGTATAATTATCCTGCCTGTATATGGGCCGCAGTACCGAATTGTGCTCTGCGGCGGTTGTGACGATATGTCCCTTGATTCCAGCAATGGCGATGTTTAAGGCGACAGTGGCATTTGGGGTGAATACAACACGCATAGGGTCGTCACCAAGCCCAAAGAGCGAGGCCAATGCTATCCGTGCTTCCATCAGCATACGGAGGGCGTCAAGCGCCGGTGCATGTGCTCCGCGTGAAGCGTTGCCAAACGTATCCATGGCTCGTAAAACGGCTTTCTTGACGCTATCAGGTTTTATCAGGGTTGTAGCGGCGTTGTCCAGATAAATCATTTTTTCTCCAATCTGAAGGCAGTTGTTATTTTATATATTAGTATAATGCAAATATCTGTGTTAAGGAAGTGATTCCTCATGATGAGTTTATTGTCAAACTGTACGTCGGGTGGCTGCGGGGCCAAGATTGGCCCAGGTGAGTTATCCAAGGTGTTATCCGGTATGCCTGCTTTTTGCGACCCTAAGCTATTGGTTGGCTTTGATGCGTCGGATGATGCCGCCGTTTATCAAATTGATCAGAACACTGCCATTGTTTCTACGGTGGATTTTTTTTCACCGATGGTGGATGATGCCCGCTCGTTTGGTCGTATCGCAGCTGCTAATGCCTTGAGCGATGTATATTCCATGGGTGGTACACCGCTTTTTGCCCTGAATCTCGTTTGTTATCCTGAGAGAATGGAACTAGACGCCTTGGGTGAAATTTTATTAGGCGGCGCGGAAAAAATACAGGAGGCGGGGGCGGTACTTTGCGGCGGCCATTCCATTTATGACAAAGAGCCAAAATATGGGCTGTCGGTCACCGGGCGTCTCGACTCGAAACGAATCTGGCGCAATAATACACCGGCTCCTGGGGATCAACTGATTCTCACAAAACCGCTTGGCATTGGCATTGTCATGGCGGCGCTGCGTGGAGAAATGGCAGATGAACAAGCTGTTCAGGCGGCGATTTCTTCCATGCAACGGCTCAACAAATATGCGGCGGAGAAAATGCACAGTTTTCCGATCAGTGCTTGCACCGATATCACTGGATTCGGACTGTTAGCCCATGCAAGGGAAATGGCAGGGGAAGCCACATCGTTAGTATTATATAGTTCGGAGTTGCCGTATATCCCCCAGGCTTATACGTATGCCGGGGATTATCTGATAACTGCGGCCGCACAGCGCAACCGCAATCATATGCAGGGCTTTGTGGAGCTTGGCGATACACCGTTTGCCTTGCAGGAATTAATGTTCGATCCGCAAACCTCCGGAGGACTGTTTCTTAGTGCCCCGAAATCCTGTGCGCAAGAGCTGTTAAGTGCCATTCAGGAAGTAGAACCCCAGGCTAGAATCGTAGGAGAAGTGCTCTTGCCGCAAAATTCACCGATTTTAGTACGCTAAGGAGGAATATTCATGAATAACATTGATTGTCTTGGGCAGGTCTGCCCTATACCGGTCATAAAAGCAAAAAAAGCGCTGGAAGGCTTGGGGGAAGCCGGCGGCGTGGTAGCTGTTTTGGTAGATAACGATATTGCCCGCCAAAATCTGCAAAAGATGGCAACGGGTCTGGGTTATCAAAGCGAATATGAGCAGAGAGAAAACGGTAATATCGAAGTTACCATCGTGGCAGGAGAAGGCTGCGCTGTGGAAAGCTGCGCAACAGACGAAGATTCGGGCCTCGTCGTCGCCATCGGTCGGAATACCATGGGGGAGGGCAGCCAGGAACTGGGCCAAATACTGATCAAAGGTTTTATCTATGCACTAAAGGAGCTTACGCCGCCACCCACGCATGTTTTGTTTTTCAATTCGGGGTCATACCTTACCGGCAGTGATTCCAACTGCTTGGAAGACTTGCGCGCTCTGGAAGCAGCGGGAACGGTTATCCTGACCTGTGGAACCTGCACCAATTATTTCGAAATTACGGAGAAGTTGGGGGTCGGTGAGATCGCCAACATGTACGGCATCGTTACAGCTATGGCTGGGGCGAAGAGGCTTATCAATATTTAGGAGGCTATTTGTGACTTATATTCTTACTTTTGCCAACACACATAAGGCTATTTTTGCTGAAAAGGCGTTGCTGCAGGCTGGGTATTCAGTGGGGGTGATGCCATTGCCGTCGGGCATCAAAGCTGGATGCGGCATCGCGCTTCGGGTAGCCGATTATATTGCATCCAATGCGCTTTTGAAGGAGAACAACATAGTTGTGTCAGCTGTCTATCAAGCATTGGCAAATGTACATGGTCCAGTGTACAGAGAGGTGACGCTATGAAGGAACTAGCAAAGGAAAACCCAAAAATGCGTAACTGTGTGAAAGATGTTATGTAGAATACAGAGAGTCTTGTTCAGCAGATGTAAGTCAAAATTATGGGAGGTCAACTAAGTGAAGGATAATCCTAATAAGATATGGGTCGTTGTGAACCCAATACATGCGAGGAATCCAGAGTATTCTCAATATAATTCAGTCTTGGAGGCGCTTTCCGATTTCGATGATTGGACACTCGAAACAGGCAGTATAGCAAGTTGCGATGTAATCTATCGAGGAATTACCATGATTCGGTCTTCAAAAGGAAAAGTTAGCGGAGCAGCATGCGAGCAGTACAACCAAGATTGCACAGTAAGAAATAAATTACCAAACTCACTAGAAATACAAAATTGCGAAGCATGCGTTAAGAAGATGATAGCTGATTACGTATTATAACAAAGTCCTAACGAGAAGAATGATTTTGTCTTGGCTGTGGAAATAAACAAAGGCATTGTAGACTGTTTTAGACGGAAGGCTCTCTACGGAGAGCTTTTTCTTATTGGCTTAATTAAAGAGCAGTGTAAAGGTACCGATTTGATAGCCTTATAACACAGCTAATCGGAAAAATGATTTTACAAATGACTGGAGTATGAGTTATAATAAGTTACATAATCTAAAAGTAATGATATAACATATTGTTTTTATTATGGATTCTAATGAAAGGCATTAAGAATTCTGGGATTGTGTAGTGGTAGCACATGTGTTTCTGGAGCATGTAGCCTGGGTTCGAATCCTAGTCCTGGAGCCAAACTACACGGCCCCATGGTCAAGCGGCTAAGACGTCGCCTTCTCAAGGCGAAATCAGGGGTTCGATTCCCCTTGGGGCTACCAAGAGTTTAATGAGATCACCAATTCATTGTTTAAAAAACAACGGTTGGTGATTTTTAGCAACATGAAGGGTATATTAGCATATTACTAATGAGGAGTGAGACATTTTGGAGTGGTTTAGCTTAAAAATTGATGGACGTGAAGTCAGCGTACCCAAGGGAAAAACCGTGCTTGAGGCTTGCCGCATGCATGATATTCCAATTCCTACCTTGTGTCACGATCCGGAACTAACCTCTGTTGGTGCCTGTCGGTTGTGTATTGTCCAAATCGAAGGGATGCGCAATCTGCCTCCATCCTGCGTAACTCAGGTAGCGCAGGGCATGGTAGTGGAAACTCGAAATTCTAAAGTTCGCGCGGCTCGTAAAACAATCCTGGAACTATTAGTGGCAAATCATCCATTAAATTGTATGGTCTGTCAAAATATGGGAAATTGCGCTTTGGCTGAGTATGCTTATGAATACGGTGTCACAGGAAAACCTTATCAAGGGGAGCATCGTAACCTTCCGGCGGATGATCAGAACCCCTTCATTTTAAGAGACCCCAATAAATGTATCCTATGTGGCAAATGTATTCGAGTCTGTGATGAGATCCAAGGACGAAGTGTTTTGGACTTTTCTTTCCGTGGGTTTGATACCCAGGTAGGCCCAGCCTTTAATTTACCCTATCACGAATCCGATTGTGTTTTCTGTGGTTCCTGTGTTTCTGTCTGCCCGGTAGGGGCGTTGACCGAAAAGAAAATGGTCGGTAAGGGTCGGCCTTGGGAAGTGAAGAAGGTTCAGACCACTTGTCCCTTTTGTGGGACAGGATGTAACTTTGATCTGAATGTTAAAGACGAAAAAGTGATTGGTGTAACCTCGAATCCGAACGCTCCAGTTAATGGCAAAGCCTTATGTGTCAAAGGTCGGTTTGGGATGGATATGATTTATAACCCTAATCGTTTGACGACGCCTTTGATTCGAAAAGATGGGGTGCTGGTCCCCGCAGAATGGGATGAAGCCTTAGATTTAGTAGCGATGAAGTTCCGCGAAATTAAAGATACCTACGGAGCGAATGCTCTTGCGGCCTTGAGCTCTGCCCATTGTACCAACGAAGAGAATTACCTTATGCAAAAATTCATGCGTGCAGTCATCGGGACCAACAACATTGATCACTGCGCCAGAGTTTGTCACGCTCCCACAGTAGCAGGTTTGGCAGTTTCCTTTGGTTCTGGAGCGTCAACGAACTCCTTCGATGAAATTCCAGATGCCAAAGTCATGTTTGTTATTGGTGCAAATCCCACAGAAGCCCATCCGATAGTTGGGACAAAAATGAAGCAAGCGTTAGCCAAAGGGGCAAAGCTGATAGTCGCGGATCCTAGACAAATAGAACTGGCAGAGTGTTCGGATCTTTGGCTAAGGCTTCGTCCTGGGACGGATGTTGCCCTCATTAATGGTATCATGAATATCATTCTTGCTAATGGTTGGGAAGACTGCAAGTTCATTGAAGAACGTACGGAAGAGTTTGAACATTTTAGAGAAAATGTTCAACAGTATCCACCAGAAATAGTGAGTCAAATTACCGGAGTTCCCGTGAACCAGCTTGTGGAAGCTGCCAGAATCTATGCGACCGCTGAACGGGCCATGATTTTCTATACATTAGGGATTACGGAGCACACCACTGGCACGGATAACGTAATGAGTTTGGCAAACCTGGCTATGCTAACGGGCAATGTTGGGAAAGAAAATTCCGGAGTCAACCCTTTGCGGGGGCAAAATAATGTTCAAGGCTCTTGCGACATGGGGGCATTGCCTGGCGACTACCCCGGGTACCAAAAAGTCGTCAATCCAGAGGTGCGAATGAAATTTGAAGAAGCTTGGGGCGTCCCGCTAAATCCCAACATAGGGATCATGCTTCCGGATATGTTTGCGGCAGCTATTAGCAAGAATTTGCGAGCTATGTATGTTATGGGCGAGGATCCGGTGATCACAGATGCTGATGCGAATCATGTGCGCAAGGGGCTAGAATCCCTTGATTTCCTCGTGGTGCAAGACATCTTCATGTCAGAAACGGCTAAATTAGCGGATGTCGTATTCCCTGGTGCCAGTTTTGCAGAGAAGACTGGTACATTTACCAATGCGGAGCGGCGGGTACAAATGGTCAATCAGGCGATTAAGCCTATTGGAAACGCTAAGACTGATGGAGAGATCATAGATGAACTTGCCAACCGGATGGGTTATCCATTTTCTTACTTTTCCCCGGAACAAGTCATGCAGGAAGCAGCCAATCTTACTCCGTTGTATGCAGGGATTACTCACTCTCGCCTTGGGACGCAAGGACTACAGTGGCCGGTACCAAATACTGAGCATCTTGGAAGTAAGGTCTTACATCAAGAAACTTTCTCTCGTGGGAAGGGTCTTTTCAAGGCGATAGCTTTTCAGGAAGCAAACGAGCTACCAGATGAAGAGTATCCGTTCTTACTCAATACTGGGCGAAAACTTTCCCATTATAATGTTTTTACTCAAAACTCAGAAGTGTTGGAAAGCTATTCTCCAGAAGAGTTGGCAGAGATTAATCCGTTGGATGCTAAACGGCTTGGCTTCCAAGAGGGTGAACGGGTAAAAGTGACCTCTCGACGAGGGGGACTGGAGACGAAAATTAGAATAACTGAACGCGTGCCCTCCGGTATGCTCTTCATGACGTTCCATTATACGGAAACGCCTACCAACGTCTTAACCAATGGAGCTTCAGACAAGGTTTCTAAGACGTATGAGTATAAAGCTTGTGGTGTACAAATCACAAAAATTGCTAATTAAAAAGGAGTGACAATCGAATGGTACAGATTACTGAACTCGCGGCCCAAAAAGTCAAAGAAGTGTTAAAAGCTCAGAATAAAGAAAATGCATTTCTTCGTCTCTATCTTGTAGGAATGGGTTGTGGGGGACCTAATTTCGGGATGACTCTAGATGAATCAAAAACAGAGGACGATATTCTTGATGAAGAATACGGTGTTTCAATGATCATTGATAAAAAACTATTGATGCATTTAGAAGGAGCCGTCATCGATTATATTGAGTCAGATAACGGTGGGGGTTTTGAAATACGTATGGCCAAGATGGATAATGGCTGTGACAGCAGTTGTTGCGGGGGGTGTGGCGGAAGCTGCTAATAAAAATTTAATTGTTGTTGCCTGTGTTCGAATATTCTTAAATCGTTGAAAATTGATCCGAATTAAGATGGAGAATATTAGACAACATGATAAGATGACCATTATTAAATCATACATGGTTATTAATTATAAGGTTGCCGCTGCCTTGGGAGTAAGTCAGCTGCGATAGTTCGAAGAATTGGCTCTAATATCGAACCGGCGCTGAGTCGCCTGTTCGATATTAGAGCATTTACTGACTTTATCAGATAGTAAGAGTAAATGCTTAAGAACAATTGAGTCATATATGCATTATTTAGATGCAGTTATGACTTGGCACAAGCTCTGATTAAGGAGTCTTTTTGTAGATAACGATAAATACCACTGCAATTTTGCAGTGGTATTATCAGTTAATTTATTTAAATTTTCAAATAAATTAACTGGTCTAAAACCGTTGGCTATTTGTTTTCGACAATTAGACAGTTAGTTTCAACTGATAGACAGTCAAGTGATGTGAAAGTTAATTAAATGGCATAGCACTTGCTAGTATATAACCAAACAAAACTAAAACAAACTCAAGCTCAAACTACTTGAATTAAACTGAAAAAGGAGGATGCGTACAAATTCCTAGGATATTGCCAGTTGTTTTATTGTATAGAAAAAAATTTACCAAAGGGGTTGGAACATGAGATACGCAGAAGCAGGATATAACTTAGAAATTGATCTAGCCACAGGAAACATTGAGAAAGTAGAAACTGACCCGAAATTAATGGAACTTCATTTGGGGGGCCTGGGTACGGACGTCAAGATCCATTACGACAGGGTTCCTCCTGAGACTCAAGCATTTGATCCTGAGAATCTACTAATCTTCAGCGCAGGCC
The DNA here is from genome assembly GCF_020595055.1 of Desulfosporosinus shakirovi. GTDB lineage: Bacteria > Bacillota > Desulfitobacteriia > Desulfitobacteriales > Desulfitobacteriaceae > Desulfosporosinus > Desulfosporosinus shakirovi. The sequence goes on along the minus strand of NZ_JAJDOO010000050.1, from coordinate 8,596 downwards.
TTTTATGCGGTACACCTACTTTCAGTGCGAATCGTATGCTGGTTTCCACTATTTCTCCTCAGACGGGGTTACTGTGTTATCCAATGGCAGGGGGATTTTGGGCGTCGGAATTGAAATATGCCGGTTATGACAAAGTGATTATGCGCAACAAGTCCCCAAAGCTGGTGTATATCTATATAAACAATGACAAAGTAGAGATACGTGATGCTGCTCATTTGAAAGGGAAAGGTGCCCTTGAAGTTCAGGACCTTATAAGAGAAGAGTTGAATGAGCCGGATGCCCAGGTGTCCGCTATCGGCTTGGCCGGTGAAAATCGTTGTTTCGGGGCTTCCATTGAGCAATCCAAGTCGAGTGCCAGCCGGGGCGGCGCCGGTGCCGTTATGGGAGACAAAAACGTTAAAGCGATTGCTGTTCGTGGAACAAAGGATATTTACCTTGCCGATGGGCCTGAATTTATGAAGCAGTTGAAGATATTGGCGGATTGGATAGATCACCGCAATCATAATCCCCTTCCGAATAAAAATATCATGACGATCCATACCGGGGTTGGGTCACCTCAGGCGATGAAAATTGTTGATGAGAAATGGCATACTCAAGGTTTCGCTTGGGGAAATTCGCGTAGACGGAGAAAAACCTTTTGGAACGACGAACTCGAAAAGCAATGGACTGAGATTCAAACAAAAGCGTTAAGGCGATTCATAAGTTGCTTTAACTGTCCCCAGCAATGCGGAGCCTTAATTACTCACGAGGATACCCCAAGATACATGGCGAAATGCTTCTCGAAACTTTCCTATATGTTTGCAGCTGAAATAGACGAACAGGGTTTTAATTGGGAAATCCTTGAGCCTGCTTTTCAGTATGGATTTGATTCATTTTCAACCCCACAAGTTTTGGCCATGGGTGTTGAGCTTCGTAAAGACGGCATTTTTACCGACGAGGATTGGGAAGGATGCCCAACCGATATAGCGGGGACATTTTTCTGGTTGCTTGACAAAATGGCCCGACGGGAAGGAAGAGTCGGAGATCTACTGGCCGACGGCTGTTATGGGGCGTGCCGAAGGCTTGGCTTGCCAGAAGGGAAGTATGATCATAATAATATTAAGAAACATGAGCAGATGTGCGTCAAATTGGGCATGATGGATCCCCTTTATTACCTTATGTATGCTACCAACGAGAAGGTAAGCATTACCCAAATGGAAGGGAACTGGCCCCAAGAGCCTTTTAGAGAAATGGCGGATAGAGAAGAGTTTGTAAAGGATTGGCCCCATCTTCCGGATGATCGATTTAAGAAATGGTTTCTGGACTGGGAACCGCGTGGAGAATTCGCCAATCCATTTTATCCGACGAAAGAAATATCTGCTGAACTTGTGGATTGGATGGAGATGTTGCACAACATTGATGACGCCCTTGGGATTTGTTGCGGCATGGGATCGTTTTGCTTGAAGCCGGCCTATCATATCCACAATTATACGAAATTTATTAATGCAGCCACCGGGCTGAATCTGGATGAAGACGGACTGAGGAAAGCAGTCAATCGGAGCCGGAATTTACACCGCGCACTTCAAAATCGGAGAGGCCTGAGAAGAAAAGATGAGGTGCCGCCGAAAGATCATTGGAAGCATAGATTTCCAGAGTATGAATACGAACTCTTATCCTATTATTATAACTTCAAGGGTTGGAATATGGATGCGATTCCGACGAGAAAAAGATTAGAGGAATTAGATCTTGGTTATGTTGCAGACGATCTTGAGAGGAGAGGGATATTAAAAGACGACCCGGATCTGGTCTATGTTCCCAATGATAACGTCTCAAGAGAAGAAGGATCAATTTATCTGCAGGACGGTCAGTCGGACTTTTATATTCCCGATGATCACGTCTCGAGAAAAGAGGGATGATAAAAGATGGCCAAGATTAAGAATAAAATCAGAACAATTAAGATTAATGCCGATTTGTGCAATGGATGTCGGACCTGTGAGGTAGTCTGCTCTGCCGGTCACGCTACACCGAGATTCAGTAGCAATAATCCGGCAAGGGCTCGCATTCATGTGATTACTCACCGACTAGAAAATATATTTCTTCCGGTATTCGCGGGTGAGAATACGCCAGCCCAATGCTTGGGCAGGGAAAAGTATGTGATTGACGGGAAGGAATACAGTGAGTGCTCCTTTTGCAAGGCTTCCTGCTCAGCCAGAGGCAGATTCATAGAGCCCGATTCCGGCCTCCCGTTAAGATGTGATATGTGTGAAGGTGAAGAACAGCCGCTCTGTGTTGAGTGGTGCTTAAATAAGGTTCTGACTCTCGAAGAAAGGGAAGAGGAAGTCGAAGAAGAAGTCAAGCTGGGCGAGATGGAGTTCGGATTACAATCATTAGTGGAGAAACATGGCTTAGAAAAGCTGGTGGATACCATCGCCCGAATGTCCCAGAAGCGCTAAAGCATTAAGGGGAAAGGAGGGGATTAGAAATAGTGGAGACAGTAGCTCCCTTCAAAGAGGCAATTGATGAAATCAAAGAGAGCGGTGCAGATGCCGTCAAATTCTGCTATCAATGCGGAAAATGCGATACTGTTTGTCCCTGGAACAAGGTCAGAACCTTCAGTATGCGTAAGCTGATCCGAGAGGCAACCTTCGGTTTGACTGAAATAGAAAATGAAGAGATCTGGCGTTGTACTACCTGTGGAAAATGCCAGCAGAGATGTCCCAGGGACGTAAAGCAGATTGTTGACATGATAGCTCTGCGCAGGTTCGCCACAGGATATGGCGTTTTTCCTGAGGCTGTCAAGCCTGTCCGCGCTGCCAGCGCAGGCCTTTTTGCAGAAAGAAACCCTTTTGGTGAAGCACGAGCCAAGAGGGCAGAATGGGCAGAGGGTCTTTCAGTAAAACCATTCACCGAAGGAATGGAAGTCTTGTATTTCCCTGGCTGCTACTTAAGCTATGACTCGAGATTAAAGAAGGTAGCTCGAGCTACAGTCAATATCCTCAATAAAGCAGGGGTGGATTTCGGGATACTGGGTACTAAGGAGAATTGTTGTGGAGAAAGCATACGTAAGACCGGCAATGAGGAATTATTCAAACGCATGGCTAGGGAAAACATCAAAACGTTTATCGATAACGGAGTAAAGAAAATCCTTGTCTCTTCTCCTCATTGCTATCATACCTTCAAGAACGAGTATCCTGAATTCAATGTGAATTTTGAGGTGGTTCATATATCCCAGTATTTATTTGAACTTATTAATGAGGGAAAGCTTCAGATTAACAAGGAGTATGCGAAAAAAGTTACGTATCATGACCCATGTTACCTGGGACGGCATAATGGCATCTATGACCAACCGCGAGGGGTCTTAAAGAAGATACCTGGTTTGGTATTGAATGAGATGGATGAGGCACGGGAAGATAGTATGTGTTGCGGAATGGGAGGGGGCAGGATTTGGATGGAAACTCAAAAGTCTGACAGATTCGCCAACCTCAGATTGGGTCAGGCTGTTGGAGTTGGGGCTGAGGTGCTGGTTACTTCCTGTCCCTATTGCATCACCAATTTCGAGGATAGCAGATTGGTCCTGGGTTATGATGACGTCATACAGGTAAAGGACATCACGGAGATCCTCCAGGAAGTGCTATAAAGAAAAGGGGATACACCTGTAAGCAAAAAGGGAACACACATCCTGCGGAGGAATGTCCCCAATAGAGACTGTCCCAATGGGGGATGGAGGAGCGAAACATGCATGAAGAGATTGGCGTATTAGACATCCAGGGTATGGCAGCGGACATAGTATGCCATCGCTTTTCGGACGAGGGATGGGTCAGGACCAAAGTTTACGTGCCTAGAGAGATGGAACTAACAATCTATGTAAATGACCAGGCTCTGGTCACTATCCTGTGCACTGCAGCCAAGTTGAATTATCTCGTCATCGGATACCTTTACGCAGAGGGAATCATCTCAAGCCTCGGAGACGTGGCGAGTATGCGGGCGAGTCTTGAGGAATCACTGGCCGATGTGAGGCTGAACAACTCCGAATTTGAATTGCCAACGTTGCGGAAACTAGGATGCAGCGGCAGTTCGGTTTTCAAAACTCAGGGACAGAAGGTTGATTCGGAGCTTGTTGCCACACCGATGGAAGTACTGTCGCTGATGAAACAGCTGGAAGGGCAGATGGAGCTGTATCCGCTTAGTGGCGGTGTGCACACCTCAGCCCTGTCTGATACCAAGAACTTGCTGGTAGTGGCTGAGGATATCGGGCGGCATAACACCTTGAACAAGATTCAGGGTGAATGTTTGTTGAGGAGCATATCAACCAGAGATCGACTGCTGTTGAGCACTGGTCGCATTTCTTCCGAAATGCTGCTCAAGGCGGCAAAGATGCAGACCCCTATGGTTGTTTCGCGACACGCGCCGACAAAGAGTGCCATTTTGCTGGCCAGCGATTTAGGTATTGCTCTGGTTGGGCATGCTCGTGGAAGTCGCTTGGTGGTGTATTCCCACCCAGAGCGACTTAGCTGCTCATCAAATTAAGTGCGGCTAGCTTATTCGGCCGAACACCTCTAATTGGAGCCTGTCTTTAGTGCTGCAGGAATGTCCTCAATTACTGAAAACGGATGAGGTGATAGAAAGTGGAAGAAGAACCAGAACTAGAAAGAACTAAAGGACAGCTTGTTAAAAATCTAGCAGGCAGTAATTTTGGAGATGTGATGGTTGTTGGCGGAGGGATCAGCGGTATTCAAGCCTCCCTTGATCTTGCCACTGCAGGTTTCAAGGTCTACTTGGTTGAGAAATCACCGACCATAGGCGGCAAGATGTCCCAGCTTGACAAGACCTTTCCCACGAATGACTGTTCCATGTGCATTGAATCGCCTAAGTTTTCTGAATGTAGTAGGCATCCAAATATTGAAATCATGACCTATACTGAGGTTGACTGTGTAGAAGGGGAAGCGGGAAACTTCAAAGTTACTCTGATTAAAAAGCCCAGGTATGTTATCGAAGATAACTGCACGGGTTGTACTGTCTGTGTAGAATACTGCCCGGTCAAAACTCCGGATCATTTTAATCAAGAGATTTCGAAGAATAAAGCGATCCATATCTACTTCGCTCAAGCAACTCCCCTGGTATCTTATATCGATGAAAGCTGTCTTTTCCTTAAAGAGAAGAAATGTACGATTTGCCAATCGGTCTGTAAATCAAACGCTATTGATTTTAATCAAACGGCGAAGAAGGTAGTAATAAACGTAGGGGCCATCCTTCTGTCTCCGGGTTTTGAACCCTTTGATCCTAAGATCCGGAACGACTATGGCTATGGAAAGTTTGAGAACGTGGTAACCAGTCTTGATTATGAACGGCTGTTATGTGCCACTGGGCCCTACGAAGGGGAGATCTTGCGCGCTTCCGACAAGAAGTATCCCCATAAAATAGCTTGGATTCACTGCGTTGGTTCCAGAACGGTCATCCCGGGCGGTAACAGCTATTGTTCACGCGTATGTTGCACGTATACGCAGAAACAGGTGATTTTGACAAAAGACCATGACGATGAGGCCGAGTGTACGATCTTTCATAACGATATACGTTCCTATGGCAAGGATTTTGAGCGATTCTACCAAAGAACAGAGAAACTTCCCGGGATTCGATTTGTCAGAAGCTACGTATCCATAGGAAATGAGATTCCAGAAAGCAAGAATGTTACGATTAGGTATTCTACTCTTGAGGAGGGAGTCAAAGAGGAAGAATTCGATATGGTGGTCTTATCCGTGGGATTGAATCCGACGACTGATGTGATGGGCTTAGCCAATAAGTTCGGCATCGAGCTCAATTCTCACGGATTCTGTAAAACCAATCCTGTTAATCCTATGGAGACTTCTCGCCCGGGAATTTTTATAAGTGGAGCCTTCCAGGGTCCGGTAGATATTCCCGAATCGGTGGTAACCGCCAGTGGGGCTGGTTCTCAATGTGGAGAACTCCTTGACTACCGGCGAGGGGGTCTAGCCAAAGCAAGGGTCTATCCACCGGAAAGAGATACTTCAAAAGAGGAGCCTAGAGTGGGTGTCTACGTGTGTCATTGTGGAGCGAATATCGGAAGAATCGTCGATGTTCCTTCCACCGTTGAATATGCGCTGACGTTACCGAATGTTGTCCACGCGGAAGACAGCCTCTTTATATGTTCAACTGAGGCTGCGGCGAAACTGTCAAAATCGATTCGGGAAAAAGGGCTCAATCGTGTGGTTGTTGCCGCCTGTACCCCCAGGACCCATGAGCCGCTCTTTCGGGACACTCTTCGGGAAGCGGGAATTAATCAGTATTATTACGACATGGCTAATATTAGGGAACATTGCTCCTGGGTCCACTCGAAAGAAAAGGAGAAGGCCACTCAGAAGGCACAAGATATTGTCAGGATGTCGGTAGCCCGAGCTTGTCGTTTGGAGCCCTTGCAGGAATTTGATCTGCCCGTCAACAAGGCTGTCTTAGTGCTCGGCGGCGGCTTAGCAGGACTGACCAGTGCTCTGAGTGTGGCCAACCAGGGCCATGAAGTTTACTTGGTGGAAAAGGATACAGATTTAGGTGGAATGGCACGCAGAATCCATGACACTTTGGAAGGGCTGAATGTTCAAGAGTATTTGAGTGATGTCATACGCAAGGTTTACCAGCACCCCTTAATCCATGTCTATACGGAGGCTGCCATCGCAGAGACGGGCGGTTTTGTGGGGAACTTCGTAACTAAGGTGAAGTCGAAAGGAAGGCTCACTGAGATAAGCCATGGAGCAACCATTCTCGCTACAGGTGCAGAAGTATACCAACCCGCTGAATACCTTTATGGTGAAGATGAAAAGGTAATGACCCACCTGGAGTTGGAGGGTAAAATCGCCCAAGGGGATGAAAGGCTGCTGAACTCCCAGAGTTTGGTGATGATCCAATGCGTAGGCTGTAGAAATGAAGGCAGAAACTACTGCAGTCGGATATGCTGCAGCGAGTCGATAAAGAATGCTCTGAAACTAAAAGAGCTAAATCCCCAGATGGATATCTATATTCTGTTTAGAGATATCAGAACTTATGGGCTCAAAGAGGATTATTACAGGGAAGCGGCCAGTAAGGAAATAAGGTTCATCCGCTATGAGCCGCAGGATAAACCTCAGGTGGAAGCAGCCGTTGATGAAGATGGTCGGAGTGTCTTAAGGGTTACCGTGACCGATCTTGTTTTAGGTAAGAGGCTGGAAATAGATGCGGATGCCCTGGCTTTAGCTGCCGCCGTTATTCCGTCAGCGGGAAGTCAGGAAGCAACCAAGTTATTCAAGGTGAATACGAGTCTTGATGGTTTCTACCAGGAAGCCCATGTCAAACTAAGACCGGTTGACTTTAGCACAGACGGCATCTACCTGTGTGGGATAGCTCACTATCCCAAGCATATAGCGGAAACGATCAGCCAGGCTTATGGAGCTGCAGGCAGGGTCTTAACCCTTCTCTCCCATGATACTGTCGTAGTCTCCGGCTCTGTTTGCGAGGTGAATGAGAGTCACTGTATATCGTGTGGAGCCTGTATTGCAGCGTGCACATATGGTGCCATAAAGTTCCATGATACACCACAAGGCCGAAAGGCTGTAGTTAATCCTGTTCTCTGTAAGGGAGACGGTCTCTGCAACGCAAAGTGTCCAACAAGGGCTATTTCACTGAAGCACTATACCAATGATGAGCTTATGAGTCAGATTGACGCGGCGATTCCCAGACTTGTTGAAAGTCCGTTAGTGAACTCGTTCAACTAAAGTTGAACATAGAGATTTACGTGTCACCGAAGCAGAGTGCGAAGTACCAATGCCACTTGTAGAAGTGGGAGTCTCACGATTGGATGAACAAAGCCGGAATTACTAACAAAAGAGGTGAGATAGAATGAGTGCAGAACTTGCGTTTAAACCAAGGATTTTAGGCATGATTTGCAATTGGTGCACCTACGGAGGGGCGGATCTTGCGGGAGTATCTCGTTTTCAATACCCCCCTTATATAAGGCTTATAAGGGTGATGTGCTCCGGCAGAGTTGAGCTGGAACATATACTTCGAGCTTTCTCAAATGGACAAGACGGAGTGTTTATCGGCGGTTGTCATCTTAACGACTGTCATTACAATACCGAAGGGAATTACGATGCCATAAGAATGGTGCTTCATGGTAAAAAAATACTGGAGCACATAGGGGTAAACCCCAACAGATTAAGGCTTGAATGGGTCTCTGCCGGTGAAGGAATCCGATTCGCCAATATTATGAATGAATTTAGCGCGAAGATAGAGAATTTAGGACCTCTTGGCAAAAGCGAAGGAATCGACGAAAAAGCCTTAAAGTCCAAACTCGAAGCAGTTAGAAACCTAGTCCCCTACATTAAGCTGGTGGAAATGGAACGACTAAGAGTACGATTTAAATCGGATGAAGAGTATCATAGATTTTTCATCAGTGAAGAGTTCAACAGGTTATTTGATGAAACAGTAGGAGAGAAATTGGCAATCAGCCAAATTATCGCTCTCTTGCGAGAAGGACCCCAGACAACCGGAGAGATTGCTAAGGTTTTAGACCTGACCCCATCTGAAGTATCCAGACACCTGAATAGTTCGTCAAGACAAGGATTAGTTAGGTATG
>NZ_JAJDOO010000004.1 GCF_020595055.1 Desulfosporosinus shakirovi | reverse complement strand
TGAAACTCTTTCGAGTTTCTCTCATTGGCTGTCCTTGTTGTTTAGTTTTCAAAGATCAGGATATTTTCTCTGGCTGTTTAGGCCGGAGTTTATCTTAGTATTTTCAACTCTCGTTGTCAATAGCTAATTTACTAAGTGTTTTTTGATTGAAGAGCTAAAATATAACCCCTTACTGTCAATCGCAGTGCGTCTTTGTGGCGCTCGGTTATAATACCATTATAGCAATATGATGTCAACTAGTATTTCATTTTTTTAAAATTTTATGCTTACTTATGCTTTTTTTAGATATTTATTTAAGTAAATGTATCCCAGCCACATCATTACAATATGTATTTTTAAACCGGAGTGTTACAAGTATCTTCGAAAGATTATAATAATCCATCGACTCCGTACTATATCAAGCACTAGACAACGTATCGATTTTTTCCAACGTCGTTGCCACATGGTTCCTAAGTATTGCCCAGTGAAATATGCTCCTGCTAACATAAGATACGTCGATAATTCCCATCCAAGACCCATCTGCATACGCAAAAACATAATAACTGGAACTGGTAAATGAACGGATAAAAACCACTGAACAGAAAATTTTTTGACATTTTCTCTCCAATAGCCAAATGGGATATTTAATAATATCACCGTCATTAAAATCATACTCAAGCCATCCTCTGCCTCCTTCCTTAATAGAAGATACGTATACGCACAAATCTTTTCTCAAATTATGTTTACGAAACACATTCTTACAATATACATTATGGGATGACTCTTATGAGAGGAGTGTGCTACAGAATGTCCATTCGTCCAATTATACTGATTATTTGTAAGCCCTGGATTTTGGCTGGCATCATAAGCTTGCTCATTCTATTTATTGGGGCTGGCTCATTAAAATTAACATCGGCATTTTCTTCAAGTCTAAAAGACAAGGTTATTGTCATTGATCCGGGACATGGAGGGGCTGACCCTGGGGCACAAAATTCAGGGCTCAAGGAAAAAGACATAAATTTAGATATTTCTTTACGCCTGGGAAAGGTCCTAGAGTCCAAAGGATGTAAAGTTATTCTAACCCGCGAAGTAGATAGAGATTTTTTTCTGCCAGGGTTTGTCAAAGGGCGCATGGCTAAACGAGCAGAGTTAAACACTAGAATTAAAATCGCCACCGAAAACAATGCTGATCTCTTTATTAGCGTTCACGCCAACAGCTTTCCCCAACGTAATTCTTACGGGATGGAAACCTATTACCACCTAAAATCATCAGCTGGAAAAGCACTGGCAGAAATCATCCATGAAGAACTTACACAGGTTCAACCTGATAATAAGCGTATAGCCAAAGCAGGGGATTATTACATAATTAATCAGGCCGAAATGCCCTCTGTGATTGTAGAAGTAGGTTTCATTTCGAACCCTCGGGAAAGAAAACTACTGCTATCAGAGGATTACCGCAACTTAGTGGCCGATGCCATAGGTACCGGAGTTGAACATTACTTCCAAGAGTTTCCGCAAGGGGTACAAGACAATTCACCAACTGCCGGACAAGAGGGACCTCCCACTATGAGCGAAAATACCTATAAGCTCTACTTTTCAAATGAAAACCTGGATAGTCTTGTTCCTGAAGATCGTCAAATAAACCAATCGGTCTGGACAAAACTTAACCTTTCGCAAAAAGCAAGCCTTGTCATGAGCGAACTCATTCAAGGCCCTCGGTCGAGTAAACTAACACCTACCATAGCTCCAACCACTAAATTACTTTCCGTGACTACTCAAAATGGCCTAGCCACTATCGACTTTAGCAAGGATATCCGAGATGATTTTCCTGGTGGGGCTTCAGGAGAAGACATGGCTATTAAATCAATCATTTGGTCAATGACGCAAATTCCTGGGATTACCAGTGTCCGTATTCTCGTTAATGGTGAATTTGGAGACTCCATTGGTGGACACATCCTCTTAGATCGGACATTTAGCACTCAACTTGGTGTTTAAAGCGGTTGCATGTGAAATTTAATTTCATAACGATCGCTTAACCAATTTGCTTTCCATTCGTCTAGTAACAATACCGCATAATTTTCATCTTTATCGATCACTACCGTACTCATACTTGACTCAGTAAGAAGCTTAATGGTCTTTTCGTCCTTTTCAACCCACCGTACGATTTCAAAGGGCAGGTGTTGAATACTGACATGTACTCCATATTCCTCACGTAATCTGTACTCTAAAACCTCAAACTGCAATTGACCGACAACACCAATGATAGGAGCCTCAACACCTACATGGAGATCACGAAAAACGTGGATTGCTCCCTCTTCTTGAAGTTCCTGAATTCCTTTAATGAATTGTTTGCGCTTCAAGGCATTCGCAATATTGATGCGGGCAAAGTTTTCAGGACTAAAAAATGGCATGGCTTCAAATTGTAATCCATCCTTTTCGGTAAGAACATCTCCAATTCTCAAAAGTCCGCTGTCGTGCACTCCAATAATATCGCCAGCAAACGCTTCATCGAGAATTGTTCGTTCCTGAGCGAACAACTGTTGAGGCTGTGCCAGTCGGAGACGACGATGAGAACGCGTGTGAATCACATTCATACCCCGTTCATAGCGGCCTGTACAAATGCGGATGAAAGCAATTCGGTCTCTGTGCTGGGCATTCATATTTGCTTGAATTTTAAAGATATATCCTGAAAAGCTTGGAGTTTCAGGATCCAGATCTCCAATATTTGTGCTTCTTGCTTGAGGCGCAGGGGCTAGTTCCAGGAAATATTGCAGAAAGTTTGGCACACCAAAGTTATTGAGTGCGCTTCCAAAAAATACTGGCGTCACTTCCCCACGATCCACTCGTTCCTGCGAGAAGGTATTTCCGGCCAAGTCTAGAAGATCAATTTCTTCTTTCAGCTGGTTAACCAGGATGTCCCCGATGCCTTCCTGTACCAATGGATCACTGAGCGCACCTGAAACAGGCGGTTTTCCACTGGATCTTGCGCTTCCTTCCATAAAGCGTTCAACCTGCCCAGTCTGACGGTCATAGATCCCCTTAAAATCTTGACCCATACCAATTGGCCAATTCATGGCATAGGATTCAACCCCCAGTACTTTTTCTACTTCGTCCATCAGATCTAAAGGATCCTTAGCATTGCGATCAAACTTATTAATAAAGGTAAAAATTGGTATACCCCGTTTTCGACAGACCTGAAAGAGCTTCTTGGTCTGAGTTTCAACCCCTTTGGCTGCGTCAATCAGCATTACGGCGCTATCGGCTGCTGTCAGGGTTCGATAGGTATCTTCACTGAAATCTTGGTGCCCGGGAGTGTCTAGAATGTTAATGACGTATCCTTGATACTTAAATTGAAGGGCACTAGACGTAATGGAAATCCCCCGCTGCCGCTCAAGATCCATCCAGTCCGAAGTAGCATATCGTTCCGCTTTTCTGGCTTTGACCGAGCCTGCTTCGCGAATCGCCCCTCCAAAAAGGAGCAACTTTTCAGTTAAGGTTGTTTTCCCTGCATCTGGATGAGAAATAATCGCAAAGGTTTTACGGGAAGAAATTTCTGATTTTAGATCCGTTTGGTTCAATGTTTTTAACTCCTTAACTCAACTTTGTCATACATTCTATTCAAATTTTTAAATAGTTTTCAATAAGTGTTAATTATACACGATATTATGTACATCCTCAATTATTTCCTTATCGTTTAATACTGATCTGTGAAATCCTGTGAAATTGTCTTCATAAAAGAGTAATAACATTAAAAAAACTTAGCTGATACCAAGCCACAGGCACCGGTCATGAATGCAAAGTGTCCCTGTAGAATGGACAGCCAGAAGGGACTAAAGACAGCATCATCCCTAGTTGCACTTATGCATAGAAAGTATAACTAACGCAAGTTTATACTTCAGTAAGTATAAAAAATGCCCACCCATTGTTTAGAAGCCAATTCTAACACTTAGGTGGGCTCTTAGTAATATTCAGGGCATTGGTATAAAACCATTTTTGAGAAAGTCAAGAAAACAGATATGAGGTCCTAGATCAGTGAACTCCTTCTAATAATCGGGCATGCTCAGAAAGCCATTTTTCTGCTGCATAATCTAAAGATAGAGTTCTAATAGTTTCCCAATCGATATCCCTTGTACTTAACACACGTAAGTCAACTTCCTTAGAAAACTGCCAACAATCTTGACAGACGATCATCTCAACCCCCGGAAACTCCTCCGAGTGCAGATAGGTTAGCATTGAAGCTTCTTCACTTCCGCAACGAATGCACCCAACGCGCTTAGCTGGCCATTCATGCCCGCATAGGGAACAGTGTACGTATCGATTCCCATTTGGCGGAGATAAAATCGATACCCCTGCCAACTCACCACAGATGGGGCACACCATACTCTGAGTGGATGCTTTTGAACTATTTTCGACATCGACTATTGTGTTTCGATACAGTTGCGCAACGCCACAAAGGGCAATCTGTAATCGGCTTAACAGTTCATTGTTCTTCACAGGTTTAAGGGCCATGAATTTGTTCCAGGCATCCCGTAACAGTGATTCGGATATTAATATATTGCTGACTCTATTCAACCTTTGACAAAGTTCCAGAACCGCCTTTTCTGGCAACTCCTTAATAGGATAGTAGGGAGGTACCTTGGCTGGACTCAGCCTATTGATCCAAAAAGAACCTCGCTCATCCTGCCAACGTTTAACTTCCTCCTTAAGGAGGCAATAGGTTTGAAAGGCGTTGTCCATCATAATTACTCCAATCATTTCAATTTATGCTTCTAGTTGTGTATGTGGGGATCTCTCTCCTCATACATTCTTCTGCTCATTCATTGACTGTTCTTTCTTTAATCGTTCATACCATTCACGGTGATGAGCACGTGCAAACTTAGTCGATACATAACCGTTGATCATGCCGGACATAGCCGCTCTCGAGTCTGGGTGTAAAAGTCCTAAATAGATATGCCCGATGGCAGCAGCCGTCATAATAAACATAGAGAGGTCGTGAACTGGATAAGCCCAACGTACCAGAGCAGGGGGGAACGAGGAGGAAAACCACATCACTACGCCGCTAAGAGTAATGAAAACAGTGCCGAAAATTGTGATCAACGAGTTAATTTTCTCTCCTCCGTTATATTTCTCTTGTTCTGGATAGTTGCCATGTCCACCGAAGAATTCTTTAGGAAAGGCACAGACGTGTTGCCAATCTGATTTTTTAAAACTAAAGACAAATTTTAACCATCTCCAATGATATCTCGGATTTCCAACAAAGAACATTAACCCTACTACGACAACAAAAAAGACTGCAGCAATACGGTGAATCAACTGAGCAACCTGTATCCCTCCAAAAATGGCCATTGCCGGTTGAAATGAGGTGCTGAGAACTCCTAGCCCAGTAAAGAGCAAAACAAAGAAGGAAATCGCATGAACCCAATGACTAAGGCGTTCTCCCGCACTAAAACGCAAAACTTTGTCTTCAATAATTCTCTTGGGCATTTGATTTCTTGTTTCCATCTTAAGTGCCATTAGTCTCTCCCTCCTTCTTTATTATCAGAATTACCGTAATTACCCCTAAAAAGATTTGCAAAAACCCCAAGAACAACAGCCGCCGCGGCACCACCCACGGCCACAGTGCCAACTGGCCTGATCACATCTTTCCAGAGAGTCAGAGAGAGCGGAACCGTAGGCTTAACTGGGAGATCGTATATTTCAGGACTGTCTAGCAACAGATACAGATAGGTCATGCCACCCATTTCATTTTCTCCGTACAGTTGTGCCTTGGGATGTGTCTTTTGAACCTCAACAAGACGTTTCTTTGCTTGAGCCAGCATCGCATCCCGTTCTCCAAAGCTTAAAGCACCCGGTTGACAGGTATGAACACAAGCCGGCAGTAAATTATTTTCGACCCGATCAATACACCCGGTACATTTATAAGATTTTTTCTTGATTAGGTCAACCTTAGGAACCCCAAATGGACAGTTTTCAACACAATACCCACAACCAATGCACTTCTCTTGATCGATCACAACGTACCCAGACTCAGTCTTCGTAATTGCATTCGAAGAACAAGCCTTCATGCAAGCAGGATCAGCACAGTGAAAACATTGCGCCTTGCGCATTAACCAATTCATTTTTTGATCTTCATATTTCTCGACGAAGGTCATATACGTCCAAGTCTTCGTGGTAAAAGCACTCTGAGTCTGATAGCTCGTCAGCAATTGAGTTTTCTCCGCTGGAAGCTCATTCCAGGCCTTACAGGCCACAGAGCACGCTTTACATCCCGTACACAATGAAGTGTCAATTAAAACCGTTTTCCTCGCCATCAATTTGCCCTCCTTATATCGACTAGGCAAACTTTATACTCTGGAGTACCGGCTCCAGGATCCAATGCAGCAATGGTTATTTCATTAGTACTCGGTCCTGGGCTTAAGCTTGCAAAGCCCCAGCTCCAGGGCATACCGATGGTTTCAGTGTCTTTTCCGTTGACTTTGTAGGATTGCAGTCGATCCGTTACTAAAGCTCTTACTGTGATTTTGCCGCGAGCAGAAGAAACCTCGACCATATCCCCTTCAACAACCTTAATCTTTGCCGCTAGGTTTTTACTGATCTCTGCAAAGGGCTCCGGCATAATTTCATTCAGCCACGGAATATTACGCGTAATTCCCCCTGCACAGAAATGCTCGACCACCCCATAAGTGGTTAGCACATGTGGAAACTTATCTGACTTGCCGATCTGAGTCGATACAACCAAGGCACATGGACTGATTGAAACCTCGGGATGCAAGATATTTGTCGTTGGGCTTTCCGTTGGTTCGTAAAATTCCGGAAGCGGTCCATCAACACAAAGCCCTGCCGGACGAATTCCGATGGCCGGAAGTCCATCTACGGGGGCTTCTGCAGGCAATCCACTCATGTAAGTAGCGGCAAACAGGCGGCCTACTCCCTCAGGGTTCATACGGAAACTTAGCTTTCCTTCGGGTGTATCCGGTCCCTTGGTCTTATCGACAAGGTCCCCGCCATCATTTCCTGCCCACACCTTAGCTGCCTCATCCCACCAAATAAGTTTGCGTTTAGCGTCAACCGGCTGACCTAATTCGTCACAGGAAGCACGGTTATAAAGGATCCGAACATTTCCAGGCCAAGCAAAGCTCCAGTCTTTAAACAATCCCAGTCCTGAGGGGTCGGCATTGTTGCGACGTGCCGCCAAGTTCCCGTTCCCTGTAACACCGGCATATATCCAACATCCTGTAGAAGCTGTACCAATCGGTGCTTTAAGATAATCCCCTATAGTCGGAAGTAGCTTACCGGTGGTTTCGTCATACCCACTTAGCTCTTGAAGTACTTTCAAAGCGCTTGTATGCTCACCATAGTCCCAACGGGCCTTTAAGATCGGGGCATCCTTAACATCTGTGCTCCCCGCATATAATTTGCGAATTTTCTTAAAAAGGTGATCCAGCATATCGAGGTCCGGTAACGATTCCCCCAGTGGCTCAAGGGCAGCGTCTTTCCACTGAATCCAGCGCGAGGAGTTTGACATACTACCTGCCTTTTCATAGACGAAGGCTGCAGGAAACATGATGACTTCTGTCTTAATATCTGCGGGATTCACCCCTGGCTCACGCCAAAACTGGGCAGTTTCAATCTCGAAAAGGTCTGATACGACTAACATATCAAGTTTGGTTAAGGCTGATCGTACCAGTTGCCGATCCGGAATAGAAACCAGAGAGTTAGAACCGACGTTAAAGAGGAGCTTAAACTGGCCTTTATTCATCATTTCAAAGAGTTTTACCATCGTCGCATTCACAGCGGGATTGGTCTTCGGTAAGTAGCTGAATCCATAGTCATTATCTTTAGTGGCGTTTTCACCAAACCAAGCCTTAAGTTGAGCAACAATATGTTTTTCAAAAAATGACCCATTGCGTACCAGATAATCACGTAAAGTCTTATCCGTATTGATTGGGTGCGGTAAATAGCCCGGCAAGTTACTGACAAGATTGGCCATATCTGTTGAACCTTGGACATTTGGTTCTCCACGCAGAGCATTGATGCCGCCTCCGGCTTTTCCGATGTTTCCCAACAGTAATTGAATGATGGCATAGGCACGAATTCCTTGAACTCCTGTGGTATGTTGAGTCATTCCCAGTGCATAAAGGATACTTGCCGGTTTCCCCTTACAGAAGACCTCCGCGATTTCCTTAATTTTTGCCGCAGGAATGCCTGAGATTTTTTCAGCTGTGTCAAACGTATATCTTGAATAGTGAGATTTGAGCTTTGAAAACACACTATCAGGGTCCTCAATACTTTCAGCTTTCAGAGGTTTTTGATCTGGCCCAAGTTGGTAACCCCAGCTTGCTGTGCCATATTTCCTCGTTTTGGCATCATAACCTGAGAAGAGTCCCGCTTCTGATTTGTAATCTTTACTGACCTTAAGGAGAGCGTTAGTATAATTTAAAACATATTTCTGATCGTACAATTTTTGTTCAATAATATAATTAATAATAGCGCCTAGATAAGCTATATCCGTTCCCGGACGGATTTGGGCGAAGATGTCTGCCTTAGAGGCTGTACGCGTAAATCGTGGATCGACAACAATTATTTTTGCACCGTTCTCTTTTGCTCGATTAATCCACTTCATTGCAATCGGATGGTTTTCTGCACAGTTACTTCCGGCAATTAAAAAAACTTCGGCATTTTTTAAATCCGACCAGGAATTTGTCATCGCACCGCGACCAAATGAAGGTGACAAACTTGCCACCGTGGGAGCGTGTCATATCCGGGCTTGGTGTTCATTGTAAGGAGTTCCGATCAGCTGGCAAAACTTCTTAATAAGATACGACTCTTCATTGTCCACTTCAGCAGAACCAAGGAAGGCGATTCCTTCTACACGGTTCACTGCAAGGCTTTCTGGCAATCCGGTTTTCGCATTGGCAATCTGATCGGCGGCTTGCCAACTGGCGTCCCTGACTTCTTTTGTCTTCTTCGCTACGATGTCCAGTGCCTCTTCCCAAGTAATATCTTCCCACTTATCAGCCCCAGGAGCGCGACGCCTTGGTTTTGTCACCCGGTCCGGTGAATTAGCAACACTTAGTAAACTTGCTGCCTTTGGGCAAAGAGTCCCTTCATTGGTTGGATGATCTGGATCACCCTCTAAGTGAATTAGCTTGCCCTCTTTTACATACAGTAACATTCCACACCCACCGGAACAGAAGTGGCAGATGCTCGGAATCTTTTTGGTTCCTTCCAGTTTCAACGCGTACCCTTTTGCCTTCGCAACGGCAGGATCAAATCCCAAGCCCGCAGCTAAAGCGGCGATGGAAAGCCCTGACAGTTTAAAGAAACCACGACGAGAAACATCCATCTCTTTTCCTCCCTTAAAATG
This sequence comes from Desulfosporosinus shakirovi, assembly GCF_020595055.1. Lineage (GTDB taxonomy): Bacteria > Bacillota > Desulfitobacteriia > Desulfitobacteriales > Desulfitobacteriaceae > Desulfosporosinus > Desulfosporosinus shakirovi. The sequence goes on along the minus strand of NZ_JAJDOO010000004.1, from coordinate 232,008 downwards.
TTCATATTGTCTGCTTTCGACCATAATTAAATAATTAAGATAATGAAGAATGTTCTGATATTTCTATATCTCCTTTAGCTTATATTCCTTTGTGCCTATAGTCATCATTATGTAAATAAAGAAATAATTCTGTAAATAAAGAATAGTCTATCTGACTCTCGGGTTGCGAACAGGTAACCGCAAGCGTCCCTCAGTTAAACCTATGCTTTTAGAAAGAATACAAACTAATACCATTAACCGAGCAATAAAAATTCCCCCTAATTATTTAGGGGGAAAGCAATCGACATCAATGAATTTTTTCAATATCTTTTATGCTTAGATTAAGCTCCGGATGATACAGTTTTACAGGTCTGCCTACGGTTCCGTATTTTAAATCAGTTGTCAAAGCTCCATATTGTTCAAGAAAATCAAGATATCTTCGAACCGTTACCCTAGTTAGATTTACTCCTTCAGCAACATTTTCAGCAGAAACCGGGTCTTTTGTTTCGCTCAAAAAAGAAACAATTTGCTTAAGAGTGAGTTGATTTAATCCTTTCGGCAAGCCTTGTTGATCAATATAGAAATTTTGCTTGTGAATCTCATCTAAGATAATTTCCGGTTCTTCCGTCTGATTAGTCACCAAAGTAATCTTTTCTACTTGGGAGTCTTTTTTCATGGATACTTTACTCATTTCGTCGGCTATATCACCTAGTCGTTCAACCATCTGATTGAACGCAACCGCCAGTTCGCCAATCTCTTTAGGACCAGAAACAGCGACTTTTTCAGTCAAGTGTCCAGTAGCCACATCACGAGTTCCGAGGGTGATTTCATGTATTGGACGGATAACAACTTTTTGAATAAAAAACCAAGTTAATAAAACAACGATCACCGTCAAGCCTAGGCCAAACGATGCAACTCGGATTAATGAATTAACAATAAAGGCCTGAGTGTAACTTCTAGATATCCCTACATAAAAAATCCCAATAATATCTCCATTATTGTCACGGATAGGCTCATAAGCTGTTTGATAAAGCTGTCCGACAACATTCGCTTCACCTAGGTAAACCTGTCCATCTTTTAAGACAGTTTGGGCAACTATATCCGACACCTTTGTTCCGACGGCTCTTTCACCATTTACACTTCTTACGGTTGTAGCAACCCTGGTATCACCTAGAAACAGAGTCACGGTATCACCCGTCAGCTCTGCTAAATGGTCAACAAGTTCAGATCTATGAGAGATTTGGATTTCCCCTTTGAAAAGCATACCATCTTTTACATGCCAAGGACCTGGCGTGCTAAATTCGATAATATCCATGCACGTTGCCAGATCCGTTTTGGCTTTAACAATTGCTGCATCAACTGCACCATGCTTAAAATGCCACCCTAAAACGAAGATTAAACTTGATGCTAAGACAACTAAGGAACCAAGCATTAGCAAAAGAATCTGATGTTTTAGTGAACGCAATAGCACTCCTCCCTCGGAGATAAATTTTCTTTAAGATTAATTCGTTGTCAAACTATTAAAAACCTTTCTTCTATTATACTATTTATTTATATTCTAAAATTGGAAGGAATTTGCTATCTTAATGTTGAATTTGTTAAAAAACAAGCGAAGATTTAGGAGGGTAATTATGTCCTTATTTCGAGTACTCTATGAAATTCTAAGTCAAAACGGTTGGGAATTTGATTTTGACAACAAGAATGGAATCATCAAACTTGAGATTAGCGGCATAAATACTGATTTTCACGCATTCCTTTTTGTTGATGAAGAACAAGAATCATTGCTCTGCAATACTCATATTGATCAAAAAATCCCCTCCTCTAAACGCCTTGAAGTTTGTGATTACATGAGTCGTGTTAACTACGAACTGATCAATGGTAACTTTGAAATGGATATGGATAACGGGGAGATAAGGTACCGTACATTTCTTGATCTGGCTGACGCTCGCCCTTCGCAAGACCAAGTACTTAACATTGTTTGGAACGGAGTCCTCGGGTTTGACACATATTACCCTGGTCTAATGAAGCTCGTCTATGGAGATTACAGCGCAGAGGAGGCAGCCGCCTTTTGCTCTGATGAAACATAAAAGGAGTGGTATCAAAAAATACCGCTCCTTTTATTTGCATAAATTTATTGAACCAATTGATGTAACTTTGATTCATTATAGAAAACCCAGTCTATTCTGTCATGGGAATAATGTATATAAGAATCATTATATAATGCACGATACTGCCGGCACCAATAAATAAATGAAATATCTCATGAAACCCAAAGCGCTTCGGAAAGAAATCACAGATCTTAGTAGCATATATAATAGCACCTACGGTATAGGTAAGTCCTCCTAATGCCATGAGAATAATTGCACCCATCGGCAAATTCTTGATAAGCTGCAAGAATGGAACCAACGCAATCCAACCTAAAGATAAATAGAAAGCAGAAGATACATATCGAGGTGCATGGATAAACCAAATTTTTAATAACATTCCTATTAAGGCCAAGCCCCAAACAACACTTAGCATTGCCCAGCGCCATGCCCCTTCCAATCCATAATAAAAAACCGGGGTATAGGAACCTGCAATTAATAAATATATTGCTATATGATCGACCTTTTTCAAAAGAAGTTCTTTTTGAGGAGTTGTTCGAACCCAATGATAAAGCGAACTGGCACCGTAAAGCAAGATCATACTAACACCATAAACCGTCATTGTAATAAGCTTAGAGATATTATTCTTACTTAGGATAATTAGGAATACTAGTCCAACAATTGCAGCCACAAACAAAACAAAATGAGTCCAAGTGTTTACCGGTTCCTTCATCTTCAAAACCATTTTGTATCCTCCCAACTATCCAAGTACTACTAAGTACATTCTAATTCTAAACCTTATAATCTATAAAATCAACTAGAATCAATCTTTAGGCCAAACAATTCTGAAAAGGAAAGGTCTCTATATTGTAGCAATAATTACCTGAGTAAGAAATCGGCATAAACACATAATAAGAATGTTCCAGTACACAAACATAAATTTAAAGGAGGGTACCTATCATGGCAGGAGAAAGAAACACTAATACACCCGCAACTAAAGGTGCTTCACAGCAATTGGATCAATTTAAGTATGAAGTAGCAAATGAAATGGGCCTTCAATTAGGTGGCGACCGCACAAGCCGTGAAAACGGTTCAGTTGGTGGTCAAATGACCAAACGCATGATTCAGTTCGCGGAAGAACACCTTAAAGGTGGAACCAAAATCTAACTTCCAATGTTAGTTACTGTTAAGAAGGATATCGAAAGATATCCTTCTTACTATTATGTTTATAAACAGCAAAATTTAAAAGGAGCTTTGGGCTCCTATTTAATCGTTCCGTCTGTTTCTTCAAGGTGTTTTTTCTTCGAAGCTAAATGGGCTTTTACATCTTTAATTTGGTGAGCACTTAACTCTTCAGCATTTTCCAATAAAAACTCTTCGTTTTTATGGATGTTCCGCAGTGTCAATTCAATCTTTTTTAAATCCTCATTTTTTGTCTTATTGCCATCATTTCTTGGCATTGTCATCACCTCATAAATAGTTTATCCAAAGATAATTTATTAATCCGAGTTCTCTTCTTGAAAGGCTTCTCGAAGGATTTTATCTATTTCTATGGGATCAATCATTGATAGTTAGTGGATGGTGTAATCCAGAATGACAAGTATAGCTCATAGGAGTAATTAGAATTAAAAAACCTGTATCTTCTATTAAAATAATAAAAGATACAGGCACCAGTGTCTTGATCTAAATTTTACTTGAAATTGAGGCTCAGTCTTCAACGGAATATCCAGCATCCACTACAGCTTTAACAAGATTCGCAGGTTCTGCATTTCCGGTTATGACAGCTTCTTTGCTCGCGAGATCGACTTTGACACTTTCAACGCCGCTTACCCCTTGCAGTGCTTTTTCAGCTCTCATTTTACAATGGTTACAGGTCATACCCTCAATTTTTAGGACGGTTTGGCTCATTTTTTCACCTCCTAGTTCAGAAGTCAGGGATCAGAGGCCAGAAGCCAGATGACAGTTAACTTCCGCAAAGATATAAGCATAAGATTACTTGGAAAAGGTTCAACTCAATTTCTTAATGACCAGTTGTCTCAAAGTATTATTCAAAATTGAGTTATATCTTTATCCTCTTACATGTAATGTACTTTAGAGGAATAATTACTTCTAAATGCCAAACTTTCTACAATAAATAAATCTTAATTCTAAGCAGCCAGCTTTTTATCATAGTTTTTCAACAGGAGAGAACTAGTTACTACGGACACTGACGAGAAAGCCATGGCCAGCCCTGCCCACTCGGGCGGTAATAGTTGTCCAGTTAAAGGATATAGGACACCTGCGGCAATCGGGATACCAATGACATTATAAATCAAAGCCCAGAATAGATTTTGCTTGATTTTACGAAGTGTTTTTCGCCCTAATCGAATCGCACGTTCTACATCAAGCAGGTCATTGCGAACCAACACCACATCCCCGGTTTCCTTGGCCACATCAGTCCCTGATCCGATGGCAATTCCGATATCGGCTTGAGCTAAGGCCGGAGCATCATTAATTCCATCTCCAACCATCGCCACCTTAAAGCCTTGGTCTTGATACTTCTTAATAATGCTGATTTTATCTTGTGGTAAGATTTCGGCAATCACCTCATCAATTCCGACCTGCTCACCGACAACAGTGGCGACTTTTTTATTGTCTCCAGTGATCATAAACGTCTTCAAACCCAACTGATGTAGCCTTTTAATAGCCTCTATCGTACTCTCTTTAACCACATCAGCCAGGGCGATCAGTCCGATTACTTGTCCTCCTAAGGCTATGAAGCTAGTCGTTCTGCCTGATTCAGCCAAACGCTGAAAGTCACGCTCTGACTCTTTAACGTCTATCTTGAACTTGTTAATCAGTTTAATATTTCCAATTAGTAAAGTTTGCCCTTCATAGGTACAGATAACACCATAGCCGGCCTCTTCATGATAATTCTCAACCTCTTGAATTGCGAGCAGTTCCTTCTTTCCCGCTGCAACGACCGCCTGAGCCAAGGGATGAATCGAAGGATTTTCCCCTGCTGCAGCAATTTTCAGGACATTTTGTCTTGAGTAATCCGCATAGGGTATGATATCCGTTACTTCGGGAGTTCCCTTAGTTAATGTCCCCGTTTTATCGAACCCAATGGCTTGCAAATGAGCAATCCCTTCCAGCACTGCTGCAGATTTAAAGAGGATTCCTCTATTTAGCCCCACCCCACTGCCAACCATAATTGCCGTAGGAGTCGCTAACCCCAAAGCACAGGGACAAGCAATCACTAACACTGCAATAGCAGCTGTAAAGGCAAAAACAAACGTACTGTCAAGTACAACGTACCAAATCAAATAGGTAATAACCGAGATGGCAACTACTGTTGGCACAAAATAATTAGAAATCTTATCTGCCAGTCTCTGAATCGGAGGCTTTACTCCCTGAGCATCCTCGACCATTTTAATAATTCCCGAAAGGACGGTATCCTTACCCGTTTTAGTCGTTTTAACCTTGATACTTCCTGAACGATTTATGGTAGCCCCAATTACAGGGTCCCCGACTCCTTTGTCAACAGGAATGGATTCCCCGGTCAGCATTGCCTCATCAATGCTCGCTGATCCTTCGATAATCTCACCATCCACCGGTATTCTTTCTCCGGATTTAACAATGGTAATATCCCCAATTTTCAGATCTGACGCAGCAACTTCCTGAACTTCACCACTGACCCATAAATGTGCTTTATCAGCCTGTAACTCTAACAGCTTTTTCAAGGCCTGACCTGCTCGCCCTTTTGCTTTTGCCTCAAGATATTTTCCAAAGCGTACAAAAGTAATCAACAATGCCGACGTATCAAAAAAGTTGGGCCCTTCAAAAAAAATTGAGGGGATAAACATATGAAGGGTTGTCATTAAACTGTATCCATAAGCAGCTGTAATCCCAATCGCTACCAGGACATCCATATTAGCTGAGCGGTTTTTCAAAGCATGGTAAGCACCGCGATAAAATGTCCAACCAGCTGTAAACTGGACGATAGTTGCAAGGATAAGCATTGTATACATTAGGGATCTTGACATGGGCAGGAACATAATCGGCATTATAGGCAAGGAAAGAATCGCACTGAAGATGAGCCAATTTCGTTGTCTAATCGCCGTACGATCATCTTGATTCTCGTCCTCATTCGCCATCGGAGTATACCCTGCATCACGAACCTGCTCGAAAATTTCTTTCATATTCACAACACCGGGATCAAACTCAACAGTCACTGTTTCACTCGCTAAATTAACGGCAACGTTCTGGACTCCCTGAGTTCCCTTAAGTTTCTTTTCAATGGCCAAAGCACAGTTTGCACAGGTCATTCCGCCAACTTTAAATTGTTGCTTTCCATCGTCTGCACTCTGTGCGCCATACCCAAGATCTTTGATCTTCGTCAAGAGATCGTTTTCCTTAACCACATCAGGGTCCATTGCCACTGTAAGTTTTTCAGTGGCAAAATTAACTGCAACTGATTTGACCCCCGGCATAGATTTAAGACCTTTTTCAATGGTCAAAGCACAATTTGCACAGGTCATGCCACTGATCTTGAAAAGTTGTTTTTGCTCCGCCTTGGCGGACATTCCCTCTGTTTCATTAAGCTCTTCAATATCTTCTGCTCTTGCCAATTCTTGTTCTTCTACTTGCTCCAAACTCACTTGATCATCCAGACCAACGTTTATGTTTTCTAATGAATAACCAGCCTCTTCAATTTCCTGCTGAACATCCGACAAATTGACCTGAGCAGGGTCCCAAGTAAAAGTAGCCTTTGAGTCTTCCAGCGATACTTGAACCTGTTCTACACTGGGGAACTTTTCTAGAATCTTAGTGACATGGTTAACACAATGCTGGCAGCTCATTCCATATACAGGAATCTCTTTATTCTCACGGTTTGCTTCTTCCATCATTTTAATCCTCCAAACTAAGATCCCAGTACTACCGAATCATGCGGAATATGGTCTTTAGTACCTCATCAACAACTTGATCATCATCCCCTTGGAGTCTCTCTTTAACACATGATTTCATATGCTTTTCCAAAAGTAATCGAGAAGCTCCATCCAGGGCAGATTGAGCGGAGGAGATCTGATTTAAAATATCATCACAGTAAACATGACGTTCAATCATCCCTTTAATTCCACGAATTTGACCCTCAATTCGATTCATTCTAGTTACAAGTTCTTTGATTGTTTTATCGTCATGATGACTCAGTCGTTCACCTTGCTCCGTCACTTCACTCTCACAGACTGAACACTTGTGTACTTGCTTTTCTTCGGATTTCGTCTTAATCACCTCTGTTTTATAGTATACCCCCCTATACCATATGTCAATTGAAAAATGTCCATTGATATTGAATAAAGTAATTATTTATACGTTTCCCAATTAATCCTTTACTATCCTCTTACCTACAGTACATTGAACTTCTTTGTAATAAATTATTTAATATATTTTCAGTTACATCAAAACGTTTTGTTGGTTATGGTTCAAACAATTTAATTTTAAACGAATCAAAAAGTGCTTCATTGAGCTATATGAATTTCATATCGCCAACGAAGCACCATTAAAATCTATAGGTTGCCTAACATCTAAACATCAAACTATTTATCAGAAATTGTGTTTATACTTCACGAAAATATAATCCCTTTTCTGTCCAATTCAAATCGAACAGCGTTAGCTATTTTTCCTGAAGAAATTAACTCCTTGGCCAGATTAAGCTCCATATACATGACACGATCCTCTCCAAGTGAAGCTACCTTAGACCTAACAAGCCGGTAAGCACCTTCACTTCCCTTGCCAAGTTGAAGTTCTTCTTTGCCGGTTCTGAGATCCAGACCTTGACAGGCTGCTAATAATTCCATCCCCAATACATGCCCTGTGTTTTCTATGATACTTCGGGCCTTACGGGCTGCAATTGTTCCCATACTTACATGGTCTTCCTGGTTTGCGGAGGAGGGGATCGAGTCCACACTCGCCGGATGGGCTAAAACCTTATTTTCCGAAACTAAGGAGGCAGCAGAATACTGCACGATCATAAATCCGGAATTCAAACCTCCGTTGGGGGTTAAAAATGCAGGCAGCCCACTTAGGTTAGGATTAACCAAACGTTCTAAACGTCGTTCTGCGATATTGGCCATCTCTGCCATTGCTATGCCAAGAAAGTCCATCGCCAAGGCAATAGGTTGACCATGAAAATTTCCACCCGAGAGAACTGCGCTTTCATCTGGGAAGATTAATGGATTATCAGTGGCCGAATTGATCTCGGTTTCTACGACTTTTTTTACGTAGGCAACTGCATCTCCAGAAGGGCCATGGACTTGAGCAATACAGCGAAGTGCATAGGCATCCTGCACTCTGGGATGTTGTTCATTTGCTACGAAAGTACTTCCCTCCGTCAACTGGCGGATCTTTTTTGCAACGTCGTTTTGCCCCTGGTGAGGACGTACTGCATGAATTTTCGGATCAAAAGCATCAAGAATCCCCTCCAGCGCTTCAAGAGACAAGGCAGCTGCAATATTTGCTGACTCACATAAGATCTCAGCATCCCAGACAGCCAAAGCCGCAATTGCTGTCATAACCTGGGTTCCATTAATAAGAGCCAAACCCTCTTTTCCTTCCAGAACTACGGGCTCTATCCCTGCTTGCGCAAGAGCCTCCCGCCCATTCATGCGACGCTCTTTATAAAACGCTTCCCCTTCACCCAGTAAAACCAAGACTATATGGGACAAGGGGGCTAAATCTCCACTTGCGCCAAGGGATCCTTTTTCTGGTACGACAGGAACAATTCCAGCATTCAGCACATTGATCAATGTCTGGAGAGTTGAAAGTCGAATGCCTGAAAAACCTTTTGCTAAGGCATTTGCCCTAAGAAGTAAAATCCCCCTTACAACTTCCGGTGCTAGGGGTTCCCCTACACCCGTTGCATGGCTCATGATAAGGTTGCGTTGTAACTTTTTGGCATCATCTTTGGAAATTAGCACATCGCTAAATTTGCCGAAGCCGGTAGTGATTCCATAGACGGTTTGATTTCCTTCGATTAATTGATCCACATACTCTCTGGATTTCAGAACTCTTTCCTTGGCTGTCGGGTGCAATTCCACCTTGGCGGCGTACCGTGCAACCGCAACCACTTGCTCTAATGTAAGGGTTTCTCCATCCAAAGTGACTTTAGTTTTTTCTGCTAATACAACGCTCATGTTTTGTCCTCCTTTTAGAGCAATGAAAAAAAGAGGATTAAGCTATAAACTTTCGTCTACAGCTTAGCCCTCAAACATCTAATAACTCTGAGCATACTCTATTTTATTGCAACTTTCTAAAATAAATACGTTAATGCAAGTTCAAATCTTTTAAAGATGATTTATTCCTAAACCACAAACCTCATGTTCATGCCCTTTAATAGGTGCACCAATCATTCCGTACATGCTGACAGCAATCCAGAGGTCATCTAAATCCTCCAGTATACGCGGCCCTTTGACAATTGCAAAGCGTAGTCCCACTGTGCGCAAAATATTTCCCAGCTGAAGCGGTCCCCGTCCTAACCCTTGCAGAGCATCAAGAATGGCATGATAAAGGGCATGTTGCGAGCGATAACTATCATCGGTTAGCCCCCCGCGTTTGGCTGCTGTTTCAACAGCAGCGATAATCTTTTGGACATCCATAGAACCAACCTTACCAGTCACGACATCAAAGCCCATTTCTCGAGCACGCGTAACATAGTCGTCAGTTTCATTTCCTTCAGCCATCGCAATTAGTAAGGCCGTTTTGCCAATAGATGAACAATGTATCATAACTGCCCCCTAATTAAAACGTGACTCTTCTTTTATCTATGTCAAGCCTCTGATTACTTCCTAATCGTACAGCTGACCCTACTCTTATAATAGACGAGAAACGCGCATCATTCAATAAAAATTTTCACTCGGGTTAATAATTCAAACCCCTGGGGCTGGCATATCCGGACCTAGATATATCTCCTTGTATTATAGAAATATTTTAAATACTCATCATGAAATGTTTCTTTCAAATGCTTTTCTTCTTGTACTATTAAGTGATGAATCGCCCAAATATTGAGGACGGCTATACCTAAGGTTAAGATATTGGGGTAAGTAACAAAAAGTCCGATAAACATCAAGTCAAATCCTACAAAAGCAGGATTTCTTGTCAACTGATAGATTCCATCAGTTACAAGAGATGATTGGGTACTCTTATCAATACCTACACGCCAAGACGTTTTCATCGAGATCATTGCCACAATGAAAATTGCTAACCCCAATGCCATGATCAGAATTCCTAAACCGCTCAAATACTCATTTCTAGCTAAAGGAACGATCCGGTAAGATATAGCCGGTTCAAATAGGGAGAGTAAAAACCACATTAACCCCCATATAAACGTTGTAGATTTTACAAATGCTTCAGTTCTTCTTATTTGAGAGTCGGTTTTACCTTTTGTGAGGACATTGGCCTGTATTTTATGCTTTTTCTTTAGAATCATTAATTTTACCAAATAAGAGAAAAGAAATATTAGAAATAAGAGTAAAGAGAGACTATTCTTTATATCCGACACAGGCTTATTCCTCCATAAAATGAACTCGTTTAATCAAAGATGATACTGCCTCTTCCACACTTCGCGAAAAGTTTATGGGCGAATAATTAGCGAAGGGCTGGTATAACGCCTCACTCGAGTTGCATTCAAAACTGCTAAAAGGGCTACCCCAACATCGGCAAACACCGCTTCCCACATAGTGGCAATTCCTATTGCCCCTAAGAAAACAAAGCCTAGTTTAATCCCTAAAGCAAATAAAATGTTCTGCCAAATGATCTTCTTTGTAAAACCGGCGATATTAATCGCAGTAAGGAGTTTGACTGGTTGGTCTTCCATGAGTACCACATCTGCGGCTTCGATTGCTGCATCTGATCCCAATCCACCCATAGCTATTCCAACATCTGCACGTGTAAGGACTGGGGCGTCATTAATTCCGTCCCCTACAAAGATAACCTTCTCATTACTGCCTTTTTCAGCCATCAGCCTTTCTAACCAAGCAACCTTATCTTGGGGCATTAAATCCGCATGGAATTCTGAAACCCCCAAATCATCCGCCACGCTTTGGGCTACCGTCTGAAGATCTCCTGTCAACATGACAGTTTTAATACCTGAGTTCCCTAAGGCTTGAATGGTTTCCTTGGCCCCAAGCTTTAGACGATCTGCAATAAGAATATACCCCGCATATTCCCCTGAAACCGCTATATGAACTAGAGTTCCTGCTTGCCCATAGTTCTCAGTATCGGGAATCTGAATACCCGCTTCCCTCAATAGAACGGCCTTTCCTACTAAAACATCATACCCTTTGATTTTTGCTTGGACTCCTTTTCCGCTTATTTCCTGGTAGTCCTCGATGGTCCCTGGTTCAAGGGGTAATCCGTAACTGTCACGAATCGATTGGGCAATTGGATGACTGGAATGGATTTCCGCTGCAGCCGCAATCTCCATGAGAAACTCGGAGCTATATCCTTTAGCCGGGCTTAGTTTTACAACTTCGAAAACTCCTTGGGTTAGCGTCCCTGTTTTATCAAAAACAACCGTCTTAACCTTGGTCAGCGCTTCAAGGAAGTTCGCCCCCTTAACTAGAATCCCCTGTCGTGATGCTCCTCCGATACCGCCAAAATACCCTAAAGGAACCGAGATTACTAAGGCACAAGGGCAGGAAATCACAAGAATTGTTAAGGCACGATAAATCCATTCACTGAACGTCCCTGCCCCAAGAAGGGGAGGAATTACCGCAATTCCCAAAGCAATTAAAACCACTGCCGGTGTGTAATAACGTGAAAATGTAGTGATAAACTTCTCTGTGGGTGCTTTACGAGAGCTGGCGTTTTCCACAAGGTCCAGGATTTTTTGCACAGAAGACTCAGCATAAGGTCGAGTAACTCGAACTGTGAGCACACCACTTGAATTGACCATCCCAGACAAAATCGCATCTCCGGTTTCAATATTCCTTGGAACTGATTCTCCAGTCAAGGCTGAAGTGTCCACAAATGATGAACCTTGCACAACTTCCCCGTCCAGTGGAACCTTTTCACCCGGACGAACTAAAATTGTTTGCCCAACTTGAACCTCTTCAGGGGCAACCTTGAGAACTTCTAATTGATGAACGAGGTTTGCATAATCTGGCCTAATATCCATTAGGGCTTGGATCGAGTGTCGAGAACGGTTCACCGCCAAGTCTTGAATATACTCCCCAACTGTATAAAACAACATAACCCCGACTGCTTCCGGCAATTGATTAATGGCAATTGCTCCGATCGTGCCTATTGACATTAGAAAATTTTCGTCAAACAATGCCCCTTTAGTAATATTTCTCAGGGCTGTATATAAAACTTCATATCCGACCAGAACGTAAGCGGTTAAAAAAACAGCATATTCTAAGACCCAAAAGAGATTGAACCCAAGTATTGGTAATAACAGTCCTACAGCAAGCAAAACACTTGCAACAACCATACGAATTTTTTGCCACTGACCATCTGAGGAGCTTTCCTCTTGTTGCAGGCTCTTACCTAGTTGGTTTACTGGTTTTAATATTACTCCTGGCTCAATTCGATCAATAATACCTTGGGCAACCTCAACGGCTGTTAATGGCAGATAGACCGTCTGGGTAGCAAAATTTAAGGAGGTTTCTCCAATCGTTTCTTCAGAGCAAAAGGCTCTTTCAATTTTTAGGGCACAATTTGCACAACTTAAACCTTCTAAACGGTACTTGATCCGTTCTTGACTTTGTTGTTCTAGACTCATTCTTTTCTCCTCCAAACCAAATATCTTAAATTGTTAGCTGCTGGGATGTCGAGGTTCGAAGTCACAATTTAAATATCGCTCTGCCAAATGTCAGTAAGTTTCCTTACGACCCTCCGAAATGTGCTCCAAGCCTTCACGGTAAAGTGCCATAACGTGGTCGTCATCTAAAGAGTAATAAACCATCTTTCCTTCCCTGCGATACTTTACAAGATTGTCACTCCGAAGAACACGCAATTGATGGGAGGTAGCCGATTGACTCAATCCTAAAAGTTCCGCTAAGTCACAGACGCAGAATTCGTTTTTTGCTAAGGCGTCCATGATTCGTACTCGTGTAGGATCTCCAAGTGTCTTAAATAAATCAGCTAAATGATGGGCCTGTCCCCCGGGGATGAGTGTTTTTCGAACTGATTCGATCAAATCAGTATGGACACATAAGATCTCACACACCGGGATATCTGAGGACTGTGTTGTAGATTCCGAAAGTCGATTCTTCGATTCCTCCGTATTTCCAGCCATGGTAAAGCATCTCCTCACGTATGATTATATGTTCATATGTATATTATACCGAATAACTATTTTTTATCAATCCTTTTTGCCACGAGATTTCCAATTTATTTTAAGACTTCATGATGTTCTTCATGAAATTAAGCTGCCACACCCAAGGAAAAATCGGGCAATAGCAGCTTAACTTGTATTTATGGAAACTCGTTTTTACAGAATTTAATTAGACTTATGGCATTTTTATCTGTAGGAAGTCACAAAAGCACTAAACAAGCTTCTAATATCATATTGATACTGATTGATGGAATTAATTTCTTTATTGATCCCAAACAATTTGTAGACAGCAATCCTTGCCGAACGTATAGAGTATTCTTCAGTGAAGACCACATCATTCGGTATTTCGCAAAATTGGCCGACAAAAGCCAAATTGGTCGATCCTTCGGGAATGATCTGCGGTCTGTCTCCAATGGCTCTGGGCATGAATTGAGACGTGATAAATGGCATCATACAAGGTATACAATTAGCTGACTTTAAGATCGCTTCATGATCGTTCTCAAATTTCAGATGATATAGCAGCTCAGTTAGAATCTCCTCACCAGTACATTCACTCATCCTTTTCTTAACATAATTCCCAACATTGTCAGGATATAGCCCATACCCCCAAAACACCTTGACCTTTCCAGGCTGGTTTAAAAAGTGCGGTTGATAGGCCAGTACGATTGACATTAGCCAATTGGAATCTTTAAAGGTAACCAGAGCTCCTGAGCCCGCCTTATTACGCGAAAATTTCTCCATCAAATCAAAGAATCTGGAATCTTGACATGTGACTGTGAAAGATTCCCACTTTGAGCCGGCAATATCGTTATCAAAGGAAGTTGGGTTTCCTAAACCCGGCTTTTTCTTAGCGATTGTATCCCACAATTTCCAAGAGTTCCCCTTACCGTTCAGAATTGGCGCTTTAGTCATTGACCCCAAGCTATAACCATCCGTCATGGATCCGTTTGTGACGATAATCCGATCTCCTTCATTAAGCTCGATCAATCCTATAACATCGTTTTTAGTATAATGAATTGCTGTTACGGTAATGCCATCTGAATCTTTAAAGTCCAGATCTGTCACAGTACATTTCATTTCAAAATCAACTTCGTGCTGATCTAAATATTTTTTTATTGGCAGAATGATTGAATCATATTGATTATACGGGGTTCTCGTAACCCCTTCTAAAGTCTGAATTCTTGGGAACTCATGCATAAAACGAATCATATAGCGTTTTAATTCGACCGCACTGTGCCAAGGTTGAAAAGCGAAGGTAGTCGCCCACATATACCAGAAGTTGGTCTCAAAGAAATGATTGCTAAACCAATCACTGATTCTCGCCTTACCCATCTTTTCCTCAGGGGTAATAATGAGTTTGGCCATAGCCAGGCGATCACTAAGATCAAACCCCATTGACATAACATCTTCTATCTCACCGTCTTTGTTAACCAGCCGAGCCTTAGCATGAGTCGGATGTGCCCTATCGAATTCCAAAATTTCGGTTCTCACCGATCGATTTGCATCATCCAGAGAGGGTATAGAACTTAATAACTCCCAAGTGTTCTCATAAGTTTCGTCATTGAGCATTCTTCCGCCGCGAATAACATATCCCTGCTCGGAATCTCCAGCCCCATCATTGCTTCCGCCGATAATTTTCATTTCTTCGATAATATGAATATTCTTGCCCGGAAAAGCGCAATCCCTAATCAAATAAACCGCACCGGCCAGAGAAGCTAACCCGCCACCAACAAAATAAACCTGTTCTTTTTCATAGTCTTTTTTCATTATACCTAACCTCCATCATTTCGTTTTCGATCCTCTTTAGATTCGACACTTTATTTATAACGTTTTGAAACCCGCATTAATATGAACACAATACTCGCAGTGTTTAATTTTTTTACACAGAAAAGAATTTGTATAGTTTTTTATATTAGTTCTATAGACAACATGCAAATGTTCAAAAACAAATTTCAAAAAAAGAACCTACAGGTAAAACACTCTCTCAAGTGTCCAGTCTGTAGGATTGATCAAATCACCATCTTTGTTATAACTGATTATTTCTTTTTTCATATCTTTTTAGTGCACTGGCAAAATTCCCCTCCACCAGCTCGCTTAGTTTTTCTACGATAACTTCAGGTTTTTCCTTCATATCTGTTTTCATCCATTGAATCACCAACCCGATAAATGCCAGTGTATAGAAATCTGCTATGAACTTCTTATCCTCGTCCTTAACCTTCATGTCTTTAGATACTTCATTGACCACACCCATTAGTAATTCAAACGAAACCGAATGAAGAAAGGAGTCTAGATGATCTCGACCTAAAGATTTTAAGGTATTTACACAAAAAGCCTTATTCTTCTCGATATAAAGGAAGATTTTTAAAAACCCATCCTCCCAGGTCGTATAAGTCTTGTAGTTAGCTATACTCTCTACCGCTTCTGTTGTATAGATCCAACCTAACAAATCAAAAATATCCTGAAAATGATAGTAGAAGGTTTGACGATTAAGCTCGCAATCATCAACAATTTCTTGAACTGTAATCTTGTTCAGGGGGACCTTTTCCATCAAACGCTTTAAAGAGGTTGCCAGCGCTTTTTTAGTCAATGATGACCTTGGCATTCTTCTTCCACCTTTTTATAAGTATATTAAGCACACTCGCCTATGACTTGCAAAGTATTGCAATTAGTACCTCTCAATTATAGCATAATCGAGCAGTCTTCCTAGCTATGCTCGCCTTTTACTTTTCATCCTATATCTTTTAAAAATATGTTATCTTATATGGCAGAAATGACAAGCGTATCTTCGCGACGCTGTCATTCCTTGTACAGTCAAAAGTGGTGTAAGGGTTCAGCAAATAAGCCATTGATTCATCACACATGAATCAATGGCTTATTTGCTTACTTCTTCTTAGCATTCATCACTGTCTCAGAGATTTCGACGTAAGTCTCCACTGGAGACTTACGCCACTTAAGAATCGATGTTTACAGCTAAGTTAGAGATCTACTGTACTTGATACATACCTTGGCTTTGCATATATTGAAAAATTCCTTCGCCATGTTGCTGTTCTTCTTTTTGAATATGATTGAGAACTTGCCGTACATTAGTATCTCTAAATTCAAACACTGCAGTATCATAGGCACCCGATACATATTTTTCTGTCATTAACATGTCTTTACAGAGTTTAGCATCTTCTTGGTTATAATTGCCTTGAACTGTCGAGGTCGTTTGGGCTTGATTTCCAGCGGTTTGCTGTTGGTTCTGAGCTTGCTGACCTTGTCCTTGTTGTCCCCCCATATTAGGCACTTGTCCGATTAATAATTGATTAATCGTATTCAAGTGTTCTTGCTCCTGTGCTGAATAAGAGTTAAAGAGCTGTTTCAATTGAGCATCTTGGGCTTGATTAGCATATTTAGTGTATTTATCGACGCAGGTCTCCTCGTGAGTTCTTTGATCCATCAACAGCGATTTTTCCTTTTGTGATAGTTGAATTGGCAATATAAAGCACCTCCTTATTTCTGCTTTATATTGTTTTCATTATTCCCGATTCTATGCATACCTTTATCGATTTGAGTTTACAGGGCCCTATATTTGAAATTTATCAACTTCATTCTGAAGCTGACTAGCGTTTTGAGCCAGAGATTGGGCTGTTGTTGCAACAATTTGCATAGATGCCGCGACTTCCTTAGTTGATCCCTCAATAGTTTCAGCTTTTATCACCGACTCATCTGAAACCTGCTTAACTCTATCTACATAGAGGTTTATTTCTGCCATACTTCCAAGCATTTGCTCGCTTGAGGCAGCTATATCCGAAATATTACCTGCGACATCTTTAGTCGAATCCGTAATAACCGTTAAAGTTTCTTGAGCCTCATGAATCGTTGCCACACTTTCTTTGACTTTAGCATCTGTCAGCATCATTCCTTGAACTGCATGATGAACGCTATGTTGAATAAGAGTCGTTATTTCCGTAACATCTCGCGTTGAAGAGGCTACATTTTCTGCCAGTATACGAATTTCATCGGAAACCACGGCAAAACCTTTTCCATGTTCCCCAGCCCGTGCAGCTTCAATTGCAGCATTAAGCGCCAAAAGATTAGTTTGTCTTGCTACTTGGGCAATCGTTTCTGTGATCGAACCGATGCGATTCGATTGCTCGGCAAGTTCTTCAATTAACTGCACGGATTTGTTCACTGCCCTATTAGTTTCTTCCATAGTGGTTACGATGAACGAAAGCTTGGCTAACCCATCATTCGAATGTTTTTCGGATTTTATCGCTTCGAGGGAAACAGATTGAGCTTTTTCAGCGATCATTTGAGAGGCTTTTTCAAGTTCTGTTACCATAACCTTCATCTGTTGCTGTATTCGCGCCTGATCTCGGGTCTCTAAGGCCATATGAGCAGTATAATCGGCAACACTGCTGTTCGTAGCCGTTACCTCCTCAGAGCTGGCTGATAATTCTTCTGCCGAAACAACCCAGGCCTTCGACATCATGCCTATCTCCCTTATAACACCTCCAAAGTTATCCATCATATGGTTAAATGCCTGCGCTAATTCTGCGACATCGCTCTTTTTTAAAACACTGATTCTTTGGGTTAAATCCCCTTGAGCTACCTTAACAATTCTTTCTTGCATCATATAGATGGGTTTTAGAAAGCTCACATACTTTTTTAAGGAAGTAAAAATCCCTGTTAGGATGCCTGATAGTAAAAACAAAAGAAATAAAGAAATCGAATTTGACCGATCAAGTTCCATGACATAAATAATAACAAGTCCCATTGCGGCTACCATAGGAATGACCGTCAATAATGTTTGACTTATATACTTGACCAAGCTGACCGTTTGCTTCTTTTCTTCAAAAGTCCCATCCCTAACTTCCATTTAAATGCCTCCTTTCTCATGTCCCCAATATACTTATACTGAATCATAAGGTCAGCCTATCCGGCTTTTTAACTGTTCCCATCCATAAATATAGTGTAATTGTATAAAAAGCACTCCCGGATGGATCTTTTGATTGCCCTTTGAGGCGCTCAAATAAACGCTCTCAGCTGGACGATGCTTAGTCTTCTGATGATACAATTTTTCTCTGATTTCTTGACATCGAGTAATCAAATTTCCACTGGGTAAACCATGCCCCGGTAAATACATCTTGGTCTGCAGGGCCTCAATTCTATTTAAACTCTCTAGATAACTCGGCATGCCGCTTACCACATGCCCCTCTTCTTCCCAGATGCCGGGATAGGGAATCTCATCCGGGAGCAACATATCTCCTGAAAAGAGTAAAGAATCTTTCTCATTATAAAAAGAGAGATGTCCTGCCGTATGACCCGGTGTCAGAATAGCACGCAACAGATTATCACCTGCCATAACGGTCTGTTCCGGTTCGATTAATACTACCTGATCTGGTAAGGCTGTTAAGCATTGCAGTCGTTTATATATTTTTAGCATTCCTGGGATCTCCATTTCTGGCACACCCCATTCTTGGGTTGCCCATTTATTAAGACTGGAAAAGGCTTGCCCTTGAACAAAACCAGTCCACTCTTGGTAATCCCGTGAACCTATAATTATTTTTGCTCCTTCTTGTGCAAAGGTATTTGCCGCTCCTGAATGGTCAACATGCCAGTGAGAAACCAAGACCTGTTCCAACCTTTTTATCCCTACCTTTTTCATTCCTTCATGAACTGCTTCGATTACTTCCGGGGTATTAGTTCCTGTATCTAATAAGGTAGGAAGCTCTCCTGCAAATAGGTATAAGTTAACTGCTTCCACATTGATGGGGACAGGAATTTTCAGCATATAAACATTGTTAGATACTTCCTGTATGTCAACCATATATAAAATACCTCCTAGAAATAAATGAATGTTCATTATTATTATATCTATAATAAAGTACAATTAAATAAGTAAAGAATAATTGATTAACAAAAGGCCATGTCATAAACAGACGATGGCCTTTTTGTTGTAGTCACAGTTATTTAGGTCTCTTTGTATACTTTAGTAGTTTACTGGATAACACTCTTTCTCAATAATATATTTAGCAATTTCTTGACGCATTCCGATCATATCGACATTCGGCCTGCGGACAAGCTTGCGCATTCCTGCCAGAACAGTACTGAGAGAATCCCCTTTCTCTACTGCACAAAGTACTTCTTTTGCCTGTAACTCAAGAATATTAAATGCTGCATAAGCTCCCAGGGTTGCGGCTCTCTCAACGAATGCTTTATGCTCGTCGGAAACATTCATGTTTTGAACTTTCTGCGCACGAAGAACACCACTTTCCATGGCGTAGACTTGGAGGACCATCTCGGCCATACCTGTCAAAACAAATTGATTGTCTTTCAAAGCCATACCCAGGTTCTGAGCTGCCAATCCTGCAGCCATTAAGCATAGTTTCTTTGCTTTCTGTGTCATTTGGTTAAGTGCTTCTAACCCTTCTGCATCTCCGCCCATTCCAATGGAGACCAGATCTTTGCTGACAGCTTGAGCTGCTTGAAGCAATGGAAGTTCACCCGTCATAGCCCTTTTCAGGAGTGTTCCCGGCACAAGCAGACGGTTGATCTCATTCGTTCCTTCAAAAAGACGATTGATGCGGGAGTCCCTATACATACGTTCAATTGGATATTCTTTAATAAATCCGTAACCGCCATGAATCTGAACCCCTTCATCTACGGCAAAATCCAAAACTTCAGAAGCGTAGACCTTATTTAAGGAACATTCAATAGCGTACTCCTCTAAAGCCTTACCAGCTTCTTTACGGCAATCACCAGTCAGATCAAGTCCATGGAAGCCACTCTCCATAAGACCTGCAGTACGATAAACAACGCTTTCAGCCATATATGTCTTGGTAGCAATTTCTGCAATTTTATGTTGAATCACCCCAAACGTATTGAGAGATTCTCCAAATTGTTTACGCTCGGAAGCATACTTTAAAGCAGTTTCCAAGACAACTTGGACACTGCCGATTGCCCCAGCGGCCAATTTAAAGCGGCCAACATTCAGGATATTGAAGGCAACAACGTGTCCTCTTCCAAGCTCACCGACTACATTTTCTACAGGTACCTTAACATCTTCCAAGATAACCTGACGTGTAGAAGATCCTTTAATCCCCATCTTTTGTTCTTCCGGTCCAAATGAAAGACCCGGTGTTTCTCGTTCAACGATGAAATTAGTCATTTTCCCATCTACTTTAGCATAGACCAGGAAGACATCCGCAAAGCCAGCGTTAGTGATAAATTGTTTAGTTCCATTAAGGATATAATGAGTACCCTCCGCATTAAGAACAGCTGTGGATTTCGCACCCAAAGCATCTGATCCTGAGCCAGGCTCAGTTAAGCAGTAAGCAGCAACTTTAGTGCCGTTGCCAAGCCCTGGGAGATATTTAGCCTTTTGCTCAGGTGTACCAAAATAAACGATTGGCAAGGTCCCAATCCCTGTATGCGCTGCATAGGCAACTGCAAAGGATCCACCGCGGGGAACTTCTTCACCCACTACTACCGTCGAAGCTTTATCAAGAGCCAATCCGTCAAACTCCTCAGGAATTTCCAACCCCAGCAATCCCAATTCCCCGGCTTGGCGCATAAATTCACGAACAACACCTTCTTGTTGCTCTTCCATTTCTTCTATCTTCGGAGCAACTTCTTTTGACATAAAATTATGGGCCATCCTCTTAAGCTGCTTATGATCCTCATTTAACTCCTCACGAACATATACCTGATCCGGAGAAACTTCAGCTAGCAAAAATCCGCCTCCGCGTAATTCTAATTCCATAATATATCCTCCTCATTCTCGAGATACAAAGTTCGACGTTGGAGGTTCGCATTGAGACGTTCAGTTTCGAACGGTATAACATTGAACCCATTTCTTTCAACTCTGCACCCTAACATCTTCTCTTTTCTTCTAAAACCTACATCTCTACCCACAACGTTCCAGGCGTACTCCCGTCCCACGTCCCCTTCTTCAGCCCATCGACCAGAAAGAAAGGGGACAATTGCCAAGTGAACCCATTCGTGGGAGTTCACGTTAAAGCGAGTGCCGATGCTGAAGGCCAATTTCGCCCTGGTTCACATCCTGCGCCACCCAGAGGTTGGCGAAATTCCTTCAGCATCCAACGAGCCAGGGAACGGGAACGTGGGTGAACGGGCAATTTCCCCTGACTTTCACAGACCCCCAAATTATAATAACTCGTAAACTCCAGCAGCACCCATCCCGCCACCGATACACATGGTCACCATACCGTACTTTAACTTCCGCTTAGTCATTTCACTTAAGAGTGTAGCGCTAAGCTTAGCACCAGTACAACCGAGCGGGTGTCCGAAGGCAATAGCTCCCCCATTAACATTTACCTTTGACGGATCTATGTCCAGCGTCTTAAGGATCGCCAGGGATTGAGATGCAAAAGCCTCATTTAATTCAAACAAATCGATTTGGTCAAGGGTCAATCCGACTTGTTTTAACACTTTAGGAATCGCCTTAATCGGACCAATACCCATCAACTCTGGTTCAACACCAGCCACTGCAAATCCGCGCCATACGGCTATAGGTTTCAGACCAAGCGCTTTCATTTTTTGTTCTGACATAAGCAGGCTCATGGCTGCACCGTCACTGGTCTGGGATGAGTTTCCAGCCGTCACTGTACCACCTGCCTTAAATGCTGTCCTTAATTTCGCAAGTGACTCTGCAGTGGTCTCCGCACGAATTCCTTCATCTTTGGTGAACCACTTTTCACCGGGTTTTCCATACATAGGCAACGGAACCGGTACTATCTCATCATCAAAACGCCCGCCGCTTTGAGCAGCCCAAGCCTTTTGATGACTAGAAGCTGCAAAGGCATCTTGTTGTTCACGGGTTATTTCGTATTTCTTGGCAACATTCTCAGCAGTAATCCCCATAGATACATAAGCCAGTGGGGAATGCTCTGCCAAGTAAGGATTTGGTGCAGGTTTCATACCGCCAAGTGGAACGGCAGACATGCTCTCTGCTCCTCCGGCAATCATCACATCTGCTTCGCCTAAGCGAATTCGGTCAGCTGCCATAGAAATCGCCTGCAATCCTGATGAGCAGAAGCGATTGATTGTTACGCCAGGGACATCAATCGGCAGGCCCGCACGCTGAGTCATTATTTTGGCCATATTCATCCCTTGTTCTCCTTCAGGAAAGGAGCAACCAATGATGCAATCATCGATCTCTGTTTGATTAAGTGACGGTAGTCTTTTTAAAATATCTTGTATTACATAAGCGCCCAAGTCATCTGGACGTACAAGTGCCAAGGAACCTTTAATTGCTTTACCTATGGCTGTCCTCTTCGAGTCTATAATGAAGGCTTCTTGCATTCTTTTCCCCCCCTAATTCCGTAATGGCTTGCCTTTGGCGAGCATGTGACGAATACGATCCTGGGTCTTTGGTTCGCCAACTAAGCTCATAAAGGCTTCACGTTCCAGGTCTAAGAGATATTGCTCATCCACGAGCATTCCTGCCGGGCGATCTCCGCCGGTCATTGCAAAAGCAATTTTCTTGCCTATATGCTGGTCATGCTCTGAAATATAATTTCCTTCACGCATTCCATGCAGAGCTATTTCTAAGGTTGCACGAACGCCGGCCCCACCAATTTTGTATTTCGTTGGTAAATTAGGTCGGAAGTTACGAGCTAAGTCAATGACTCGCGCCTTGGCGTCCAATATAAGATGGTCCGGATTCATGCTATAGCGATCATGGACACGTAAGAAGCCAAGCTGTCGCGCTTTTTCTGCGCTTGTTGAAACCTGAGCCATGGCCACGATTTCAAACCGTTTGGCAAAGAAGTAATCAGGAGAGACTTGCACGCCTGGGAGAATTCCTTCCATAGCCCGTATGGCCATTTCCTTGGTTCCTCCGCCGCCAGGAATCAAACCAACTCCAACTTCAACCAGGCCCATATAGGTTTCTGCTGAAGCTTGAATGGCATGGGAGTGCAGGCAAACTTCCGCTCCGCCTCCCAGAGTCATACCGAAGGGAGCCGCTACGACAGGCCTTTTAGCAAATTTCAATGCCATTGTTCCATTTTGGAATTGACGAACCATGTAATCGAGATCATCCCAGTTTTCTTCTTCAGCTTCTAAGAGAATCTGCATTAGGTTTGCGCCCACGCAGAAATTCTTGCCTTGATTGCCTATGACCATTCCCAGAAAGTTTTTCTCAACTTCTGCCAGCGACTTATGAATCATGGTTAAAATATCGGCACCAATAGAATTGCTCGGAGAGTGGAATTCCAAGCAGGCTACTCCATCCCCCAGGTCAATCAGACTTGCTCCGGCATTGCCCAAAATTTTCTTGCCGTCTTTATGAGCTTGCTTGAGCGAAAACTCATAGGGACTTATTGCTTTTTTGTGATACTCGCCTGCTTCGAAATAAGAGACTTCTCCTGACTCTTTCTTTTGATAAAAACACCCATTCCCTTTAGAGAGCAATTCTTCGACCAGAGGAGGCAGGGTTCCACCTTCTGCGACCACGCGATCTGCGATTGTTTTAACTCCAAGAGCATCCCAAATTTCAAACGGTCCCATTTGCCAGTTAAAGCCCCAACGCATCCCTTCGTCAATTCCGGAAATATTATCTGCAATATCTTTGGAGATTGTTGCTGCATACAGCAAGACAGGCTTTAATACATTCCAAGCAAACTCTGCCCCAAGATCTTTACCATTTACTAAAGTGCGAATCTTTTCGGTCAAGCCGCCTGCAGCTTTTGCTTTATCGAGAGAAGCAAATTTAACACTTTTTTTCGGAACATAAGTCATCGTATGCGGATCGAGAACTTCAATGACTTTGCCTTGAGGTCCTTTAGATTTCTTGTAGAATCCTTGCTTTGTTTTATCTCCAAGCCAGCCATTAGCCAGCATTGTTTGCATGAATTCAGGCAATGTAAAATTCTCTTTTTCGGCAGGGACCCCAACTGCTACAGTATTAGCTGTATGAATAAAGGTATCTAAACCGACAAGATCAACTGTTCTAAAGGAAGCACTCTTTGGACGTCCCATCACGGGTCCAGTGAGAGCATCTACCTCATCCACGGTCAAGCCGGAACGCAACATTTCCTGAAGCGTCACCGCTAAGCCAAACACACCAATACGATTAGCGATGAAATTTGGTGTATCTTTCGCTAGGACAACCCCTTTGCCCAAGACTCTCTCTCCAAACTCGGATAGGAATGTTATAATTTCCGGGTCGGTATTAGGGCCGGGGATAATTTCTAAGAGTTTCATGTAACGCGGGGGATTAAAGAAATGGGTTCCGAGGAAATATCGAGTAAAGCTTTCTGGCAACTCTTCTACCATAGCTTTTAAGGAAATTCCAGAGGTATTAGAAGTGACAATCGTGCCTGGACGGACGTGGGCAGCGATTTTCTTGAAAAGGTCCACCTTAATGTCGAGACGTTCCACGACAACCTCAATTACCCAATCAACTTCGCTTAAGCGCGCTAAGTCGTCGCTTAGATTTCCAACTTCAATGCGATCCGCGAATTCTGGAACTAATAATGGGGCGGGATTCATTTTCAATAACTTAACCTTATTGCCTTCCGCGATACTATTTCGTACCTTCCGATCCTCCATTTTCAATCCGGCTGCTTCTTCTTTAGCCGACAGTTTGGAAGGAACAATATCCAACAACAGGCTCGGGATTCCGGCATTGGCCAAATGTGCAGCGATGGTGCTCCCCATCACGCCTGACCCTATTACCGCTACTTTATGAATCTGCATTTCCATCCTCCTCTCGTTTCGGTTCAACGGCACCTCGTTATATATCTTACGGTTATTTTCTTAACCGAAGTGCGCCCTCAAACAAAGCTAACATTGGTTCTATTCCGCTGCTGAGTGTTCGCGGACTCCGCGCCATCACCCAATCGGTTGTGGCCTCATCTAAGGATCCGAAGATCATTTGACGAGCTGTTCGTTTATCAATCTTAGGAACTTCTCCACACTCTATACCTTGCTGGATCACCCCCTCAATAAGGTTAAAGTAAGCTGATACAGTAACATTAATGGGTAACCGCACACGCGGTTCGGACTGCCTAAGCTCCAGTTGAGTCACGATGGCAATTGACCTGTTTTGTTCCATATAAGTAAAATGTGTTCTTACAATCGTCCGTAAGCGCGCTTTTGTCGTCTTGCACTGTGAAAGTTCACGACTTACACCTGCAATAAACTCCCCCATTCGTTCCTGAAAAACGCGTATGAGAATGTCTTCTTTGCTTTTGAAGTATAAGTAAATGGTGCCATCTGCAACTCCCGCTAAGCGGGCAATCTTGTTTACCTGACATTGATGAAAGCCGGATTCTGCAAAAGCTTCAATAGCAGCATCGAGAATCCGTTGAAATTTACCCTCGCGCTGCATGTCCATGAAATCTGCTCCTCACCTCTCAAATCAGTAAATAATTCGATACTGAATGAATAACCATTCATTAAGTCAATCATACCATAGCCTCGTCGGAAAATAAATAGATTTTTCAGAACCTTTGGCTCAATTTTAAATTAAATTTATGGATCTTGACAATAAGTACGTCTGCCTTATGATTAAGTTGTGGAATACTTCGATTAAATACCCCTCAATCAATTAATATCACCCAGTTGAAAGGACGAATAGAATGAAAGTCAAGATTTTCAGTTCCCCTGATTCCCGAATCTTAGAAAACCAAGTCAATCAATGGTTAGATGACAACAGTTGGATTAAGGTGCTTAATATCACTCAAAGCGCTGGCTCAGCCACTGTCCTCTCCATCTGGTACGACGAACCTAATGTACCTATTCTCGGTTAAGTCCGCCGGTCATGACGATAAGCGGACGAGCTTATTGCCACACTGCAACTCATTACGCATACTCCAGCACTGTGGATTGGCCAAGTGTCCCTGTAGCCATACTCGAACAAGGATGTTCGAGGTTAGAGCATCGCCACGGATGGCTCGATGCCGTGACGGCAAGAAGGGACTTCCATATAAGTTTAAAAAGAGAAGCTAAAGCTCTGAAAGGCTAATAGCTTCTCTTTTTGCATATAAAAACACCCTGCCCGCATCAAAATCCAATTGATGAGGAAATACTAAGACAACTGCCTCCCCATAAAAATAGTGATTTTCAAAAGGATGGTGTTTATGAAGGTTTCTCTCTTCGCAACCTGCCTGACTAATGCCTTTTATCCGGAAGTGGATCTGACAATGGCGAAAATATTAAAACACTTAGGGCATACTGTCGACGTTCCCGAAGGGCAAGTCTGTTGCGGCCAAATTGCTTTTAATTCCGGCTACGTTGACGATGCTCGAGAAGTTGCCCGGACACTTATCGATTCCTTTGAACGAAGCGAAGTTGTTGTAGGTCCAAGCGGCTCGTGTATAGCGATGATTCATCACTATTACCCTACCTTATTTGAGAAGGAGCCTGTTTACCTGAAAAAAGCAGAAGATCTCATTCACAAGAGTTATGAGTTTACCCAATTTGTCGTTGATGTATTGAACAAGCCTGATCTGGGAGCTCACTACAAAGCAAAGGCTACCTATCATCCTTCCTGCCACGCGACACGGCTTCTAGGGATTGGTGAAGCTCCCCTGAAATTGCTTCAGCACGTGAAGGGACTCGAACTTCTCCCCCTGCCCGAGGCCCAACTTTGTTGTGGGTTTGGTGGAACGTTCTCTGTGAAAATGCCTAAGATTTCTGAGGCAATGGTCGCCGAAAAAGCAGAGCACGTTCTCACATCTGGTGCAGATATACTCCTGGGACTCGATATGGGTTGCCTTATGAATATTTCCGGCTACTTAGAAAAGATTAATAAACCCGTGAAAACTATGCATATCATACAGTTGCTGGGGGAGGGAATGAAATCATGACCATGTACAACCTAACCACCGATCAACGCGTAGATAAGGCCCTCGCCGATAACTTCTTACGCCAAGCCACTCGCAGGGCTACTGATCGTTTACGGAATAACAAGTACAAAGCATCTGACGAACTGGGAAATTGGGAAGAGTGGCGTAACGCTGGAGAAACTATCCGTAAACATGTGATTGCTAACTTGGACTTTTATTTACAGCAACTAATTGAGCAAATGGAAAAACGAGGAGTGCATGTTCATCTGGCCAAAACCCCAGCTGACGCTGTAGGCATCGTCCGTAACATTGTTCGTGAACATGACGCAAAAAGCGTACTGAAATCTAAATCCATGATCTCTGAGGAAATTCACCTCAATCACGCCTTAGAGGAGGATGGTGCCGCCGTCGTCGAAACAGACCTTGGGGAATATATCATCCAAATTGCCGGCGAGCCCCCTTCTCATATCATTGTTCCGGCAATGCATAAAACACGCCAGCAAGTTGCGGATTTATTCGAACCTATCGCTGGTCACGCCTTAAGCTCTGACACCCCGACTCTTACCCGTTTCGTCCGTATTCAAATGCGGGAACAGTTTCTCCGAGGGGATATCGGAATCACCGGGTGCAATTTCGCTGTAGCAAATACGGGAAGCATCGTCATGGTAACCAACGAAGGAAACGGACGAATGGTAAGTACTTTGCCCCGAGTCCAGATCACACTCATGGGCATGGAGCGGATTGTCCCCTCATTTCGGGAACTCGACATTATGTTAAATTTACTCGCCCGGAGTGCGACAGGGCAACGGCTCTCAAGTTACACAACCATCCTCACCCCTCCTAAGAAATCCGCCGATTCGGATGGTCCGGAAGAATATCACCTTGTAATCCTAGATCATAACCGCTCAGAAATTCTGGGAGATAAGCTGTTCCGCACAGCTTTGAACTGTATTCGCTGTGGAGCATGTTTCAACGTATGTCCAGTATACCGCCAACTTGGAGGACATGCATACGGCTCTGTATATTCTGGCCCCATCGGATCTGTGATCACTCCGTTATTGGAGAAAGATTGGAAAAAATGGGGTCACCTCCCCTACTTCTCTTCACTTTGTGGGGCTTGTACCGAGGGCTGTCCTGTCCGTATCCCTCTCCACGATCTCTTAGTAAAACTTAGGATGCGTAAAACTCAAAGCGGACACACTCCTCAAGTTGAGCAACAGATCTTCAAAGCCTATCGCTACCTCTTCACTCGTGAGAAAACCCTGCGCAGAGCACTCCGATTAGGCGCTCATTTGCAGCGGCCATTCGTGCGAAATCATCGGATTACCGGCGGTCCGGCACCACTTTCCAACTGGACCAAGAGCCGCACCCTCCCCATGGTTGCCCCCAAACCCTTTATGCAAATTTGGGCTGATTTAAATAATAAGAGGTGAGAGCAATGACCAATACTACTGAATTTATCAATCACCTGGCGTCCAAACTAGGTCGTCCCACCCCCACTGAAACTCCTCCTCCGGTTGAGATATCTGTTCCCCAATATCGTTTATCCAACACAGAAGAACGAGCCTCTATCTTCTTGCAAAATTGGCAAGCCTTAGGGGGCAAAGGGGCTATAGTAAAATCTGACAACGATATGCTCCAATGCCTCAAAGAATGGTTTGGAGACCTGCCTGTCACTTGGTTTAAAGATAATCCTCAAGCCCTCATTGCTTGGGATATGCTCCCCTCAATTGCGGAATCCGCCTTTTCCACATTAAACTGGCCCCTTACCCGCTACACTCAATCATCCCTAGACCCTCGCGACCGTTATTCCATCGCTGCTCATGCAGAACTTGGCATTACAGGTTCTGATTTGGGAATCGCGCTTTCCGGTACAATCGTGATGAATAGTGATCCCTTGAGAGGACGGGCAGTAAGTCTGCTCCCCCCTCGTCATCTCGCCTTTATTGAGACCACAAAGATTCGGAACAACCTCTTCGAAGTCCTCGAAGAAATCTCAGCGTTAGGAACTCCCCCGGCGGCCATAGAGATGATCTCGGGCCCCAGCCGAACATCCGATATAGAAATGGATCTATCCATCGGGGTACACGGTCCCATTGAAGTTTATGTTGTCGTGACAGACAATTAGATAAAATACTCCACCTGGGCTAAGGGAAAATAACCCTTAGCTTCTTTTAAGAAAAATTCTTTCATTTCCAATAGTTCTTCCGGTTGGTAGATGTATTTTCCGTAACCAAACTGCCCGTACTTAAATTTTCGCTCAGCCTCTTCCATGGGTAAGGAGGAGTTCGGAAAAACTCCCAAAATATTAGTTTTTGCTCTTGAAGTAAAGCGATGGGAGATAAATTCAAAGGTTAATTGCTCTGAGGACCAACCGGACGGAGCCCTTTTTACCAATTCTTCTGAGGTGCGCTCCAAAAGCCTGCGATAGGCATCTTGCCATCCTTCAAACCTAAAAATGGGAGCAATAATAAAGCCTAAAGGATACCCCGCTTTCAAGACTTTCCCTGAGGCAATAATGCGTTCTTCTGGAGAGGGAGTTCCATGTTCATATTTTTTTACCACCTCAGAGCAATTCAAACTAAAGCGAAACCGAGTATGACCTTCATGTTTAGCGTCGAGTAGACTATCTACCTCCGTGAACTTGGTGACAAAGCGAAAACGCCCGTTGGTTTCACGTCCAAAAAATTCGATTGCCTGCTTCAAGGCCCCAGAGTATCTCTCCACCGGTACCGGATCTGAAGTTGCAGCCCCTTCAAACTGAGTAATTTCCGGAAGTCGCTCTAGAATCAATTTTGAAGCTATACCTAAAATCTCTTCCAGATTGACATAAATCCGCACGTAGGGTTTCTTCCCTAAAGTGGTTGCCAAATAGCAGTATTCACACATGCCTGGACAACTCGTGACAAGGGGCAACTGATAATGAGCAGACGGTTTACACGATTGAAATGTCCCACTGCGACGCACCCCGATCACCAATGTTCGCTTGGCTTCCCGATACTGAGTTGTTGCAGTATTCCCCGGAATTCCTGTAATTCGATTATGGGAAGAAGTGGGACTTACCGATATCCCCATCTGTCGGAATTTCTCCTCTAAGGTTTTTCCTAAGGGATAATCAAGAGCACTTGGCTCATAAAATACTCGAGTCGGAATAAATTCTAAGGACATTTTGATCACCTCAGGAGTAGGTTGCCCTAAGATTGACTAACTAAAACTTCCCCGATTTAAAAATAGAGATAAACAGCCAAAGCAACATCAGACCAGCCATCGCTGCTCCAATCTCAATAACGGAGATATGCCAAAACATAATAGGTTGCTGGCCTAAAGCTGAAGCAACAATGATTCCTGCCATAACGATACTAAAGGAAAGCAAAACAATACTAAAGGATATCTGATTTGTAATCCGATCCAATTTCCTAAGGAAAATATCCAGCTCCGGAACGCTGACTTCTATGCGAATACGCCCTCGTACTAAATTCCCCATCAAATCTTTCATTTGTTTAGGAAGATCGACTAAAAGATCACCATAATCCGAGACATTATGCCATAGCCTGCCCGCAATGGTACTTGGTTTGTAACGTTCCTTAAGGAGTTGAATTCCAAAGGGTTCTGCCATATCCATAATACTCAAATTGGGATCTAATTTTTCCACAATTCCTTCTAAAATCAGTAAGCACTTGGCCACCATGGTAAAATCTGAGGGAATGCGTATCTGATGGCGGAAGGCAACTTCAAAAAGGTCGCTAATCGCCTCACCAAGACTGATCCGGCTCATAGGAACATCCATGTACTTTTCTCGTAATTCATCGACATCATTACCTAACAGGGATAGATTGACATCCTCAGGAACTATCCCTATTCGTAAAACCGCTTTAATCATACTCTCAGTGTTCTGACGCATCATAGCGATAATTAAGGAAGCGAAATTATGTTTCATATCTAATGTAAGTCTGCCAACCATACCAAAGTCGATAAAGGAAATCACGCCCCCCCGTAAAAGAAAGACGTTTCCGGGATGGGGGTCAGCATGAAAAAAGCCTTCGATTAATATCTGATGGAAGAGCGCTTGAACAAGTTGTTCTGCTATTACTTTATGGTCGTACCCATTTTTCTCAAGAGCTTCAAACTGATTCAGCCTTAAACCTTCAACAAACTCCATGGTTAATACTTTTCGAGTAGAGTAATCCCAATAAATCGAAGGAATGTGAACCAACTTATCATTCTTAAACTGCTTTGCTATTTTCTCCGCATTTCTGCCTTCAATAGTATAATCCAATTCATTACGAAGCGACTTGGCAAACTCTTCGACGACATCGCACAATTGGAGACGTTCCATTCGTTTCATACGGTTTTCAGCCAAAGCGGCTAAATCCAACAGGATTTCTAAATCAGTTTCTATCATAGCTTTTATCCGAGGACGCTGTACCTTAACAGCAACCAGTTCTCCAGTAGCACGCAGTTGCGCACGATGAACCTGACCAATAGAGGCAGCTGCAATCACTTTTTTATCAAATGAGGAAAAGATATCCTCAAGGGGGAAACCTAGTTCTTCCTCAATAATCTCAGTCACTTCTTCAAAAGAGAAGGAGGGTACGTTTTCTTGCAGTTTTTCCAGTTCACAAAGAATTTCTTGCGGGAAGATATCCGCACGAGTACTGGCAATCTGCCCGATCTTAATATATGTAGGACCCAACTCCTCAATCACTAAGCGTATCCGCTCCCCAACCGACATAGGGTCCATCTCTTCAGTATCCGTAAAAAGTCGTTTAGGCAGAGAAAGCATATGTAAAAGTCCCATCTCTTCCACAAAAAAACCAAAGCCGTGGTGAGCTAAGACTTTAGCGACATCTCGATACCTTTTAATATGGCGTATTCTTTTGCCAATCATAAGAATTCGTCCCCTTTATTCGAGGTTCGTGATTCAGATTCAAAGTTTAACTAACGCTCCTGATACTTTACCATTACGTTAGCTTACTAACTATTTAAAGATCTGCTATATTGAGGGCCTGAATTTTATTTCAGGCCCCGTTTGAGTATCCTTGATTTGATTTAAGCTGTTCTATTGCTTGTTTTCCAGTTCCTGAATTCGTTTTTCTAATCGCTCAAAATCCGCTTTACTCGGAACATTTAGGTCTCTGAGAACTTTTTCCAATTGTTCATGAATTCGGGCATTCATCTGTTTCTGCTCAGCTTCCCCTTTCTCTAACAATTCTTTAATGAGGTCTTTAGATTCTGCAGTAGACACTTCACCCTTTTTAACTAATTCATCAACAAGCTTCTCAATTTGTTCTTTACTCACCACCGCTAAACCTAACCCAAGGGACAACCCTCTTTTGATAAGGTCTTTCATAACGCTCTCCTCCTTTATCCGACTTGTACCATATTTATAAACCATTTGTATCATTATAACTCGTAGTATCTTAGTTACACTAATAATTGTTTACAAAAACAGTTAAATTTATTTATTCGTGACTAAATACTCATTGAAATAATCTGTGCTCTGTAAAACTCATTATGATTACCCGTCCACCATGCACCTCAATTTTTGCTCACCAGCAAATACCCTTATTCCATCCATTAGTTATTCTTAAAAATATTATTGGCAAAGCATATACAATAAGGCCTCTGCGAATTAATCGCAAGAAGCCTTATTGTAATACCATTTAAACGGCAAAGGATTAACCCTCTTCCAAAAGTCTAATTCCTCTCTTATACTTTTAAACCAACATCTTCCAAAGACAAGCTGATAATTATCCGTTATACTAGGGAACAACTTCAACAAACTTAGTCAGTTGGGAGTTCCCTTTAATCTCTTATCACGGCATCTGGCCATTTTAGATTTCAAAACCTCAGCTAAGAATATTATTTTTAATCCAACTTTTCACAAATAACGCAAACGAAAGG
Organism: Desulfosporosinus shakirovi; assembly: GCF_020595055.1. Lineage (GTDB taxonomy): Bacteria > Bacillota > Desulfitobacteriia > Desulfitobacteriales > Desulfitobacteriaceae > Desulfosporosinus > Desulfosporosinus shakirovi. The sequence continues at coordinate 198,925 of NZ_JAJDOO010000004.1, read as the reverse complement.
AATGACGAAATTGAAAGCTATTAAAAATATAAAGTGGTCCGTTCTCCTAGTTCCCCTTATTTCAGCATTCTTCTTTGTGACAATTATCACAGCCGCCCCGAAAACAATAACCGCTAAAATGGATGATCAAGAAATTCAAACCATTGCCGCAGCGACGACAGAAACGACAAATGATCTCACAGCGCCCCAACCTGCTGTAGACCCACAAGCTGTTCCTATTCCAGCTAACACAAGCACCCCTTCTACTACACCAGCTCCAGCTAACACTCCGGCGAAAAAGGCACAGTCATCTCGGTCAACAGATTCAAGCAGTACTCCGAGTAAACCTACAACCGCCAAACCGACTTCACAACCAACAAACGCAAGTGCCATTATCGCTACTGGCAAACAGTATATTGGAGTAAAATATGTTTTCGGTGGAACTACACCGGCTGGATTTGACTGTTCTGGGTTCGTTCAATATGTTTTTGCTAAAAACGGCATAAATCTTCCTAGAGTTTCTCGTGATCAGTTTAAAATAGGTACTGCTGTATCATTTAGCAATCTGCAACCAGGAGACTTAGTCTTCTTCTCTTTAGCCAAAAACGGAGTAATTGACCACGATGGAATCTATGTAGGCAATGGTCAATTTATCAATGCATCCAGTTCTAAAGGCGTAACCATCTATACTATGGGAACTTATTGGAAATCCGCTTATGTCGGAGCAAAACGAGTTTTATAGTCATTATAAGTCAGTCTATTCAACGCTAAAATATTAAGGCGGGGGTCTAACAAAACATCTTTGATTTCGTTAGCCCCCCGCTCTGTATAAGCTTTCACTTTATTTTTCACCTGTTTCTGATAGGAGGCGTTACTTGCCCTTTGCAATTGCGATTCCAATTTTGGATCACAGCTACTTCAATAAGCGTTGCAAGATTGCGCCCCGGCCGAACCGGAATCGTAATCTCAGGAACCGAGATTCCTAAAATCTGTCGTGTTTCAGGAGTATCAATCCCCATACGATCATAAATCTTATCTTGCTTCCAATCTTCCAAGTGAACGATAAAGTTAATTACTTTTTCATCTCTCGCAGAACCTGCTCCAAAAAGCGTCGTAACATCAAGTATCCCTAAACCACGTACCTCAAGCTGATGCCGAATTCGTTTTGGTGCAGTGCCCAGCAGCCTTTCTTCATCTACTCGCCGAATTTTCACGATATCAGCAGCAACCAACAAATGCCCGCTCTTTATTAGTTCTAAAGCAGCCTCACTTTTACCAATCCCTCGCTCCCCAGTAATCAGAATCCCTGCTCCGTAAACATCAACTAACACTCCCTGAACATTAGTACTGGGAGCTAACTGGTTTATAAGGTAACGAATTAAAAGATAAAAAAGTTGAGTCGAAGAGCGAGGGGTTGTTAAGAGAGGAATCTTCCGCTCACTGGCCAATTCGATAAACTCCAGGGGAATGGTTAAACCCCGGGTAATAATTACACAAGGTACTTCTGCAAGCATTACTTGAGCGAGTTTTGAACGGCGCACAGAATAATCGAATTGCTGGATTAATCCTAATTCAGTCCGACCGTATACTTGAATACGTTTGGGCGTCAAATGTTCTAAATAACCCGCCAATTCAGCACTCGGACGTTTTAAGCTATATTCTGTAATCTCTTTGTCCAATCCCACATGCCCTGCTAAGACCTCAAAATTAAATTTCTCTACCAATTGGTTTACCGTAAGCAATTTTAACCCTCTTTCCAAACAGGGGATGCCCCTCCGTTTTCATATGTTTCCCGCTATAGAAATATATTATAAACTATTTCTGAAAATCTTGCTTCCTTTTGTCCTTAAAATATTTAGAAAGTGTTTACAATACCCCTTGTTTCCAATATTCTAAGGGTTAGGCATAATTTATATTTACAGTAATAGGAGGTAACCCCTTGAAGAAGCAGGCCGTCGTGATAAACCCTAAAGATAACGTTGCCACAGTAGTGGAAGACTTCCCTTCCGGTACTATCATTCATTTTTTTATCGGTCAATCAGAACATTCTCTCCAATTATTAGAAGACATTCCCCTTGGACATAAACTTGCTATTTGTGCAATTCAGGTCGGACAAGATATCCTCAAATATGCTGAAAGTATCGGGGTCGCCACTGAATTGATTCGACCCGGACAACATGTTCATGTACACAATTTAGAAAGTCGGCGCGGAAGCAGAGATAAATAATTATTCTATGAAATACAAACATCATTGATCTTAAGGAGGATACTCATGGATATATTAGGTTATCGTCGTCCCGATGGTAAAGTAGGCATTCGTAATCATATTTTAATTATCCCCACTTCCGTCTGTTCGAGCACCGTCGCAGCAAATATTGCCAATCAAATCCCAGAAGCAGTGGCACTTCCCAATCAACATGGTTGCTGTCAAATAGGTCCCGACCACCTGCAAACTGTTAGAACATTGATTGGCTTCGGCAAAAATCCAAATGTCGCTGCCGTACTTGTGGTGGGTCTTGGATGTGAAGGGATTCCTATTCGAGAAACCGCCGCGGAAATTGCTGCATCCGGCAAACCAGTTGAGGTCGTCATCATCCAGGAAATCGGCGGCACCTTAAAAACTGAAGCTGAAGGCCTGCGCAAAGTAAGTGAATTAGTCCGCCAAGTTTCACATCTTCAACCCGAAAAGGTTGATATCTGCGAACTAAGTTTAGCCATAGAGTGCGGAGGATCTGACTTCACCTCAGGACTTGCCTCTAACCCTGCTGTCGGTATCGCTGCTGATCTATTAGTTGCTGCCGGAGGCAACGTCATGTTGTCTGAAACTACAGAATTTATCGGAGCGGAACATGTCCTTGCACGTCGAGCTAAGACGCCGGAAGTTGCTGAAAAACTATTTAAAATAGTGCAAGACTGTGAAGAACGGGCCAAGTTTTTAAACGTCGACATTCGTGATGGCCAGCCCACACCCGGTAACATTGCTGGTGGCATTAGCTCCATTGAAGAAAAATCTTTAGGGTGTATCTATAAAGCAGGTCATGCCACCATTCAAGACGTACTTAAATATGGAGAAATTCCTAAGGGCAAAGGGCTTTATATCATGGATACGCCTGGTCAAGATATTGAATCTATTACTGGAATGCTCGCTGGAGGAGCTACGGTTGTGATCTTTACTACGGGGCGCGGAACTCCAACCGGTTCTCCAATTGCGCCTGTGATTAAAATTACCGCAAATAATCGTACGTATAAGACGATGGAAGACAACATTGACCTTGATGCATCCCCCATCATCTCCGGTGAAGAAACCATCGAGCAAGTTGGACAACGAGTTTTTGAAGAAATCCTGGCAGTGTCAAATAGACGAAGAACAAAAGCAGAGAGCTTAGGATATAAAGACTTTGGAATTTACAAGATTGCACCCACCTATTAATCAGACAGAATTTTTCGCAGAACAAACTTCTTGGGTAATCGCTAATACGAGTTAACAACGTCGAAGATATTATAGAGCCCTCATCATTACTGCGCTTCATATGAATCTCATTATTTGAGAAGGAGCCCTTCGCCGGAAATTACCGGCCAAGGGCTCCTTTTGACGTTTTACTCAACTTGCAGTCCTCATAATTAAATTCCCACACAACATTGCCATTCCAGTCCACACAAAAAAAGCTCCATCGGCAGTTCACAGCGACCGATGGAGCCGGATCATAATTATCCGCGTATTTTATCAAGTGTCTGCCTTATCTCGATAAGAAAACGTTCTGTACTGACCGTTTTCTTATTAGGAAGTTCCGAGATAAGCGCCAGATCTTTTGTCATAATTCCTGCTTCAATTGTTTTCAATGAAGCTTCCTCTAATTGATTCGCAAACTCAACCAATTCCTTTAGTCCGTCAAGTTCTCCGCGTTTTCTTAAGGCACCCGACCAAGCAAAAATTGTCGCCATAGAATTCGTCGAAGTTTCTTCCCCTTGAAGATGTTTATAATAATGCCTGGTAACAGTACCATGAGCAGCCTCATACTCGAAATTGCCATCCGGTGATACCAATACTGACGTCATCATTGCCAAACTCCCAAAGGCTGTAGCGACCATGTCAGACATAACATCACCGTCATAATTTTTACATGCCCATATGTAACCTCCTTCGGAGCGAACCACTCTGGCAACTGCATCGTCAATGAGAGTATAAAAGTATTCTATCTTAGCCTCTTCAAATCTTTCCTGATACTCCTGATCATAAATTTCCTGGAAGATATCTTTAAAGGTATGATCATATTGCTTGGAGATTGTATCTTTGGTGGAAAACCACAGATCCTGCTTTACTTCAAGGGCGTAATTAAAACATGCGCGTGCGAAGCTTTCAATGGATTGGTCAAGATTGTGCATTCCCATGAGAACACCCTTATCTTTGAATTCAAAAATCGTCTGACGAGTCTCTTCCCCTTTTTCGTTGGTAAAGACAAGCTCAGCCTTACCTGGTCCGTCTACTCTATACTCTACATTCCTATAGATATCTCCATAGGCATGACGGGCAATGATAATGGGTTTCTTCCATGAAGGTACTAATGGCTGAATACCCTTTGCAATGATAGGAGCACGAAAAACAGTTCCATCAAGAATCGCTCTTACAGTGCCATTAGGACTTTTCCACATTTGCTTTAGCTTATACTCTTCCACTCTCTGAGCATTTGGTGTAATCGTCGCACATTTGACAGCTACCCCATATTTCTTGTTTGCCATAGCAGCATCAATTGTGATTTGATCCTCTGTTTCATCCCGTTTCTGGAGACCAAGATCATAATACTCTGTTTTTAATTCGATGTAGGGTTTAAGTAAGATTTCTTTAATGGAATTCCAGATGATTCTAGTCATCTCATCTCCATCCATCTCCACTAACGGGACATTCATTTGAATTTTCTGCACGTTTCCATTTCCTCCTTAGTGATGCCTCGTCGAATCTAGGACTAGTCCTAGATTCCAATGTTTTTATACTTCGACAAAATAAATGTTTTTCCTTTTCCTCAAACACGTTATCAACTAGGTTTATCTCCGTTATACAATATTATTCGTTAACCTTGATCACTAACCTATATAAAAGCCCCAGATTTTTATATTAAACAGCTAACTCCCCAACTCAATTGAAAAACCAGCCCTAACTAAAAAAAATTAAATTGATTTTTTACGATTATCAAGATATTCTATTCATTAATACATTTTGTATATCTACCTTATTAAAAAGAAGCAGTGTTTTATACTTAGAAGGGAGTATTTTACCACATATGAAGCTCTTGAAAGAAAAAATTCGTAATAGCGCAAAAATAACCGAAAATAGAATCATTCAAGTTGATAGTTTCTTGAATCACCAATTGGATATTACTTTGTTCAATGAAATAGGTAAGGAATTCAAACGCAGGTTTTCAACTAAAGAAATAACAAAAATTGTAACCATCGAAACCTCTGGTATAGCCATTGCAAGTATTACCTCTCAATACTTTAATAATGTACCAGTAGTCTTTGCCAAAAAACATGCCGGCCTCAATATGAATCACGATGTTTACGAATCGAAAGTTTATTCTTATACTAAAGACCAGGAATATACTATTAAAATATCCAAAGAATTCATATCCTCAAATGACAAAATATTGATTATCGATGATTTTCTTGCTAGTGGAAGTGCACTCCTGGGTTTAGTTAGTTTAGTATCTCAGAGCAACGCTGAAATCTCTGGTGTGGGTATCGTCATAGAAAAATCATTTCAAGGGGGAAGAAAACTCGTAGAGGAAAAAGGCCTGCAGGTAGAATCTTTGGCGATCATCGACTCGTTGAAAGACGGTCAAGTATTTTTTAACTAGGCTAATATTAAGCAAAGCAGATGTTAGACATGTTGAAAATTGCTACAGGTGGCTTGATAAAACAAAACTACAAGATACCCTTAGAGGATGTCTTACGACACATCCTCTAAGGGTATCTTATCTTATCTTATCTTTATTTGCTTCCGGCTAGGTCAAACTGTATTTAGCTCTGCCTCCTTCATCCATTAAACAAAATGATTATTCCTTTACTGCGCAGGTTTTCCAAACACTCTTTAAGGTACTTTTCATTGTGTTCGGGATACACAAGAAACATCTTGCTTTCCTCGTCTCTCAGATGTTGAATTTCTCGATGATCAGGCTGGAATCGCGGTGCCGATTTCCCACGGTATCCGGGATCAATCCAACAACTTTCGGGATTGTATCCGCGCCGCTTCATCTCGTTCATTACCCTCACATGATAACTCCACAATCGTTCTCGAGAATAGCGAAAAACATAATTAACTACTGAATGAGGCTTTCCCCAGCTGTTCCCACGAAGTGCGCAGCATTCCCTATGTTGTCCCAAAAGTTGTTGTCTTGGCAAAAGTGAGAGCAAATTTTCATGCCATAAACGCATACTGTACTCTCCCTTATTTTTTTATTTGATTAATAAGAAGTTCTTATAATCATCACTCCCCCAAGAGTAATATATAAGTGCTCTAGGGGGAGTGATATAATCAATTAACATAGGCACCTTTATGGCTGATTGAGAGCTGGTTTTGGTCATCACAGTCTTAAATTTTGCCCATGATCCTTAAACCACTTTCTCCAATCTGCGTATTCCGGTATAAACTCTGCAACCCTCTGCCAAAACTGCTTAGAATGATTGAGATGGGTCAAATGAGCCAGCTCATGAATAATAATGTAATCCATCGCTGAATCAGGGGCCATAATAATACGCCAATTCAAATTAAGATTACCTTTACTTGAACAACTCCCCCATCTTGTCTTCTGTTCCTTAAGTCGAAATGTTTGGAAGGAAACCTGCATTCTCTTGGCCTGTTTATCAAGCTTATCTTGCAGAATCTTGCGCGCTTGCGCTTTATACCATAACTTGAGTGCTTCCATGATATTCAACGCACAGTCCTGTTCTAGTAAATCCATTGGCAAGTTAACCACGAGCAATTGACCCTCCAGAAAAACTCTAATCATTTTACGAGGATACCTTATAATTTTTAACTCTATGGTATTTCCACGATATAAAAACTGTTCACCATCGATATATCTTGCCGGGACTTTCAGCGTATCTCGCTTCACGAGCCAATGTTTTAAAATCCACTCCTGCTTGGTGCTTAATAAGTCTTGCAGTTGCTTGGCAGACACATTTTTGGGCGCTGAAATGCGAACGCGATCTTCAAGAATGCTCAGTGTTATTCTTCGATAACGAGTACTCCGTCGTTCCTCATAAGGAATAGTATGATCTCTTATAGTCAGTTGCTCCATTAAAGGTTGCTCCTTACTGAATATGGCCTTTCAAATTTTACAGTAGCTTAATCCTTTGTTGATGTCAATACGCTCCATAATAATCTTACATATAAGTAACCCTCAAAGTGATCTACCTAATCACTTTGAGGGTTACTTGTATTCATCACGCAAGTTCAGCAGTCAATCTCTGCATTCTGCTTGAAGTTGGCTTAATATGTTAACAACTTCTTGAGAAGACTGGGTCATTTGCACAAGAATTTGTTCTGCTTTTGCAGAATTTCCTTCTTCGAAGGCTTCTGCTGCTTGGCGGGCCAGCTCATGGACTTGTTTATGGGGAACTTCAAGGTCATTAATAGCAGGTAAATCGGCGCATTTATTGTTTGCTAGATTATCTACCCATTTTCCCAGACGACAATCATGGTGATTACCTACTTCACTAGACTTAATATTTTCAAAGCCCAATATCATGTTGTATATCCGCCAAGTCCAGAGCAGATGGTCCGTCTTGTAGAGTTCTAACGCTTGGAGAATATCCATTTCAGGGACTCTCTGAATTTGCTCAAACCTAATGTTTTGCAGATCTCGACTGAGGTTATAAATCCCCTGGCCTGTAATCATAGCGATATCATTGATATTCTCAGAAGCCTGGGACACCGTACCAATACTCCTTGAAGATTCCTCGCTTGCAGCACTTTGTTCCTCGCTTCCGGCTGCAATATTATGAATGTCATGAGCGACCGACTCGAAATTCCGAATAATTTGTTGCAGAGACTCGGCAGCCTCTTGCATCACAGACTTTCCACTCTGCATTGTTTGACTAAGTGACGTAATCTTTTTTGTTGTTTCTACTGAATTATGACTTAAGTCAGTAATTTTATGACTAATATCGGAAACTGATTCTTTTGTATACTCCGCTAATTTACGCACTTCATCTGCAACGACTGCAAAGCCTCGCCCATGTTCTGCAGCCCGAGCTGCCTCAATAGCCGCATTGAGAGCTAACAGGTTAGTTTGGTCCGCTACCCCTGATATCACGCCCACAATTAGCTCTATCTCCTGCATTGAACTCATAACTTCCTGAACTTGCTGACTAACTTTTTCAAACTCATCAAAGGAATGCTCCACAAATTGGATAGCCTGTTCAATCTTTTGTCCTCCGGTAACTGCAGCCCTGGTTGATTCCTCTACAAATCCTGATGAATTGGTTGCTGATACGGCAACCTCACTGGCGGCTGCACCTAGCTCTTCAGCCTGGGCCGAAAGGTTTCCCAGTTGCATGGTCTGTTCTTGAATTTGTTTCAGCATCTGACGAATCGACGTCATACTAGTGAGATCTTGAACTGCTCTATCAAATTTTTTCAATGAGAGCTTCGTTGAGTCTTGTTGCTCCGAGATGACACGGTTCAAAATTTCAACAGTCGGATATAATGGACTTGCAGAATGGATGTCGATTTCGATCTTTTGTGTAAAATCGCACCCTTTTAAACACTGATATAACTTTTCATAATCTGACTTTTCGTCCCCTATCGAAGATTCCTTCGATATTTTTTTAGAGAATAATATTTTGCCCACGTCCCCTTAACTTCAAAAATTAATACACAATGGATTTTTTCCAAGTTATAGCAAGTTTTGAATTTTAAACTGAATTTACTCTATTTTGTATTCTTAGAATTATTATAGGTGCATTAGATCCTAAATTCTATGATTTGCATAGATATATTTTCAAACAAAAAGAGCATCTTATCTATCCTTGAAGGATAAATAACTATTCGACTATTGACATAAAGTCTGTGCCGTAAAACCTAATAAATATATAGGCCAGCTTTAGAACCATAGTCAAGAGACTAATTTCTCTAAAACCTAAACTTGGAAATCCCCTCTTGTAACCTTTCGGTACTTTTCTTCGAGCTATTTTGTTAATTCTAAAATACCATTAGATTTTAGGGTGATATCTGTGGCCTCTTGAGCAATATTTGTCGTTGCCCCAGCTCCCTCATAAGCTGCCTTGGAAACTCCATCAATCGTCAAGAAGACCTCTTTCATCGAAGCTAAAATTTCTTCTGAAGCAGAGCTAAACTCCGAAACGAGATCATCTACAAACTTTGCATCTTCATTATACCTGTCAGCAACATTGAGCATTGTACTATAATCGTCATGAACATCTGCCGACATAAATTGGAGCAATCTATTGGCACTGTTAGTAAGACCATCCACCGCACTAATAACCTTGACTGTAATATCTTGTATCTTAATGACAGTATCTTTGGACTGTTCGGCGAGTTTTCTGATTTCTTCCGAAACTACTGAAAAACCTTTCCCCGCTCCTCCCGCTCTGGCCGCTTCTATTGCCGCATTTAAGGCTAGAAGGTTAGTTTGTGCGGTTATTTGCATTATGGATTCAGATAAAATGCTAATCTGGTTAACTATTTTTGAATTTTCTATAGCTATTTCAAGTTCATGCTTAGTCCCTAAGAAAATGTCGAAGGCCTTTTTGCTACATTAACCATTTCTTTCGTTTCTGATGCTCTATTATTAATCTTCAAGACTTCTAATGCGCCACTTTGAGCACTTTCGGCTAATGATTCAACAGTTTTCTCAATTTCTTGAGCAGTAGCTGTCATTTCTTCTGCTGAAGCAGCAGTTTCTTCCATACCCGCAGACAATTCTTCAGTGCTCGCAGATACATCTTCTAAACCCGAATTAAGAGCATTTACATTTTCCGAAACACATCTAACTACAACTTCTATATTTTCCGCTTCACTTTGTACATTCATTATCATATTTTTAATGTTTTGTATCGTACTATTCAGTCCATCTGCAATTTCTTTAATTTCATCGTTTGAAGTTACCTCACAGGTATTTGTTAAATCTCCTGAAGAAATTTTGGTGAGGGAACTATGAATTCTAGCAATGTTTTTAGAGATACTTCTAACAAGGAGCACCGAAATAATAATTCCCAATAAAATGGCAACTATGGAAAAGGTGGCAATAGAAATAATAATTTTGTTTACTTGCGCTGCTACACTGCCTTTTTCTACTCCAACAAAAAAAGCGCCAATTGTCTTGCCATTGGAGTCTTTAATCGGAGTATACTTTGTTTGATAAAGCCTATTTGTTACAATCGCATCTCCTTCATAAATTTCTCCTTGCTTTATAACTGTATTTGCCACTTGTTCAGACATTTTGGTACCCGTCGCTCTTTTGCCGTCTTTCATAACATTAGTAGCAATTCTTGTATCAAATAAAAATATTGTGCTAATGGAGTCCGTATCACTTTTTATAGCATCTACTAACTCGTTATCATCATTTATTATTTTCGTCCCTTTTAAGAGTTTATCTCCATCAGTTTGCCATTCACCTGGATATCTTTCATCCAGTAGTCTATAACCGCTCTTTGAACTGCTTTGAATTTGTTGACTCACATTTCTTTCAACCATAGCATTAACTCCAAAATAAACCTCTACTAAAATAGCAACTGCTAGAAACATTAACAAAGAACTTATCGTAAAAATAATTTTAGCTTTAAATTTCAAATTAACTCTTTTCATAACTCGTCTTCCTTTTTAAAGGTAAAGCAAAATACTTTACATTATAATTATAAAAAATATCATTAAAGATTAAAGTAGAATTTCATTCTATTGTTATACGCGAAAAAATCCATCATATTTTCGGATTTGACTATCAATATAAATTAAATTCTCTGACTATATCATGAATTTAATCAAACCTCTTTTCTATATCCTTCATGGATATAACTTTCAACAAATAAATACGTTTCTTATCTTTTGTGGCTATTCATTTTCCCTTATTATCTAGGGGTTGGATTACTAATCATCAATTTGTGTAATTTGATGGCAATAGCAAGTGCTAACCTGATATCAACGTTATCAAGGGACACGCCTAGAATCTTTTCTAATCGTTGTTTGCGAAAAAACAACGTCTTATAATGAATAAATAACTTATTCGCAGCATCTTTCAGACTATTATTTTGCAGAATCTCTTCTAGAGTAATTAAAAGGTCTGATCCTTTTTCAGAGTCATGTTCAATTAGAGGGCCTACCATTTTCCGAACAAATTCTAAAGAATAGTCTTTTCCGTAAATCAAAGAAAGAATCTGAAAAAGCCCGACATCCTTATGGTAATAGATTCCCCCTTGACCTTGCACTTGACATTGTGCTGAAATAAGAGTGTTGCTTGCTTCTTGATAACTGTCCTTTATACTGTTGGTACCACAATGGATATCACTTATTCCTATTATAATATTAAAATTCAATTTTGATCTTCCAATAATTTCCTTAAGTTCAGACGCTGCTTTCATACTATTTTCCCAAGAGTCCTGTGGATTTCCATCCTGACACAATACCCCTATCTTATCTCGATTATCCCAGACAATATATCTTGAATGAGTACTTATAAGATAGAGTATTTGATTCATTTGACTCTTTGAGGGTTTAGAATTTTGGTTGTTTCGATTTTTCACATCAGATCCTTGGAGCAGAATTAAGCAACAGTATAACGGAGAATCTAAAGTAATCCCAATTTCTTTGGCCATCATGTGTGTTTTTTTATTGTCAATTATCATGCCACTAAGAATATCATTTATAAAATCGCTTTTACGTTGCAATTCATATGTGAATTTAAGCATTTGATCAACTTCAAAACGCCCCGTGATGTCAGATATGACCACAACCACAGTCCTCTTCCCGTTAATCCGGTATTGCATCGGACCTATACGCCCCTCAATATAGCGTTTCTCAGACCCGAAATACATTTCTCGAATCATCGTTTTATTCTCGCCGGTTGATACGACATTACTGACGTCTTCCAGCATCAAATCTGCAAGATCTTGAGGAAACAATTGATGAAATGTCATTCCCTGCATTTTTACGCTGGACTCCATTTGTACTCCACTGTTTCCAAACACCTCTACATAGCAGCCATCTTCGTCAACGATGGCACTGTTATCAGGAATAGCTTGAGCAAAGTCCCTTAGCTTATTTTCGCTTTCTAAAATTCGACTCTCTGTTTCTTTCATTTTGGTAATATCTGTCATGACTCCTACTGCCCGTACTGGTTGCCCTTTTTCATTGCGGATGATTTTCCCTATGGCATTGACCCATCGGTATGAGCCATCTTTGTGGAGCATACGATGCTCAACTTCGTAATGATCGGTCTTTCCATCCCTGCTTTGTTGTATTGCCAAAGTAAGTTTCTCGTTATCTTCAGGATGCCAACGACTTTGCCACTCTTTTGCACCACTAGTTAGCTCATGTTCTTCATAACCAAGAATCCCTTTCCATTGTTTATCCATATAGGCAGAATCGTTAATCATATTGTAATCCCAAATCCCAGATTTTGTACTAGAGAGAACCAGCTCTAACCGCTCACGATTCTCCCTCAGTTCTTTTTCAACCTGCAATCTTTCCGTTACATCTACCATTGATAAAATAATATGTTTTTTTTCTTTTAAATTAATGATTCGTGAAGAGATTTCTACATCTCGAATTTCACTGCTTTTGAGTCTATGTTTGCTAATCAAAGTTTTAGGCCTGCTTATATCCTTCATCCACTCAGAGATTAATGACGGCTCCCCTGTGTCTATGTCAAATATCTTCAACCTCAGGAATTCATTAGTGGAATAACCATAATAATCAATGGCAGTTTGGTTCACTTCTGCAATGTCTCCTGTGTCTATATCTATAATAATCATAGCCGTCGGACTAAAGAAATAAATTTCTTGGTACTTATCCATGCTATAATGCTCAATTCTCTCAGACATAAATCAACCTCTCTCTTGTATATCTCCATATTATTCTATAATTCGACATTTTAATAAAATTACCTCTTAACCTTATTATTTGGCTATAAAATTTTCCACAGTATGATTTCTGCCTATATGCCACCAGATCGCTAATATAATTATTGCAGATATTCCATTGAATCAAAAAAGGATGACTCCTGTTTAATACAGAAATCATCTTCTTTAGTTCAACCGTTTATATGTCCTTTAGACAGCTCATGGCTTGACTTAAAGTTAACTCTTTCAGTGTTCCTATTGTTACGACACCAGTTTTAGCCTACTTATTTATTGAAGGCTATTTACCTATCAATTGGCTCTCGATATTGTAAAGAATCTCACAATCACAATTCCCATCATTTTTTTTAAACACCTCAAAGATTTCGTTAATTTTTCCTCTGCTTAATTGCATTTGAGTAAGGATTTGTTTGCTCAAACGCAGCGTATGGTCACAGTTTAGTCCGGATAGCTTCTCATTTAACCTGTAAAAAAACATTCTGTGAAAGAGTAAACTTAGTAATTCACAGTCCTTGTTTAGGCTTGCTTTCTCATAATTATAGAGAGAGTCGTATTCTAGACTTATAGTTTGTAATCCAGAGACAAGTCTGCGATTGACTTCTTCTTTTACTAGCTTCCGGTCTTTAGAAACCTCCTTGTCTGGAGATAATTGTTCCCTGAGTTCTCTTCGTTTCTCTTTATTAGCGGTTCTTTTAGCGTTACCTAGTGACATGAAATCGCTCCCCGTTCTATAGTTTATACTAAAGATATAAATAACTTATATTGAGAGTAGTTTCAATGCCCAATATCTTGCTATGAAGCAAATAAGATAATTATAACTTTACTTCAGTTACCTTTACTTTTACCGAAGATTAACGGATTATTCCTTTATTATAGACTCTTATTTAGAAAAGAGTAGGAATTAACCCCTCAACCAAGTGCTGAGTATAACTGTTATTTAATAATTTACTTACTTTTGAATATTAATTTAAATACAGGCTATAATATCTCACATTAAGGAGGTATCCCATTTGAGAGATAGAGTTGTACAAGGTTTTATCGGAGGAGTATTTGGTGCAATTGTGATGAATATTATTGATTGGCTTATATATTTTAGTGGCTTCCATAACGAAAGATTATTTGATTGGGCTTCTATTGTTTTACTTGGTAAATTAGCGTCAGGGACTGGTGAAGGTATTTTTGCTCAATTAGCGCAAATCTTCTTTTCCGGATTTATTGGCATTCTCTTTTATTTTCTAATACGAGACAATAATCATCTCATATTTAAAGGGTGGATTTTCAGCATATTTATATGGTTTTTCTTATATGGAGCAGCGATTGGATTTAAGTTACCCCATTTAGAAAACCGTGCTTTATTTGCTGGCATATCTCATTTTATCTCTGCTTCTTCCTTCGGACTTGTACTTGCATATTATCGAAATAGAAATATGACGTTGACAAGCTAATACATTCAAGGGAATATCGCGCCTCTCAGGCATTGTAATACGCTCCCCTTGAAGTATTTATTAGGAGCTTCGAATGAGTCCTTTTCTCCACTGCTGTAAACTTTCGTAAAGGGCAATCAGCTTTTCTCCCTTTGTCCGAAGAAACTATGTAAGATCATGCCCAGAACGATAAGAAGCATTCCTGCCATCGACCACATTGTCGGAAACGGCCCCTGAAGAATTACCAATTCACCTAAAAGGGCAAAGATTACTTCCCCAGACTGTGTCGCTTCCACTGCAGCAAGCTTGTGGACATCACCCTTGGTCATATCAGTTGCTGAAAAGAAAAGAATCGTTGCGATAACACCGGATGAAAGTGCGACAATAACCGATTGCATCGTTTGATTGCCGCTCGGAAGTCCGACCTTCACTACCCCTATTATCGATAATATAAGCCAAAAAGGCAGACTCGCAAGCGTCATTCCAAGGACTCTTTGATAGGTGTCAAATCGTCCTGCACACTCCTCCATCATCTTACGATTACCTAAAGGATAAGCAAATGCCGCAACCAAAACGGGTAAAATTCCAAATATTATCTCTTTAGCCGTAAGAACCTGAGCCTGTTGCAGTTGCATCAGACCAATGCCCAATAGAATGATTAATGAAATGGCAAGGCCTTTCACAGGTATAGAAGAGCGGACTTTCTTTAACCCCGTTTCTGTTTGAATTGCAGTATGAAAAAACGGAACAAGTAAAGAACCAGCTACGATGGTAATCTGCCACATGCTTGCCACTAACCAGGCTGGTCCATAATCAGCTGCCAAGCAAAGAGGTGCATAAAAAATCCCGAAGCCAATCGTGCTCCATAAAAGCCAAATCATAGGTCTCTGGCCCATATCTAATAAGAGCGGTTTTAGATTTCTCCTTGCCAAAACAAGGACAAGAAGGGGCGGTAGCATAAATGCATATCTTAGAACTGCGCTCCAAATCCAACTTCCACCTGACAAATCCATAGCACGGTTAAAGACAAATGTCACTGCAAAAAAAAACGATGCCAAAATACCAAGCATAATTGCCATCAAACTCATCTACCTCATCAATCTATTGTCATTTTTATATGTTATAAAGATAACACAAGTTAATTACATTAAGTAGTGTAAGTCAAAGGATTTGTCCCTCAATCCAGCCGAAATCATGACCATAAAATATCCAATTTTTGAGGCTTAGAGCTTATATGTAATTAACTTATAAAATTATAGTCTTTGAGTGCTTAAATGACTAACAAAAAGTCCGCACTAGGCGGACTTTTAAAATTATTGGAAGCTTTGACCTTGTTGATTTTGACTTTGTTGAAATGCTTGTTGTTTCTGATTCATCTCTTCTTGAGTCATATTTCGATTTTTCTGTTGTGCAGACTGTAATTGTTGTGATTGACTCTGTTGCATATTTTGGAATTGCTGCGATTGACCTTGCTGTGTACTTTGATCAGAATTTAAGGAATTAAAGTTTTCAGCTTTTTGTTCACCTTGTTGTGCCTGCTGAGCTTGTTGTTCGAACTGTTGTGCACTTTGTTGAGCTTGTTGTCCCTCAGTGTTGTTGATCATTAGAAACCTCCTCAAGTTTATTTTCAAAGTTTAGTATTATCCTAATTTGTTAGTTTTATGTTTTTGATTTTGATTTTGATTTTAAATATACAAGAAACCAAATAGAAAAGGGGCAGGTAGGCTGTTTCAATTTATCTAAAACAGCCTACCTGTCCCTCGTTCCCTTCCCTTATACTTTAGGCTTGTATATCTAAATTAGCTCCTAGGAAAGGCTGGACAGACGTTTCCATGGCCTTAGCATTCACACCTTCGAGAGACATCAGTAAATCACTTTGATTTACGGCAACATCCATTGCCATTTTCATAACGGCTAGACTCGCCTGTTCATGAACTTTGTTTTGATTAAGCACTGTTGACATGGCTGCAATGTCCAACATTGATCCCTCCTCGGCAGTGCGTCATTCAGACGACGCTCCTTTTTAATTATATCCAATATTAATCAACTTTCAAGAGCCCCCTTCTCTTGTGATAGAAAAAGGTGCCACTACATGATTTTGTATGATCAAGGCTTTTTTCAAGACCAACGTTTTTTACCTAACTTTTTCTTTCCGCCTGTGACGAGTTCAACCCGAAAACCTTTCCTGCTCTGGCGAACTGTAGCCGCCATGAATCCAAAAAACATCAAGGCCCATACTCCACCCGTTACGATAATTCCCAGCAAAATCCTCAAAGTTGTCGACCACAGTAACGGCCGGCTCAAGAGATATAACGCATAAATTATTCCTGACAAAAAACCGCCTTCAAAGGTTACGGGCGGCAGATCCCGAAGAATTGCGACTAACTCATCAGGCAGAAAAATATACGTTAACCCTAATGCCAATAAGAGTGTAAAGAATAAGTTAATCAGATACATAAACAAAGTCGCCCCAGGGGAAATACGCTGTTGCGGAGAGTCTGGATTATAGCGGCAGTTATTAATGGAATAAAAGAGCCCGATGGCACTTGACCCCAAGGAAAGGAACACAGCTCCAAATGCCAGTGCCAAGGTTAATGTTGTGGAGACACCTATTGCTAAAGCAGTGCCGACTAACAAGGCTTCCATCAACAACAAGGTTGGTAGAATAGCAGCCACTAATTTCCCCCATACCACCGGCCATCCTGCAAGTGGAACACTATTCAGAAGCCAGTCGGATTCGCCCTCCCTGCCAAAAGATTGTAAAGCCAAATTACCGCTGAACATAATAGTGTACATAATTAAAACTAATATTAAGGAGGCTCTGCTGGATTCTGCTTTGAAAAATAGAAATTGAGCGACAAAGAAAAGCATGATGATCAAGGGAACCAAATAACCGAACCATTCCCGAGTGTCACGTTTCATGGAAAGCAAATCTTTCTTGGCTACCGCCCACATTCCTAACCAGGGAGAGGCAGTACCGCTAACTTCTTCTTTAAACGCTAAATAGGAAGTCAGCTCCTGTTGATGATGCTCTTCCCCACTCGCTGGGACAATTCGTTTTTTACGACGCCTGCCGCCTTCTCCTTGGCTAAGCGAAATGAATCCTCTGCGAAATCCCCGCTCAACAAGATTGAATGCCATCATAAAAAGAAATGCACCCGCTAAGAGTATCAACAAGCTCCATCCCAGTCCGACAAGGAAGCTTCCCGAAATTCCTGCAACTAAAGCAAGCGAACCCCAGCCCCAAGGGAAAAAGTCCATTGCGCTAAGCATTTGCTCCTGCCCGGCTATCCAAGAACCTATGTTGATCTCACTCTGGTTGTTTAACAACAGATTAGGAATTTGAAATACAAGGGCAATTAAAATCCCTGCCAAAGCTCCAATAAAGCCTACGGCCTCTTTACTTCGATGCGGGGGTACAATGCGCATGATTATCAGATTGATTAGTTCAGCTATTGCTGTACCCATTGCCCACAACCCAATACCCACCAAGAAAACCAGGATGTAAAAGGAGGCCCCGGCTTGAAAGAGTAAGCCATAAAAAACTCCCGGTAAGAAAGCAAACAATATTGCTGTCAATAAGTTACTTCCGATAACTGCCAGGGACTTTACAGCGAAAACTACCTTGATGGGGATTGGTGCCATGAATAGGAGTTCTAAATCATCGGACATGTAAAGGGCAGCAAATGCGGCTGTAATTCCAAAGAAAATTTGGCTGACTAATCCAACCATAAATAACAACGAGAGAAACCCTTTGGCTGTTTGAGGGGGCATTGTCTTTAAGGCTCCATAGGCAAAATAACCCAAAGAACCTAGGATGGCGAGCAATCCAAGCAAAAGGACAGCCATCCCAATCAGTGTGCCCACTGGCCTATGACGCATCTTATTCCAGCTCACGCGCATTTGGTTTTTAAGCAGCAACATAAAGTCTTGTACAAAAGAATGACTTTGTGGCGGATCACTTAAGGGAGGAGGCAATAATATTTTCATGATTTTATCCCTCCTCCAGACTCTTAATTAAATCAGCATTTTCATTCCCTCCAGTTAGCTCCAGGAAGATATCTTCCAAGCTTTCCCCACCATGCCCAACCTTCTGGCGAAGTTCCTCGGGACTCCCCTGAGCAATCAGCTGACCGTCCTTAAGAATTGCCACACGATGGCACATTCTCTCAGCAATTTCAAGAATATGAGTAGAAACAAAAACTGCTGCCCCCTGCCGCGCCAGCTCCTGTAAGACATCCTTCAACAAGCGGGCACTTGCAGGGTCTAGTCCGACAGTCGGCTCATCCAGAAGGATTACTTTGGGCTGATGGATGAGTGCTGATGCTAACACTACCTTTTGACGCATACCGTGGGAATATCCTTCTAATAATTCATCAGCTCGATCTCTAAGTCCAAACATGCCCAGAAGTTGTTCCGCCCTTTCCTTCATGACATCTTTAGGAACCCGATATAGAGCAGAAATAAGATATAAAAATTCCCGTGCTGACAGCTTACCGTATAATTTAGGCTGATCAGGCACATAGGCCATCAGCGCCTTAGCTTTAGTAGGCTGTTTGCTAATATCATAGTCACAAATAAAAGCCTCTCCTTCACTGGGATCGAGCAGGCCGGTTAACATTTTAATGGTGGTAGTTTTACCCGCACCGTTCGGTCCCAGGAACCCGAATATTTCTCCGCCCTTAACCTCTAGGTTAAGACCTTTGACTACCGAAACGGGACCATACCGTTTAGTCAATTGATGGGTCTTGATTAAGATACGTTCCAAGAATAGCGCCCCTTTAAAGTTTATTTAATTGTTAATAACTTGATGCAAATGTTTACTGAAGTTTTAATTGCCCTTAGCCTTATCTTCCAAAGAAACTTGCACCAACTTCCTAGGTTTTAGTATCCTACATCTTTGCGAGGAATAATCATAAGAGCCGGAATTTATGGCGAATAATTCTAATTTCGCGTTTGTTGTTTAAAATCCCTTTATAAAGGTTCCCATAGATCAAAAACCATTTCTGTATACAGTTAATCCCCAGCAATGACTTTTACCGTTTAACTATTAACGATGCCACAAATCAAATATGGAGGAATAAATAGTGTTTGACCGTAGAATATATAGAGTATAACGACTAAATTAACACAAAGGAGTTAAACGTGCAAGAACAGTTGGATCATCTCAATACTATGCATTTGGGGAAACTCGTAGCTTGGGCGAAAGACAAAACCTTTCATGAGAAAAGTCTCTTTTTAGTCGAGAGCCTTGCATCTCTGGTCTTAGGCATAAAACCATCTGTGCTCCTAAACGTGTCAGTAGAGAATGAAGCAGAATGGATTGAATTTGTAGCGTTATTTACTCAACAAAAAGGTCTGCAGATCAAGGAAATTCGAGAACTAAACGGGCGGCTGCAAGTGATTTTTTATCAAAGAGAGAAGTTAGACTTCGTATTGCGACAAAAACCTGTTCAAGAATTTTTAAGGACTTTAAACTATCCCAAGCAATACTCGCTGGAGGCCTATCTGAGTCTTCTCAAACACAGGATAATATCGCTTAAATTCCCTCATGAGGTCGGAGTTTTTTTAGGATATCCCTTGAAGGATGTCTTGGGTTTCATGGGACTTCTGCCCCTTCCCTATAAAAGAACACAAGGTTGGCGGATTTATGGAGATGAACTGCCTTCAAATAAAGTTTACGAGAAGTACCGACAAGCTCGCAGTATAATGAGAAAGCTGGCCGTAAATATTGATCAAGAGACGACTTAGAATAGGATTGAATGTAAGAAAGTGAGTGTTAGCCATGAATTATAAATGTCCCTACTGTAATACTGTCCATAGTGGGATTGAGTGGGACTCGGTAACGCTAAAGGAATTGGCTATAGACAAGATTAATGACTTTAGCGACAATGATATCGAGTCGATCGAAATGAGTATCCCTGGCTATCATTACCTTTGCCCATGCTGTGGAGCGGATATAAATACTAGCGAGATTAAGAAAGTGTAATAGGTCAGGTCGTTTTTTAGGGGACTTCTGGGCACTTGGTGCGAAGGAGCTAGACTCCATCCTACGGCGCGAATGTATTCGTCTGTGGATATGCCCCTTCGGCATAAGTCTAACCTCAGCACAATTGTATTCGTTACGGGCCGTGCGCTTTCGGCGATACTCTCCACCGGAGACTATCGTACTGGAGTCTTACGTCACCGAAGTCTCGATGTTCAGCTTTAACTGAACGAGTTCCTTGTTAAACCTTTGTTTGAATTGTAAAGTTCAAGTAAAGGTTTTTTATATGAACGGAATAAAAACTTTATGTAATCACTTGACTTTTATAATAATTATAATATAATAAGAAATGTAAAAAGCGTACAGCTAACGACGCATAAAATAATAATATTTAAAGAGGAGAGGATTTTAATGAAAAAATTTGTTTGCGCTATCTGTGGTTACATTCATGAAGGAAATGAGGCTCCCGATATTTGCCCTCAATGTAAGGCCCCGAAGGGTAAGTTTTCAGAGAAAGTTGAAGGGGTTTTGGAGTGGGCTGATGAGCATAAAGTAGGAATTGCTCAAGGGGTTGACCCAGAAGTCATCGAAGGATTAAGAGCTAATTTTACCGGTGAATGTACAGAAGTTGGTATGTACCTAGCGATGAGCCGTCAAGCGGATCGGGAGGGTTATCCTGAAGTCGCCGAAGCTTACAAACGGTTTGCTTGGGAAGAAGCAGAACATGCAGCGAAGTTTGCCGAACTTTTAGGAGAAGTCGTTGATGCAGACACCAAGAAGAACCTGCAACTAAGGGTGGAAGCTGAATGTGGTGCAACTCAAGGGAAAAAGGACCTGGCTACTTTAGCGAAGAAACTCAATTTAGATGCAATTCATGATACAGTTCATGAAATGTGTAAGGATGAAGCTCGTCACGGTAGAGCCTTCAAGGGATTACTTGACCGTTATTTCAAATAAGCAAAATTAGTCATACAATAAGCACGCCGAAGAATGTCGGCGTGCTTTGCTTATTTTATATACTCCTAATCAATCTCACTATTTCCAGTATTTTACCCCTATCCTTAAATCCATCGGTTTCGACTCCACTGCTTATGTCTACGCCAAACGGCTTGACCGCACTCATCGCTTGCAATACATTTTCGCTGTTTAGTCCGCCTGCCAAGAAAAAGGGTTTCTGAACTGCATCAACAACCTTCCAATCGAAGGTTTCCCCTGTTCCGCCTGCACTCTTGTCAGAAAAGGCATCTAGTAAGAGATAGTTGCAATTCAACCTCTCGGCTGCTTTGATATCTTCCCTTGAACGCACTCTGACCGCCTTGATGACGGGCTTTCCGCTTTCCTTCCGGAGCCTTTCGATATAAGTCGCCTTTTCCTGTCCGTGGAGTTGAATAAAATCTATAATACCAATAGAACAAATATCCAAGATTTGTTCTATTGTCTCATCCACAAAAACCCCGACAGTCTGGATTTTATCATCCAGCAGTTCTTTCAAGCCGAAGGCATCCCTTGGCGTAATTCGGCGTTTACTATTGGCAAAGACAAAGCCCACATAGTCTGGATGGGCTTCATTAACCGCCTCAATATCACACACTCTGGTCAGGCCGCACAGCTTTATTTTGGTCATGGGCCTTCCCCTCGTTTGCCTCGCAGGTTTTTCATGACAGCAGCCTTATCTTCATTTCTCATAAAGGCCTCTCCGATCAGCACCGCATCAACATCGCTTTTACGTAGCCTCATAATATCCTCAGGTTTCTGGATGCCGCTTTCAGAGACAAGCAGAACCTCCTTTGGCACCAGATGTCTCAAAGAGGCCGTCATATTCAAGTCAACTTCAAAGGTTTTCAAGTTCCGATTATTGATACCAATAAGCCTCGCACCTGCCTTCAGGGCAGAGTTAATTTCCTCTTCAGTATGGGTCTCCACAAGTGCTGACAGTCCCAGACTGTCGGCTATCTGGATATATTCACTTAGTCTGTTTGTGTCCAACAAACCGCAGATATACAGTACAGCATCCGCGCCAATAATTTTAGACTCGTAAATCTGATAGCTATCAATGATGAAATCCTTACGCAGAACAGGGATGTTCACTTGAGCCTTTATTTCGCTCAAGTAGCTGTCACTGCCCAGGAAGAATTTCGGTTCCGTCAGTACGGAGATTGCATTCGCACCAGCGCTTTCATATTCCTGAGCGATTTTTAGGTATGGAAAAGATTCACTGATTATCCCCTTAGAAGGAGAGGCCTTCTTTACCTCACAGATAAAAGCCATCTCATTATTTGATAAGGCCTTTTCGAAAGCAAAAGGTTTTTTATTTTCGATAGCCAGCGCTTCTTTTTCTATCTTATCGAATGATTTTCCCTTTTTTAATGCATCTACTCTTCCGGTTGTATAAAGGGCTATCTGATCCAATATCATAATTCTACCTCATTCGATAGGGCAATAAATTTTTCCAGTTGGGCTTTGGCCGTCCCACTGTCAATGATTTCTGCCGCTAATCTTACGCAATCCCGAAGTGTTGTATGGCTATGGAACATATATAGACA
Organism: Desulfosporosinus shakirovi; assembly: GCF_020595055.1. Taxonomy (GTDB): domain Bacteria; phylum Bacillota; class Desulfitobacteriia; order Desulfitobacteriales; family Desulfitobacteriaceae; genus Desulfosporosinus; species Desulfosporosinus shakirovi. Next base: position 175,904 of record NZ_JAJDOO010000004.1, on the reverse strand, counting down.
GACCGCAGTGTTTAGCAAGACGATATCACGCTTAGGTCCCTTCTCTCCATTCAGTATATCTAAAGCAATCCTGGCATTTTCATCAGGATTCCCACCTACCAGTTCTTCCGGTGTACATTTTTTAAAACCTAACTGTTCAGGATCAAGAAAGAAACTATTTAACTTGCCTTCAAAGACCTCGCAAACAGTCGTCGTGCTGCATAACGTAACCTCGTCTAAGCCATCATGTCCATGTACCACCATGGCACGCTTTACTCCCAGATTCGATAGTACCCTAGCCAGAGGCTCTACTAAATTTTCATCGTAAACCCCCAAAAGTTGGGTGTTTGCTCCGGCTGGATTCGCCAGTGGACCTAAAATATTGAAGATCGTACGGACAGCCAGTTCTCTTCGGACCGGCGCGGCATATTTCATTGAGGCATGGTAGGTTGGCGCAAACATGAAGCACAAACCGATCTTACGCAGAATTTGTTCGCTTTTTTCCGCGTTAACATCAATTTTCACTCCCAAAGCTTCAAGCAGATCAGCGCTTCCGCATTTGCTCGATACAGATCTGTTCCCATGCTTGGCTACGGCTACACCTGCTGCAGACACGACTAGAGCACTTATTGTGGAAATGTTAAAGGTATTCGCTTCATCTCCGCCTGTCCCAACAATATCCAGAACATCCATTCCCGTTTTTAGTTTCGTACACTTTTCGCGCATGACCATAGCGCAAGCCGTTATTTCCTCGATGCTTTCTCCTTTCATTCTCATGGCCGTCAGAAATGATGCAATTTGGGCATTGGTAGCCTCTCCATTCATGATTTGCTCCATAACGGCCTTCGTTGTATTGAGATCAAGATCTTGTCCATTGACTATTTTATAAATCGCATTCATGATCATTTACTTGCACCTCCTAACCCCAGAAAGTTTGCAATGATCATTTTTCCTTTCGGTGTCAGTATAGATTCCGGATGAAACTGAACTCCATACACCTCATAATCTCGATGTTTCACACCCATAATTTCCCCGCTTTGATCCTCGGCAATTACCAACAGTTCATCGGGGATGCCTTGTTTTTCAGCAATCAATGAGTGATATCTGGCTGCTTCGATGATCGGTGGCAGCCCTTTAAAAATCTCATTGCCGTTAGCAATATGGATACTGCTCTTTTTACCATGCATCATTTTCTTAGCATGAACTATTTTTGCGCCGTAAGCCTCACAGATCGCTTGATGTCCGAGACAGACCCCCAAGATTGGGGTTGATTCTTTGAGCTTTAAAATAGTCTGCTCACAAACTCCAGCATCGACGGGAAAACCCGGTCCCGGAGAAATAACTATATGAGTCGGTTGCAGAGCTTCAATTTCTGAAACACTCAACTCGTCATTGCGCACCACTTTAATATCATCGTTTATTTCCCCAATGAGTTGATACAGGTTATAAGAGAAGCTGTCATAGTTGTCGATCAGTAAAATCATTAGTCCATCACCTCCTGAGAAAGCATCAAGGCACGTATGACTGCCATCGCCTTATTTTCACACTCCAGGTACTCACTTTCAGGAACACTATCAGCAACGATACCCGCCCCTGCCTGAACATATACGTTATTATCCTTTTTGACGGCCATTCTAATGGCGATACAAGTGTCCATATTCCCAGAGAAATCGATATACCCAACTGCACCGCCATAGATTCCTCTGCGAGCATTCTCCAAATCATCGATTATTTCGCAGGCACGGATCTTAGGTGCTCCTGAAAGAGTCCCCGCCGGCAATACTGACATAATCGCGTCCAAGGCATCCTTATCCTCTCTTATCTCACTGTTCACCTCTGAAGCAATGTGCATCACATGGGAAAAACGTAAAACTTTAAGGTGATCTTTTACTTTCACACTGCCAAATTTACTGATCCTGCCCAGGTCATTTCTTCCCAGGTCCACCAGCATGTTGTGTTCGCTCAGCTCTTTTTCATCCTGCATTAATTCCTCCTCGATCTGCTTATCCTCTGCCTCCGTAGCTCCTCTCGGCCTGGTCCCGGCAAGCGGGAAGGTTGCTAATCGGCCATTTTGCAACTTTACCAGAGTTTCAGGTGATGTCCCTGCGATCTCAACATCTTTGGTCTTTATAAAGAACATATACGGCGAAGGATTTGTCGTCCTTAAAACCCGGTAAGTGTCCATCAAACTGCCTTCCATTTTAGCTGTAAAACGCCTCGATAGTACTACTTGAAAAATATCCCCATTGAAGATATGTTCCTTTGCCTTTCGGACCATTGCTTCATAGTTGCTTTTTGAAATATCCGACTGAATCTCAGACTTTAAGACGGGCTTGCTAACTGCCTCCGAAATGTTTTGCTTTATTAACTTGATGATATTATCGATTTCGAAGCTGGCTTTCCGATAGCCTTCTTCTAATGCTTCAGTTTTTACATTGATAATGATAATGATCTTTTGTTTTAAGTGATCATAAGCAATCACCTTGTCGAAAAGCATTAATTCCATATCATTAAAGTTATCGATGTCTATGCTTTTTGGTTGAAGTGTCTTTTCGAAATATTTGATGAAATCGTAAGCAAAATAACCAACAAATCCTCCTGTGAAGGGAGGGAGAAAATCAAAATGGGGGGTTTTATACTGAGACAAGATTTCTCTGACCACTGCTGTTGGATTTTGCCCCTCAAGCTTAAAAATCGTGCCATTATTGATCTCAATTTTATTATCCTTACAAGTCACTTGCGTGACGGGATCAAACCCTAAAAACGAGTATCTGCCCCAAGCCTCACCGCCCTCCACACTTTCCAGAAGATAATATCGGTGGCTGATGGAATCAATGGCTTTCAGTAAGGCTATAGGAGTTCTAATATCTGCGTAAATCTCTCTGCTAACAGGTAGTATCGTATACCCTTGGGCAATCTTTTTAGCATCATCTAAGCTTGGTCTTAACATATAATTTGCTCCTTTCTTTTAGTGGCAGGCGATGGTCGCCATTGTTGCACTTATGCTTCCAGACGAAGACACTGTCTTCGCACGTATTAGCCCTTCTTGCAGTACACAACGAAAAGTTATACTTTCTGAGTAGTAAAAAAACACTCGCCCGTTGACATTCTTGTCAAGGACGAGTGCTTAATTCACTCGCGGTACCACCTTGCTTTGCAGAATTTTTATTCCTGCACTCTCATAAGAATACCAACATATTCCCCACAATAACGTAAGTGTTACGTCGCAGGATACTCCGGGAAAACCCGTTTCATTGCGCCCTCAACGGTCCATTTGCTATACTGCGTTCTGCAGGGTTTCCAGCTCCCCCCGCTCTCTGTAAGTGCACGTTATAACGTTATCTCCGCTTCAACGGTTTATTCTCTATATGCATTTTTAGAACGGTTTAGTTATTAATCTTGCCCTCAAAAGATACTCTCCGCTTTAAATCATTCATAAGAGCTGAGAACTGTGGCAGATCCAGTGATTGAGCACCATCACTCAAAGCCTCTGCAGGGTTATTATGGGCCTCAATCATCAGACCATCTGCTCCAACCGCAATGGCAGCCTTGGATAAAGGAGCCACTAAACTGCGGATTCCGGCTGCATGGCTTGGATCTACAATCACTGGCAGATGTGATTTTTGTTTTAATAATGGAACAGCCGAAAGATCCAACGTATTTCTTGTCATAGTTTCGAAAGTACGAATTCCTCTTTCACATAATATGATCTGCGTGTTTCCTTCAGACATAATATATTCTGCACTCATTAAAAACTCTTCAATGGTATTACATAACCCTCTTTTCAGAAGTATCGGTTTATTGCATCGTCCAACTTCCCTGAGCAGATCAAAATTTTGCATGTTGCGTGCACCGATCTGAATTACATCAACTTTCTCAAAGAGGGGCAATTGGGTTTGATTCATAATCTCAGTAACAATTGGCAACCCAGTTTCTTGCTTAGCGGAAAGAAGAAACTTTATACCCATGTCCTGAAGTCCTTGGAATGCGTAAGGTGAGGTACGCGGCTTAAATGCACCTCCTCGCAATAATGTTGCCCCACTGGCCTTGACAGATCTGGCGATTTGAACAACTTGCTCCTCACTCTCTACTGAGCAGGGACCAGAAATCACTTGAAAAAAGCCTTCTCCTATGGTTATATCTCCTACTTTAACGAGAGTATCATCCGGATGGACTGTTCGATTAACAGCTTTATAAGGCTCAGTTACACGTTTACCGTATTCTACAATTTCGTTGGTTTGAACGATAAAGTCAACATCGATTTTTGCCGTGTTTCCAATCAGGCAGACTACAGTATGCTCAGTTCCCGTGCTTAAAAAGGTGGAATATCCTTCAGTTTCAATCCTCTGAACAAACTGGCTGATTTTTTCCTGCGAAACATTCTCCTTTAGTACAAAGACCATCTGATATCACCTCTTAATACCATGATGAGAACTCCTTTCTTAACTCATTGAGTTTTAGGGTAAAATAAAAAAGCTTCTGCCCCTTAAAGGGACAAAAGCTTTTAAACTTCTGCGATACCACCCTGATTGACGATTCATAGAATCGCCCACTCATTTTGCATACTATCATATGCACCCCACTGATAACGGACGGGGTTCCCGTCAGCGTCTACTCCTGCACCGCAGTTTCAAGCTGCCCTCACAAGCCCATTCAGAAAAATCTATGCTGTTGCAATCCCACCGCCTGCAACTCTCTGGATACACCCAACTTTTCGTACTTCTCTTGTTCAAAGGTTTTGTGTTTAGGAAATTGTATCTTGTTAGATCAAATCTGTCAATAGCGATTGATACTTTATTCTAATCACTAAATGATTCCTCGATTCTTAATGATCACTATCAATTGTTATTGACGCTCGTAAATCCACTTTATTTTTACACAATGGTCAGAATATACCTATAACGGTACATAAAGTATATTATCCAGAAAACATGTACACAGTATACATGGTCAATAGTCGAACATTTTTTATCTTTAGTATTGAACAACTGTCTTACAAGGATTATGATTTATAAGATACCTAAAAGAGTTTTGGAGGCAATTGTTATGACGGATATTATCGTAAATACAGTAGACAAACCGGGAGTATTACCCACCGATGAGAAGCTAGGTTTTGGGAAGATTTTCACAGACCATATGTTTGTCATGGATTATGAGACCGGCAAAGGATGGCATTCTCCAAGGATCATTCCCTATGGTGAGTTTGCCTTCGTTCCTGCAACCATTGTTTTTCATTATGGGCAAGCGATTTTTGAAGGGATGAAAGCCTTTAGGGCCGCAAACAATCAGATCGCAGTATTTAGAACAAAGCAATATCTAAATCGCTTCAATCGATCAGCTGGTCATCTTTGCATACCCCCGATTGACGTTGAGGAAGTTCAAGCGGGCTTATTTAAACTATTGGAATTAGAAAAAGACTGGATCCCCGGCACACTGGGCACCTCGCTCTATATAAGACCATTCATCATTTCTACCGATAGCTACATTGGGGTAAAGGTAGCTAGTACTTATAAACTGTTTATTATTCTCTCTCCTGTTGGAGCCTATTATGATACTGGTTTTAATCCGGTAAGCATTAAAGTAGAAGATAAGTATGTTCGCGCTACAAAAGGCGGACTCGGACAAGCCAAAACTCCGGCCAATTATGCCTTGAGTCTATCCGCTCAAGCCGAAGCCCATAACGAAGGTTTTGACCAAGTCTTATGGCTGGATGCAGTCCACCGCAAATATGTTGAAGAAGTTGGAACGATGAATATCTTCTTTAAGATTAAGGGTGAAATCATCACCCCAGAGCTAAGCGGCAGTATATTAGGCGGAATCACTCGTCATACCGTGCTGGAATTAGCCCAAAATTGGGGCGTGAAAGCAACTGAACGGCAGATTTCTATTGAAGAAGTGTATGATGCCCATGCCAAAGGAGAGCTTGAAGAGGTATTCGGCACCGGTACAGCTGCCGTCATATCTCCTGTCGGTGAGCTTTCTTGGAAAGGGCAAAAAATTAAGATAAACAATAATCAAACCGGTGAATTCGCAAAAAAACTATTTGACTTTGTCACAGGAGTTCAGTATGGCAGCGTCCCTGATGAATTCAATTGGATGGACAAGGTTAAAGGCTAGGACGATCTTTGTAGCATATCATCTATACACCAAAAGGCTTAGGAATAAACATTCTCCAAATAAAGATAGGCTGTTTGCATCTAATATGCAAACAGCCTATCTGAACTACTAATCAAATACTTCACTTAAACTCAATTACAATCTGCCCCGGCTCTACAATCCAATATTGTCTAACTCCGGCATTTTCATAGCTATTGAACTTTTCTAACCTTGTCATGTATCTAACTTTTATTTAACACTGCCCTAATCTAATCTATTCAATAGATAATCTATACCATAATAGCATTTGCTAATTCGTCATCTATACTGTACCTTGCATCTTTGATGTTAATTATATAGTTGGATGCCAATTTCGAAATAATAGTTACTTTTTCACCAGGGTAACAACCAAGCGTAAATAAAAACTCACGAATATCATTGTGATCAGTATTGACAGAACTCACTGTATAAGGTGTATTTAACTTTCCTCTCGATAAAGACATCATGCTCATCTCCTTTGATAAGTAGTTTAGACTAATTACCTAACTTGCTTATCTTCATTACTAGAATCGTTTCAATGCCGAATTGTTATATTATAATTTTAACCTTATTGATAATGAAAGTCAATATAGTCTTGCCACTCCGCAACTCTTTTGTGTGCCAGATTCAGCACTTTTCCCCTGCCTGATAATCCCAACCCGAAGCTGTTCTGATGATTTACTGAAAAGCCGCTTCCTCCCATACTCATGAAAAACTCTCCTCAAAGCAATTACTATTGGGATGATCTCACTCCCAAAAGACTTTTAAATTCATAGGTTATATTATTACCCATTACCGTCACCTCAAGAAATTTTGTAGCAGTCGGCTTTTCTGGAGAAAAGTCAGGAATACTAAAACCAGCACAGGAAATATATCGAACTCCCCTATCCAGTTCACTTTGATTTACATTTCCCTGAAACAAGACCCAAACATTTTTTCCGGTTTTCTCCCGATATTCAGCCAAGGTATCCTTGAGCAAATCACCTTCTTTGGCATTTATAAAAGTAGCCGGAGCGCCTGACATGACGATGAAAGCATTGCTGCCACTCAGGGTGTCTAATTCCTTGAACAACCATAGCCATTGTTCAGGGTCACTTCTCCGAAGTCCACCTTTGCTGATATCCAACTGAATGAAGCTACTGTTCTTATAATTATGGGTTCTATATTCAGAATCAGTAATTAGAGCAGGTTTTTCTATATTTCTGACAGCGGATGGAGCTTGGCTTCCGGTATAAACCGCCATGTCCAAATTTTTATTAATATACTTTGTCATTTTGTCTAACAGTTGCTCTTCCATAGTACTATAGCTTTCCTGCCTACTGCCAAAAACTGAAAACTTAAAACTTTCAGGACCCGAACTAAAATTCGTTGTTCTGTTGGCCTCATCTTGGGGGATTGTATCCTGAGGGGTTTGGCTTTGGTCTATTACCGGATGGTTGAGCACCTTTGCCGTAAGGTCGTCAAAATAAATCTTCCCCCTGCCCTCAGCAGGGTCAATATTTTGCACATAGAGTCTCACAAAATTGGTTGGCGTCTGAATTTTCTCCAGTGAAACCTCCATTCTCTTCCAACCTGTCCAATCTAGTTTGTCAGCAATTACAAGCTGATATTTCCTCCCTGTGTCATCCAGGACTTCACCGAGGACCCGGTTTAAACTTTCATGTGTATTGTATACCCAGACGGCTAAGTGGGAAGTGTCAGAATCAAGCGCAATCCCTGCTCCCGTGAAAACTAAGGAAGCTTCACTTGAGCTTTGCTTCTCTAAAAAGTCATAGACTAATTCTCCGGAAGTATTTCCTCCATAAATCTGATCTGTAGAAAGCTGAAAAGTACCTCGGGCTATCTGCGGGTCGGCGTGGAAGAAAGCCTGGTCGTCTTCGAAGGAATAGATTGTATTAGTAGAATCTGCATAGATCGATACAGCAATATAGGCATGAACATCCTCGACACTTGCTTCGATATATCCTGCACCCACTGCAGTGGCTTTAAGAATTCCCTCTTTGAAATCTTCAATTTCTCCGCTTACTGCCCACTGAACATCTTCCGGCTGAATTGTCGCTTTAAAGCCCTGTTGGTCGTAGCCTGTTACCTGAAGGGTTTGGCTCTGTCCAAGAGGTATGTCCAACTTATCTGGACTAGTTCTAAGCTTGACGGGAGCACTTAAGGAAAGGATATCCAATTCCGCTGTTAATTCTCCTACTTTGGCAATTATTTTACCCCTGCCTGCAGAAGTGGGCTGAAATTGATTATTTATAAATCTCCCTTCAATTCCGCTCACACTCCATTCTATCTGTTGAGGATCAACCTCTGCCGGATTAGCAAAACTGTCCACTCCCCTAAGTGTAAATTTTCTCGAACTATGAACAAAAATATTAGAGTCCTCAGTTTCCAAAATCAGCTCCGTTAACGGACCGGAGGGGGCCTGAGAAAAAACTCCGATACCGTTCGCAACAGAACGCAAAGAACCCTCAGAAGGTATATTGACAATATCTAAGGTGGAAGTTCCCGACTTTCTAGCTGCCATGGTAGTAGATCCACCGCCATCAAAAATCAGAGCGTTGTAGGCACCCAATTCCAGCATGAGTTGCGCGGACTCGGTCTGGGTGAGACCGACACTGTTATCCTGTCTGCCATCCACCGTGACCAATATTAGTTGTTTTCCATCCTCTGAGCTTCCGGCCAAGGTTCGAGGGTTCTTATTATTGAAACTCTCAGTGCTAAAAGAAAAGCTCTCGGGAATCTGACCGTCCTTGACCAGTATGGAGGACCCAGTTGCAGACATTTGCAGATCAGACCAGTCTGGGTTGGAGGTAACAGTGAATTGTGCCGGATTTCCAGGTTTGAAGGTTTCCAGAAGTTTGACAGCTTGTTCTCCCCGGGAAATCACAACATAACCTTTGTCAGGCATGGTTGCGGCAGGCAAAGCTTGTCGAATTTCTATCACCTGTCCTTGGGATACCAGGATTTCCACTAAATCAGGATACTTTTCAGAGGCACCAAGGGTAGCAGGTCCCCATTTATTATCCAACACGGTAATATCACTATATTGCTGACGGCTAGGCTGGTTGTACTGAGACACAGCAAATGAAGCATTGTTGTGTCCGGTTAAGGTAAGTGTGTTTTTCCAGTAGTTAAAGAGTATCTGACCTGCATTATCGAGAGAGAGGGAAGCCATTTCATCATTGTTTTGATTGTACCATCCAGATGTGGCTAAGAGGTCTCCTGCTCGTACAATGGGTCCGTCAGGATATCCGGTGCCTCCATCCATTGGATTGAAGAAACTGGCATTCACGGCGGCAACCGCACCCTTTTCCTCCGCTAAAGCAAGTATTGTAGAAAGTTGATCCGTGGTCTGGTTACTAGCCAAGGTATCTATTTTGATATTAGGATTTGTGGTATCAATACGTAAAACTTTGATATTTAACCAACCATCTGCTGTAAACCGTGAAATATGTTCTAAAGTTGCTCCCTCTGTGATGGTATGTTGGGAACTAGTCTGATAGAGGGTCTTCGCTTGGGCTGCCGCTGTACTGGAGATGGTTGTGACAGCGCAGAATGTTGACAGTAAGATTACAAGTAGTTTTTTTAAATAAGTCATTACTTTCCTCCTTGTTTGCTTTTTCACAATAGGATCCGGCTTCTGATCAAATAATTAATCAAAGCCCAGCTTTAACCTACAAACTCTATTGCATTATCTGTCTTATTTTAGAGGTTTATTATATCAAATCTTATCACTATCTTCTATCTTCTATAACACGCTTTGACTAATACCTTCGTTCCTGCAGGAAACATCCCGGACAACTGCTCGGTTTATATCTTTGAAACAAAAATTAATATACTCCCTCACTTGACAAACTAAGCGATGGACTTCAAACTGAATTAACATATCAATTCTTGGAAATTAATATGTTAATGAGTTCAATTGGAGGAATTAAATGTTAGATTTTCTTAAGAAGTATAAACTGCCTCTTATCCTAGTCGCCTTGGTAATTTTCTTAGTAATCACAATTACATATTATACCAATTACCTGTGGTACCAAAGTCTTGGTATAAGCCAAGTTTTCCTAAAACCTCTGCTTAGCGAATTAGGAATAAAGTCTCTGTTATGGCTTTTGGGCTTTGCCTTTTTACTAGTCAATTTGCTGCCAATGGCTGGCCAGTTTCGAATCAAACCATGGCCGAAGGTCTCGGTCATTACGGAAATACGCCCAAGAGTCTTCAACCTTAGTAAGATGATCCTAGTAATTATCGCTTTTATCTTATCTATTTTTTGGATCTGGGCATTGCCTCAGATGTGGGATAAGGTCTTACTGCTCTTTAACTCCGTTCCCACCGGCCAAGCAGACCCTATATTAGGTCGAGACCTTAGTTACTATCTTTTTCAATATCCTTTATATTCTCTTCTCAGTGCTGCCTTCATCAGCCTTCTATCTTTAACTATAACCGCAATGTTGGTGGGATATGGTATTAGCAGTGCTATCAATTTTGCAGGACGCAGAACCAAGCTTTCTCCTAAGGCCCTGGCACACTTTTCCATCCTGCTGGGGATCTTCATGCTTTGGTATGCCTTAACTCGAGGATTATCCATGGCCGGTTTATTGATTTCGCCATCCCCTTCCTTGTACGGTGCGGGCTATACAGACGCAAACATCACATTGCCTCTGATGCAAATAGAACGAATACTCGGAGCACTTCTTGCCCTTCTTCTTTTCGCGAACATTCGCCTCAAGAAGATCCGATTTCTTATTGGGGCACCGGCTCTGCTCCTGATCGTTTCCCTTACCGGAGGGATTGTTGGCGGAGCAGTCAACCAATTTATTGTAGGCCCTAACCAACTGTCACGTGAAACCCCCTACTTACAGCACCACATTCAAGCTACCAGAGATGCCTACAAGTTATCGAGTATTGAAGAAGTAGACTATTCAATCAATACTGAAGAAATATCATCCGAAATATTAAAAGCAAATCAGGCAACCATCGATAATATCCGCCTCTTAGATTATAGACCTTTAAAGCAGCATTACCAGCAAAACCAATCACTGCGTCTCTACTACGAATTTAATGACATTGACATAGACCGTTATCAAATTGGCAATAAATCCAGCCAAGTCATGCTCTCTGTCAGGGAACTCAACATAGATTCTCTCCCTGAGACAGCACAGACTCTCATTAATCGTCACTTTAAATACACCCATGGGTATGGTATCGTCATGTCCCCGGTTAATAAAATCACAGCCAATGGCCATCCTACCTATTATCTCCGAGACATTCCAGTTAAAAGCGACGTTGTAGACATCCCTCTGACGCAACCGGATATCTATTTTGGAGAGATGACCAATGATTTTATTGTTGTAGGGACTGAAAGCGGAGAATTTGGCTATACAGAAGACGCCGTCGATGAAAAATCAATCGTGCATTATTCAGGTAAGGACGGTGTAGAGCTAAGTTTCTTCCGCAGAGTTATGTATGCCATTAATTTTGCCAAGCCCATCCTCATCTTTTCCGATCAGATTACGTCTGAAAGCCGTATTCTCTACAATCGAAATATTGTCGATCGAATTAATAAAGTGGCTCCTTTTATTGAACTAGACAGCAATGCCTATCCTGTTATTTCTGAAGGAAAGGTGTATTGGATCGTGGATGGGTATACGACCTCCAGCAACTATCCCTATGCCGAACCTTCTGGCAAGTTGAATTATATCCGTAATTCCGTGAAAATCGTCATCGATGCCTATAATGGCGATGTCGGAATTTATAACTTTGATGTAAATGATCCGATCCTCAAAGCTTGGGAGGGTGTATTTCCAGACCTGATCAAAAGTCGCGAGGAGTTCCCCCAAGGCCTGGAATCTCATATCCGCTATCCTGCCGATTACTTCAACATCCAATCTGGCATGCTCAGAAATTATCACATGACTAATCCTCGGGACTTTTATAACCGAGAGAACGTCTGGGAGATTCCTACTGAAAAATACAGCGGAGAAGAAGTTCCCGTAGAACCGTACTATGTTACCATGCAATTACCAGACAGTGATAAGGCTGAATTTATTCTCAAGCAACCTTTTACCCCTTATAACCGTAGAAATATGGTAGGCTGGCTGGCAGCAGGCAACGATGGGGACAGTTACGGCAAATTGCTACTCTTCAGTTTCCCACGAGGGCAACAGATAGAAGGACCTAGCCAAGTTGATGCCTATATCGATCAAGACCCTGTTATTTCTCAACAGCTCAGCCTCTGGAGTCAAGGCGGGTCTAACGTTGTACGAGGCAATCTCTTGACTATTCCGATCAATAATAAAATACTCTATGTGGAACCACTCTTTATCTTGTCAGACAGCGGCAGCATCCCGGAATTACGTCGAGTCATTCTCTACTACAATGATACCCTGATCATGGAAAGCACCTTGGACTTAGCCTTAACCAAACTCTTTGGTGAATTTACGGAAGATAAGGGTGCCACAGTTCCTGATACATCAGGAACTGCTATAAGCTTACAAGAGCTCGCCACTAAGATTAATGAAGCCTTGGTCAGTCAGGAACAAGCCGCCAGAGAAGGCCGTTGGGCCGACTTCGGTACCTATGGCGAACAAATCAAGGAACTTATGAGTACTTTGACTGAATTAGTTAAGAAATAAAGCAACAGCCCGGATCTTCTTTTCTTTCTTACTTATAAAATTCATCAGTTGCGATGAGGCAACATTTTCTTTGAAGACTGGTAGACTAAGTAACCCAATACCCCACCAATCGTATTAAGCAGTACATCATCGATATCCAAGCCTCCGACATTAAATATATATTGGCAGATTTCGGCCGTAATACTGGTGAGCAGGGTGATTCCTGTTATAACGAACAAGCGCCTCATTCTTTTGAAAACAAGAGGCAGCAAAAATCCCAACGGCATAAAAGCCACAATATTGCCTGCCAGATTAATTAGGACGATACTGACTCCAAAACTATCATAGTTTTCAATATAGCTCTCGATTGTTTTCAGGGGAGTTAAGTTATAACGTCTAGGCCCACCATGAGAACGATATTTCCCAAGAAACAGCTCCCAGATAAGAACTGCTGTATAAGTCAAAAATAATAACTGATAAACCCTACTCCACACCCTCGCATACAATCGCTGGGGCTTAACGCGGTTTTGATCTGACATCTGGAAGCTCCTTTAATACCACTTAAATGACTTGGTTTAATAATACCAGTCAATAAGAATAAGTAAAGTCCCCGATAAGCACATGCCGATGGATGTGCTTATTGGAGTTTGAGGAAAATCACTCGAATACAGGTCTATGAAATATCCTGTCCAGATCCAATGCCAACCCCGGAAAATCAGGATGTGTGAATTCGTCGCCAGGTCCCCCTGCAAATACCAAGGTATAACTTGCATCTTTAAACTTATAAGTTTCCAATGTGTCCTCCTCTGGATCCACAATCCAGTAGTGAGGGATCCCTGCCTTACGATAAATCTCCATCTTCCGTAAGCGATCTTTCCGGCGATTTGTCGGGGACATAATTTCCACCACTAAATCACAAGGACCGTCGATACGTTCCTGACGCATAATTTCCCTGCGGGCACCGGAGATAAATAATATATCCGGCTGTACTACATTACTGATGGTCAAAGTAACATCCAAGGGAGCAAAAAAGAGTTCCCCCTCCGGATCATAATTATCAAAGAAAGTCATCAACCGACGTCCCAGTTCTCGCGATAATCGCTGATGATGCATCGAAGGCGATGGCTCTTTTACCAGAAATCCTTCCAGAATCTCAAACCGATAGCCAGGCTCTTCCGGAAGCTTCAAATAATCCTCATAGGTATAATCACCCTGCTTGGCGTATACATGACCTTCTTCTTTAACAGATAAGTTTCCTCCAGCCAAAGCAGCCAGCACGGCTTCTTTTTCATAGCGATATTGTTTATTTCCCAGTTCAATCGTGGGGATTTTTTTTTGCCGGGTATACCTCCAGATCGTTTCCACCGACAGATTAAGCATATCCGCCAATTCTTGCGCCGTATATAATTTCTCCATGAGGTCACCTCCAGTACAATGGTACAACCAAACACATCTATAGTCAACTAAACGCAATACAATTTCAAGTTCCAAGCAAAAACGCGGGTACTTTTCAGAACACTGGTTCCTCTGCGTCTGTGCTAAACTTTCTGTATCATTGGATTTCTACTCATAGTTAAAGCTTTTTGGAACCACCTGAATAGCAGGTGGGTTTCGTTTAGACAATAAAAATATCATGGAAAATTCCATGATATTTTTATTAACTCACTTTTATCCTATTCGACTGGAGTCGCAACTGAAAGCTGATTTGTGATCATCTCTTTTTCTGCTATCAGATCTTCAATATGTTCTTTTTGGCCCACTAATTCTTCTAACGTCATTGAATTATAGTCTTTTTTCCCAGATACGGGAATATCTATTCCTTGCTTCCTTAACAACTGATCTACCTTGTCTTCATTTTTCTTATAGAGATAATATCCAAATGCGGAAACCCCTACTCCTACTGCGAAGCCTGTTAAATGTGCTCTTGTCACGATCATATTATTTCTCTCCCCCTAAATATTATAAATGTTCTTTATATAAAATTTTAAGACTAGTATTCTAATCTTAAAAATATTATATCTTTCTTGTTTCTTAATCCTTCCAGCGCATCTCCATGTTTATCAGAGACCCTTTTTATCTGGTTTAAAAAGGAAGATGGTCTCATATTCCCTCTGATGCCTACATATTTTCTCATCATGTTACCAGAAATATTAATAATGCTTTTATGATAAAGATTTTCTTCTGATTTTACTGCTACGTCATAATACATTCGATTTTCTTCTTGGCTAAAGGCCTGAAAGGCTTGGATACTTATCCGACCTAATTCTTCGCCTGTCAAATGTCTTATGAAAGTAGAGATCCAAGTTATAGTTGATGATATCAGAAATTCCCTCTTTAACATAGAATTGAGCAAATATACAGCAGTAACGACTTCAGGGTCCGGAGTGCCGGAAATCTTTATTTCGGAAATTCCGTGATTAATTACGGCAGCTAAGGTACTTATTCCTGCATTCCACTCTAAGAGGTTTGCGATATTTGCCAAAGGGAGCAGTCCGGACTTTCCTATCCAAGCAGCAATTAAAGCTCCTAGGGCATAGTTATCAATAATATTTACTCCGACATTTTTCTTATTTTCTACATAAACAGGGCACATATTATACTCAATAGACAAGGCTGTCCCAATTCTTACAATAATTTCTGGCATTTCTATTTCAATGGGATTGTAATAGACCAAGACCGACCTCGTGATCGGGCTAAATTTTACGCAGTGAATTCCAGTATGTTCAAGGACTTCCTTTTCTAATTTCTCTATTCTCCTGGGAGGCATAGATAAAGAAATACGAACCCTCCCCGGCAATTGGTGAACTATATTCATTACTGGATAACTCATACTTCATACCTCAACTCACATTTCTTTCAAAGTTATGAAATAACAATCTGGCAGAGTTACAAACAACCAGTATCGTGGTGCTATTGTGAAGTACCGATCCCCAAAATACCGGCAAAATTCCTGTGGCTCCAAGCATCAGTCCAACTGTATTAATCCCTATGGTAGCTGCAAAATTTTGCTTTACAATAGTCATTGTTTTTCTGGACATGTTCACCATACCTGGTATTAATAAAGGATCATCGCCTGCAATAGTAACATCTGCCGCTTCAATGGCGATATCTGTTCTCGTATTGCCTATAGCTACACCCACATCAGCATAGGCTAAAGCCGGTGCATCGTTGATTCCATCTCCCACCATAATTACCCTTGATCCCTTTGATTGCGCCTGAAGAACATACTTTGCCTTATCTTCTGGCAACAATTCTGATTCAAACCCATCCATTGCCATACTATGTGCTACAACCTCTGCCGCAATGGCCAAATCTCCCGTGAGCAATTTTAACTCATCAAAGCCCAAATATCTTAACCGATTGATGGCTTTTTTCATATTCTCTCTTAAGGTATCTTGCACGCCTAAAACGCCCACTAGAACCTCTTCCAGAGATACAAAAATCACATTTTCTCCTCGATCGATTAGGTGAGTAATCTCCTTGTCCAGTTCAGAAATTTCTATGCCGTTTTCTTCCATAAACTTTCTGTTACCTACTCGGACAGTCTGATTCTCTACCTTTGTCTCTACCCCTCTGGCAACATGAACTATGGTTTCAGTATGTTCCGGTATAGTCCATCCAGACCTGCGCATCTTAGATATAATGGCAAACGCCAAGGGATGATTAGAAGTTTCTTCTGCTGCGGCGGCAAGCTTAATTACTTCTTCTTCTGTTGCATTTTTCTTGGTAACAATGCTCGTGATTTTAGGTTTTCCTTCTGTGATTGTGCCTGTTTTATCTAATATCAAGGTATCTGCTTCAGCCATTGCCTCTATTAAGTTTCCGCCTTTTAATAAGATCCCATTTTTTGCTGCCGTATGAATAGCAGCTGATAGAGCGGTAGCCGTTGAAAGTCTGACCCCACAGGAATAGTCGATAATCAGCATATTAGATGCTCTTACCACACTTTTCGTAGTAAGATAGACGATACCAGCCAAGGCAAAGTTTAAGGGGATTAACTGTGCAGAAAATCTATCTGCATAGACTTGGATTTGTGCTTTATTATTGCTGGCATCTTCTACCATACTTACAATTCTGGATACCGCAGTATCGTCTCCGACTTTTTCTGCCTTTACCGTTACATTTCCAGATTGAATCACCGTTCCTGCAAAGACACGCTCCCCTTTTTTTCTCACAACCGGCATAAACTCACCCGTAATAGCTGCCTGATCTATGACTGCCTCGCCTTCTACAATGATGCCATCAATACTGATCTTATTGCCGGTTTGTCCTAAGACTAAATCCTCTACCTGTATTTCGGACAGAGAAATTTGTACTACAGTGTCATCCTCTAGTTTTTTCCAAACAGCTGTTTCTCCCACTTCAATCATATCTTTGATGGCATTTCTCGTTCTATTCATAGTATAAGCTGTGATGAGTTCCGCTATATCAGATAGCAATATAGTAGTTAAAGCAGATACTCCGCTTCCAGAGACAAGGGAAGTGATAATTGAGGCCATAGTAAGTGTGTCGGCATTGGGTCGTTTGACAACTAACAGAGACTTAATACCACTTTCGAAAATAGATTTCGATAATCCTAAGCCGAGCAGCGCCGGAATGGTAGTAAACCGGGATAGAAGCCCCTTCTGCGGAATCAGCTCAAATCCTTTGGAAAAATTAGCAACAAAAAAAACTGCCCCTGTTACCGCAATCCTTGCTAAGATATCTTGATACGACTCCTCCTGTAGTCTTCTTTCCTTTACCGGTACATTATTTTTTTCTGATCTTTCATTTTTATGGGCTATCAAAGAATAAGTGTAGATCACCGTTTCAACGGTTTCTAAGATTTCTTCTCCATCTGCTAGTTGAGAATCAAAATAAACTAAAACATTTCCCGTGATTGTATTGACAGTTGCTTCCTGTATAATGGCTATGTTATTGAGATTTTTCTCCAAATCTAAAGCTTGCTTCTGAAGATATTTTAAAGTTCTGCATTTGATCCGCACTCTTCCCGAAATGCTATGGATAATTTCACATTTTAATAAGGGAAGCTCTTTATGTATAGGCATTATGCCCTCCTCCTCACAAGCACATCTCTAGTTTTATGACTTCTTTCATTTTCCTAACTGTCTCATCCAATTCCTCTATCTTTGTATTTTCAAGTTGGGTTTTATGGGCACCAACGATTCTAATCATACTTTTTAGGGACTTAATGATTTTTTTCTCATCAATTCTGTTTGGATCGTAGAGAATTATTGCACTGCCGGTAACATAACTGTAAGTCGCTTCCTTTACTCCAGGTATCGCTTCTATAAATTGTGTAACCGCGAAGGAATCTACTTGCCAAGCTTTAGGAATTTCCTTCATTAAAGGTATGTTTAATCTCAATCTACCCGAAATACTGTGAACTATATTTATTTTAATCATGCGCTCATATAAATTTTCTAGTAGATTCATTTGTAATCCCCCTCCAATACAAGGGACCTATAAGCCCAATACAACAGACTATAGGGATTTGATTTAGCTGCTTCCGCAGAAAAAAACAGACCTTTCATCCCATTATATAAAAAGACAAGGGAAACGGCTGTCTTGATATCTAACAATCCCTTTGTTTTTTCATATAATGAATAGCTTAAAGCTTCATTCCATTTCTTTATTTCTTTTCGTATTATTGAAATCTCTTTACTATCAATTTTATCCTCTAACCCCAAAAGTTTTATTATTATTCCTAAAATTAATATTTTTTCAATCTTATCTGTTTTATATTGTACCAATAATGAACCCGATAATATATTGACATCTACTTTCTCAACACCTTCAATCTTGCACATCTTTTCTTCTAAAATTGCTTTTCCATTTGACGAATTAAGCAAAGAAGGTACAAAAAAACGAATTCGCCCTGGAATGCAGTGCTTTATTTCCAAAGTTCCTGGAAACCCTTTAAAATAGGTTTCTTTTTTTTCTTTACCAGTTAAATGTCTTCCATAAAACAAACCAAAAAGCAACCCGCTAAATATTCTGTAGTTATTCATAAACCATATTCCTCAATACAAATGTATCGATTTCCTCCTCATTCTAATTCTGTATATGCACAATATCTTAAAAACAAATATCTGTCATTAATTGTTAATTATTGAATTATCCTGTCGAATAGCGAGACAAAACTTAACGCCCACTTTAAGGGCAATGATCATTATCTATCCGAGATCTCCCTCATCCTTACATGTGTGTCTTAACAAACCTGTTGGTTTTGGATGTGACCCCTATGAATCAAACCGAGCCGAAAAAAATTGTCTATCACCTAAAGCTTCAAGCATAGTGAACTTCGCATCTCCTCCCTCATGAGATTATCAACAGTTTAATTTACTCGTTTTCGCAACATCATTACCCTAACATGTAACCTCGGTTACCTTTTCAACTCCTCTAATTTTACTATACTCAGTTATTTTTGTAAATGATTTTCATTATCATTTAGACCATTTATTTAGTAGCGTATGCAATACATGCTTCATTTAGGAATTGATTTGGGAGGCTATGAATGAAACCTCAAAGAAAAAAGGACACTCCTTCTGGGAGAGCGTCTATACGGAATGTTCACCTGATTCGCAATACTTTTGTTTTTCCAATTCAAATAACCAGCCTAATTGAGAATTACCCCGAAATAAGAATTAACTCCTGCGAAAATATAATCTGATTTTTCCCTTCCGATTTTGCCTTGTATAATAGTTGATCAGCAGAATCAAAGAGGTTATTATTCCTGTAGTACGGGTCTGTACAAATACCTCCGGCAACTCCGCCGCTGATGGTTACGCTAATAGATTGATTATCGACACTTATAACATGGGTTTCAATAATATTTCTAATTCTTTCACAAATATCGGCACTGTCTTTCGCCGAAGTATCTGGAAATAAGATAGCAAATTCTTCTCCACCATATCTGGCAACAACGTCATTCTTTCTTATATTAGCTTGAATCAAAAAAGAAATTTCTTGTAAAATCTTATCACCTGCTAAATGGCCATAGGTATCATTGATTTTCTTAAAATCATCAATATCCAAGATGGCAAGACCGAAAGCACTTTTAGATTCACATGAACGAAGAATAATATCTTTATAATAAATGTAAAAAGTCTTGTGATTATTGAGATTAGTTAAGAAGTCCTTACTGACCATTTCGCTAAGCAAATTATTCTTGTGTTCTAAATCATTATACATATAGCACATTCTGCTTTCTAGCTTA
Organism: Desulfosporosinus shakirovi; assembly: GCF_020595055.1. Taxonomy (GTDB): domain Bacteria; phylum Bacillota; class Desulfitobacteriia; order Desulfitobacteriales; family Desulfitobacteriaceae; genus Desulfosporosinus; species Desulfosporosinus shakirovi. Next base: position 155,957 of record NZ_JAJDOO010000004.1, on the reverse strand, counting down.
TTAATCTCATTAACTATAGTAGACATGATATGTCCTAATAAATAAAACAATGATATATGGACAATTACGTCTAGGGTAGCTAGCGCCATATGCTCATGAATAATCACCAAGAAAATATAACATATGGCTGTATAGGAACTATAAACCATTGAAAGCTTGTGATTAGAAATCATACTAATTAAAACGAGATAGACATAAAATAAATGCGATAGTATATAAAAATAATTGCGTGAAAAATATAAGAAAGAGCAAAGAAAAATACCATCTATAAAAACGCTCCAAATAAACGGCTTAAAGTCCTCTTTCCCATTTATATAAACCTTTTTTACAAATTGGGCCACCTTGATAAGTACAAATGACGCATATGCAATTATAAAAATCAAAGCAAATATAAATTCATTCTGAAACAAATACTTATTAAACAGAATGAGAAAAAAAATACTCATAACCTGAAGACCAAGATAAAACTCATAAATCACTCTTGAACGAAAATCATGTATATTAATCAAGATAACTCCTCCTTTCCTTGACAATAAATATCATTATCAAAGGCAGTATATCTATTACTATTTTTAAATGAGGTGATCCCTAGAGCTTATTTAAATTTTCGTACAGTCTTCGATAAAGAACCGCAACGAATGACAAGTTAAAGCTCATTTTACGACCGCCCCATTTTATAAACAATCTCATTATTCCTTTAAAAAAACAGCTGTTTGTAGCTATTTATTATCCAGTTCTATAGTGTTTTCTCATGGATTTAACAGAAACCTTTTCCGTTATAATCATTGCGAAGACACCCGCCTTAAGTTATCCTCTCTTTTTACATACTCTTGCAAATAGTCCATAATCTTCCCCTTAACACCAGCAATGACGTTGATACCCCGCTGCCTAAAAAGTTGGGAAGCCGTTCCTCCTATATGTCCTGTAACCAAAACATCTATTTTAATTTCGTGAAGCAGAAACTGCGCAAAAAAACGGCAAGAGCAGTCACCGGTATTTGTTCTCACTTGTTGGCCGAACAGTCCTCCCTCCAGTTTCATCAACGGATTTTCTATGAACTTTTCTGCAGTAATTTGCTGATTTTTTATATAAAAAACTGTGCACCCATTACTCTGTCCGAAATGAGGCGAAATTTCCCTTCCGATACTTGCAATAGCAACGATCATCTTTCTATCCCCTTTCATAATTCTGCACATCTTTTGAATCAAATTGTGCTTTATATTAAGTTGTTGGACCTGTCAAGGCATTCACGCCCTCTTACACTCTTTATTGCTTAGTTAAGATACTACTATTGAAGGGCAAAAATCGACTTGTTCTGGTATACATTCCAGTTAGGCATCCTTTTGCGCCAGTTTACAATCTGGCTACAGTTCAGCATCAAAAGCTTTCATCCTCTCCTCCCAATATCTAAGCCACTGCCCATCGCCCCAGAAGTCATCAGATGAAATCAAAACAAACGGTTTATCTGCACCAGTCACCTTTGAATAATCTTTCTTTTTAGCTTGACCTGCCTCTTTTATCCGCGCATTAGAATATACTACCCTGACTTGTTTGCTTGCAGCCGCTGCCATTGCTTTTCTATTGCATATATCGCTCCGATAATTTTTGACTGCTTCTTTCATTAACAACCGCCCTTTCTTATTATTTAATCACATTTAATCGATAATCATTATCAATCAAAAACTAAAAAACGTTCCCTCTAATAATTTGTATCTTTGTTTCCCAAGACTGAGCTCTTGCCTGCGATTCGGTTATGTACCTCCATTTCTCTCATGATATAGGCCGTTCAAAGAGGTTTTTAATTGCTTGATATGAAACAGATACATCCCTTATAGTTGTTACTCTTAATTTTACTATATGTATTACATAATGTAAATGATAATAGTTATCATTTATTTATTTTTTATTGAATAGCAAAAGATCTACTCATTCACTTTTATGATCAACCAAGTCAGACTCATCTAACTTGGTTGATCATAAAAAACTCCTTTCAAAAAAGGTAACAATATTGTTATTTTTCAAGGGGAATATTATTTTAAAGACGCATTACTTATTTCGCCTTGTTCAGGTCCAAAATAACGCCCTTTCTCATTCCACTAGACAGAAAAACCTTCTCCAATAATTTACTCATATTGGAGAAGGTTAGCTGTCCGCTATTTCTGTGAGTGCCTATCCGAGCATTCGGAGCACCCGCTGCATCCAGAACACTTTACACCTTTTTTCTTATCCATGACAATTTTATATATGGCAAGGGCAACGAGGGCGGCTACTACAGCAATAACTATAAAATCAACTGTGCCCATACTCATACCGACTGCATTTCGCCAGATATTTGTGTGCGTTTACTGCCTTTTCTCATAAAGTAAACAACACTCGCTACTATAATAGCCACAGCGATTAGCCCCCCGATAAATCCTGTGCCAAATGTACCAGTAGTTATTAAAGTACCGATCTGATATACAAAGAAAGCCAATACATAACCCATACTCAGTTGGAAACCAACAGCACCCCAAAGCCACTTAGGGGATTCCATTTCAGACCTCATAGCACCTATCGCCGCAAAGCATGGAGGTGTAAAGAGGTTAAATACCAGATAAGAAAGTGCGGCTACTGCACTAATACCAAATATCGCACTTACTTCTGCACTGCCGCCAACAAGTGCTAATTCTTCAACATCGATAAAGTTCGTTATACTAAAGCAAACGGCTAAAGTTCCGACTACATTTTCCTTTGCGATAAATCCTGTTACTGCCGCTGCCGCAAACTGCCACAGGCCAAAGCCAAGCGGTATAAATAATATCGCTAAGGGTGATGCAATGCTTGCCAATATACTTGTCTCCGGTGCAGTCTCTGCAACTACTTGGAACTGCCAGTCGAATGTTTGTAATATTTGTACTACGGCGTTACAAACCAGAATAATTGTACCCGCTTTAATAATGAATGCTTTTGCTCTCATTAACACGGATATGGAAGCTCGCTTTATACTTGGCCATCTGTATTCAGGAAGCTCCATTATGAAATATGACCTTGAATAATCTCCAGTAATTTTTCTAATAATTAGTGCACTTATAATTATTACAATAATCCCAAGGAAGTACATTGAAGTTCCAACCCAACTATTGTCGTTGAAAAAAACACCGGCAAAAAGTGCAATTATTGGAAGTTTTGCTCCACAAGGCATAAATGGGGTTAACATCGCAGTGGTGCGTCTTTGTCTTTCATTTTTAATGGTTCTTGTTGCCATAACGCCGGGTATGCCACAACCGGTACCAATAATCATTGGTATGATAGATCTGCCTGATAATCCGACTTTTTTAAAGAATCTATCTAAAACAATAGCTACACGCGCCATATATCCGCTGTCTTCCAATAGTGCTAAGCAGAAAAACAACACCATAATCAGCGGTAAAAATCCAATGACAGCACCGACGCCGCCAATGATACCATCAAGAAGCAAGGCACCAACAACAGGGTTTACATTTTCGCCTAGCAAGGAGGCTACACCTTCGTACAACAAGTCTATCCATCCGACAAAAATATCTGCAAATAGTGGTCCAACCCAGGTCTGCGAGATCGAGAATACTAGCCAGATTATTACAGCAAAGATCGGAATCCCCAGCCATTTATGAGCGATTATCCTATCAGCCTGATCTTGCATGGTTTGCTTTTCCGAGCTTACCTTTCTTCTCTCGACTTCCGTAACAACATTGTTTACAAAGGCATATCGTTTTTTATCAGCTTTTTCAAATTCTTCTTTTGTCGAAGCTTTTTTTATGCCAATACTTGGAGGGATTTGCTTTTTGTTTGCCTTGCCAACCGTTATTATAGCATTCAGGAGTTCAAGCAAACCGTTATCTGCCGATTTTGTCGATACGGTTTGAATAACAGGGCATTTAAGGGCATCACTCAGTGCCGGAATATCTATTGTATTGCCTTTTTTATCTGTCAAGTCACTCTTATTTAGAGCAACTACTACGGGTATACCTAGTTCAAGTAATTGTGTAGTAAAGAACAAACTTCTGCTTAAATTTGTTGAGTCAACTATATTAAGAATAACATCCGGATTTTCGTTTTGGACAAAGTCTCTGGTTATGGACTCTTCACTCGTGTATGGCGACATGGAGTAGGCACCGGGCAAGTCCACTACAATCAAGTCTTCATTCCTTGGATTAAGGCTCTGTTTAACATCCCCTTCTTTTTTCTCCACGGTAACCCCGGCCCAGTTTCCTACATGCTCGATCTTACCCGTAATAGCATTAAACAATGTTGTTTTTCCGCTATTGGGGTTTCCTGCTAAAGCAATTTTCATGATTTCCTCCTTAAATAGTTAGTTTCATCTAACTTTTATTCAGCACTACCTTAGGTAATAACACAACAAAATAATTTATACCATAATGGCGTTTGCTAAATCCTCGTCTATACTGTACCTTGCATCTTTAACATTAATTATATAATTAGATGCCAATTTTGAAATAATAGTTACTTTTTCACCTGGATAACAACCCAGCGTAAATAAGAACTCACGAATATCTTCGTGATCAGTATTAACGCAATTCACTGTATAAGGTGTATTTAACTTTCCTCTCGCTAAAGACATCCTGCTCATCTCCTTTATAATTTAATTAAGCTAAATTCGGACTGCTTGCTTATCTGCTTTAATTCAAATCGTTTTGATACTGAATTGTTGTATCTTGATTTTATCCTTATTGATAATGAAAGTCAATATCTAAGTATGTGGTTTTTCCAACTTATAACCCCAAAAAAATTGTAAGTTACCTTGCTCACGACAGTGAGTGTGTAGGCGGAAGCTGAATTACCGCCCTTATTATTCCAATAAGGATTAATGATAGCCTATTTCAAGGATAAAATATAAAGTAGTAATTATAGCGGTCAGTGATAAATCCATCTATTTAGATAATGATAATCATTCAGTTCTCATATATTATTATCTTGTTCTTCTTATAAATACATAGAAACTCATTAATTCACAACAATTAGGCCAATGATTTAATTGCTTTATTGGCAGAGTCATATTCACGCCTAATCTGCCCTGAGACTTTCTCCCCCAACTCAGTGAGGGCTATGCTACCAAGCTCAATTTCTGCTATGTCGCAAAGAAAGCTCGGGTTTTTCTTCCCCTCATTAACCGTTTCTGTGAAGTATGCAAATAAAACCGATTTTGAATGCAGTGTGTAGTCATAGTCCTCCAAGGGAATATCGTAGTCCAGAGAGATAAACCGCTTTTTCTCAAGCCCTGACAAAACCGTTCCAATCTCTTTCACAGTTTCCATGCTGTCATCAAAAACATTTATATACACTGGTGCGAGAGAAACAAATCTAGCTTCTTCTTTACTGCTACTCATAACAAAGCGGCTGACCGGTAAGTAACTGCACTGCGCAAGATCCATCAAAACGTCTATTTCCTCATTGGTGATTGTCTGAGGGTCGTGAGAATGAGCGCAGTCTTTTTCAGAATCGGAGGAATGGCTGTGGCAGCAGCTATCGCTGCAGCAGTTAGGTGATTGATCTCGCTTAATCATCATTTGTTTTTCTCCTGTTCTTTGAATTACTTTATTTGCTATACTTAAGTTAGGGTACTCTAACTTAAGTATAGCATATTAATCCTGTAGAAGGTTAGAAAACAATAAAATAAAGCAAAATTATTAAACGACTATTGCCAAACTACCACTCATAGTTTGGCAGCAAGCGGTGCATCTTCTTCATACTTCGTAGCAATGCTTGGGAGGCTGCAGTTCTTGGCCACTTATTGGTATATCGGTTTTTTTGACGGTTCGATATTCTATTGTGATTTCCCCAGGATTATCGGTCAGGGGCGTGACTTGAGCCTGCTCTTTCTCCTGAGAGATTTGCTTCCGTTCTTTGAGCGCCTGGTCCAGCTCCCGGGTGGTCATATTCTTCACATCATGCTCCATGATAAATTTCTCCCGCTCATCTTCCTGAATCCACAGCAGCAGAAAAGCCTGGTAGTAGGTCAAATTCGCCGACGTCGGCGAATTTGAGCTGCCAACCTCAGCGCCGGCAGCAAATAGTTTATCTCCATATTCTTTAAAAAGCTGCATCAGCTTGTTGGCTGTGCGCTGGGAATAGCTCACCGATTCCACCAGCCTTTTTCCCCACATTCCATGGGGGAGCAAGTCCTTGGCCTCCTTCAGGCACCTGCCGATCTCAGTTCGCAGGCGCAGTGTTTTGCGGACTTGCCACGAACATGTGCAGTACCGGGGTTCCGATGATATTAAGCAGCAACGTACCGCAATCTTCTGTGGCCGCCGCGATAAGTGCCTCGATTATTTTTATGAACGCCGGAACTTTTCTCACCAGTCCATTCCTTCAAATCTTGTCCGATGTTACCGGTGAAGGCGTCCCTGCCTATATGGCCTATCTTGGTGCACTTATACCCGCCACCGTCCTGCTCATCATGGCGATTCCATTTAGTATAAAACTCCGGAAAGCTGCCAAGGCAAAGGAAACATCTGCTGCAGGTATCGCTTCTTAGTTGCAGTATTGTTTTTATCAGGCATGAATCTTGCGTTAATAATATATCGTGGAGTCCGAGTCTTTTATTTAGGATTTATAGGATTTATGTGATCACCAATTTTGATTAATTTTAGGAGGTGAAGTAATAATCCATGAGGACTCGGGTTTTTTTATTTAAGATCTCTTCAATCGCAGACATGTAATCACCTCAGATTTATTACACCCTTATTTTTCCACAAAGTAAACCTGCTAATTGGGCCAAGGATATTACGAAAGGCTTTTTGAGCCTTATCCCGATGTAGTTACACTGGATGAATTCAGGGCAATGTTGGGCGGCACTGAAAATTGAAATTAAGAATTATTAACGCTATACTGTAATTATCCTTCGAGAATATTTACAGATAAAAAAAGAGATCACAGTCACCGCCACACCCATAAAGCGCTAGTGCATGTATACAGACACACACCAGATATTCACCACTTTCATATGCATTGAGCTTTCTTCAGATTACATCAAATCTTACAGTGAATTAACAATATCCACTTTTTCTTATATTGCTCAAGCCGATGCAAACATAATAGGAACTGTCAAACTAATTTTACATAAATATTGATTTTATAATCATCTTCCAGGAAATTGTAGCAATTCTATATAGTTAGATTCCCCTAACTGCTGATGAGGTATCGCAACTTGAAGTTGATATGAACTAATACATATTATTGATAAGTTAAAGGAGAATGTTCAATGGAAAAGTTAACATTTACCATGGAAAACTATTTAGAAGCGATATATGAGCTGTCCAGCGACGGAAATGGAGCAAGAATATCCGATATTGCTGAACGATTAAGTGTAACAAAGGCAAGCGCCAACAGTGCCATGTCAACCCTTTCAGAAAAGGGGTTGATCATAAATGAAAAATACAAAGAAATATTTCTTACTCCTTCCGGACGTGAGCTTGCCGAGTTCACATCCAAAAAGCATCAAGTTATTCAGGAATTTTTTACAAAGATTTTAAAAGTTGACGCCGTTATTGCAAACAGAGACGCTTGTGCAATTGAACATGTCATCAGTAACGATTCAATTTATGCCATGCAGGAGTTTATCCATAGAAGAAAGAAAAGATAAATTTAGAGCCACCCATGATAAAGCCGGTTTACTCAAACTGCGAACAAATGAAAAAAACGCTATTTCTAGCGTCTCCCTATAAGCAATCTAATATTTGGCTTTGATTGTATCCCTACCTAAAACGGGTCTCTCGACTATTACCTCTTTATTTAGCTCCTTAAATAGTTTTGCAACTCCAACGTGCCATGTCTTATCCTCAGCGTACTTTGTATTTATCCAAACAATTGGGTCTATCGACGGTGGTCTATTTTTGCTAAGAGTTGCTACTAAATTTGCTGCAGTTCGGGCCGAATCCAGTATATCAGTATTGTAAACTTGCCAACTGCCATAGACATTAAATGGGTTATTTGCGATCAGTTTAGCGTTTTTAACATCTTTAGGAACGTAAGCTTGCTCCTGACCTGTAATAGCAAATAACAGTAATGGATTAATATCATATTCATGGGAGACCTGAATTATTGAAGAAAAATATGGTTCCTCGCAAAGCAAGGACCCCTTTCTAGATAAGAACACAATTAAACTCTTCTCATCCACTTGCCTGTATTGCAGTGCATATGTCAGTTGCTCATCAACACCTTTATGTTGATGAGTACTCTCTTGAGCAGAGAAAGCCTCAAAATTTAGCAGCCCAGCAAATCTCATTTGAGGGTAAATTCTGTTACCGATATTATCCTGCCTTTGAACAAATTGACTTGAGTTCAAGAGCGCAATCAACATTAAAGTGGTAACTAAAACTTGATAAGGAATATACTCTCCAATTGCCCTTCCTTTAAAATATTCATACGCTGCACGAACTCTCTCAACAATAGAACCCCTAACATAGGAGGTATCTATCTCAATGGTTGAATTAATACAATCATCTTCCAGCTTGAAGGTAGATTTACCGATTATATGTTCTAATTCATAATCTAAGTACTCATTATATGAATTAGCAATCTTTGTTTGCAATAGTTCAATATGTTTTTCCTCGATTGGATTGCAACAATTCTTATTCAGCCAATGAGTAAGTGAAGCGTTAAAATTCTCTCCTGTGTCTTTTACAAATAGACATGCACGAAATATATCTGAACCATCAATATTGTAATTGCCAGTTAATACAGCCCGTTGAAGAACTTCATATTTCACCTGATCTCTGATTCCTTTATTGAAATCTTGTATATACTTATCAATCACTTGATCAATTGTATCAGCTAGGATTATCGATCGTTGCTGTATACTGGCTGCAGGATATTTTTTGTGAATATAATTTCTGAATAATATTATTTGATCACTTTGTAAAACCGAAAACTGTTTTAGTTCAGCTACAAACTCCACGAAAACCATCCTCAAAAAATTGATTTAGACAAGGCCAAGATGAACTGTTCCTTAACCCTTCCACATCTTTCCTTAATATCCTTCTAAGATCGTGGGATAACCCAGAGCAGTCCATTATTTTAAAGAACCTTCTATTGCAATTGCCAGTTGGTCCGGACATGATGTTCCATTCTGACACTTAATCCCTTTTAATCTTTTCGCAACATCTGTTGCATCCATTCCCTCCACGAGTTTGGCTATTCCTTGCGCATTTCCAGAGCATCCCTGAACAAACTTTACATCTATAAGTTTGCCATCAATAATAGAAAAGCTTATTTTTTTTGAACATACTCCATCCGGAATATATTTGATAATATTATCCATAAAATTAATACCCCATTTCAATAGTAAGAAATAAAAGACCTCTATATCAATTCCTCGGATTAAAGAGATAGATTAAAAAAACTCTCTTATTTCCCTGAGACTATACTAAGGCAACCCTTTAAAAACAAATCCGAAAAACGTTATCGTTTTGGTCACTTTCCTTAATTGACGATGATACGCTTAATCCACAGTACTCGTAGTATAAATCAAACGTTTCGCGGTAATCCGTAATTAGCTCTTAATTTTTAGCCCTAAAAGACTCGAGAAAGATATTACTTGTTCAGAGGAAACTATACATCCCTCTAGGTCCTCGACGGTTACCCCTAATCCATCTATTCTACAACTACTTAAATCAATTCCTTTCAGCTTTGCTCCGGACATGCCCGTTTGCTGTAAATTAGATTCGTCAAACCCTACTTTTAAAAACTTAGCTTTGTAGAAATCAGCATTGCATAACGTGCTCTTATTGAAATTAACTTGTTTACAATCCAAAAACCGAAATAAAGCATAACTTCCATTACAATTATCAAACAGTACATTGCGCAGAGCAGATTCAGTCATATTCGTTCCGACCATCTTACAGTTGACCATCTCTACTTTATGCAGGCCAGACTCGCTTAAATCCATATTTGATAAATCACAGTTTTCAAATCTAACATCTGTTAAATCAAGGTACCTAAAAGACACATCTATAAAATTAACGTTTTTAAAAGTCATTTGTTTAAAGGATACATGATCAGCAATTTGATTTTCAATTGAACAATTACTAATAATCCCTCGTGTAAAAGAATCCTCTGATTGGATCGTCTTATCGAGTGATAGGATATCTAACTCATTTGGGATATCAGGTGATAATATTTCAAAACAACTGGGGTTTCTATTCTTCACTCTGTAAACCTCCGCGCAAAATGGTTATCTAAAAATGACAAATTGTATTATTCTGCCCATGTGCTTTAAGAAATATCGTCGCACCTGCTGCACGCACTGCACGTGCCTTTTTCAAGCAACCCAATATTCGGGTAAATGGTTTGGCAAGGTGGATAAATCTGAGGGAACAGGACAGAGGCCATGTCGGCAATACCCCAATCCAGGCAACGCCCTTTATAATCATTGGGGCCTACTAACTCCTTTTCCTTATAAATCTCATAAAACACAAAAACCGACCTTGTAAGGTAGGTTAAGCGATTAGCTTGTGATGTAAAGCAGATACCTAGAACATTATATCATGGACGTCTTCCACTTGACAAAATATTTTCCAACTTACTCAACAGCTCTCCCCTTCATCCCAGAGACATATTTTTATTAGGATAATAACCAAACTATAACAAGTTGTCGCACATCTTCAAAAAAACACCAGAATCGAGCTTGAATGATTTTGATGAGAATCAGATATTTAAATCTCTATGCTTATAAAATACATAGGTGGCACTCAAGAGTACTGCAATAATCAGAACAGATAAAATCATATAAACAGAGTCAAAGCCTCGAAGGGAAATCAAGTTTTTCGCATCAAAATATTTGAAGGGTGTAAGGTATTTAAGCTTTTCTAACCTACTATTCAAATCTATCCCAATTGACAACATAAACGTTATTAAAAGTATTCCGGCGGCGAGAGTTGGCGCGGTCTTTGGATGCTTACTGACAGCTGCAATGACGGTCCCGATAAACAGAAAGATTATCTGTAAGATAAACATTCCTAATATTAGTCTGGTTATGTCCCCAAGGACCGCTTCCCCTTTGCTATATTTTTGCACCATAAGTATTGAGGAAACAAAGGTTACAAGATTAAGGATTAATATATTGACAAAGGACGCTAATAGTTTTGAGCTTATAATTTTATATCTGGAAATAGGCTTCGAAAATAAAAATTCTGCTGTTTTATCTCCTTCTTCCTTGGAAATTATATTGGCTCCCAACATAGCAGAATGAATCGTGGCCATCATCGCCAAGTAAATAAAAAGCACTCCGAAATAACCAATAGCCGTTGTTAAATCGAAAGTCCCCATCCCCATTACAGCCTTTAAGGATTGTGGCATTTCTGCCAGTAAGTCATTGATAGATTGACCCGAGGCTGATAAGCCTGCATATTTCCCCATACTGCTTGCAATCATTGAGATTACACCAATACTCCATATAATAAGAGCTTTTCTATTAGCCCTCATTTCTCTTTTGAAAACATTCATAACGCTTCCCCCCTATAAAGATGAAATTTCACACATCAGAAAACCACTATAATCTCAGTAGGTATATTCCCTTTCTCTAAACTGCGTGGATATCTCTCTTGGAATAAATCAGATAACTGGCTGTAATAGCAATTACGATAAAGGCTATAGTTACCATCATAAAGGAAGACTCATAACTGGAATTTTGCATGATGTAGGCGAAATCAAAATATTTAAAAGGAGTAAGATAACGTAAAGCTTCATCGCCCGTTGTCGATACCAATGCTCCAATAATAAAGAAAGCGAATACAGCACCCAAAGAGATGGAAAGAACTGATTTGATACTGGGAACTGCTAAAGAAACGAGAATACCCAAGGCTAGGAAAAAAAGCTGCAAAAAAAACAGGGTCAAAGAAAGCAGCAAGAGTACTTTTGTGCTGTACTCTTTGGTTTCTACCAGAGAGGCCATGATTGTTGCGGCTCCTAAGTAAAATACATTTGTGATAAGCAAGGAGGTGAAGGCAGCCAAAAGCTTGGATGTTACAATTTGGGTACGTGTAACAGGCTTCGTCAAAAGGAAATCGGCAGTTTTCTCACGTACTTCTTTAGATAAGATTGACACTCCTAAAATCATTGCCTGAATTGCACCAAAAAGAGAAATATACAAGAAAACATAAGAGTAAAACCCTAATATCGAACCTATATTCTCCACAGACAGCCCTAAGGCCAATCTTATTTCCTCCGGAAAGCCTTCCATCAACTTTTTGAACGCTTCCGCTTCCTGAGAAATTACGGGAAACATTGAAAGGAAAAGAATAATCAACCCAACTAAGGTGAGTGTCCAAGTAATTGTGGATTTCTTACAAGCCTTTAATTCATGCAGGAAAATATTCATCCCATTTAGGCCCCTTTTTCATAGAAGTGAAGAAATATTTCTTCAAGATCGGGTTCTTCAACCCAGACATTAATGATTTCTATCTCTGAGATCTTTTTCATGATCGAATTTATATTTCCTTTGAATAAAAAGCTGATCATATTTTGACTTACCACTAAATTACTTACACCGTCAATATTAAAGTAATTCTCATCTAGCTTTACAGTTGTTTGAACTCTGATCTTTTTATAATTGTTTTCTTGTAAGGCGCTGATCTTTTCAAGCTGTATGATTCTACCTTCTTTAATAATTGCAACACGATTACACATTCGCTGAACTTCACCTAAAATATGAGATGAGAAAAGGATTGTAGCACCCTTTTTATTTTCCTCCTGTAATAATTCAAAGAATTTTTGCTGCATTAATGGATCTAAGCCACTGGTAGGTTCATCAAGGATAATCAGTTTGGGCTCATGAAGAAGCCCTTGGACAATTCCGACTTTCTTTTTATTGCCAAAGGACAAGTCATCAATCTTTTTGTTGAGATTTAGATCCATGGCATGGGCCAACTCACTTATTCTTTTACTGCAATCTTTTTTGTAGAAACTGGCGGAGTATTTTAAAAGATCGCTGACTTTCATTTTGTCATAGTAGAAAACCTCCGATGGCAGGTAACCTATTTCCTTTTTAATTTCCGGTCCATACTTTATACAGTCCTTCCCAAATATTTTAGCGCTTCCACTTGTGGGATAAATCAGGGCTAATAACGTACGAAGGGTCGTTGACTTTCCTGCCCCATTAGGCCCAATAAAGCCAAAGATCTCTTTTTCTTCAACACTAAAGCTGACATCAATAATCCCTCGTTCCTTGCCGTAATTCTTGGTTAAATTATTAATTTCGATCACATTCATTTTGCTACTCCTTTATTCACATTAGCTATATCCCTTGTCAACTATAAAACTATTTTTTTCATTTCTTTCGTTTGATATCCAATTTTTTATATTTTAGTTCAAACTAATTTATATGGACACCAAAGTTATTTAGGTGCACTGTTTCTTCTTTAGTAATAGATTCCCTTGATTTAGGGGAATCTATCTAAATAGGGGTACGGTCAACAGTTTTAAAGGAGCTAAAAGTATGGAATTAAGTTGGATTTGGCAAGCTGTTCTTATATTTTTCGTTGGAACCTTCATCTTAAGAATTGGCGGGAGAAAATCTATATCTCAAATGACAATATCTCAAACTATTGTGATGATAGGATTAGGATCACTGATAATTCAACCGGTATCCGGAAAAGGTTTGCTCATTACTTTTGCTGTAGCTTCTTTACTAACATTACTGATGATATTTACTGAGTATCTTTCGCTTAAGTCAGACATTCTGGAAACCATTTTTTCGGGTAAAGCAGTCATGATTATTGAGAATGGTAAACCAATTATAACTAATCTAAAAAAATCAGATTAACCATCGATAAACTTGAAACTCGTTTAAGACAGGCTGGAGTATCTTCTATTGAAGATGTTCGATATGCAACGATTGAAGTGAGTGGTCAGCTGGGGTATGAGCTTAAAGATAATAAAAAGCCTGTAACAAGGGAAGATTTCATGTTATTAATGGCCGAATTATCCCAGATTAAACAGAGCCTAGGATATACCACAACACCAGCACAAACAAGCAAAAATCAAAGTAACAATATTTTCGTCGAAGTGGACAGTCATCAATTTGAAGATGAAAATGAGCCTTGAAGCACCCTGCCCAAAATTATGAAATAATCCTTTGTCCTAAGCACCAAAAATTCGTCTAGATTCTTGTATCCCAATAAAAAGGTATATACGCTATCGGAGGCGAACAACTATATTCTTGAGTCCGCAAATAATAAGCTGTTCGCTTATAAGAGAGGGGTCTATGGAATGCTTATGAATTTGTCTCCTGAACGACTGGCAACCCTAAAGAACCCTTCACTCCAAGAGTATGGGCAAATTTATTTAAAAATCGCAGATAGCTTTAATGAATGGGTTAATCAGACGGGGCTTGTCTTTGATAAAGATATCTCTGAGGAAACGTCGACAATCCTCCAGCGTCTCCAGTCCAAAGGTGCGCTCTTTAGAAATGAGGGCAAAAGCATCTACGTTAACCAGATATCTCCTGCCTGCGTCGCCTGTCAAAAAGGGGTTGGCAGCGTTTCCTTATTTATCTCTCTGATATGTCACCGTGATTGTTACTTTTGTTTTAACAAAAACCAGGACAACTACGAACTGTTTTCCAAGCACAAGAGAAACTACCGCCAAGAACTGGACACCCTGCATCATAATGGAGGTAAGTTAGTCCACCTCGGATTAACCGGGGGTGAGCCATTGCTTCATAAGGCTGAAACAGTCGATTTCTTTCAACATGCTAAAGCAAAATTTCCACGTGTTTATACTCGTTTATATACATCTGGGGATTTAGCTGATGAGGATGTTCTGAAAGAACTTCAAGAAACTCACCTTGACGAGATTCGTTTTAGTATCAAAGTCGATGACCCCCAAACTTTACAACATGACATCTTTCAGACCATAGCTTTAGCCAAAGACTATATCCCAACCGTTATGGTCGAAATGCCCGTCATTCCTGGAACCTTTGATACTATGAAGGATTTACTTTTAAAGCTGGACTCAATTGGGATTTTTGGTATTAACCTTTTAGAATTCTGTTTCCCCTTTAATAATGCTGAGGTTTTTAAGAGAAATAAGTTTAAAGTCAAAAATCCTCCCTATCGGGTTCTCTATGACTATTGGTATGCCGGTGGGCTTCCAATCTCACGCAGCGAACTAGAATGTCTACAACTTCTTGAGTTCATCCTCGATCAGAAGCTAACCCTCGGTGCCCAATATTGTTCCTTAGAAAACAAACATACTGCACAAATCTATCAGCAAAATCATGATCAACGAGTGTCAAAGACGCTGTATTTTTCTAATAAGGATTATTTTTATAAGTCTGCCAAGGTGTTTGGTGCCGACATTCCTAAAGTCCTCAAAGTCTTCAAAAAGCTCCATAACACAAATTATGTAATGAATGATGACTATCAATTTCTAGAATTTCATGTTGAAAAGATCAAAAATCTAACTAAGTTGGATATAGAAATCGGGATCTCCTATAATGTGATGGAAAAGCGTGGTGACGGAAGTTATCTCCGAGAATTAAGAATTGATGTGACCTCTCCAAAGAACTTTGATCTAAGATCAGATATATAATTTTCTAGCTATCCGCAATATTTTCTGAACACCCTACCTCACTGTCGTCTCTGAAGTGATCACTTTGTAAACCCCTTCCAGAATAAGCAGAAAGATCCTTTCCTAATTATGGAAAGGATCTTTCTGCTTATTCTATGCTTCTTGCTTATCCTCACTTTGACTCACTGGAGCTTCTCCCTTTGAACTCTCTCCGCACTGGTGTTTAAACGAGTGTTGTGCATGGTGCCCGTGATGACCACAATGCCCGTGTCCCCCACCATGGTTGGCATGTTGCTTATGCATCGCTTTAAAAAACTGATGAACTGGAGATTCGCTGCCATGATGGTCAAAGCCCGCTTGCTTAGCTTTCTCTCGGAAATTCAGGAACGCCTCGAAGGCTTCTAGCTTAGCTCTAAGCTTTTCTTTGTCCCCTTTAAGGTTCACTGTGTAACCTTCTTCATTTTCTTCGAATGTAAACTTAAAGTTCCCTAAACTCATAAATACCTCTCCTTTTTATAATCCTATTTTAATTGATGTGAACCTCTATTTGATAATTCTTCATGAATCAAACAAATCTCCAAAGACTATTTCCTTAGGGATGAAAACGCGGCTTTCGAAATCCTGAAGATTCTCTCATAGCCTTGCTTCTTTGACCCATTCCTTTTTGCCCGGAAGAATCTGAGTTGCGTTTTAAAAATGAGGCGAAGGTCAAAGCTGAAAGGATGATTAGCATCAATCCGACCTTAAAATATGAGCCTTCTAACAAAATTGTTCCTGAGATTAAAAACCCGCTGCTAAAAATCGCCCGCACAATTTTGCTTGTCTGATCCCTCTGGTTTTGTATGAGATTCAACTCAAAACTTCTCGATGGATGAACCCGAATCTCACCGCCCTCGAATCCACTAATAAGTCGATTTAATTTTTCAGGCAGAGTAATAACTTCTGCAAGAGTTTTCTTCGCTTGGTCTAGAATGAAACCTCCAGTGCCTTTTCCCGCTTCTTCTCCAGCCAGCAATTCCTCTGCATAAGGTCGAAGGGTCTTGACAAGATCAAGCTTAGGATTCAATCCAGCACAAATCCCCATAATCGTTAAGAGCGACTTTCCTAAAAACAAGGTCTGCGCCGGTATTTGAAACGGCTGAGAATACATAAATTCTCTTAATTCAAGCAGGAATTCCTCGGAATTAACGTTCCCCAGTTTAGGATCCTCAAAGACATTCCCTAATATAAGTTTAAGCCCTTTCGCTAAGGTCTGTTTATCAGCATGGGGTCGAAGGAATCCCAGCTTTTCAAAGGCTGCCACCATTTGATCAGTATCTTTCTTAAACAGGGCCAGGACAAAAGCCATCAATTCTTCCCGCATGCCTTTCTCAATCCGCCCCACCATCCCAAAGTCGATGAAAACAAGGGTTCCATCTTCTTTAACTAATAAATTACCCGGATGTGGATCAGCATGAAAAAATGCGTCGGTCAGTAATTGTTGAACATAAGCAAAGATCAAAGTGTCTGCAAGCTGTGCTCTATCTAATCCAACTCTTTCTAGGGCCTGATACTCGTTCACTTTATAACCTGAGACATATTCCATCACCAGTACATGCTTAGTCGTATATTCCCAAAACACTTCAGGAACGCTGATTCTGGAGTCCCCTGAAAAATTGGCTCGGAAGACATCTGCATGTTGACCTTCTTTAATGTAATCAAGTTCATCTTGTGTCGTTTCAACAAACTCATGATAAATCTGCTCCAAATCGACCGCTGAACTTATTTTTGGGTATCGCTTGGCAAAAGTCACCATGAACCAAAGGGCGTTAAAGTCTGTTTGAATGATTTTCTCAATGCCGGGACGCAATATTTTAACGGCTACTTTATTGTGCCCTTTTATCTCAGCGACATGAACTTGCCCCAAAGAGGCAGATGCAATGGGTTCTTGAGAAAAATTCGTAAAGACCTCAGCAATAGGTCTGCAAAATTCCTCTTCAATCCGCTTAATGATTTCGCCCGTTCCTACCGGCCTGACAGCGTCCTGCAACTTCGAAAGCTCACTTGTGTATTCCTCAGGTAGAACATCCACTCTGGAGCTGAAGAATTGTCCGAGTTTAATAAGAAGTCCTCCGAGTTCTGTAGCCGTCTCAGTAAACACGCTAGCCTGTTTACTATAAATCCCTTTGATCTGCTTCTGATAGTTTTCTTCTGTAAGGAATCGCTTTTTCTTATTAACCCACCAAAGCTGAAATACAAATTGTAGGAACATAGAGATAATCGTTCGAAAGCGTTTATCTTTAAAGAATTTAATGATGATTGGCATCAGTTTCCTCCTAGTCTTAAGCCTCGAACATTATGTTTACCTTAACTGTTATGCGCTGAATCTTACCTTTTTGTTTTATCCTGATGCGAATCCCCATCGGAACAATTAAACAATTCTTCAAAAAATTTGGTTTTTCGAAACATCATGTCTGCAAATCTTGTCATGACATCGGATTTGAATAAGATGACGACCCCTCTTCTCTTATTGCCAAGAACTATAAGTTTCTCACCCGGCAGGATACCGATCTCTTCTCTGGCCTCGGCAGGAATAACAACTTGTCCACGTTCTCCCATAACCGTTGACCCATAAAACTTACCATGATGCATCATTTTCTTACCACCTCTATAAAGTATGATACATCATACTTATCATACTTTCAAGTTATTTATTCACACTAGCTTATAGTTGCCTAATAAAATCACTTGGCAACCGCTAAGCCCTTGGCCACGGCAATTTCAACATTAACAGAACATAGGTGATTATCCCCCCTTTCATAGATGCAAGTAAGGACCTCACCTGAAATCCATTTCCCTAAAGTATAAGAGACGCCTTCAAGGCACTAAACAAAGCGAAAAATCCTTTCCCATTATGGAAAAGGATTTTTCTACGAGATCTTTCTTGTTTTAAATCCAGGCAAAACTATCAATTCTGAGTATTTTTATCCTATCATGATAGACACTGCTGAAGCATAAAATACATATCTGCCAATAAATTCTCCAACCAGGATTAAGGCCACAGCTAAGAGAATGCTGTTTGCAGGAAGAGTTTTTGCTCCTTTACTTTGCTTAACTATTACGTTTATTAGCATCATAACTCCGATTAGGGAGAGTACCCACCTAAGGACTAGTGGGATCAGGTAGCTGCCGGATAAGAGCATACTGGAAGCTTGAGCTGCTGCGTCACCACTATTAAGATTGCCAAAGTATACTGGCAGGTAAATCAAAGGAATGATTAGTGCCACTGCTGCTGCATAGCCGACTTTCTTTAAAGCAGCCATTGCCTCAGCCGATAAGGTTTGCCCTTTAACAATGTGGCCGATCAGCGCCATAGTTCCCGCATACCCCAACACGAGGGTTGCCCCGAAGAAAGCGATAAAGGTATGGGCATTGGACCAAGCCGGACGAATGGAACTGCTATAGATACTCGCCATGCTAAAAATGGTGAGCAGTCCGACTAGAGAGGTTATCCATCCTAAGGCATTGCCTGCATTTTCTTTCTGATAAGCTTTGTAGGTGGCGAACCACAAAACAAAGAACAAACCAGCCGTCAATATTTCACGACTTAACCAAGATGAACTTAGGTTCAAGATGGATCGATAGGCACCCATTGGAGTCCCCAGGTGAAAGAGCGAGAAGAAAAGGGCTAGCGCCATGATTGGCCCTACTGCCAGAAAACCGAAACTTGTCAGACGTTGAGCTGACAAAGCATCTTTTTTAGCTAACATAGAGCGAATGAGAACGAGCATAATAAAACTTCCTATTGCAAGCTGACTAATTAGGGTAAACATCATTAAGGGCCATTCTTCAGCAAACATTGATCAGGCCTCCTTTTATCACTTTGCTTGAATTTACTTCATGGCTTCTTTATTCGGAGTAATCGTAATTGACGGGTGGGTTATTCCTGATTCAGGCAGTCCCTTGATATCTGCTGTATTGCCATATTTTTTGCGCAGTTCTTCGATATCACCAAATTCAAGGGCTCTCATTTGACAAGCATCTACACAGGCAGGTTGTTCCCCTGCATCAATCAGATCCACACAGAAATTACACTTTCCTGATTTCCCTTTGGACTCAATATATTTGGGGGCTCCATAAGGACAGGACCAAGTGCACAACTTACAACCAATGCACTTTTCCTCGTCAAACATTACAATACCGTCTTTTTCCCTTTTGTACAGTGCTCCTGTCGGACAGTTCTTCGTACATTTAGGTTCTGCACAATGATTACAGGCCATGGAAAGGTTATACGCCCAAGGTTTTGGGAACTTTCCCCCTTCAAAATTATGAACTTTTCGGAAAAGAGTCCCGACTTCCAAATCGTTTTTATCACTACAGGCTATTTGACACACTTTGCAACTCGTACAAATTGTCATATCATAATAAAATCCTAGTTGTGCCATTCTTCTTCACCTCTCTTAGAAAATGATTCGTTGAGGCCATTTGACATCTGGCTCAAGGGGCTTATCGTACTTCTCAACCTTGACATTACATGAATTATAGCCTGAATGACCTTGACCCGTAGCGATATGGCCGTTGAGGATCCCGGTGCTTCCGGCCTTATCTACTCCCGCTTGTTCATCCATCTCAACCCAGGCCCCTTCTCCCAGGGCCACGACTCCCGGCATGATCCGTTCTGTGACATAGGCGGGACGGATTACGGTACCGTGACGACTTGTTACTTTCACGATATCATTGTTCTTAATCCCTAAATTTGCGGCATCGCTCGCATTCATCCAAAACTCTTGTGGGAAAGCTTCCCTAAGCCAGGGAACATTGTCCAGGGTTGAGTGGGAACGTCTATAATAATGAATCGTTACAATCTGGAAATTATAGCCATCCTTTAAGCCGTCTTCATATCCTTCCAAAGGTGGATCATATTTCGGAATAGGAGACTTTGTACTAAAACCAATTTTTTCGATCTTCTTAGAGAGGGAATCACAGTAGATTTCAAATTTACCACTGGGAGTGGCCAATTTTTTGCCAACAGGATCTGCCAAGAAATCTTCAAAACTCGTAAATTCTAATTTATCTCCACGAGATCTTGGGACTTGATAAATCCCTTTTTCTTTGAATTCTTGATAGGAGATTCGTCCGGTCTGAGGTGTCCCTTTTGCTCCGAGTTCCTGAATGTCTTCCGCAGTCATAGTTACTAATTTCTCATAATCAGATCCATCCGCTTTGATGACCTTTGCACCTGCAATTGCATTGTATAATTGTTGCTCCTCAGAAATTGGGTTAACAATTTTGGTATCTACCCCTAAGCGTTTAGCGATTTCTGTCACAATCCACATATCACTTTTAGCCTCGAAAAGCGGCTTAATAACTTGAGTATGATAAATGAGAATTTCTCGATTTCCTGTGAGTAATCCTCCCAGTCTCTCCCATTGGGATGTAACCGGTAATACTAAATCAGAATACCTAGCGTCAGTAGTCAAAAAAAGATTTTGAGCAACTGCAAATTCAACTTTTTTATGAGCTTCAATTCCTCGGGTCGCGCCGGCTCTCTGATTTAAGGTATGACTAAACCAGTTCCAGATCATTTGGATATTAACATCGATCTTCTTCCCTTTGCTTTCAGTGAATTGACCATTAAGAACCGCATCCCACATTTCCCCGCTATTGATTCGGTTTTGCGCGATGGGATTGTTGACTTTTGGGATGCCATTACCCCCGGGTTGAACTAATGCCGGCCCCGCATTAGTTGCCGAGTTATGCATATTAGGACTAACTCCCGCGCCCGGAATTCCCACATTCCCCGTCATATAGGCGAGGGTCATCATGGCATGCGGTAAGTGTTCTCCATTATTGATACGGGCTGGTGCTCCCCCTGAAATGATAGCTGCTGGTTTAGTCGTGGCATATTCTTGAGCAAACTTTTGGATGATTTCTGCGCTGACACCACAGATCTTTGAAGCCCATTCCGCAGTCTTTGGTGTCCCGTCGTAGGTTCCTAGAACATAATCCTTAAAGTTCTCTTTAGGGTCTGCGCCCTCTGGCATATGATCAGCGTCAAATCCAATCGTGCAATTATCCAAGAATTTCTGATCGAGTAAATTGTTAGTGATGATATGATGAGCCATTCCCAAGAGCAGGGTTGTGTCAGTTGCAGGGCGAACCGGAATCCATTCGTCTCCCAAAGTTCTGGCAGACTCTGTATAAAGTGGATCAATGACAATAAACTTCGCCCCGGCCTTCTTAGCTTGTAAATAGTTATAGGTCGGAAGGCCTTGACTTGATTGAGCAGGGTTTGCACCCCAGAGGATTATGAGTTTTGAATCACGCAATCTAAATCGATCATTACCTGAGGAAGCTCCATTATTCGGAAGACCTGTGACTGTACTATATACATCGGGCCATGACCCCCAGGAAACATTCCCCCACCGCTCTGTGCAACCACCATAGGCATTTAGGAGGCGTTGCGGTTCCATTCCGCCACCGGAACCGCCGGCAGGCGCAAAGAAGCCAGCATTTCCGTACTTTTCTTTGACCCGCTTAAGCTCACTGGCCATGATATCTAACGCTTCGTCCCAAGTAATACGAACCCACTCGTCCTTACCCCGAAGTTCTTTTTTGCCGCCCCCGGGTTCCCAGTTCTTACGCTTCATGGGATATTTGAGCCGATCTGCACCCAGAACCATTTTTCTGTGTGAACGTCCCCGAGCACAGCCTCTTTGTTGAGGAAAGTCCGGACTGTCCGGATGGGTATCGTCTGTTTTCTGTCGAAGGACAACCCCATCAACAACATATGCTTTGTTGAGACATCGACCCCCGCAGTTATGCCAGCATGCCGCGGTGATCCATTCTCCTTCTTTTTGGGATAACTCGGCAGCCTTTTCAGCATCAACCTTCTGCAACCCGCACCCCGGAAGAGCAACAGCCGCAACGGCACCTGCTGACAAACCAAGAAAAGACCTTCTGCTTAGCTTATGGGTAATTGCTTTGTCGACCAGATTTGCCATATAAGATTCACCTCCATAGAAATTAAAAACACACTCTTTTAGATTGCCAAGAGCTCCTCGATAGCTCTTTGATCTAATGACAAATATCCTGTCAGGATATTTGCCATTCCTTTGTAGAAATCCGTGGCGGAATTATTTACAACATCCTTGCCAAAGCGATCAACCCACGTTAGAAGGTGTTGTTGAAGGAAGCTTTTCTGATCCTCTAAAACCTCTGCATAACTCAAATCCCCGGACTTCATTTTTTCATAAAGGATAAGACATAGCTGATACATAAAATCCAGCTCCAAGCCAATGTGGTCGTCAGCTTCCTGCTGAAATTGAACTGGGAGAAATAAATATTTTAGATAGGCCTCTCTTACCGCCAGAGTTTCCTTTTGAAAAAGGAGTTTGTCCTCATTGGCATAGGCCGACTCCCAAGGGGGTGCAACTAATTGATCAGGACCGATAAACATGCGGGTATAGTCCCAAAGCAGTTCTTCCGAGACATCCTTACTAATTCCAACACTTCGGTCAAGCTGGTCAAGTGATTTTTTAACAGCCTCTATACCTTTGAGAATATATTCACTTTCTGAGGAAAAGGGAAACTGATCAATGGTATCCTTCATCAAGCCTAAATACTCTTGTGACGGTTCCGAAGCAAAAGTCCTCCTTAAGACGTCATATGCGTAGGCTCTCAGCTCTATTAGGGCCAAACCCTTTTCATTAACCGGTTTGAATGTCTTTTGAGCCATCATGCCATCTAACATATAAATCACCCCCATTCATTACTATTATTGCACATTTGGATTTGTACAAGAGTATAGATATTGCCTATTATTTTTGTATGTAAATACAAAGATAATAGTATGAGTGCTGAATAATGAAATCCCCCATGTAGATTCAGTTCACTCTACATGGGAGTACACTTACTTAATTACAACCGTCCAGATCATTCTTTAGATGATACCCAATACCTTAACTTTTCTTTGACAGGTCGAAACCGAATAGAGGGTTTCGTCAGTCGAATATCCGGAAAACCTTCTATAGTTGGTACTGTATTCTTAGGAGGCTGATCAGTATTTATGACGCTTAGAGCTCCTGTATGACACGCGCTTACACATGCCGGCAGCAGACCCACTTCTCTGCGTGGCAAGCAAAACGTACATTTACTAGCCTTTTGTTTCTCTAAGTCAAATTGAGGCGCTTTATAGGGACAAGCAGAAACGCAGGTCATACACCCATCACAACGATTTATATTAATCATCACTATGCCATCCCTGCGCTTAACATAAGCTCTTTGCGGGCAAACCCTAAAGCATTCTGGACTTTCACAATGATTACAGGATATTGAGAGGTTGTTTCCTGTGCTTAGGGATGATACTCTGCGCCAATTGACATTAGCTGGCGTAGAGTTCTCATTTTTACAAGCCATCTCGCAGGATTTACACCCGACACACCGTTCTGCATTAAACAAAAAACCCATTTGTTCAGTCATATCTGACTCCTCACGATCTTTTCCACTTCGACAAAAGCATTATAAAGCGCCGCTCCTTCACTCCCACTGTGTTTTTTCCCCATATCGGCAGATAAACCGGAAAGCAGGCTATTCACGGGTTCTTTGCCGCCCTGATAAATAATAACCATTCCTTGTAATACTTCGGGATTTAGCCGCGCTTTCCGAGTGACGCTTCCCTGAGCATTATAAATCCTGACGAGATCTCCATCCTCAACCTTTCTCTGAACAGCGTCTTGAGGATTTAAAGTTACCACATTCCCTCTCTTGTCAGAGCCTATCCACTCTAATGCCCAGTTCTGAGAATGTATGCTAGTGATGTTTTGCGGAGTTAGCATACGAAGAGGAAAGGAAAGATCACTGCTTTCAGCCCAAAACCTTGGCAAAGCTGGAAGTTTGTCATCTTTGGCATTCTTGGAGAAAATTTCAAATTTACCTGTGTTAGTTTTAAAATTTAAATCAAGCCAAGGATTATTTCCGAATTGGAGTTTTGCTGGAACTTCTTCAAGATCTCTCCAACTCGACAGCCCATAGAGTCTTAGTATTTCTGAAGTAAATTCGCTCTCAATCCATTCCTCTGCGGTGCGTTCGCTTGGAAAATTAGAGAAACCCGGCTGTAATTCATTTAGCCTTCGAGTCAATTCTTTGGCAATTTCCAAATCACTTTTAGCTTCATAATATGGTTCTATGGCCTTTTGATTAAGGGCTAACCAGTGGTGCCAATAACTCACATTTATATCGAAGTCCTCAAAATGACTTGTTGCAGGGAGTACAATATCCGACGCTTCTGCGGTTTTTGTCATAAATAAATCAACAGTTACTACCATCTCCAGCTCTTTTAACAACCTCGTCCAATCTTGAACCTCTTGGTCCTGACTCAAAGGATTTCGGGCTGCAATCCACAAAAACTTCATAGGTGGGTCCACTAGAGATAATGCCTGTGACGGATAATTATTTATATCAAGGGCTCTTGATACTTGACCATCATCGGGACCCTGAAGATTTAATAAATTCATGGGAAAAAAATCTGTACTAGGATGAAAATAATAAAAGTCTCCGCCTATTTTACCTACATTGCCCGTTAAGGCACTCAACGTGTAGATTGCTCTCACATTTTGACCGCCATTTTGATGCCTCTGTAAGCCGTAACCGCACCAATTGGTTGCCGGATCGTTTTGACTGTATAGGTCTGCAAGTAACTGCAGAACATTTTCTGCAACTCCAGTTAAACGTTGCACCTCTTCTAAACTTACTTTCTCTTGTAGATACTTATAAAAGCTTTCCCATCCTACAACATGCTCCTTAACAAACGAGGAATCATACCTGCCCTCTTCAACCAAGACCTTAGCAATCCCTAATGCTAACAACCCATCTGTTCCGGGCCGTACTTGGATATAATGGTCTGCCGTGGCAGCCGTCGCAGTATAGACTGGGTCAATAACAACAAGTACTGCTCCCTTATCTCTGGCTTGATTTATAAAGTTAAGTTGATGAACAGCGGTCCAAGCAGGGTTGGCTCCCCAAATAACGATTAGTTTAGAGTTTGTCATCGCTTCAGGGTCAGGACTTCTTCCCTCTCCAGAACTATATTCTACTGCATCCATACCTGCAGACATACAAGGGTTGCCTCTTAACTTAGTATGGGAACCAAAGCTGTTAAACATCCCTTCTGTAGCATAGTGCAAGATACCCACATTGCCTGAGCATTTGTTATAAGCGAGAGAGCGATTTGAACCATAACGATGATTTAACTCTAATAGTTTAGCTGAGATAAGATTAAATGCCTCTTCCCAGGTGATGCGCACCCAATTTCCTGAGCCTCTTGGATACTGTTTTAGGGGATAACGCAGCCGCTTGGGACTATAAACATAGCGCGTATAAGCATACCCTTTGCCACATAGGCGTCCCTGGCAGTATCCATGTGACGGGTCGCCCTCTACTTTAATTAATTTACCATCAACTACATAAGAAAGCATAGCACAAGTATTGTAACAGTTACGCGGACAAACATTCTTAAATACCTTAACGTCACTTAACAATCGTTTCTCCTCCTTTTCCAGTGCAGCTTAAAGGAAACCGAGGTTACTTATCAATTTCTGATGCCTTCAGGAATTTAATCTTAAAGGCAACCATAAGATCGAGCTTCGTGTCAAAATCATCCAGATTTACATCCAATATTTCTTGAATCTTCTTTAAGCGATAACGCAGGGTGTTAGGATGTACATAGCTTACTTTAGCTGTCTCCTTTAAATCGCATCGATGTGCTAAGAAGGTTTCCAGAGTTTTCATAAAATCAGAATTGTTGACAAGATCGTAGCGTTCGAGTTCTCCTAAAGTCTCTTTGTACAGTTCTGCTAACTCATGGCGGTCATGATTATAAAGAATCCTTGCTACCCCTAATTTAGTAAAAAAAGGGGTTCTTAAGCGTGAGTCCATCAACCTTCCCAGCTCCAAGGCCACTTTTGCTTCTTGAAAACTGCGGAAGATGTCCTTTGGATTTTTGTATATCCTTCCGATTCCTAAGCGCAATACTTTGGAGGGAATTCTTTCCTGTACGAGACTTTTTATCTTGTCAGCCAATAACTTTGTGTATTCACTTTGTTCCCGCTGACTATCCTTAGACCTAAAGAGAATAGCAATAACTTCTCCCTTTTTCTTTGTTAAAATTGTTTTTTCACTCAACTCATTCATCACTGATTGTACGCTGTCAAAAAGCATCTCAAGCAGATCTCTGTCTCCTGAAAAATAGTCGTAATTCTCTAATTCAAAGACTAAAACAAATTGTGGCCGACTCAGATCCCATCCCCATAGTTCCCCTCTGGCAATGATATCCTCCCCAGATTCTATGTTGCCATAGAGAAGGTCAAATAAAAAAGCATCAATATACCTCTTCTCAGATAACGAAAACTCTTTTTCTTTAGCTAACTGAACCGCCAAGACAAGAGAAGCAGATTCTCCCAAGCTTTTTATGGACATAGAATCCAATCCTTCATTGAAAATAATTAAAAATCCAAGGGTTTTATTTTTAATAAAACTTGGAAATTGATAAGCCTCATTCATATTGCTTCCCAAATTAATTTGATACAATTCAGGACTCTTTTCAGATCCAATATTACTACTTCTGATGAAGGAATATCTGGGGTAATCCTTATGCGTGGAAGCAAGAATTTTATGAAATTCATTTGTCACAATAACAGGAGTTTCGATCACTTTGGCTAAGGCTTCAACGATACCCGCTACTCCAGATCCTTCTGCAATTATTTTTAATAAATCAGATTGCAATCTTTGCACTTCATGAATGTCCACAAGATTCCTCCTCTCAATAGAGCCTCCTTAAAGGCTAATTCGGTGAAAATTGTATATTTTTAATATTATATCAGATATTATCGGTTTATGTTAGTAACAATGTCGAAAAATGGCATCTTGATATCTGAGTCCCAGTTAGTTTACCTCATCAATTGAACTTTAACTTTACAATTTTTTCATCCAAGGGTATCGCATTATATCAATAATATGATAGGGTTAGAAAAGAGCATTTTCCCTTTAATGAAATCGAGCATTGATTTATGTAGCTATTTCTCTCTAAAATGCACTCTTAGAATAGAAAGAGGGGAGAGAATGGAAAAGGAGATATCTTCCTTCATCCGTCTCAAGTATACCTCTGCATTCTTTGTTGTCCTTGTTACTCTCATCCTTACGAGTTCTGTATTCGTAAGTTATAAGGCAAGGGAAGCAGTCGGCAAGGAGATACTCGATGCTCACGATGTAATTCGAACTCTTAGAATGCATGGAATTGTCTTAAAGCCTGAGTCCTCGCTTAATCCGGAAGATTATAAGGTCGAAGACACCGAGCCAACTATCTATATGGATTCTCACGGAAACCAACTTTTGATTTATACACTCCGCTCCTTTATAGAGAGACAACAGAAATTTGATGAGTTTGAGCTGTTAGACAAGTTGTCGCTTGCTCTTCAAGACAAGTCTTATTACCCTAAGTTATATAAGGTAAAAAACCTTCAGTTAATCTATCTAATAGCCTATCCGTTCAAAGAAAAAGATCAGGTAGTTAATGATTATATGATGAAGATAAGTAAGGCGATCTTCAAAGATCTTAATGATGGAAAAGAGATTGTCTTCACTGGTAAAAGCGCAAGCTGGGAAGCTAAGCTTACCGTAAACTATTATGAACATTGGTGGACTGATGACAGTGAAAACAAGGTTCATCACGAGAGTTATCATACAAAAAAACCAACTCTTACTTACAAAGGTCAAATCCCTGAGCATCCGGTTCCAATGGAGTACAGCTTCAGTACCATAGGCAATAAATTTGGCGTTACGTGGGACGAAATAACCCCTGAAGAGCTTATAAAAGGACCCCACCTTGGTTCCGGAGGGGGCAATGGCTATATACCCCTGGAGAATGATGTTTACGAAGTAAAGGTAACCTTGAATGGTAAAAAAGAAGAATTTGATGTTAGTATTAGGGACACCTCTCAATTTAGCAAATAGAAATAGATGAGGACAGGTACGTTGTTTAGCTGGAAATAAACAACGTACCTGTCCCTTTTTTTACCCCTGTTTCGCTTCTATTAATCTGCAATTAAGGTTTTTATAATATCCATTCTAGTTACTATTCCAATGATCTTCCCATTCTCAATAACGGGCAATCGTTTGATCTTTTTACTAACCATTAAGGATGCTGCCTCTTCTATACTGGCCTCTTTAGAGATTTCCACCACATTCAGAGTCATGATTTCTGAGGCTTGCACCGCAATCAATTTTTTTAAATCGGATTCATATTGTTTAACACCGCGGTAATAAATAAGTGCTCCTAAAATTCCAAACACTCCAGGGATCTGTGGATTTGTTTCTTTATGTAATAAGTCTCCTTCACTGACAATCCCTACTAAATTACCAGCAGTATCAACTACAGGCGCACCGGAAATCTTATTGTCATATAATATTTTGGCGATTTCCTTGATTTCCAGATCCATTTGAATGGTAATGACATTTGTTTGCATAACATCCATGACCTTCATAAAAATCACTCCTTTTCTACATTTCCTAACATTGTAATTTTCACTTGCCATCCACTTATCGTATTGTATCATAATTTTTACATATTTGTTCATAGCCTATGGAATTGCCTTCCCTAACCTAATCACTATCTTTTAGCTGCCAGTTGCCCTTGAGCATCGTAGAGTGCTGCAGGATCGCCGTCATTGTTCCAGATATTTGATTCCGTCCAAAGTAAACTATCCGCTCCCGCCCGTGCTTTCTCTCCGCTTACAACTTTAAGCGACCCACCTGCAGTTAAGGTTGTATCCGTGGGGAAATTATAGATTTGATTGCCAACTTCACTCACTAATTTCCACCCGGTTAGATTAACCGCTGTATTACTCCTATTAGTTAAGGTCACTGCTTCTCCTTTTAAATCAACATTCGATAACTCCACCAGCCCCTGTGAAGTGGAGGCAGAGGGTGTTAGACTTGGCTCGGGTTCAGTTGGTGTGGATGAATTAGTACTTGGAGCATTTTGTATTGATACATTCTTATCAAATTTTATTGCTTCTCCATCTGTCGAAGCTACAATTGTTCCTGATTGGTCCGTTCTAAAAACTTCAATCCCTGCCTCGGCAAACCTATCTAAAACGGTTGTTGTTGGATGACCGTACTCATTATCAGCACCCACCGAAATAATGGCATACTGCGGAGATACAGCCTTTAAAAATTCACTGGTTGTTGAGCTTTTGCTCCCATGATGGCCAACTTTAAGCACAGTTGCTTTTAAGTTTTGTCTAGTCTGAAGCATTTCCTCTTCAGAAATATCTTCAGCATCCCCTTCGAAAAGAAAGGATACTTCACCATACGTCACTTTTAATACTGCGCTGAAATTGTTCAGTTCTTCATAACTGCTATTGTTGGGTGCAAGAAATATCCCTGTAATATCCGGAACATTTAAGCTCACTCCTGCTTTTGCTTGGATTTTCTTTGCGCCACTGATATTAACAGCAGCCATAAAGTCTTCAAATGTTCTGGTGTTAGAGCTTACATTTGGCATATAGACGGTTTTAGCAGGTATGCTTTGAATGACTGAATCTAATCCTCCTATATGGTCCTCATGAGGATGGGTTGCTACAATAGCTGAAAGTTCTTTGACCCCCTGAGATTTTATGTAACTTACTACTTTTACCCCATCATCATTATTTCCGCCATCAATAAGAATTGACTGTCCATCGGGGGAAATAATGAGAATACAATCCGCCTGACCTACGTCAATAAAATGAACTTGCAATATTCCATTGGTTCCAGTAACAGTCTGAGTAGGCGCAATTTCCGATCTAGCGCATCCGGAAAGACCAAACACCAAGAAAATGATAATGGGTAAGATGAACTGTTTTATGCGAAATAACACTTTTGTAAACTCCTCTTCTATTGATCGAAAAAGTTTTCCAGCAGACTTTTGGCATTTTTCGAACGCTGTAATGTTGCTTCTGAATCAAGACTTACTAAGACGTGAATTACATCCCCTTCTTTAAGATCCGCTGTCAAGACACTGCGGGGTAAATTAAACGTGGCGCGATTATCAGTTTCAATAATAGCCCAATCCCCTTCAAACCGATCTATGATATACATACCGCACTCCCCCTTTGTGATACTTTTTTAAGAGCTTGTAATGAATTGATAATCATTTTAGATAACACCAGTATATTCGGCTAATACTATAGAGTGAAGTAAAGCCTTTTTTCCACAGAACCGGATCCTCATGACTTGACCGCACCTGATTAACCTAACCATCAACTTGCATATGTCTTATAAATATCAAGCATGATCTTCATTGATAACTAGGGGGTCCCTAAAACTAAAAGCAATTATGAAAAAAACGGAACCTTTTACACCCTAAAAACATAGATTGCATAAGAAGTAGCTGATAATGATTATCTGTTTCAAACAAAGGAGGACCTACAAAATGTGCGGTATCGTTGGCATGGTAAATTGGGAGCATGATCTGACTCTTCAAAAAGAAGTTCTAATCGGTATGACAAATACATTAATTCCCCGAGGGCCTGATGCAGAAGGATATTGGCTTTCCCCACGTGTTGCTTTCGGACATAGACGACTAATAGTGGTTGATCCCCAAGGCGGTCGTCAACCCATGATTCGTCAGCGTGGTGAATATACGTTTACCCTCATCTATAATGGCGAACTCTATAACACACAAGATATCCGCCAAGAACTTATAAGCCGTGGTTATTCTTTCGAGGGACATTCTGATACTGAAGCAGTACTTCTATCCTACTTAGAGTGGGGACCCTCATGCGTAGAGCGCTTAAATGGAATTTTTGCTTTTGGAATTTGGGACAGTAAAGAGGAACAGTTGTTTATTGCACGTGACCGTTTAGGGGTTAAACCGCTCTTTTATCGTGAGCAGACCGGTTCCCTCGTTTTCGCTTCCGAAATAAAAGCTTTATTGAGGCATCCTGACATTTCCCCCATCATCGGAAAAGAAGGTTTATCCGAAATTTTCCTCGTCGGCCCGGCCCGCAGTCCCGGAGTAGGTGTTTTCGAGGGCATTTCCGAATTAAAACCAGGTCATGTTCTGTTATACTCTAAAAACGGACTGCACATTCGCAGATATTGGGCCTTACCTAATAACGTTCATGAAGACGACTTAAAGACAACCACCGCAAAGATTCGTGACCTTTTTCTGGATACGGTAAAACGTCAGTTGGTTTCAGATGTCCCCATTGGCACTCTGCTCTCCGGGGGATTAGATTCAAGTGCAATCACGGCAATCGCCGCGGAGTCCCAAGCGCAAAACAATAAAGGGCCTCTGCCGACCTTCTCTGTAGACTATGCTGAGAATGATAAGTATTTTCTTCCTAATGCTTTCCAACCCGGCGCGGATGGACCTTGGATTGAACGAATGTCTCAGACCTTCGGCACCCAACACACAAACTGTTCCTTTCATATCCCTGAACTTGTCCAGGCACTCAAAGATGCTGCACTAGCCCGCGATTTTCCGGGAATGGCGGATGTAGATGCTTCATTATTACTCTTTTCCCGAGAGATCAAAAAGAAGATCACCGTAGGGTTATCCGGAGAATGTGCCGATGAAGTGTTTGGAGGATATCCGTGGTTTCATCGTCAAGAGTCACTGGATGCTCAAACCTTTCCCTGGGCCCTTCATGTGGAAAATCGTTTACAAGTTCTATCACCGGACCTTATTGAACGTCTGCACCCCGATGACTATTTAAAAACACGTTATGAAGAAGCTCTTGCCGAAATTCCCCAACTGCCAGGTTCTTCTTCTGCCCATCAAGACAGTCGAACTGTCAAGAAGAATCTTCAACGCGAAGCCCGTATCCGAGAGATCACTTATTTAACGATAACCCGTTTCATGCCTACACTCCTCGATCGCAAAGATCGCATGACCATGGCTGCTGGGTTAGAGGTGCGCGTTCCCTTCTGCGATCATCGTCTTGTTGAATATGCCTGGAACATCCCATGGGAGATGAAAGCACTGGAAGGCAGAGAAAAAGGACTCCTCCGACATGCTCTTACCGGGGTCCTACCCGAAGATGTGCTTTGGCGTCGTAAAAGCCCTTACCCCAAAACACATCACCCCAGTTACCTATTAGCTGTTCGTACCTGGTTGCAAGAAATCATCGAAGACAGCACCTCCCCGATTCTTCCCTTTTTAAATCTCCCTGCTCTTAAGGATTTAATGAAGCTCTCTGATACTATTCCTTCGGGTCGTCCTTGGTTTGGGCAATTAATGGACATTCCACAGCTCTTTGCTTATCTGATTCAAACCAATTTCTGGTTGCGGGAAAACAAAATCCGTTTTTCTTGAGAAGTTATACAAATTATTTTAAAATCTATAGGCCTGGAAAAGATTGTTTTGCAGGCCTTTCTAGATTTAAGTCTGTAAACTAGTCTAATTGCTACAAACTCTCACACACTAAAATAAGCAACAGGTAGGCTGGATTAATGTTCTTTCGCCTCTTTGTTACTTTCAATTTCCTGAGGCTTTTTTAGAATCTTAATTTTGGTAATTCTAAACCCAATAACCTCAACAACTTCAAACTGAATACTCTCAAAGTAAATGATATCCCCTTTGACAGGCTTTCGTCCTAACCTCGAAAAGATATATCCCCCAATTGTAGAGACGGTTTCTTCCTCTAATTGAATATCCAGCATTTCTGAGACTTCTTCCATCAAGACACGTCCATTCAGAAGATATTCATTATCAGTTATTTTCTGAATGGGCGGTTGTTCTAACTCAAATTCATCATAGATTTCTCCGACTAATTCTTCCAGCATGTCTTCAAGGGTCACCAATCCAGCAGATCCACCGAATTCATCCACCACAACAGCCATATGACTTCGTTGACTTCTCATTCTTTGGACAAGATGCGAAATTGGCATCCCCTCTGGAACGGCAAGAATATCCCGCTTAACTTGAGTAATATCTTTGGTTCCCGACTGTTCTTGCAACCGAATAATATCCCGCATATGAACCAATCCCAGAACATGGTCCTTATCATCATCACACAGCACATAACGGGTATGTCCATATTTATTGATCGTCCCGATAATCTCCTCAAACGTGTCTTGGATGAAGATGCACACCATATCTTGACGTGGTACCATCACTTCACTAGCGTTACGATCTGAAAATTCAAAGACGTTATCTAACAGTTTACCTTCTAATTTATCTAAATAGCCGTGTTTTTGACTGGCATCGACTAACATTCGCAATTCTTCTTCGCTATGTGATAAGTCAGCCTCATTGGCTGGTTCAATTTTTAAAATGAGCAACACAAGGTTAGCTAAGCCATTAAGTGATCGAATAACCGGATAACAGACCCAGTAAAAGCCTTTTAAAAACCCAGCTGTAGCAAGGGCTGTACTTTCCGCTTTCTGAATTGCTAAAGATTTAGGGACAAGCTCACCCAAGACAATGTGTAATAACGAGATGATCGAAAAAGCTATTGCTATTGAAATGGTATGAGTGTAGATGGAGTTCCAACCAGCTACTCCAGCAAACAAAGGTTCGATTAAGGCCGCAATCGCCGGTTCACCTATCCAACCTAACCCCAAGGAGGAGAGCGTAATCCCCAGCTGACAAGCAGAAAGGTAAGTATCAAGTTCAGAAGCTACTTGTAGGGCAGTTTGTGCACGCGGAGAACCATTCTCCGCAAGTTCTGCCAAACGCGTCTTACGTACTTTGACTAAGGAAAATTCAGCAGCCACAAATAGTCCATTCAGCCCAACCAACAAGAATGCCATTAAGATCATTATGATACTCCAAAGCAGTCCGTCTATGATATTTTGTCCTCCTTTAATTTTCAAACACAACATGGTTTTCTTTCAGCTATTTTACTTATATTAGCTGACTATTATACATACTTAACGCAATAGCGGGGCCTAATATCGGTATATTAAATAGCTTCATGGATATTTGTTACTTCGTTATTTTTAGTTTCTTTTATCGTTCTTTTAACCATAACCTTGGTAATTCTAAACCCTAAGACTTCCATTACTTCAAAATGGAAACCATCAAAATATACGACATCCCCTTTGGCAGGCTTTCGACCTAGCCTAGAAAAAACATATCCACCGATGGTTGAAACAGTTTCTTCCTCTAACTGAATGTCCAGCATTTCGGAAACCTCTTCCATCAGGACCCGCCCATTAAGCACATATTCGTTCTCGGCCAGTTTTTGGATAGGCGGTTGTTCTAACTCGAACTCATCATAGATTTCTCCCACTAATTCTTCCAACATATCCTCGAGAGTTACCAGTCCAGCTGATCCGCCGAATTCATCCACCACAACAGCCATGTGAGTTCGTTGACTTCGCATTCTTTGGACAAGATGAGAAATGGGCATACCCTCAGGAACAGCCAAGATATCTCGCTTAATTTGAGCAATATCCTTCGAACCTGCCTGTTCCTGCAGTCGAATGATGTCTCGCATATGGACTAAACCGAGTACGTGATCTTTATCATCATCACACAGCAGATAACGCGTATGTCCATGCTCCTTAACTACTTCGAGAATCTCCTCAAACGTGTCCTGAATAAAAATGCACACCATATCTTGGCGAGGAATCATAACCTCACTAGCGATCCGATCAGAAAACTCAAACACATTATCTAAAAGCTTACCTTCTAACTTATCTAAATATCCATGCTTTTGACTAGCATCGACTAGCATTCGTAATTCTTCTTCACTATGTGATAAATCAGCTTCGTTGGCTGGTTCTATTCCCCAAATACGCAACACAAGGTTAGCTAAGGCATTAAGGGATCTAATAACTGGATAACAGACCCAGTAAAAGTTTTTCAAAAAGCCAGCTGTAGCAAGGGCTGTACTTTCTGCCTTTTGAATTGCCAATGATTTCGGGACAAGCTCACCTAATACAATGTGTAATAGTGAAATGATTGAAAAGGCTATTGCTATCGAGATGCTATGAGTATAGATTGTATTCCAACCAGCAATTCCTTCAAACAACGGTTCGATTAAAGCCGCAATCGCCGGTTCACCAATCCAACCTAAACCTAATGAAGAGAGCGTAATTCCAAGCTGACAGGCTGAGAGATAAGCATCAAGTTGCGAGGTAACCTCAAGTGCGCTTTGTGCCCTACGCGAACCATTCTCGGCGAGTTCCGCCAAACGCGTCTTACGTACTTTAACCATGGCAAATTCTGCAGCTACAAAAATGCCATTTAACCCAACCAACAAAAATGCAATTAAAACCATTATGCTACTCCAGAGCAGACCGTCTATGATTTTTCTCCTCCTTTTAATATCTGAAAACCTGATTCATTATCTTATCTATATATTGTTATTTGTACTTATGCTAAGAAATAATTATACATCACTTTTATCAGTTATATCAAAGGTTTTTTATTCCCCTCTTAAAATCTTTAAAACAGTTTCATCCTCTTCCGTTCCAATAATATGTTTCAACATATACTCGTAGCCGGAAATTGAAGTAACCTCTTCGCGCGAAATCATAATATCCGGTTTCTCGTCTTTCTCGTCTGAATGAGGGTCATCTGTTTGAATGAACAAATCTTCTAAGGTAAACGGACCCGATTGTTCCGCCTCATTCTCTACTTCTTTCTCCAGCTCTTCTGCATGAGTTTCCTCATTTTGATAACCATCATCACTGATCTCCAGTACATCTTCTGCCGCTTTATGAATCGGATTCCTAAAAAGAACTTCCCTGTTAGTCTCTATTAATACCTGTTTCAAAGTCTCTTTAATAAAGGAAGTTCTCTTTTCCGGCTCAATTTGTTGTAAAGCTAACCAAAGATCCGCTTCAGATTCATCAAAATACAGCGGAATAAATAAGGGCTGAGAAGACATCATGCTGAGTGGTCCGATTGCTTAGTAATATTGTTGACCAAAGTGGCAGCCATGATCCGAAATCCCGTGGCATTCCCAAACTGAGGGTCTTCAATCAGCATTTTATTCTCCATTTGAATATATTCATAAACCATTTCCCCAACTTTTCCTGCAACAATAACCGTATGCAATTTACCGAGCATTGGTTTTAAAGCCTTTTTCACTTCGCGTGTGATGTCAGTTCCTAACTGTGTGAGCATACTCTTCATAATCGGATTTAGGTTAATTGTCCCATTATTCCAAGGATACAGCCCGCCATTAACCCTGAAAATTTTATCCAGTTCTTTATCATCCGTTTCAATCGGATTAGCATGATCACTTGTCAAGTCTTTCAACTTTTCAGCTACTCCAATGTAAGCCCATTTCAACCCTTTTTCGATACTGAATGAGTTGGGAGGGTCGAGCATGACGCCATCGTAAAAGGTAGCAATATCTGTTGTCCTAAAGCCAGGATCTATGACCACCACATACCCGCTAAATAACTTAGCGCTTGTGGGAATTCCATATTCGTTAAGGGTTTCCTTGATAAAAACACCATAACTTTGCGGAAGTACACGAGACCGCAGTATATTTAGCTGACGGGTCGTTCCCTTCATAGGGCCGGAACGAAACTCAACGGAAAAAGATCCCTTTAACTCGGCCTCATACTTGTCCTTTAAGCTGGCATAATATTTAACCGGAACTCCGGTACCCAAATATACATTCGCTTTGGGGCTCTTTTGTGCAAGAGCTAAAGCGACTACCAGTAATGCGGTAGCTTCTTCATCCGAGGATTTATCTTCATCCCAACAATAGTGCGCTTCGTTTGGATTTAGACTCTCAGCTAAACTCCCCATAAAATAATGCTTTGCCACATCTGTGGAATTATTTTTAACGATAACGTCCAGTGATGCTATTTGTGTTTGTAAGTCTGACCCTTTACTAATTAGGGTATTTCCTAAGGTAGAAAAAATCCGTTCATTTCCTTTACAAATCACAGCAGGAAATAATACCTTCGTTTCTCCTGTGTCCAGTTTTATCGCACCGAATCCAGGATCCGCTCCGGCTACCAGTATATCGCTCTCAAACACACTTGTTCCTCCTATTCATATTCCTCTATGCAATTGCTAATAATATCAACTTACTAATACCTACCATTATATACGAAGGAAACACGCTTGTAAAAATGTCTACCCATAATTCTCGCAAATTCTCATAAATTTTCCTTGAGATTAAAAAAAAGTTGTGCTATTCTAAAAGAAAAAATATTTCCATTTTAGGTGCCCCTTTGGGGAGAATAGGGAAGTTCGGTACAAAACCGACGCGGACCCACCACTGTACTCGATGAGCTTCGTCAACCACTGGTTTAGCTGGGAAGGTAACGAGTTAAGCAATGATTCGATAGCCAGGAGACCTGCCTAAGATGTTACGTCTTTCCATAGTGTGGAAAGCGGCGGTGATGACGGTAAAGTCCCGACCACAGATTTTTTTGTGGTCGGGACTTTTCTATTTTACAAAATACGATATTATTAGAGGAGGAAATTACATGAAAAACTTAACGGAAGATCAACTCTATGCTCGATTACAAGAACTCACTTCAACCATCTTAGATCTCGACGAAGAAGCTATGGCCCAAATTCAAGTGCGCTTAGATTCACTTACAAAGCCTCAGGGAAGCCTGGGCCAATTAGAACATTTAGCCAAACAACTTGGCGGCATCCAGCGAACCTCCAACCCTAAAATTCAGAAGAAAGCCGTCCTCCTAATGGCAGGGGATCATGGCGTTGTCGAAGAAGGGGTAAGTGCCTTTCCCCAGGAAGTAACTCCTCAAATGGCCTACAATATTATGAATGGCGGTGCCGCTATCAATGTCCTTGCTCGCCAAGCGAGGGCAGAGGTTTTTTTAACGGATGTTGGTATTGCCTTCCCCATAGATGGAAACATTATTCATCAGCGAGTGGCCAACGGAACTCAGAACATGTCTAAAGGTCCTGCAATGTCCCGACATGAAGCTCTCCAGGCTCTTCTCGTTGGAGCGGAAGTCGCCGAGAAAAAGATACGTGAAGGATATAACCTCTTTGCCACAGGTGAGCTGGGAATTGGTAATACCACTCCAAGTTCAGCCATCGTCGCCCTCTTCACAAATTCCTCCATTGAAGATGTCGTCGGACGTGGAACCGGAATTGATGACGCGGGAGTCATCCGAAAACGCCGAGCTATTGAAAAAGCTATTGAGGTCAATCAGCCGAATACAACGGACGCCCTCGATGTACTGGCAAAAGTTGGGGGCTTGGAAATCGCAGCCATTGCCGGTTCAATCCTTCAGGCAGCTGCCAACCAAGTTCCGATAGTGGTAGACGGGTTCATTTCGACTGCCGGCGCACTTATTGCCGCCAAACTTGCCCCGAAAAGCATTGCCTATATGATTCCCTCTCATGGCTCCGTCGAAATAGGCCATCGCAATGCTTTAGCAGGCCTGGGTCTGGATCCTGTACTTAACTTAAATATGAGACTGGGAGAAGGAACAGGTGCTACCTTAACTTTTTACTTAGTTGAAGCCGCTCTTCATATTCTTGAGGAAATGGCCACTTTCGCTGATGCCGGAGTCAGTGAAAAATCAATCTAAGTGATCAATGAATATAGGAATACCAAGCCTTATTCAGGTCCTATTCTTGTCTTAATCACAAAACATGGGAGTCGATGAATGCTATGTCTCAATTTACACTAATTACAGGTGGTGCTCGAAGCGGCAAAAGCTCCTTTGCAGAACTTCTTGCCGCTCAGGCCAAGCGTCCGGTTATTTACATTGCAACCGCTCAGATTTGGGACGAAGAAATGGCCCTCCGCGTCAAAAAGCACCAACTACAACGTCCACCCCATTGGCGACTAATCGAAGAACCTAGGAATATCCGTGAAACTTTGCTTCAACTTAAAGATGAAGATGGGGTCATTCTCCTTGATTGTGTCACCCTTTGGCTTACTAATCTGCTCTTGGCAGGACAATCACAACCCGCGACCCCTTCCTGCCCTGGCGGGGAAGAATTCTCGATAGACCCGGAAGACGGCCATAATGCCTTCAATAACTTGCTTGAACCTCAGATCTTGGATGTGGTGAAGAACGTTGCCCATCTAGCTCAAGAAATCAAACCGCGAGTCATCTTTGTCTCCAACGAAGTCGGCCAAGGAATTGTACCTGAAAATCCTTTAGCCCGAGCTTACCGAGATTTAGCCGGACGAAGCAACCAAATTCTAGCTTCAAGTGCTGATGAAGTATATGTAGTCGTGGCAGGTATCCCCATGGAGATTAAACACTCCGGCAAAAAGTTGCTTGCTTCCCTGCTCAAGGAGTGATTAATTTGCGTGGATTTCTAATTGCACTTACCTTTTTGACTCGACTCCCTTTACCTGCACCTAAAGTTGAAATTACCTCTGAAGAATTTTCACGTAGTTATCGTTATTATCCCTTGGTCGGACTTGTCATTGGGCTAATTCTCTGGCTTCTGGCGAAAGGGTTAACTCTTTTCCTCCCCCCCTTGGTTCTGGGTGCGCTCTTGTTGGTTGCGGAGTTAATGCTTACAGGAGGGCTCCATCTCGATGGGTTCATGGATAGTATGGATGGTTTATTGTCCGCCCGTAGTCCTGAACGCATTCTGGAGATCATGAAGGACAGCAGGATTGGGGCTCATGCCTGTATGGCTCTCTTTGGCTTACTGCTCCTGAAATTCTCCTTGCTCGCCAGCCTGACCCCCTCTCAGTTTCCCATCCTCCTGGTTATGCCCATGCTCTCACGTTGGGTATTTCAGATTGGGATGGTCGGGTTTCCTTATGCCCGCCCCCAAGGACTGGGAAAAGGCATCCATGAGACAACCCACTGGCTTCAGTTTCTTTTCAGTGGGGGGTTAGTTCTAGGAGCCTCCTTTTATCTAGCCTCATTTGCCGGCCTTATCGCTTTTGGAGTCTGTGTCCTTGCTGTAACCCTTTGGGCTGCCAGGATTTCCTCCCTATTAGGTGGATTAACCGGTGACCTTTACGGAGCAATAATTGAGCTTTCTGAAGTTGTCTGTTTATTGGCCGCTTTTCCCTTTCTCAGATAGTGGACGTTCTTTTATCCACGTTCGAGGGGGCCGTAACGAAACTTGAGATTTTTTTAAACTGGTGGTGCGTTATCCCAAAATAGAGGACTGTACACCTTTGAAGTGGTGAACAGTCCTCTAATATATAAGGCGATTACAAATAGAGCGGGGATGTAATAAACTGGTAAACAAGTTTCGTTACATCCCCTTCCTTGTTATTCCTTCAAACGGAATATATTCAAAATCAATGCCTATACTACATCCATTTTCAACGCTTGAAGTACTGAAACTACAATAGAATTAAGCTTATTTTCCGCTGTATCAGTTCTGGAGGTAAATATCAGTGGCACGTTGGCACCAGACACTACCCCCGCTGCTGTATATCCAGAAAAATATCTCAGTGATTTATCTAATATATTGCCTGCTGCCAAATCGGGCATGACTAATACATCCGCACGTCCGGCAACTTCGCTTTTTATCCCTTTATGCTGTACTGCTTCAAGAGAAACAGCATTGTCAAAACCTAACGGTCCGTCCACAAAACAGCCTTTAATCTGCCCGCGCATATTGGCAATTGTCAACATAGCTGCATCAACAGTGGACTGTATATTCGGATTAACTTGTTCAAGCGGCGCCACAATTGCAACTTTCGGTTTTTCAATTTCCAACTGATGACACAACTTTACGGCATTTTGAACAATCTGTACTTTCATACTGTAATCAGGAGCTACATTAATGGCACAGTCAGTGATCAACATCAGTCGATTTTCTTGTCTATAATGGAAGATAGTTGATTGACTAATGATTGCCTTATCACTAATCATCCCCATATTTTTATTTAGAACCGCTTTCATAAAGGTAGCTGTCTGCAATAAACCTTTCATTGGCATATCTGCTTTTTTATCGGCAACAAGGTGAGTGACTATCCGGGCAGCCTTGGCATCATCCTTTTCTTCAATGATTTCCCAAGCAGTTGCGTCTTCCCCAAGTTCGGCTAAAAAATTTCGTATCCTTTCTCCATCCCCAACCAGGATGGACTCAAGAATTCCTTCACGCTTGGCAGCAACAACAGAGGACAGTGCATCTAAGTCATGAGCTGCCGCTACCGCAGCTTTTTTGGAAATATTGTTAGCTTTAAGCCATTTTAAAATCTCACTAAAATCAGTAAACCCCATCTTTCCTCCTCCTATACTGATACAGTTTTAAGTGGCTCATTACCTTTAAGAACTTCCAGTGCCCCAAGAGCTAAGGCATCCATTTCATTCTCACCGGGGTAAAAGATAACTGGTGCTACAAACCCAATTCTCTCTTTCATCCTCGCCGTAATTTTTTTCGAATTGGCAATCCCCCCAGTAATAATAACGGCATCGACATTACCTTCCAGTACAGCCCCCATGGCCGCTATTTCCTTGCAGGTCTGATAGATCATTCCTTCCAAGCACAGAGCGAAATAACTGTCTTCAGCCGCTTTCTCTTCAACCGTCCGCACATCATTCTCCCTAAGGTAAGCGGTTAAACCACCTTCTCCATTGAGCATTTTTTTAATTTCTTTATGGCTGTATTCTCCCGAAAAACACAAATTGACCAAAGAGCCTACCGGCAGACCGCCTGTCCGATTAGTAGAAAATGGACCATCACCATCAATGCCATTTGTGGCATCAATCATTTTACCCTTGCGATGTGCTGCAACTGTAATGCCACCGCCCATATGAGCAACAATGAGATTTAAATCCTCATATTTTTTACCGGTATCATGGGCAAAACGCTTGCCTGTCGCCCGATGGTTCAAGGCATGAAACCGACTCTCACGCGGTAGCTCCGGATGTCCGGACAAACGTGCTTCTTCAATAAATTCATCCGTTACAGGCGGATCAACTACCACCGGAAGAACATTAGTTCCTTCCGCCATCTTGTAAGCAATTTTGCTGCCGACATCGCAAGCATGTCTCCCATACAAACCTGAGGCCTGTTGTTCCAACATGTTTTCGTCGATTTTATATACTCCCCCTTCCAGAGGCTTGGTGTGCCCGCCACGAGCAGCAACTACATTGAGCTCAGTAAAATTCAAACCATTGTCCTTGAGAAATTTTTCAATTGCAGCGCGGCGGTAACCATCTTGTTCCAATACATCACCAAACACCGACAGTTCTTGTACCGAATGGTCAAGCGACGTTTTCAATTTGCATTCTTCGTTGACATAGTAGGCCAGTTTACTTGAGGTCGATCCGAAATTGATAGTCAGTATTTTATATTGTTTCATATTAAACCAACCCCTTAATACTTTTTAAGTATTAGAATCAAGTAATCGAGGGCATTCCTGATTCTGTGGCGATATCTGGATACCATTTAGCCAAACCTCTTAAACACTCTTGGCAGCCTACAAATCCAACAGCTACCGATTCTACCTAATAAACCTTAAGATTTTCGCAATTCTTAGCAGACTATTTGCTTCTTCTGAAATGACTTCACCATCCTTTCCTAAAACTCTCGTAATGCATTCATGACTGCCAGGGAACAATGTTGATTTTCTTAAATCAACTGTGTGAAATTCACGTGTGAAAAAAAGTCCATTTCTGGCAGTATACATTCATTATCATCTGTGGCATTCTCTCTTAGGCAATACTTAAGTAAAAACGTAAAGGCGGCAACCATCTGAAAGATATTCGACGCTTTAATCCTAAATCCTTTAAATTTTCTAAATATTTAAACAAATAAAGAACCGTTAAAATTCAACCCTTCCCTTTCTAATACGGTTGAGCCATGTCCATTTTTCCATGTGCTTTTCTTATTATTTTTTAAGCAATTACCTTTCTTCATTAAATAGTAAATAACTTCAGCCTACATTGGTGATATTAACAAGAAGACTATTGGAAAGGAAAGGGATGGGGTAGTGCTTCATTATCTAATTAAAAAATCAAAGTTTCTAATGTTACTAAGCCAAAATGCCCTTGAACGTAATAAACAAGAACCTTCACAAGATGATCAAAATACCCCCGCTAACCTTTCTCAAAGCC
Source organism: Desulfosporosinus shakirovi (assembly GCF_020595055.1). GTDB lineage: Bacteria > Bacillota > Desulfitobacteriia > Desulfitobacteriales > Desulfitobacteriaceae > Desulfosporosinus > Desulfosporosinus shakirovi. The sequence continues at coordinate 112,445 of NZ_JAJDOO010000004.1, read as the reverse complement.
TTAAAACGAACCTGGACCTTATCAAAGGCGTTATAGGAAACAATTATGATGTTGTAATACGAGAATTCTCTTTTGACAGGCAACGGCAAGTCAGTGCGTCCTTAATATATCTAAGTGGAATGACAGATCCGACGATTATTAATGAGAGTATCCTAAAGCCTTTAATGTTTGAATCACGTCTTTCAAGTGATTCAGCACCAAAACTTGACGATATCGAGATGATTAGAACAACTATGCTTTCGGTGGGAGAAGTCAGTAAATCTGCTAATATCGATGAAATAGTCGATAGCTGCCTATCAGGTTCGACTATTCTGTTGGTCAATAATTGTCACGAGGCTTTAATGATCATGACCGCGGACTGGAAGTCCCGCAGTGTCGATGAACCTAAAACCGAATCTGTTGTCCGGGGACCGCGCGAAGGCTTTACAGAAAACTTACTGACAAATACTACCTTATTAAGGCGTAAAATTAAGAATTCGGATTTGACAATAGAATCCATAAAAATCGGTCAGCGTACTAAAACAAGTGTTAATATTGCCTATATAAAAGGCCTCGCTAATCCCTTGCTCATTGAGGAAATTAAACGAAGGTTAAATGATATCAAAACCGACTCAATTTTGGAGTCCGGTTACATAGAACAATTTATTGAAGATGCCCCTTTTTCCATATTTTCTACCGTGGCAAATACAGAAAAGCCCGATTCAGCAGCTGCCAAAATCCTGGAGGGGCGCGCAGCCATTCTAACAGATGGCAGTCCATTTACCCTCACAATTCCAATGCTTCTGATTGAAAGCTTTCAGTGCTCTGATGATTATTATTCCAGGCCTTATTTTGTAAGCTTTATACGAATGATTAGATATTTAGCTTACGCAATTAGTATCTTGGCCCCTGCAACTTATGTAGCCTTAACAACTTTTCATCAAGAATTGATTCCTACCGCACTGTTGTTTAGTATGGCGGCAGCGCAGGAAGGAGTACCTTTCCCAGCATTGGTAGAAGCCATGGGTATGGGCGTCGTTTTTGAGATCTTAAGAGAGGCTGGTGTAAGATTACCAAGGCCTGTTGGCCAAGCAGTAAGCATTGTAGGGGCTTTGGTTATTGGACAATCCGCTGTGACCGCAGGACTAATTGGAGCACCTATGGTAATTGTAGTTGCCCTGACTGCCGTAGCAAGTTTTGTGGTTCCAGCCCAAACGGATTCCGGAGGAATATTGCGTATATTCTTTGTTGTCTTAGCTGGTTTTTTAGGAGGCTTCGGAATTATGATTGGTCTTATAGGTCTCTTGATTCATTTAGCTTCCTTAAGATCCTTTGGTACTCCTTATTTGTCCCCTCTCGCTCCCCTTAGTGTGAGTGATTTAAAAGATTCCTTTATAAGAGCACCACTATGGGCAATGATAACCCGTCCTAGAACGATCGGTTGGCATGATCTTAAACGTCAGGAATTCCGTTTGAAACCCAGTCCTCCCTTAGAAGAAGATACTCAGTCAAAATAATTCTTTTAGATAGAGGTTATTTATGAAAGGGCTTATCAAGATTATCGTCACACCGCTAATAATTATAATTCTCACTCTAGGCACAACAGGTTGTTGGAATCGTCGTGAATTGCCTGTTTTAGGAATTGTCATGGGAGTGGGCATAGACAAAGCCATGGACAGTGATAAATTAGAAATTACAGCGCAAATAATAAAAACCTCCGAGCTCAAATCGAGCTCTCCTGAGGAAGGCGGCGCTGGAGGCGGCAGCAGCAGTAGTGCCGGTGCTTATTGGAATGTCAAGAACTCAGGAGAGAGCATGTTTTCAACAATTAGAGGCTTTACGCATAGAACAAGCCGTAAATTGTATTTTCCACATAATCAAATCATCATCTTTGGTCAATCTCTTGCCAAACAGGGAATTCAAGAATGCCTTGATTTCCTTCTTAGAGACCAGGAAACCCGTTTAGAGGTATTAATGTTGGTCGCAGAAGATAAGTCAAGTGATATCTTAAGTGTAAAGTCACACCTAGAAAAAATTCCTTCGGTGGGTATTTCAGAATTAATGGACTCACAAGCTGCAAACTCACAGACAATTGTTATTCGTCTAAATCAGTTTGTTACTCGCTTAATGAGTCCGACGACTGCGTCGATTGCTCCAATCATTAGTGTTCAAGGAAAAGCAGATAATACGGAATTGGCTGTTTCGGGCACAGCAGTTTTTAAACGAGATAAATTAATTGGTCAAATGAACAAAGAGGAGACTCGAGGCCTGTTATGGGTCATTAATGAAATAAAGAGTGGCATTATTGATATTGAATCTCCAGACCAAGAAGGTAGAGTTAGTTTAGAAATCATAAATGCCAAAAGTAAAATCACCTCAGAAATAATCGATCACAAGCCCTACATAAAAATCGATGTTAAAGAAGAGGGGAATATTGGCGATCAATCCTGTACAGCAAGTTTAGTATCCCCTGACGCGGTTGCAGCATTAGAAGAGAAAAAAAATGAGGCTATAAAAGATGAAATAGAATCTGCACTAAGCAAGGCCAAAAAACTTAATGCAGATGTCTTCGGCTTTGGAGATATTCTACATAAGAAACACCCCAAAGAGTGGCAGGAGATAAAAGACGACTGGGATAAAATTTTTCCCAATCTTGAAGTAGAAATCCTTGTTGAGGCTAAATTACGCAGATCCGGTAACTTGGGATCACCTGCCGCACCACCAGAAAAGGAGTAAGAACTTTAGATGAGACTTGAAAGAGGAGAAATATCTAGTTCCCAATTGATGTTTTTGATAAGCTGTTTTATACAGGGCGGGCTCTACCCATCATCGCTTGCCTATTCAATTTCCAAACATGATACCTGGCTAGCTTTGATAGCAGCCTTTATCATTGGAGTATTTATAGTACTGATTTACATTGCACTTGCAAACAAATTTCCGGGCAAAAACATCATTGAAATCAATGATCTTATTTACGGACCCTACTTTGGTAAGTTGGTTTCCTTGCAATATATCTATTTCTTTATAATTTCATTATCCGGATATTTTTGGTTTATCGGTGATTTTGTGCTGACGTTTATTATGCCTGAAACTCCGATCATCGTAATTATGACCATGTTTGCTTTCATCTGCGCTTGGGCGGTACGCAAAGGGATCGAGGTTATCGCCAGATTGTGTGTAATTTTCGTCTTTCTTCCGGGGATAATTATCCTCTTAACCTTTGCCCTCTTGCTGAAAAACATGGAGTTTACTAATTTCTTACCCGTTTTTGAAGTTCCGCTAGAGGATTTTATTCAAAGCACTAATATAATAATGCATATTTCGGTATGCGAAGTACTAGCCTTTTTAATGGTGATTCCTTATATGAACAAGCCCAAACAAGCAAGAAGGTCCGTTCTATTAGGAATTATTGGTGGCGGATTGATACTGCTAACTGGTACGATACGCAACATAGCTGCACTGGGACCCCTTAGTGAAATAGTAACATCCCCTTCTTTACTAGCAGTAAGCTTAATCAATATTGGAAAAATTATTTCTCGGTTAGAAGTTTTAGTCTCAATGGCCCAAATACTTTTACTGTTTATTATTACCAGTGTTTTTTATTATGCTGCTGTTTTGAGCGTAGCTCAAATCACAAAGTTGCAATCATACCTGCCGGTAGTTATCCCTATTGGCATCATAGGTATATTTTTATCTCTCATATCCTATGATTCCAGAATGCAATTTAGCTATTCAACGATGTATATTACTCCCCTCTTAAGTATGCATATTTATATAGCCATACCTTTGATATCCTTAATTGTAGCTAAGCTGCGAAAATTACCCCAAAGAAACGAAAGGAACTAATCCAGATGATATTTTTGTTAGTATGTGTTTTCATAGGAGTTATCCTCTTTGAGGTCCCAAGTCTGATTAGGAAGAAACATTGGCGAGAATTAATAGTATTTTTGATTCTCTTATCAATCGCCTTTGTAATGGCTTTCTCGGAAACTATCGGCGTGAAGATCCCTAGTCCTGCCAAAGGAATGGATCATCTTATGGAGGACATCTTGCATTTAAATTATCATTAATCATCCGACTGCAAGCACAAAAATCTTTTCGGATATTCATAAATCCGCAACTGATTCCAAGTATCTTAATATCGTTCATAGAATACTAAAAATAGGGATAGAATTAAAAAGCATTAAGGAAATATATGCTTGTGCACAACGGTATAAATGTACAATGTAGCCTTTTTCGGTTAAACTATATATCATACATAATGTTTTAATTAAGTACGGAAAGGGTGACCATGCTGATAAATTTCGTCCTTACTTTCTCAATTTACGCTTTTGCAGGCTGGGTTATGGAAACCCTTTACCGCTCCATTACCCAACGCAGACTGGTGAACCCGGGATTTCTTGCCGGTCCTTTTCTTCCGATTTATGGATTTTTTTCAATAATGGTAATATGGACTTCCGGTCTCTTAGGTAACGTCAATTGGCTATGGCAATTTGCTTGGTTTGTCTTTTTGAGTACCTTGCTAGAGTATTTCGCCGGTTGGTATTTCGAACGTTTCTTTCATCTGCAACTTTGGGACTATCACTCTGTTTCCTTTAATCTCCACGGACGGATAGCGCTTCCCTTCAGCTTGCTCTGGGGCGTCTTAGGTCTTTTATTTTATCAAATCATCAACCCTGCGGTTCAAGTCCAAATGCAGTTAATACCCTCTCCCCTCCGTGCTGTTTTTGCTGTCATCCTGACAGCCTATGTCATCTGGGATCTTATTCACTCTACTCTATTGCTTCGTCGCTTGGAACACTTTGTGTCTGTATTCCAAGAACGATATGAGCGTTTGGAACTTCCAACGTTCTATATAGCTTGTTCCCCATTTTACCGACTCCTGCATACCTATCCTAAAATGCGTCATACTGTCCATGAAAAAATGACTTTACTGTATGCCAAGCAAGAGGCCCTGGAGCACTTTTTGAAACAACAGCGTAAGAAATTCTATAATCCCGATGGGGAAAACGACTCTCACTCACTTGACTAGGAAGGTGAAATCATTGAATTTATCCGAGCATGTCGAGGACATTTTAAACCACGAAGAGTATCTGCAGTTGGCCTTATTTACCCATCATCGGCCCTTTACTACTCTTGAACACTCGCTCCGAGTTGCCCAGATAGCCTATAACTGGTCCATACGCCTTGAAAAGAAAGTTAATTTGGATACCTATGCAATTACTCGCGGTGCCCTCCTTCACGACTTTTTCCTGTATGATTGGCATAAGCTCAGGCCGGACGGGTCCCGTTGGCATGGCTTTCGTCATCCCCGCATTGCTTGTCAGAATGCAGAACGTTGTTTCGAACTCAGCGAAAAGGAAAGAGACATTATTTTAAGTCATATGTGGCCGCTCACTCTCCGCTTGCCACGCAGCAAGGAAGCCTTTCTAGTCATGTTTGCTGATAAGATGGCCTCAATTCAAGAATTCCGTTTTAAATTTAAGCGACATCTCCCTCCCTCTGAACGGTATACGTCTCTTCACCTTGTAAAACACGGTAAACTCGTGAAGCTAAAGACTTCGGTTGCTAAACCCCATAACATTAATCCCCAGTGACCTAATGTCTTGAGGACATCATAGAAGGTGAATAATCCATAATCTAACCGCCTGAGGATTACTACGAAGGACGAAGGATTTAGTGCCACAGAGGTGAAACTCGTCGGCTAAAGCTGAATCGTGACTTTCGTGACGCAGGTGGAGACTATCATCAGCGAAGTAGAATAAGAAACACCCACTTGAAGTGGGCGTCTTAGAATTAATAAAAGAACGGCATGCGTTGTTATAGCATGTCGTTTCTTAAGGAAGGTGACCCCTTGACCAAAAAACATTTTTCTTTCTTCACCTTAGTGGTCTCCCTAACTTTTGTAATTATTCTTTATCCCAAACTCCAAAACCCCGCTGATTTACAATTATTTGTCACCCAGTGGGAATGGCTCAGCATATTCGTAGACTTGTTAATTATTGCACTTCTGGCACTTTTTCCAGTTGTACCCTTTGCCTTAGTCGCCGGGGTAAACACCCTGGTCTTCGGATGGTTTAGTGGTTTTCTTCTTTCCCTTGGTGGGAGTTTATTAGGTGCCTCAGCAGGTTTCTTCCTTGCCCGTACCCTAGGCCAAGAATGGGCTCAGCCAAAGATAGGCAAGTTGGGGAAATGGGCTGCTCTGATCGAGGGAAACAGCTTTTCGATTATCCTTATCTCACGAATGATTCCGATTCTTCCCTCAGCAGCAGTCAACTACGCCGCTGGGTTATCCTTGATGACCTTTCCTACGTTTTTAACTGCCTCACTTATTGGTAAAATCCCAATGATTGTTTGGGAATCTTGGATAGGACATGATTTTTGGCAACTGACTGAAAACCCCAGTCGCTTCTTGCTTGCCTTATTGATAGGTGCTCTGCTCTTTGGATCGGTAGGCGTCTATGGTTATTATTCAATAAAGCGTTGCAAAGATCTTTCACAATAAACCTAGTACCGAGCAAACGCTTTAGCAATCATTTGATAACCTGCCGCACTGGGGTGTGCATGATCCTGTCCGATAAACAACGATTCTTTCCCTTTGATCTCACGATCTAAATTCACAACGATAAATTCATAATGTTTAGCCCACATGACAATCATAGCATTAGCATTGTCAATAATTCCTTGAACTTGTGCGTCGTAATAGGCGTAGGGTCCTGCTGGCAGGGGGTTATAAAGAGTGGCTACTTTTACCGTTGCTACCGGATTAAGAAGACGTATCTCTTGTCCGATTTGCATAAGAGTTTTGCTCATATTGCCTTGAATAATGGGTAACTGAGATACTTTTATTGGTTGATTGGGATTTCCAATCAGACGAAGCAAATCATTGGAACCTATAGTGAGTGTAATTAAGAAAGCCTGGGCTAGTGAATGTCGGAGCCTTTGATTAGTTTTTAACAGATTAAGCAAACCGCTGGTTGTTAAACCATTTATCCCAAAATTAAGCATACTTAAATCAGGGTTATGCCTTCTTAGGAAACTGGCATATACATTTGGAAAGGAAAAGGGACTTTCCACTCCATACCCTGCAGTAATTGAATCACCCAATGCCAAATACAGCTTCATTATCCTCACCGCTTTCAATACTCAATCGAATTATTATAAGGTATGTATACTTTTACTTCTCTGTCACGATCAGGAGAATAAACCGCCAAAATTTATGGGAAGATAATGAAAAGTATTGAATGGTGTGGATTTTATGAAAAAAATCTGGGAACTTATTAAAAAAGGAAATGCCTCCTCTTTATACGCAGTACTCGGCAACCTATTCCTGGTCATTTTTAAAGGAATAGCCGCTTTCTTAAGCGGCAGCGGTGCTATGTTCGCAGAAGCAATGCACACAGGTGCAGATGCAGTTAACCAATTTTTTGTTTTTATCGGCAGTATTCTTGCAGAACGAAAACCAACACTCCGTTTTCCGTCTGGCTTCGGACGCGTGATCAATGTTTTCTGCATGGGCGCTGTGATCGTCATCACTCTCATGGCCTATGAAACGATACTAGAAGGTATTCATTTGATCCAACATCCCGCATCCATCGGGAGCATATGGCTTATTATTTTAAGTTTGGGTGCCTCTATAGTCATTGACGGATACGTCTTACTTAAGGCTATGCACGAGATTGTGAAAGAAACTCAGACGAAAGGAAAGGGCCTTAGCCTCTCGGTAGCACTCAAAAATGTAAACCGCGCCTCTCCTGCAACTCGCCTCGTCTTTTACGAAGACCTCGTCGCCACATCCGGGGCAATTCTGGCCTTAGCAGCAATCCTAATAACCCGCTTTACTCAGATAAAGGTCTTTGATGGCATCGCTGCCATCATCATTGGACTTATGATGGGGGGAGTTGCCTTTCGAGTTGGATATGACAATATGGTCGGACTTATCGGCGTGTCTGCTCCCAAGGAAGTTGAAGACAACGTATCAAAAATTATCTTGTCTGTACCCGAAGTGACAGATATTAATAAAATGCGTATTCTTCAAGAGGGGCGATTCTATCATGTTGAAAGCTACATCGAACTGCTCCCAGGATTAACCTTGGCAGAGGCTGATGGTATTAAATCAAGAATTCGTGATCAACTGTTAGCGTTTAAGGATGTTACAGATGTCACCTTGGGGATCATTGAGGATACAGGAGTACAAGATTGGCCTAAAATCGTTTAGATATTTTGACTTGCGACTATTCGCCAGAATATAATAAATTATGAGAGATGCCTCGGTAAAAGAGGTATCTCTCATAATGTTTAAGCCTATTAATAATTATTTATGGGGCCGTAATGAAACTTGAGATTTTTGTATACTAATGGAGTCTCATTTCATCCTCGTAATTGTAAAACGAATCCCCTGTCCGATCATCATTCAATTTTGGTATTTCACCTTCCCTCTGAGTCTCTAATTGCTTGTCACTGCCTTTGGGTAAAACTGCGCGATCCGTAAGGAATATCATAGTTGCCGACGAAACAAAGCCATAGACTAGATTATCAATTAAAGTAGTCATATGCGTGCTTGTCCAGTAGGCTCTTGATCTAAATACATTGTATCTCAACCCAAAAGAGTAAAGAAGTTCCCAAGTAAAGGTTCCATATATCGCTCCTTTAAATAGGTGATTATCTTTACCTGTTTTCTTTAATACAGTAAATAAGGGTATACCAATAATTGAACCCGTTATAAGGTGTAATATTTGACCTAACATTCGATTTTCCTTGAAAAGCAACCTGGAAGGTCTCATTAAAATTGATCCGGCAAACTCTGCATAAGTTTTTTCGCTTATTCCTGTTTTCTTGAACATCAAATTGCTTAAATCCATGGCAATCGTCCCCATTAGCCCGCTGATAAACCCAATAGGTATTGAATCTCTCATTTTCTTCCCTGAACTTATAAATTCAGAAACCCTATCAAGGCTATGTAATAACTTCATATTTAAAATCTCCTTTCAATGATATAGCTTAGTTTTTCTTAATAAAGAAAAACTATTTGAAAGGAAACAGGCAAATATATACCAAAATTACCAAACAGAGGTATTATAATTTGACACGTTGGTCTCGTTAACCTTAAAAAGGTATTAAAAAACTTTTTCGTTACTTATCCTTTACTAAAAAAATGATGTATATCATAACCTGGAAGTCATGCCTGCTCTAATTGTTAAAATCCCGTTGAAAAATTGCAGCAGATTCTCTTTCAAGCAAGCTATTGATATCCTTAATATGAACAGTGTTTCCACGATCCCTTTGAACGTATCTCCATCTAATCTGAAATAATTCTCCCAAATACTAAAAGCAACTACTTTGACCTAGATGTGTATAGCCTAAACACCTCATATGATTTTATACCAGACCTTAAAATTCTAATCACGGTAAATCTCATTTGCCGAATAAGTTTCATCATATATGGAATCAAAGTTTAATTATAACAAGTACACTCAAATCACGTGACGACTGCTCTCAATCTCCCAGATGATTGCGCTCGGTCAACGAAATATTCAGCCGGACCTTCCAAAAAGTATATAACGAGAAGTTATACTTTCTGCTAATATAAAAGACCTACCAATTTAAAGGCAGGTCTTTTATACGAGTTCTCAATAGTTCAAAGGGAATTGAATCTACATTATTTCACAATAAAAAAAGACGGCGCATGGCGTTCACCATACTGACTCGAGGGATGATTAACTATCTTTCCATTGTAGTAAAGAACCGTTGAGGAGCCCCCGTCTAAATTCGCAACATTATAGGCACCATTTTCGAGCATAATATCCTGGACATCCTTAAGTGTAGCACCCAGAGACCCAATCTGACGACCATCAATCACCAGCATTAAAATACTGCCCTCCTTTGTCTGTCCTATCGCTGTCCTAGGTGCAATACCCCATCCCCCATCTCCATGGGTAATAGACGGTTTACCATCGACGACAAGGAAGGGGCTGAATGTTACGGCATCCCTTATATCCATCTGTTTGATTTGATTCAAAGTATAATGACCAAGGACCAAAACATCGTCCCGATTTAACCCGATGATATTGAATGATGAGACTGGGTCTTTATGGAGTATATGTCCGTCCGAGATGAGGATGCCCAGAGGTTGTCCGCCGTTGCCTTTACCTTCTGGATCATTAAATGCGCCTCCATTAATAACTGCACTTGCTCCATTTTCTTTGGCGATATCTTCGGCTTTTGCTCCCATCTCACCGAGATAACTCGTTGCTGCCACTTCGACTCGTCCGGGATCCTTAATTTTAAGCAGATAACCCTTAAAACCCTTTTGGCTGATATCAATAAGTTCCATTCCAGTATTTTTGTCAGTTCCTGGAGTTTCAATATTTGAAGGATCTGAGTTGCCCAGATCAGCAACCTTGTTGTTATCCATTATCTTTTGAATCTCTGCCTCGCTGAACAAGTAGGTGGCCAGGTATTGATGATTCAATGTGGTCATAGCGCTAGTCACCCATAATTCACGAAGCATCACAAAAGGTTGGATAGGTGCATACAAAAACCCTAAAAAGCACAAGCCAAAGATTATAAAGAGACTGAGCATCCCCGTTAATAACTGCCTTAACCGCTTTTTCCTCCTGCTGTAATAGTAGATCCCTGCAGGATTCCTATCAAGCCTCTGCTGCCATGTCGGGTCTGAAGATTTAGGAATTCCAGTATTACTCATTTTACCTCCATCTCCTAGGGATAATCTTGATTCACTAAATAACTATATTTTACACCATATTCTCTGATAAAGGTTAAACTAAATTATAGAAAGGTAACTGATTAAAATAACTCTTAATAAACGACCGAATTTTTATCGCTCGTTTAAATATTATTACCCCTTATTCTATAACCTCAACCTCTGGATAAAGCGTTGATAGCGAAACTACAATGGATGCCCCACACAGATCCTGAAGTTAAGACATAATATCTCATACTTGTTATATTCAGCGAAGGAAAATTTCCAAATAACCCATAGCAAATCCTACTAATTATTTGTTGACAACAACTAATTTTATATGGTAATATATAGTTTTTGTCAAGTATCCCTTCCTGTGGTATACTTAAACAAGTAACTTGGGAGGTGTATTTATGTTTCAAATTGGAGACAAGGTTCTTTATCCAATGCAAGGTGTAGGTATCATTGAAGCCATTGAAGAGAAAGAGGTATTAGGAAAAAAGAAGCTTTACTATACATTGAATATGCCTCAAATCAATATGCAAGTTATGATTCCAACAGAAAAAGCCTCAGCTCTTGGTATTCGTCAGATAGTGGAGCCTGATATCTTAGAAAATGTTCTTACGGATTTTCACCTTGGAAATACAGATCCAATTATCTATGAAGACAAACGCTATTGCAGGGATCTTAATAAAAGCAAAATAAAAACTGGCGATATTTATAAAGGAACTGAAATCATACGAGATTTAATGCGGAAAAGTCAAAAGAGCAAGCTTGGATCCGAAGACACAAATATGTTAAACAGTGCCCGTCGGATGTTTATCAGTGAGGTAATGCAAGTCAAAGGAATTGCTCAAGAACAAGCTGACCATTTACTAGATGAAATCCTTTTAATCCAATTAACGTAAGGTTATAGTTCCATAGCAGTGCAACTGCAAAGAAAATCCAGCTAAAAGCTGGATTTTTATCTGCATAAATTTATTATTGAGGCTTGTTAGCCGGCGCAATTGAAGAAGATATAGGAACGACTTTCTTTTCGGCCTTCTTCTTCTTTTTCTCCTTGTTCTTAGGACTTTTATCTCCCAAAGTAACTACCTCCAATCACTCATTAACTTAAGTATACTCTGTTACTGATATAACCGCCATCAGCCGTACACGCTAAAAAAGACCATAGACCGCTTTTTAAGCGGTCTATGGGTCCCTTACACAACTCTACCTCATTATTACCAGTAGGAGAAGCATATTCCAACCATATCCGGCCGGTGTTCTAAATAATTGGATAATCAACTAAAATAAAATGTCATTTGACATGCATGATTTTACTTAACAGTGTTCCCAAATTCTATACGAAGATATTGTTAATCGACACAGGTTAATGGCCCACGACCCTCAGAAACAGCAACGATTTTTTAGGATCATTTATTCCCCTGTATAGAAGTTAATCAAGCATCCTTTTAGAATTATCTCCCTTTCATCTTTGGATAAATTCCTTAAGGATAATTCAACTTCTTGTATCCCCTTGGAACTTATCACCTGCGCAGGAATATTTTCATCCCCATTCAGTATTCTTTGTTTAATATTAGGAATAAAAAGTAAATCATCAACATGAAAGATCATTTCAGGATTACTTTCGATGGTAAAAGGTAACATGCCCCAGTTAACCAAATTACTTCTATAACGTTTTGTCGCGTATTCCTTAGCTATATTGGCCCAGCCACCTAAAACCTTCTGACTTGATGCAGCCTGCTCCCTAGCTGATCCGTCCCCCGGTTTTACTGCATAGATGGTAGTTCCGATCCCAATCCTCTTCAACACATCCTCAATATCTGTAAAGTGTTGATTAGAATTAGTTATTAATTCCTGGCAGATTTCTCTTAGATGCATTGAAATTGAATCACTCTTACCAGAAACAAGGCTTTGTCGTTCGATTTCTAAGGCTTGGACTTCTTTGGCTTTACTCACATATTCGGGATCTTTCCTTGATAATGTAAACTCAGCAAGTTTAAGGGGATTGGAACGGTAGGACGATGTTTCACCGGATGGGATTAATTCATCGGTAGTGGTGACCGGATCCATAATAACCGAAGCTACTTTTAAAACAAGGTTCTCCGGCAGAGCAATCATCCTAGGCCAGTCGGCAATATTAGGCCCGTATTTCAAATCCTTTTCCGTCTGTGGTCTACTGAAACCGTTATAGATCCTATTAGAGTATATCTTATTATCAAATTTATACGGCAAATCCGCAACTGAAAAATCGACGTCTGTTGCAGGGGTCAAATTTCCTCCGTTAATTGCAGTTGCAGCAATTGATCGAGCATCCATCAGAGCCACCGAGGAGATCTGTCCATCTCCAGGTTTAGAGCCTTCTCTGTTGAGGAAGTTTCGGGTAGTATGTCTTATACTGAAACTTCCATTAGCTGGTACATCCCCAGCTCCAAAACAGGGTCCACAAAAGGCCGTTTTAATAACAGCACCGGCGGTCATCATTTTGGCCGCTGCACCATTCCTTACCAATTCAAGATAGATCGGTTGACTAGACGGATAGACTCCTAATGACAAGCTCCCATCGCCAATAAAATGGTTGTCTACAATGGATGAAACATCAACCAAGTTCTCATAAGTTCCCCCTGCACACCCTGCCACGATGGCCTGATCGACCTTCAATTTCCCGTCAACAATATGCTCCGTAAGATTGAACTTAATCGCTGGATTTTCAATTTGTTTTCTGCCTTCTACTTCAATCATCCTCAGAATATCGTCGGTATTCCTATTCAGTTCGGCAATGGTATAAACATTACTGGGATGAAAGGGTAACGCAATCATGGGCTCAATTTTGTCTAAATCTACGATGACCGCTCCATCGTAATAGGCAATTTCTCCCGGTTCCAGCTTAGAATAACTTTCAGGTCGTCCATGAATTTCAAAGTATTCTTTTACTTTTTGATCTGTTTGCCAAATAGAACTTAAGCAAGTGGTTTCTGTCGTCATGACATCAATGCCATTCCTATAATCCACAGATAAATTAGCGATTCCAGGTCCTACAAACTCCAGTACCTTGTTCTTCGCAAAACCATTCTTAAACACCGCACCAATGATCGAAAGAGCAACATCCTGGGGCCCCACTCCATGTCGCGGTTTACCTTTAAGGTATACTGCAATGATTTCCGGAAAAGTAATGTCGTAAGTTTTCTCTAAAAGCTGTTTTACTAATTCCGGCCCGCCTTCGCCTATCCCCATCGTACCAAGAGCCCCATACCTTGTGTGGCTATCTGAACCGAGAATCATACTCCCGCAACCGGTCATCATCTCTCTCACATACTGATGGATAACAGCTTGATGGGCGGGAACATAGATTCCGCCGTATTTCTGGGCAGCCGAAAGGCCGAAAACGTGATCGTCCTCATTGATCGTTCCGCCGACAGCACAAAGACTGTTATGACAATTTGTCAGTACGTAGGGTATCGGAAACTCTGCAAGATGTCCACTGGCACGCGCGGTTTGAATAATCCCCACATAGGTAATATCGTGAGAAGCCAAGACATCAAAGCGAATCTTTAGCTTATCAACATCACCGGACGTATTTTTGTTAGTGAGAATCTTAAACGACATAGTATCTTTCCGAGCACTTTGGCGATCAAAGTTTTGATTAGTATACGGAAAATCCTCAATATTCACCTGACGACCGTCTGCACCATATAGAACTTCTTGTTCCCGTATCTCCAACAGATCTTTTCCATTGACAAGATACGTTCCATTATCAATTATACGAATCATATTGCCTCCCAAGAATAATTTTTCCGTCCTTTATTATATCACTACTTGAGATAAACCTCTTCTCACAGAAAGATTTATACAGTATACTTTCCTGTTTATGTTGCTAGAGTGTCAACCCAAGCCTTAATAACTATCATTCCCCGTAAATAGCATTAGAAAACTCGATTATTTCTTAGCCTTTTTATAAAGCTGAAAGGTTAAGGTATCCCCTTCTACAAAACTGCGGATTAGGATATAAGCCTCCGTGTTGTTTCTGAATCTAAAATCAAGGATGGGAAAGCTTACGGTTGCATCCTGTCCCGGAGGTACATAATCTACAGGCAGGGAATGACGATGTCTTTCAGTAATTTCTAAATGGGCAAGAGTGACTGCATTGTAAAGAGTAGAAGAAACTTGGCAGATTCCACCCCCGAGTCCTGGGGTGAAGGCGTCTCCCACTATGACCATTGCCTCTTTATAACCTGCTTCAGCCGTTCGTTCACCCACACTCTCATTGAATGCGAAACGTTCTCCGGGTGCCAATAGTTTTCCATCCAGAGCCTTTACAGCAAGGCGAATGTTCTTGGTACGATTGACCTGGTTTGAATCAAAGTGAGTAGAGTATTGGGCGATTGGGACTGACACCGCTTCTTTGACAGTAAGAGTAAGTTTAATCATTTGACTATATTCTTCTACGGCTCCCTCATAAACACTTGACCCTACTTTGCTCGTATCGCCGAACTTCGGATTCCACTGAACAGGCACCTCAATAGCATCGCTGTTGTAAAGCTTAGCCTGAACAGTTGCAGGTAGAGAATACTCTTCATTTCGAGTAACTATTGCAGTAATATCCGCTATTGAATAAATACTAGTTTCTTTCGCTTTTCCCCACATCAAGTCTCTTGAACTTTTAACGATCTCATCCGTCACCACTCTGCTTCCCCCAAAGGAAACCAAACTTGGATTTAAAATATTTGCATAAAGTTTAGCAAAGTAACTGGCTGTTGAATTCGGTAATGTCGGTACTGAAGGATCTATAAATATAATAGGATCTCCTGTTTTGGCTGCCACAACACTGCCTGCCAAAGCATCTGCAAAACTGTAACCTGTGGCCAGATATATTGTTGAAGGATTAGGTGCAAAGGTCTCTGCAATGATCACATTCGTATCAAACTGAGATTGTCCAGTTAACCGTTCAACACCAGCCTGAGGTAACAAACTAATAATTTGGGATTTTATATTATCAGATATTACTCCTTCTCCCCCAGTTATGTATACTTTGGAAGGCTTCTTTTCCAGCAAATAGTTCTTCATTTCTTGAGGAAAGGCATCCTGAGGAGATAACAAAATCGGCCAGCCTTTGTTAGCTGCAAAACTGGAAATACTTAAAGCATCAGAAAATTGTTCTCCGGAGGATATCACTGCAGTGGATACCCCTGTATCTTGGAGTGAACCGGCTATCTTATAAGATGTATCATACCTGTCCATACCAGCAATTCTAATAACATTTTCGATTCCAAGATCATTAAGTTCGCTCTCGAATTCCGTGCTTATTATTCCTGTACCGCCTATGATATAAACCCTTCCGGTTGCATCAAGATGTTGAGTGATATAATTAAAAGCATCCTTTGAGTTATCAACCGATGAATCCACTAATAGTATAGGCGCTTCCTTTTCATGGGCTAGGACACTTGCCGATAAAGCATCTGCAAAATCGTTTCCTGTTGAAAGGATTACATTCTTAACCTTTCCGATACAATAATACTCAGCGATGACCTTGGAGGTCTCAAATCTCGTTTGTCCGTACAGCCTATTAGTGCTGACTATTTGAGGCGAGTCAGCAGCCGGACTTAAATTATTATTAGCAGCAATCGCTGGAGTTCCTGCAAAAATGCAACTACACAGGAAGATTAAGATTAAGACCATTATCTTTTTGTTCATCTGATGTTACACTCCTTCAATTTATATCTGGATAATTATCTCATCTTGAAGAAGTGAAGTATGTCGTAATGAGCATTGTACTAACGTACTATTTAATAACAAAAGTGTCCCATTTATACGAATAGCGTAGCTATATTATCGAATAAAAAAAATTTATAAGAGATGATACTAATTATGTTGGATTTTAATATAATCCCTAACCAAATTACTTAATTATAATAAATAAGAATCCATGCCGGATGACAAAGTTTCATAATTCTTATAATCAAATATCTGTTATTATGGGAGACGAATATGCCAGGTAAGGTGTATTCATCTCCCTAATTTTTCATACACGGTGTAAGCGTCTTCAATGGCGTATTGCGCGGACTCATGATTACCCTTGGCTCCAGCCGTCACAAGTATATATTCCTTGCCATCCTTCTGGGCAAGGCTTGCCAGACATAGTCCGGCTTCATTGGTGTATCCGGTCTTGCCGCCCAAAAATCTCCCACCCTCAATCACTGGATTTGCCAGATTTTTAAACATTGTGCTATAAAAGCTAATCCCGCCGAAATGTACATTTGTCGGTGGGGTGGAGTAGCGTGAAGCTGTAAAGACTTTTTTGAATGTGTTGTTTTTTAGCGCATAGCTCAGAAGTATGGACAAATCCTTGACGGTCGTGTAGTGCTTACCGTCGTGAAGTCCTGTTGTATTGGTAAAATGCGTATTGCTCATACCGAGCTCTGCTGCTTTTTGATTCATTATCTCAACGAACTCTTTTTCTGATCCCGCAATATGTTCAGCAAGGCCAATACAGCATTCCGCTCCGCTTGGAAGCATTACGCCGTAAAGCAAATCAATTGCCCGAACTCTTTCATTCGCTGTAAATCCTGCCATTGAAGCATCTGCTTTGTATAATTCCCGGAATATGGAATCGGGAAGAACTATAGATTTCTGTAAATCCGGTAACTTTTCAATTGCAACGATTGCTGTCATAATTTTGGTCAAAGATGCCGGAAAAACTTTTTGCTTAGAGTTTTTCTCCAGCAAAACTTTCTGATTATCTAAGCGAACCAGAATCGCATTGGAACTGTGCAGATTGTCTGAGGATATAAAATCAGCAGAATCAAATATTGTTGATACGGGAACTGATCCAGCTTTATCACCGTCAATTTTTCCGAACAATGATTGACCATTAAGAGTAATGTTAGATTTTAAAGCAATAACAATAACACCTATCATTAACAGAAGGGTCCACTTTGATTTTCTTTTAGTTTTTCGCATTATAAAAAGCTCCTTATTCTGTGCTGTTTCTATTTAAGCACTGAACAAGGAACCATGTTGGAATTTCCTCTTATGAACTTCTTAAGAATTACTTATGACGGAAGCTTTACCGTAAAAATAGTATGATCCAAGTTACTTTCTGCCGAGATCGTTCCACCATGAGCCGCGACAATTTCTTTGGCGATCGCCAGGCCCAACCCTGCCCCACCTGTGTTTGTAGAACGGGCAGAGTCTAGGCGGTAAAATTTTTCAAAAATGGTATCCAGCTTATGAGGAGAAATCAGATCTCCCTGGTTAGTGAAAGTTAGTATGGCATTTTCCCCTTGTTGATCGGCCATGATTTCAATAACACTGTTTTTATAACTATAGGCAATTGCGTTTTTAAGAATATTGTTGAAGACGCGGACAAGCTTATCTGCGTCTCCCACAAGGATGAGATCATCGGGGACATGAATAGCAACCTGTTTGCCCTGTGGGGTGAGCATGGGGTAAAATTCGTCAGCCATCTGCTCAAGCATAAAAGCGAGTTTTATTTTGCTTTTATTCAAAACGATAGACTGGAGATTAAACCTTGTAATTTCAAAAAACTCATTGATTAATTCTTCCAACCTGTAAGCTTTCTGTAAACCTATCCCAAGGTATTTGGCTTTTTGCTCTGCCGGCATATCCGGTGCTTCATCCAACAGACTCAGGTAACCGATAACTGAAGCAAGCGGTGTTTTTAAATCATGTGCTAAATAAGTAATCAGATCATTTTTCCGCTGCATTTCCGTTTGCACAAGCTGCTCGTTCTTTTGGGAGTTCGCTTTTATCTTGATCAGCTGTTTTTCAATTTCAGAATATTTTTCCGGCAAGGTTAAATCATAACTATTTGACTTGATGAAGGAATTAATTGAGTCTGTAATAAAGCTGATGTCTTTTTTGCTTCTATAACGAGCATAAAAATATGCTGAGACACAAGTGCAAAACGCTAAAAATATTAACAGAGCAGAAAATACAACAATCAAAATTTCTTTAATTTCATACCAGCTTCTAAAAATAACCCCTATCTTTTCGTTACTTTGATGTCTTGCTTCAATATAAAATCTATTAGAAAACCATTCATAAAATACTCCATTAAATACTTGGTCCACCAGCCACACCGTAACAATACATAACAAGACAACCCCCAGGAAGATAAGCGAAGCTTTTAAAGCACCCGTTCTGTTATCTTTCAATTTTATAGCCGACCCCCCACACTGTTTTTATGTATTTTGGATGCTCTGCGGAATCGTGCATCTTTTCCCGCAAATGCCGGATGTGTACCATCACTGTGTTATTGCTGTTAATAAAATACCTCTCCCCCCAAACTTCGTGAAATAACTCTTCAGAACTGACTACGCGACCTCGATTGGAACCCAGCACCCACAGAATAGAAAACTCCGTGGGAGTAAGAGCCATCGGCTTTTCATTTAAAGTACATACATGTTTATCCTTATTTAATACCAAACCCGAAAATTCAATCAGTTTTTCCTCGCGGAATGGTTCGGAAGCATTATATTTGGTAAACCTGCGCAGCTGCGCCTTAACACGAGCAACAAGTTCCAAAGGCCGAAATGGTTTTGTCATGTAATCGTCCGCACCCAGTGTCAGTCCGGTAATCTTATCGATTTCTTCTTCTTTTGCCGTCAGCATGATTACAGGAAAATTGTGCTTTTCCCTGATTTTCTGGCAGAGGGTAAAACCATCAATGTCCGGCATCATGACATCAAGTATTGCAAGCTCCAGTTGTTCTGACATAATGCACTTTAAGGCATCTTGGCCGTTATAAAATTTGCAGACTTTAAAACCTTCATTTTTTAGATAAACTTCAATTAGATCCGCTATGGACTGTTCATCGTCTACAACTAAAATACTGACGCCCATAAGTACCAACCTCTTCTTCCTGCTTGTAAATAAAAACACCCATCATAATATCATGTTACCGAGAAATATAGAATTTTATCATAGTATTTCCCTTATTAAAACCTTAAGATTTTCTTAATATATTAAATTTGAAGAACGCAGAAAGTCGGTTTTCCTAACTCTACGGAAAACCGACTACGATTACTTATTTCCCCATTTAATTAAAGATGCAATCTCCCATCCTGGCGGTTTCAACAACAACCGGAACCAAAGCCGCAACTTCTTTGTTCGTACATTTACTCTGATGAAGCCAGTCATTAATTTCATACACTTGGGCTAATCTCAAATGCTCAATTATAGTAGTTTCTAATAAACTTTTAGGACCATACCCATCGAAAGATGCTGCCATGGCAAGCCAATCCGCACTTCAGCTTAGGGTTAGCCACCGCTAAGGGAAACTGCTCCCAAAACTCCCGTTATACGTACTAAGCCCCTTCACCATGTACAGATTCAAGAAGACAATTCTCTTCCTTAAATCGCAGGCCTATTATTACACTTTTACAATTCTACCGCCTTCACTGCCGCACTTCCTGCATTAAGCGCAAAGACATCCCCACCGATTGATCCTTTGGTTTTTTTTACATGGCATAACGTTGTTAAATCAAACTAGACTGCAAAACTTTCATTTCGCAATTTGGGGTTGGGTGGGAGGTTCGACAGGTGCTGATTGTTTTTTGATTGCAAATATTATTAAGAAGAATACTAAGATAGCTAAATATCCTGCTGTCCCAAAATAGTATTGAAATCTCAAAGTAGTGATATGCAACGGCTCTATAATAGCGGCATAAAAGTATCCGGAAAGGAATCCACCCAGACTCATTCCTGAGACAATTATGGACATAGCCATCGGAGTCTGGCTGGGATGGATTGACGAACCGGCGAGCATATAAATCGATGACATACTAAAGGTTAAGCCAATACCTAAACACACTTCACCAATTATAAATAAGGTTACACTTTGACTAAAAGAAAAAATTATTTGGGAAAC
This sequence comes from Desulfosporosinus shakirovi, assembly GCF_020595055.1. Taxonomy (GTDB): domain Bacteria; phylum Bacillota; class Desulfitobacteriia; order Desulfitobacteriales; family Desulfitobacteriaceae; genus Desulfosporosinus; species Desulfosporosinus shakirovi. The sequence goes on along the minus strand of NZ_JAJDOO010000004.1, from coordinate 91,872 downwards.
TATAAAAAAGACAAGCCCTAGATTAAGCGTCTGCCTCCCTAATCTTTGAAACACTTTACCAAATACTGCTCCGGCTGCCATTCCTCCTACAGTCATAAACATTAGAACTACGCCGGCAACAGCAGCATTGGCCTTGATGGTCAAAAGTACTGAAGACATATTTGTAAGTGATGGATAGTCTAAAATTGTAATTATCCCAAATACTATACTCCATCCTATGACTGAAGTGGGCATTTTTAGTTTTACCGCTTCAGTACCTAAAGGCATTTCTGCCTTCTGAGGCTCCGGAAGGTAAATTAAAACAATAAAAAATGTGATTATACCAAGGGCATGGGCTAGGAAACTGTAATTCCAGTCTACTGAGGCAAGAACACCGCCCAACAATTGGAGCACAATTCCTCCGATATTCATTACAACGCTATTTGTTCCCATGACACTTGCCTGCTTGTCAGGTGGCACAAGATTAAACATCAAAGCACTGTTCAGGGGCATAATAAGCCCCAGACCCAATCCGAAAAAACCTCTAGCTAACAATATATGGGTGAAATCATGCAAAAAATAAGGAATTGCCCCTGCAATGCTGAACACCAATGATGCAAAGAGCACCAATGTCCTATATTTCACAGATTTTCCTGCAACACTGCCACCTATAATCGAAACTGGAATAGATACAAGAGCAGGAATCGTGGATACCAGTAATAAAGTACTGAAACTTATATTCGGGAATGCTCCTCCTATACTTGCTATGGCAGGTGTAATGGTTCCGACACCCATAGCAATAAAACCAAAAGAAAATATGGCCAGTAATACTAATGACTGCCTTTTTTCATTCATAATATCTTCCTTTCTATAAAAGAATTATGTATAACGCAACTCAACCATAAGCCAACCCTAATTTACCTCTTTTTATATCGCCCCCTTTGCCGACTTGTCTATACATCTATATGTCTATATATTCATAATAGTATGAAATAAAAAATTGTCAAGCATAATTTTTCCTAGATATAGTAAATCCTGATTAGTTTCTCATGATCTCTGCGTCCACTAGAGATTCTTAAGACTGTCGGTAGTCGCCTTGGCTGCTTCCCTTCTATTACTAAGCCATCTTGAGAGCGTCGATTGCTGCGGTTCATACTTGGTAATGTTGCAATATACCACGGTTTGTTACGTTTAGACATAAAGAAAGGGCGACTTTCGCCGCCCTCGTTTATTGTGCTTGTTGTGTACAATTCTAACAATACTTAGCCAGTTAATTGGGTTTACTTTAATCTTCCAAGTTACTTCTGAAACGAAAGCAAAGCCTTATTTAAACTAAAGCACTCTCCAATCCTGAATCAGAAACAAAAATGACAGTATTCGGGATTATTTCTACCAAATCAAGGATTTGTTGATAAGTCTTAGGCATACCGACAATTGTTATGTCGGTATTATATGAAATAATAGCTTTTGTGAAATCTCCCTGTATGATATTAATTTCAGTGTTAACAGGCAGACGTGCTTTTTCTTTAAACAATTCCATCTGCACAGCAGCACGGGCAGCTTCCTTCTTTGCCGTGACAGTTCTTGACAAAGTCAATAATCCATCCCAGTTTCTAAATAATTGTAGTGCTGTTAATACCGCCAGATTCGTATTAGGGCTTTTGTCTCTGAGCCAAAGATTTATCTTCCGCTCTTGTCCAAAACCATATTTAGGATGAACATAAAGTAAAATAACCCCAAGTTTTAAAGGACGTACTTGATGGAGCATTTGTTCAAGTAAAATACGTTTGTTTACATCATGACTGATCGTGAAAAGAACGGCATTTGGAGGTAAAAAGGTATTAAGTAGAGTCTGCATAACAATGGGGAGATCAATAACAAAACCATTTTGGCTATCTAAATTGATTTTTTGGCTAAAAAGATGTTCTTCCTTTAAAGGTAACAAAATATTGTCCAGCTCAAGATTCAGTTGAGGTTCAATGCGGTCTGTATGTGTGTTCATCGTTAGGCAATATAGTCTTCCGGAAGGGTAGATAATACTTCTCACCAGACGAATAATGCGACGCAAATCGTCATGATTTTCGACAGGTACTAAGAGAAAAGGTTTCCACAAACGGGGATGGTAAGGTCGAGACATCGCTTTTTGTGCTGCCCATTCAGAAATAAGAGCGAAAAGACCTCCTCTGATATCTCCTGTGGTTGAGATTAGATTTCTTTTGGCAAGCGAATAATAGATCATACTAATAATAATAAAAGTAACCAGCGTAAATAGTTTACTTATAAGAAGCATCGAGAAAATACAGCCCAGGAAGCCAATGATTGGGATTAAAATAGAAATCCGCATTTGTGGTCTGAAACTAACTACGCCGGTTGCCTGTTCTATTAACACCGTCAAGTTGATCGTTCCATATGTCATTAAGAAAAATAAGGTTAGCAAGCTCGCCAACATATTTAAATTACCCACTAGCAAAACAGCTAAAGAAATAATGGCCGATAATATTATGGCATTGCGTGGTTCTCCATTTTTGGCTTTTAATGCTAAACCTTTTGAAAAGGGAACGAGTCGATCCTCTGCCAAAGCAGCTAAAGTTCTGGGGGCACCAACCAAGGTTGATAAAGCTGAAGATAGAACAGCGCCCATAATTCCAGCAATTATTAAAGTTTTTGAAAATCCTAACCGGAGTATGATCGAAGTATCTTTAAGAAGCATTTCTTCCGGAACACGATATGCAAACCAAAATGCACTTAGAACATAGACTACAAAGCCCAGCACAATAGCCGTCAGTGTACCTCTGATAATACTTGTTCTAGGATTCCTCAGTTCACCTGACATGCTCACACCTGCCAATATCCCTGTTACAGCTGGGAAAAAGATTGCAAAGGTTTCCCAGTAGGTCGCTTCTTGCATTTTCCCCCATAATAAAACAGGTCCTTCATTTATGGAAGGTCCGGCAAAAAAGGATATAAGGGAAAGGACTACTGCAAAAAGGATAAAGTATTGAACCCTAAATGCTAACTTTGCACTAAACAAGGAGATACCTGCTAAAACTAACCAGGTAATAATGCAAACAGCTAATATGTGATGCGCTGGAAAAAAGCTATGCCAAAGTTCAGCAAAGCCAATAATATAGAATGCTACTGAAAAGGCCTGAGAAAGAAAAAGAGGTATGCCGATTGCTCCACCTGCTTCAAGTCCCAAGGAACGGGAGATGATAGCATACGCTCCCCCTGCCCCAATTTCACTATTGGATACCATAGAGGCAACAGAGAGACCTGTAAAAAGTGTTATGACATGGGCTAAAACAATAATGGTAAGAGTTCCTATAAATCCGACATTTCCGACTACCCACCCCAAGCGAAGATAGAGTATTACCCCCAATATAGTTAGAATTGTAGGAATAAAAACACCTTCAATAGTTCCCAAACCTATATTTTTCGAGATATTTTTATTCATAATTCAAGTTCCTTTATTCAGTATTAGTCTTTTAATACGTTCTATTTTTCAATAATTCTGCAGTGGAGTTTTGCTAAAATCCGAACTGCATTATGTGAACCTGTTTAGTATGACCTTCCCTTACTTCTATCCATTCCGAAATAGTTTCGACAGAGATGTGGATAATCCTTTACAATATGAAAATTTGTAATTCCCTTATAATCCAACCCGTAGAAAAATACTTCACCTAACTTCTTGAGATTCAAGAGTTCTAAACAGCACATCTTTTTAAGACATGATTATACATAGAATCAAATCGTTGTATACGGTAAGGGTAAAGGTGAAACAATAATCCAAATATCTTAGAAGGAGTTCATCATGCAAAGAAACTATAAAGATATTACCTTATGGCGAGATATAACGGAAGAGCAATGGAACGATTGGAAATGGCAAATCGCTAACAGAATTACAACTGTAGAACAGTTAAAACAGGTTGTTGATCTAACTGAAGATGAAATAAGCGGTATAAATAACTGCCTTAAAACTCTACGCATGGCAATTACTCCTTATTATGCTACACTCATCAGTCAAAACAATCATGACGACCCTATCCGAAAACAAGCCATTCCAATGGCACTAGAAATGGAGGAGGCAAAGTGTGATATGGAGGACCCTCTCCATGAGGAACGCGATTCTCCAGTTAAAGGACTTACACACAGATACCCTGATAGAGTGTTATTTCTCATCACCGATCAATGTTCTGTGTACTGCCGTCATTGTACACGGAGAAGAATGGCAGGTTCGACAGATATGGCCCTGCCCAAGAAAGAACTGCAAAGAGCAATTGACTATATAAAAAAGACCCCCCAGATCAGAGATGTATTGATTTCAGGAGGGGACAGCCTACTGGCAAGTGATGATACTATTGATTATATTCTATCGAGTCTCAGAGCTATTGATCATGTGGAAATTGTCCGCTTTGGTTCTAGGACACCTGTAGTCTTACCTCAGAGGATTACAGATGATCTGTGCAATGTCCTGCGTAAATATCATCCTATTTGGCTAAATACTCATTTTAACCATCCTCAAGAAGTAACGCCGGAGACAAAAGAGGCCTGTAGAAAACTTGCAGATGCAGGAGTTCCCCTCGGCAATCAAACCGTCCTTTTAAAAGGAATTAATGACTGCCCTTATATCATCAAAAGGTTGGTACACGATTTAGTAAAAATGCGTGTGCGTCCCTACTATCTATATCAATGTGACCTATCTTCTGGCATCGATCATTTTAGAACATCTGTAAGTAAAGGCATTGAAATCATCGAACTACTGCGTGGTCATACATCTGGTTATGCTGTCCCGACCTATGTTGTGGATGCACCGGGGGGCGGAGGAAAAATCCCTGTCAGCCCGCAATACCTTATCTCCCAGTCTGCTGATAAGGTTATCCTCCGTAACTATGAAGGGGTTATATGTGCCTATACTGAGCCGGAAGATAAAACAAATGAATGTCATCATTGTGATTATTGTCAAGAATACCAAAACATGCCTATTACAGGTATTGAGAAACTTTTCCGAGAGAAAAAATTAAGTCTTGTGCCCAAATCAAATAATCGGATCGCGAGGCGTGATCAATGGGAATAGATGCAGATAGCCTAGGTAATTCATATAAAACAATTAGTCTAGATGACTTATCATTGGAAGTCTATATTGATTTCCATAATCAGAGAATAAAACTTCTTAACTATCACGGCAATACCATAAAAATAGTAAATAACTCTATAGACCTATGTAAACAGCACGGTATGGGCAAAATCATAGCTACAGTCTATAAGCAAGATGCTCAAATATTTACAGACAATGGGTTTGTGCTTGAGGGTACAATTGATGGCTATTTTAAAGGTGAAACTGGGTATTGTGTTTCATTTTTTAATGATCCCAGTAGAGGGCGAAGTCATTATATTAACGAAGAAGATCAAATTATTGAGACGGCGGAACAGTATACAAGCCTATACCGTCATGACCAATTCAGCAAGGAATTTGTCATACGCAACGCAAATCTTGAGGATGCGAGTGAGCTGGCTGTTTTATATGAAACAGTATTTGAGACCTATCCGACACCGATGAATGAGCCTGACTTTATTGCCGACATTATCAAAAGCAAGAAAGTTATTTTTAAAGTCGCTGAATTTGAAAATATCATTGTCAGTGCCGCTTCTGCGGACTTGCATCAGGAATTATTGCATGCTGAGATAACAGATTGTGCAACCTTTGAACACTTTAGAGGAAGAGGATTATTAAGCGAGTTAGTATATCATCTTGAACAAACGCTAAGTGATAGAAATTACATTTCTCTGTTTAGCTTGTCAAGAGGACTATCTCTTGGCATTAATATCGTACTTAGTAAGCATGGATACAAATTTACGGGGAGACAAATTAATAACTGTAACATTATGGGGAAGTTTGAAGATATGAATATTTGGGTTAAAACAATTTAAGGCGTGTTAGATTAAGACTGATTACCTATTATTTTTTTCGGAAAATATAAATCCTAAAAAAATCAAAATTAGTATTGACCTGTATGACAGTTATGGCCTTTCTTATGCCAACAATTTCTCTAGGAGCCGAAGTTGATCCTGCCTTGGAGAATTCTCAACGCTGGGATATGCTAACTCTTGCCATAGCACTGGCTTTCTTGAGTAAGAACGTTGTTCTATCATTATTTCTTGGAGCACTCTCAGATTATAAAACAGGTGAAATCCTTAAGGAACGGGATTTTATTGACTATGAAACAGGCAAGCTGAATTGGATTATCGGTGACCCGGAAGGCTTGCAGGTTATGATTACGCCGGAGATATACGCTGGTATTCTAATACAAACTTTAACTTTGACCTAAAGCGATGCTAAATGGACATCTCTTGGTGGGTACTGAGCGCTTGGTTAAAATGCCGTATTTTACGGCTTATATGAAAGGGCTTTCAGCGACAAAGTTTTTAAGGAGTATACCTTGCCTAGTGGTTATCATGATGACCAGTTAGTAATAGAAGATGGTAATATATTAGTGCTCACCTATAATTTCTATTCAGGTACAGTGGAAGATACTTGTGCTCCTTAAGCCCTGTACATTATCAATTTCCCAGAGTGCCCCTATGATTCCTTGGATAGATTTTAAGTTTGTCAAGTTATGGCCTAAATATCTTTAGGGCCTTCGAAGGACATTTATCGATACATAAATGACAGTTGCTGCAATTAGAGAACTCATCCAATTTGGGATGTGAATCCCAAACACAAACCTTCTCGCAAAGTGAACAACTCCCGATACACGTCTCTTTATTTCTCCGAACACAAACCTTTCTTTTTCTCCCGAGCAAGCTAAGCAACGCACCTGTTGGACATAGATAATTACACCAAAATCCTTTTTGCAGTAAGCCATCGACAATTAAAATCGCGACAATAAATATAAGACCGGTCCAATATATTGATCCAATCGTCAAATAATAAAAGAAGCGCCCGAGTTGAACGTATGGCAAGAAATGTGGAAATACTGCGATACCTAATAGTGTTAGAACGATTCCCGTTCCGAGAACTAAAAAGCGCAAATATGAATCAGTAAGTAGACTTTTTTTGATCATGGGAATTTTAAGCTTTCTCAAGACGAAACGTGTTAGCTCCTGAAGAGTATTAAATGGACAGATCCAACTACAGAATACTCTCCCGAAAATAAGAACGATAACTATGGGCAGCAGAATTGAAGACCAAAAATCTAATGAAGTAGCGTAGCTCTGTCTAGAAACTTGTATCACAGCTAACGGATCAATAACCGTAAATCCTCCGATTGTTATTGACCAGAAATACCCACTAAAACCCTCAATTAAACGATTTAGAGCATTAATATTTTCAAATATACTGCCTAAAAACGCATCTAACGCGATCATAACTGACTCTAAATATCCACCCTTCAAACTTGAGTCTAAATAACTTAATTCTTCAGAAACTGAATAAAGTTTTCCGATTGAATTTCTCGGTAAGTGGTAGACAAGCCTCTTGTAGCTTTCTATGACAGGAATTAAACAGATCAGGAGTAGCGAACCAACTTGAAGAATTCTACGCAACTGTTGTACAGTCAATTCATGACCTCCTCGAAGGATAACGCTCATAAAATGATCCTTTATTAATTCTGTCGTAGAGGTCATAAGAACGCTTATCTTCACGGCTCATTGGCATAGTAATGGCTATTGGAGGACACGCAATTTCACATAGGCCACACCCATAGCACCGAATTTTATCGATTACAGGTCTTCCTTGCTCATCAACAATAATCGCGTCTCCTTTTAATGGACAAACCTCGTAACACAGGAGACATTTTCTGTTTCTCCCATTATAAAGGATACAATTTTTTCTTGTTAATTGAGCAACCCCAAGGTTAAATCTTGGTTGAAGATCATCAATAGAGTATGCTTTCTTTGCCTCATGCGCCTGAAGTTCTGGATTTTGTGACAATGGGCGCAATGCTCCGGTTGGACAGATATTAATACAGTTCATGCATAGATTACATTGATCCTTATTCGTAAGAATCGGTGTTTCAGTTAATCCACCCTTCTGTAATCGATTGAAGGAAATAACACCTGTAGGGCACTCTTCTCCACATTTCAAACAACGAATACAGTGCGCTGAAAAATCCTGCTCATTTAGTGCACCTGGTGGCCTTTGAGGTGTATCCGCTTTTACAATATATAAAGGGGCGAGTAAGCAAATTGCAGTAATCGAGCCTGCCCTTTCCAAAAACTTTCTTCTTGAAATCTTCATAAGCTTCCTCCGTGGTAGGATCCTCTTAAACATGGCTAACGAGGGTTAAAGCGATATCTTTAACCCTCGTTTATTTATGACATCTAAGCAAATTCTGACTATCCACAGAAACTCATTATGCGGTTAACTTTTGTCCATCTGATGTTGGTTTTCTTTTCTTTGCTATGAGCGGAATGATCCAGATGAGTGCTCCCAAGACAACTGCAGGCAATCCCATGGCGAGCAGGACAAAATTTGAGGCATAGGTTTCAAGCTCCATTTTTAAGCCCAGATAATTCTCAATCGTTAACAACAACAAAACAACAGAAACTGATGCAAGAACCCACTGGTACCACTTCACACTAAGTTGTCCAGCTTTAACTTTTAAAATAACGAAGCTCAGTATAAAACCTATGACGATTCCCAAAAACAACCAAAGCATACCTTCACCCCCATTAGTTAATACAATAGTTTAATTTTAGATATTACGCCCGCCTCTACGCGTATCAATTCCCATCTCAGCTAAGTTTACATCTTTCCACCAATCTTCTGGATTCTTAAGGGGTTTTTCTGGTTGAGCTGGAAAAGTCACTCGATCCGCAGCAACAAGTACAGAATTAAACATCGTCGTGCTGGCAATAGTACCCTTAACAATTCGGTGCAGGCTTGCTTCATCATCAACTGCGTAGGGACAAACAGAGAAGCAAATCCCACAGTTCGTTCCACACTGATTCCAGTAGTTCCGGCACTTAACAGAATCTTCAAAATAAGCTCTGTGACCTGGGTTGTTCCACTGTCCTTTGATCTCCCATGAGGGATCTCTGTCCATACTTAAAGCCTTAGAAGGACACAACTCTGCACAGGTCTTGCAATCCTTACAGAAGTTCATTACTCCAAAGTTAACCGGTTTTGTCGGGGTAAGCGGTAAATCGGTTGTAAGCACAGCTAATCTTACCATCGGACCATATTCTGGAGTAATAATCCGATTGAGTCTCGAGAGTTCTCCCAAACCAGCCAAAACCCCAAATGCAGGAGCAATTCCAAAACCATTCAAAGCCGTAGCACCATAAGAGCTGTAACCTAAACTCCTAACAAATTCATGAAGCTGTGAATAGATGGTGTATAGACGAGTGTAGCTCAATGCTGTTGTCAGAGAGCCTAACATTGTTGGCCCATATTTCATGGTTTCAGTAGACATTTGTACACTATAAACAATCGCATAGCGAGCTTTTTCCGGAATCACTAACTTATCTTTGTCTTCATATCCCACCTCGATGTTTTCAAATACTATTGGTTTCTTACTCGGTGCCGGTTCTTGTCCATAAATTAACTTGCGAGTGGTTTCAGTGTTAAGTTCGACAAAACCCACAGTTGCTGCACCCATATGGCGTAATGCTGCAGTCACAATTCGTGCATTCTCCTCTGGGGTACCTTCATAACGAGGGACACCCCGTTCCTGAGGTGTTAAAGCCTTTTGAGGACCCATAAATTTAAAGTCTGGCCGCCCATATTCTACTGCTGCTTTTAAAGCCATATCTTTAGTGGTATAACCAGGGACACTTTCCTTTTCAAACTTTAATAAATTACCCTTTTGTAATTTATTCATCTCTTTATCAAACTCTGCTCCACGATACTTAGCAAGACTACCTCGAGTTGTTTCCCATTCATTAAAGCGCTTCATTGTGGACCAATCGATCTCAGTCGTAGGCTTATCGACATTTTTTACCCACCAATAACGCTTTGCGATTTCTTGTGGTTTCATCTCAGAAGCCGTTTCAGCCGCATTGGTCACTCCAGCGGCACCAAGAATACCTGTTGACGCTAGAGTAAGCCCAACGCCTCCAAAACCTAAAGCCTTTAACAATTGTCTTCTAGTTAATTGTTCTGGCATGCTTTTTTCCTCCAAACCTTTTATATTTTCATAGGCCAAAGACCTAATGAAATCGTTCTGGGGCACGTACTGTATGACATGCACTACAGGTAAATTCAAATGATTGGTGGGACCTGTGGCATGTGATACAGCTTTCCCTGTCATGGGCAGGGTTGTGGGGATTTATATCTTTCCACTCTTCCTTTACAGCAAGTTTCTCTACTAATACTTCGTAATTTCCACCATGACAGCTTAAACACAACTCATCTGATGGAATTTCAGCTGGTGCATTATCAATAATCTTTGAGTGACAGCTTTCACAATCTACATTATGCTTATGATGCACGCCATCTAAAAACTGAGAATTCTCCACTTTGGAGATTATTTCGCTTGCAGTAAATACAACTTTCTGAGACTCAAAATCTACATCCGGCAGAGCCACTTCGGTATTATTCTCAGAATATTGCTGTGTTTCTTTCGTCGCTGTATCACTTGGATTTTCCTTTGTACAGCCAATTATAAAGATGATACTCCCTGATAGGATGAGAAGTGTAAAAATAATTATTTTCTTATAGATTGCATTCAATAACTTTAACACCCCCTTAAAAATTTCTTCATCATATTCTTCTTCTATTATGTCTATTATTATATCTTATTCTCCAAATATTCGACAAACACTAGAGAACTATGCACCTATAAGCACATGGTACTATATCAATCCATAAAATATAGTACTAAAGCACACCTATGGATAAGTAGTATTTTACATATTAAAATTAAAACCCACTAGAATTGATATGCGGGTTTATCTTTAAACTTTATTCAAATATCATTAGTTGGTGGCAAAATGCCTTGAGCAAATAAGGCTGCTTCAACCCTATTCCGAAGATGCAATTTATCTAAGATATTCTGAACATGCTTTTTAACAGTACTTTCTGTAATGGACAGAATCCCTGAAATTTCTTTGTTTGTATTTCCTAGACCGATTAAATGTAAAACCTCTTCTTCTCTATTTGTAAGTCTGTCTTTCTGACTTAGTTTAGAAGAAGTATCCATGTTGAATTCCGCCAATATCTTGGTAGCCATCAACCCAGAAAGGGGCGCCTCCCCTTTCATAACCCCCTTAATCTGTCGAACGAGTTCTTCAGAGGGAGTATTCTTAAGAACATAGCCTTGCGCCCCAGCTTTAATTGCGCCAAATAAGTCATTATCTTCGTCTGAAGCTGATAGCATTACAATCCGTACCGAAGGAGTTCTCGCTTTAATGAGTTGTGTAGCTTCCACGCCATTCATGATTGGCATTTGTACATCCATTAAAATCAAATCTGGGAGAGTTTCCTCAACCTTTGATAAAGCATCTAACCCATTGCTGGCTTCGCAAATTATTTCGATATCCTTATACAATTGTAAAAGCGCACGTATCCCTTCTCGAAAAAGCTTATGATCATCAACTAACATCACTGAAATCGGCTTCAACGAAAAAACCACCTTATTTCTCGATTTTAAATAACGACAGGTATCCAGATAGAGAGTCTTGTTCCGAACCCTTTTTTGCTGTCGATAATTAATCGCCCATCAATATCCTCAGCTCGCTCTTTTATAGACGATAATCCGAAAGTGCATGAGGGTAACGCACATATATCAAAGCCTTTGCCGTCGTCCTCTATTTCAATTAATATCCCACCATTTCTTGCAACAAAACGAACCCATACATGTTCTGCCTCAGCATGTTTATGAACATTAGCTAAGGCCTCTTGAATTATCCTCTGGAGTTGTAGCTCCAGCGTACGCTCCAACGTCGGAAAATCATTCGAAGTAGAGAACTCAGTAATTATGCCCCACCTATTTGATATTTTAACCAAATATTTCTGAACGTATGTAATTAAATTTTCTCCTTTTGGAATCTTGTCACTTAGAGCATGAATAGCTTCCCTTGCTTCATCATAGGCTTCAATCGCTATGACTTGAATTTCTCGTGCTGCCTTTATAGACTCTTCCTGCATCTTGTTTTTAAGCATTTTTTCGATGAATTCACCCTTTACTCGAAAATAGCTAAAAGCTTGTACTGAGGTATCATGAATTTCACGAGCTATCCTTGTTCGTTCAATAGAGACCGCCAATTCTTTAGCTTTTTCATGGAGTAGTGCATTTTCGATTGCAACTGCCAGGTGTTCACCTAAAGATATAAGGATTTCCAGATCACTGTCATGATATTGCTGTTTCTGATTACTCCCTAAAGAGAACGTCCCGATGATGTCTCCTTTATAATTCAAAGGCAAGATCACACAGGACATTATCGGTGCATTAGTGCGCAACTCACCCGTCTCTCCCTGATAGAAATTTTTTATTCCCAAACAACGGTTATCCTTAATTACAGGCTCCCTGCTCTGTAATATTGTATGAAACGGTTCTGTCTGATCAGAAAGTATGATGACGTCACCGAGACTAAGGCAACCTTTACTCCAGCTTATGGGATATAAAGAAAGTTGATGCTCTTCTCCAAATAGACTAATTCCCATTTCATCAAACGATATCAATTTTGCCGCCTGGATAGCAAAAGTATGTAACGATTCCTTGAAATCGAGTGTATAATTGATTGTTCTAACGATTTCATTCATAGCAGAAATTCTTACTTCCTTTTGCTTGGATTCGCGATAGGCTTCTTCTAGTTGAAGATGATTTTCTTTAAGCAAAGCTTCATTATTTTTCCTTTCACTGATATCTCTGGCAAAAGTTAAAACCATTTTATTTCCATGAATCTCAAGAATTCTAGAACTCAATTCCATCGGTAAAAGACTCCCATCCTTGCAGCGATGGACTACTTCTGCGACAAAGTATCCCTGTTTAAGCAAACTTTCAATAAGCTCTGTAGATGGCTTACTTGCATCTATGTCGGTCGTCTTCATATGCAAAAGTTCCTCACGAGAATACCCTAAACGCCTGCAAGCAACATCATTCACTTCAACGAAGTTTCCAGCATATTCATGAAAGAAGATTGAATCATTTCCGCTATTAAAAATAAATTTATACTTTTCTTCGGATATTTGGTATTTCTCCCGTATATATACTTCTTCTATCTTTTTATCCAAATTAAGAAGCTCTAGAATATTACCCTTAAGATTTCTTAAAGTTCGAGTTATCATTATGTCCTCCATATTTAGTTTAATGTTATTTAGTTAGAACCTCAACTTTCGCACCCCAGTTGTGCGAATAAACCCTTGATATAACTGGGCAATTCTCTGATCCATTTGTGTCGTTGATTAAGCGATTCTTTGTTCTTGGGTTTGTTCGGTGATAGATCGAGTACAAATGCCATCCGTTGGCGCAAGGCTGTTTTTAAGTCTAGATCCATTACCTCATCTAAAAAAAGGTAAAACAATCCTCCCAGTGAGCGTTCATCGTTAGTTTGTCTACGCTCCCACTCAAGGATGAGATAACGAGTAAAGACGATCGTCGTGTGGCTAATCATCATATCGAATGACCGCCCTTGGAATTCAGTACCCAGTTTCAAGGGCGATTTAGCCACTTTGAAACTGGTCTCGATACCCCAACTCAGCCCATAAGCTCTTATAATCTCAGCATTATCTGAGGTAATATCTGTCGTTAGAATTGCCAAGCAATCTCTGCGTTTATTCCGATTCCTGAATCATCAACGATAAAAACACGGATACGCTGTGCGGAGGTGAGTTTTTCAAATCGCCCACCAATCTTAGGCTGAGTAACTGATAGAAACGTCTCAAGTTATAACGGGATTCATTAAGAAACGGATAAACTACGTCTTTACCTGGAAGAGACTCTGCTCGGGTGCCTTCTAAGCAAGTAAAGCTTGAGACCCCATAGAATTTGCGAATTCCTGTTGTTCGAAAGGGTTGACTTAACTTAAGAGAAGAAAAACCAAAGAAAGTTGAAGTAGTTAATAACCCCGTCACAGATATATCTAAACACCAATGCCTCTTTAACCCCAAAATTATAATGAAAATTGTTTATTACTAATGAACCATAGTGTCCCCATTTTTCTATGATATCATATACCTTCTGAAATAATAAGCAAATGCCAACTGTAGGTCGTTGCGCTGCTGATCAGATATGGGCTAAAACAATAATGGTAAGAGTTCCTTTAAATCCGACATTTCCGACTACCCACCCCAAGCGAAGATAGAGTACGCCAAATATAGTTAGAATAATAGTAATAATCCTTTATAAAGGTTAAAATATATTGAAATACTAATATCATTGTCATGTAGAATAACCACACTTTTGGAGGACAAAATCATAATCACCAACAGAAAACCTAACAAACTTATTACAGAGACAAGCCCGTATCTCTTGCAACACGCCTATAAGCCAGTAGGTTGGTACCCCTAGGGGACAAGAAGCATTCGATAAGGCCGTTGGAGAAAACAAGACCATTCCCCCAAGTATTGGATATTCCCATTATCACTGGTGGCATGTTTTTCTATATGTTTATATAAGAATTTACCAATATAAAGAAAAGGGCATTGGCAAAAAGAGTAAGGGGCCGTAACGAAACTTGAGATTTTTTCAAGCTGGTGGTGCGTTATCCCAAAATAGAGGACTGTACACCTTTGAAGTGGTGAACAGTCCTCTATTATATCAGGGGATTACAAATAGAGTGGGGATGTAATAAACCGGAAAACAAGTTTCGTTACATCCCCTAGGCGACTTGTGTGATCACTAGATGAGCTGAAACAGGCCTTGTTCCTCCGGCGATAGGGGTAATGGTTAGCGCCGTTGCATTGCCGGCAGGGTTTCGGACAGTGAGCAATGAATCGGCAACTGTTGTAGTCACATAAGCCATTCCCACTATTTGTGAAGTACCTGTTGCCCGCCCGACTACCGTATATGCTAGGTCGACCCCATTGAGAGTTAAAATCAACTGACCCGCCTCACTCACACTTACCTGAAACAAAACCTGATAAGTGCCGATTGCAGATAAGTTTAATTCAGTATCACTAGTTCTGGTAATAGTTGTTCCGCTGGTAGGTCCGTCTTGAGGAAAGCTTACGTCAGTACCGGGAGCAACTGTTGCTGCATTATCAGGAGGCATCAGAGCAAAAAAGTCTGCAAAGTTTAATACTGCCGATAAAGTGATCTCTTCAAGTTCTGCCGGTAAGACTCGATGGGCTGCCACTAAATTGCCTGCTGCATCCTTCCCCCAAGCAGATATTACTACTTCCGGCGAGCTGGTGGTAAATTGAAATTCAAAAGCATCAAAATCGGAAAAATATATTCTTTCCACTGCTTCACCGGGCAACACATTAATGTCCTCTAATACATAGAGCACTTTCATTGCCCCCAAAACGAAGCTGCCTTCAGTCATCACCGATTTTGTTGTGATCCCATCATTTGTAATCCTCACCACAATGGTAACGGTCGGTCTGACGCCTAACACAGCAGTATTTTCAATCAAACCGGTTGTTAATTCAGCCATTAATTTTATCCCTCCACATCGTTTAGTACCAATTGCATATCGTAATCAAACACTTTCGCCAAATATATTGTCCTTAACATAATATATGGAATTTATTGATACAAGTTAACAAAATAGAACTCTTTAAAATATTTTTATACTGATGAACGTGACTATCATGAATTCCAACTGCTTGTGTATAAAGAAAAACACAGCCAACCCTGTAAAGTCAGCTGTATAACACATACTCTCATCATATTTAGAATTAAAACAATAGTGAAAGACCTAAACAGGAAATAGAGAAGGAAAAGTGCTTACACCTGGCGACTGAATCAAACCTTCAACCAACGGGATATGGAAATCAAAGAGATAACTATCGATAAATGCCGACCTGACCCATAAAGATTACATGGAGTCCATAACAGTATTCCTAAGAACTCTGCTTAGTTCCTCCAGGGAAAAGGGCTTAGGTAAAGCAGCTTTGAATCCATACTTTTTAAAATCAGTCATAATGGCGTCGTTACAGTAGCCGCTGGAGGTTATGGCCTTGACCTGGGGATCGATTTTAATGATCTCTTCTAGGGCTTGTCTGCCACCTGCTCCACCGGGTACGGTCAGATCGATAATAACAGCATCATAGGGCTCGCCCCTCTCACTGGCTTCCCTGTAAAGAAGGATGGCTTCCTCTCCGTCTACTGCAAAGGCAGGTTCACAACCCAACTGGGTCAGCATTCCCCCGATAACTTCTCGTATGGAGGTTTGATCATCCATAACCAAAATTTTACCATACCCAGAAAGAAGGGGTTCTATTGCCTTCTTCTCTGACAGAGCCGTTCCCGGTATAGCTGGAAGGTAGACAGATACAGCTGTCCCTTGACCGGGTTCGGACTCAACCCTAATGTGACCATTGTGCCGCTTGACTATGGAATAAGAAGTAGCTAATCCTAACCCGTTACCTTGAGCCTTTGTCGTAAAGTAAGGATCAAAAATCCTGTTCAACTGATCTTTATGGATCCCAACTCCGCGATCTTCCACGGTTATCTTTAGATAGGGGCCTACGTTTAACGGCAGTCCCTCTTCCTGAGTCAAGTGTTTGTTCTCGCACCTCAAAGACACCGTTCCCCCATTAGGCATGGCTTGCTGAGCATTAATGACCAGATTGTTCACCACCTGTCTGATATGTCCGCCATCAACCTCAACCATCCATAAATCATCGGACAATTCAAGTTCATAACGCACATTGGAACCCCTCATCGCAAAAATGACAGTATCATTAAGTAATGGCTCAATGGATATCACCTCTTTAAGGGGCTTCCCCCCCTTGGCAAAGGTCAACAGCTGCAAGGTTAAATCCGTGGACTGCTGGCAAGCCTTTTCTGCCTCTTCCAATAGTTCCAGGTTTTTTTCCTGCTTCAAATTCTTCATTTTATATAATGAAATGTTACCTAATATAACCGTCAGTAGATTGTTAAAGTCGTGGGCTATCCCCCCAGCCAAAATTCCCAAAGATTCTATCCTTTGGTAATTTACTTTATTTTCCTCATTCTTCTTCCGTTCGGTAATGTCTTTGACTGAAAGAAAACAAAGGGTGTCATTTTCATCTGTCTCTTTTTCAGCTATCCCTTCAACTAAAGCACAAAAAACCGTCCCATCATTCCTCCGAAGGTTCAATTCGCATTCCTGCTTTGTATTAATTTGCCCCAACAACTTGCAGTACCGCGAAAAAATGTGTTGGTGTTCATCAAGCACAAAGCTGGTAAAGACCTTACCCAATAAATTATCCTTCTCCATTCCGAGTAAAGCAGCCCCAGTCCGGTTTACTTCCAGGATCAGGCCATTAGTCCCACAGGTAAAAAAACCCACTGGGGCAAAATCATATAATTTCCTATATTTGTCCCGGGATAATTCGTTCTCCAGACCAACACGCTGCAACTCTTCATTTTGCATTGATAATTCGATTTGATGAACCTCCAGTTCCATGTTCTCCGTTAAACCTTCTGCCGAAGTATTTCCGATAACTCTGTTCCTTTGGTTTCTCAGTGCTTCTGCTTCTTGGCGTAATTTTACACCATCCATGCAATCACCCCCCTTATTTAAACATAACTAAATCAATTCTCAGTCTTAAAGATGACTAGGATTAAATCTGCAGATGGCTTTTTGCTGTTAATCCGGTGGGCATCGAGATAAATCTTTTTATAGCCGACGCCTGGGAATTCATAATCCAAGAGGAAGCTTCGAAAAGATATCCCTTCAGCGATAATAGTGGTAAGTTTTTCCTCCAACTCGCGAGTATTCCATCGGCCTTCACTAAGTTGTGAGAGCAACGTGCCTTCCGTTTCTAAAGGTGTCACCTGGAAAACGCGGTAAAAATCCAAGTTCGCTGTTAGAACCCTAAAATCACCGTCCAGCACCAGAAGGGGGAAGCCAATGGCCTCTATAATACTAAAGGCATAATCACGTCTGTCCGTCAGCTCAATATTCAATAAATTTAGTGCCTTAAGTTTACTGATATTAACAAACGAAACTACGACACCGGCCACGGTGTTTTCGGAAGTTCGATAGGGTGTTAACCGCATCAGGTACCATACCCCATCTAAGGTTTCTACCTCCTTCTCAATAGGGCCATATGTCTCCAGAACCCTCTGGGCTTCGCAGACAATATCCGTCTTGCGGAGCTTTGTTACAAGGTGGGCCAGAGGACGACCAACATCTGAGGGAATGATGTTAACAAGCCTGGGGACTAAAGGAGTAAACCGCATAATGTTTAAATTGCTATCCAGAAATATAAAGGCGATTTCTGTGCTGTTTAAAAGATTCGTCATATCGTCATTAGAGTGGGCCAGTTCATTCAGTTTAGCTTGCAGTTCATTGTTAACGGTTACGACTTCCTCGTAGAGGGACTGCATTTCTTCTCGGGAAGTCTCCATCTCTTCATTTGAACTCTGTAATTCCTCATTAGCGGAGTGTAGTTCTTCGTTGGCCGCCGCTGTCTCCATGTAGGATAATTCAATCTCTTCGATGGTTCTGAAGAGTTGAACCTTTGTACTCTTCAGCTCATTCTCCAGTTCGTCGATCCGCGTCACAGCATTGGACGAGCCGTCACCGATGTTACTTAGCGGAGTATCAATGGGTAATGCATACACTTCCTCAAAGATCACCAGGATCAAACCCTGTAATGTTCCGGGTTCCTCAATGGGCCTAACACCAAAATTAAGCGTGACTTGTTCCTCATTGATGATCACCCTCACGCCTTCAATCGTAATTTCTTCTTTCGTTTTAGCTGCCTGACGAAGTACTGCCCTTAAGCTATACCGCATTTCCTCCTTAACCATGGTTGCGATGTTTAGACTAACTTCTCCTGTCGCTAGCTCAAAATATTTTCTACTACGCCCATTGATATAAATGATATCTCCCTTTTCATTAACGATAAAACAGGGCGGGGTATAGTTTTCTAACAACATCTTCTCTATCGAATTGATCATTCCTGATTTTTCTGATCCGACGATGCTTGTAAAATCCGCCCTTGCTTTGGCTGCCGTGATTATTGATGAATTGGGAAGAAAATTTGCCCAGAGTTTGGAAATGACATCCCGGCGTTTATATAACTTCCATTTGCTATTTAACACAGTATAAAGGTTCGTGTTGCTTCCAAAGGATTCGGAAGGGCCTAAAAAGAGTATTCCATTGGGTAGGATGCTGAAATGAAAAAGATTGGAAAGCCTCTTTTGCAAAGAATTTTCAAAGTATATTAAAAGGTTTCGGCAGCTGATCATATCCACCTTAATGAAAGGCGGGTCTTTAATAAGATCATGAGAAGCAAAAATTATGGTTTCCCGGATTTCCTTCGAAATCCGGTATCGATTTTCTTCTTGCTTAAAAAAGCGATTTAAGCGCTCAGGGTGTATATCCTCCGCGATACTTAAGGGGTATAAGCCAGTCCTTGCCGTCAAAACGGCGTCTTCGTCAATATCTGTCGCGAATATCTGTAGCGTCATATTCTTCCGGGCTTTGTACATGCATTCCTGAATTATGATTGCCAGAGAGTAAACTTCTTCCCCGCTGGAACACCCGGGGATCCATATTCGTAAGTTATATCCCTCCGGTTTATCCGCCAGTAAATCAGGAATCACTTGATTCTCCAAAACCTCGAAGGCTTCAGAGTCACGAAAAAAACGGGTTACGTTAATAAGTATCGCTTTGAAAAGAGTTTCCACCTCTGAAGCGTTTCGCTGCAAATAGCGAACATACTCCTCAATATCTTGAATATGGCAGACGCGCATTCTGCTTTCTATACGCCGGTAAATTGTGCCTTTTTTGTAAAGGGAAAAATCGTGGCTGTTGTGCATTTGGATAATGAAAAGCACTCTCTTTAGTATTTCTGAGTTCTTACTCAATTTTTCGTTCATATTCCGCGAAGCTCTTCGCTGCAACCATTTACAGTGCAAAAGAAGCTGGTCACCCATTTTCTCAATAGGAAGAATAAAATCTGCCAATTCCCAGACCGAGGCACTGCCAACGGAATCAGCACACGCTAAGCCCCCGTCCTGAACCATGACCATCCCAAACTGTGCTTTAATTTCTTTTAAGCCCAGCGCTCCATCATGACTTATGCCAGAAAGAATAATACATATGGCATTTTCGCCCTGGTCATAGGCCAGGGTGCTGAAAAAATAATCTAAAGGTTTTCGAGGATTAGAAAGGGGTTCCCTCAAATAAAAATTACCCCGTACAACTCCGGTATCTTTATCTTTCGGGCATATGAACACATGGTTAGGCATCATCTTCATATCGTCTTTCACAACTAAAACAGGCATAGATGTGTATTCCTGCAGGATCTGAACCGTCATTTCGTGACAGCCAACAATAACAAAGGCCATCCCACAGTCGTCTGGCATATTTTCGAAAAAAGCTTTAAACGCCTTTTTCCCAACATCCGAGACTCCGATGCCCACAACTGGAAAACTATCGTTCAAGCTCATGTGATTTTGCACAAATCAACCTCTGTTCGTTCCGTATTTTAATATCTATTATATATTGGACATTATTTGGATTTTACCTCTATTTTTCTTTAATTATCTTAAACACTCAAATGCCAATAAGTTGTCGCTCCCGGTTCTTAAGACCTTTCTGTGCATCGCATAAAATTACCCTGTCCAACGGATACTAAAAGAATCTTATAATGAGGTGATTGTTTTGTTTTCTTTCTTTAAAAAACTATCTGGTGAAGACGTTATTGATATTCTAGGAGCCTTCAATTTATGGAACGCCTTAAGGGCACGTTATGGAAGTATAGAAACCCTTCAGATGTATAGGAACTTTATCCATGACCGTGATTTTGATCTTATGCTTAGTCGCTTCTTAAGTACCTTTATAAAGGAATCAAAGATATTGGAAGAGAAGGCAACCCACTATTCTGTAACCTTGCCCAAGAGACCCGCAGTGGATATCCGGATTGATAAAAGGGTTGATGAGCTTACAGATAGATATATTTACAGGAGAATCTATGAAGACCTGGTTACTCAAATGGTTGTCCTTGGTCGGTGCTATAGAACTACTACAAGTAATGATCAACTCCGTGAACTTTTCAAACATGCCCTGTTAGGCCACACCTATCAATTTCAAATACTCTATAAATTTGGTAAATTAAAGAGCTGGGAGGACAATCCTCCGGCTTATAAGCCCTCCAAGCCCATTAAAACTGAGGATTTATCAATCAGTGAAGCTTTCCATCTCTGGGACCATTTAAACTTAAGATATGACCAGCTGGAATTAATCATGTTCTCCATTAGTTTCGCCCATGACACAAGCTTTATTGCTGTCTTAGATATGGGCTTAATAATTATCAAAAAGCAGATCGAGAAACTTGAGGAACTGTGTCTAAACTATAGTGTCCAAGTACCTGAAAGGCCACCCGCTGAAATGGTTCAGCGCATAGATCCGGAAGCAATGGAAGATCAATTTATGTATAGAATTCTTCTCACAGGCCTTCAGAATTCTATTGACCTGCACATGAGGGCAGTAATGGAAACGGTAAGAAATGACAGTCTGCGCAAAACATTCATCGATTTATTTAAAGACGAAATGAGGTCCTATGATAAATTCCTAAAATACGGTAAAGCGAAAGGCTGGACAAAGACACCGCCAATGTACGGAGCATTAGTATAGTGAACGACCTTATTTAAGAAACAAAGAAGACGCTTTGCTTCGTGCCTTGCGTCTTGTTAGTCCGTCTATTCAATTATTCACCCTGGGTCATGCCACGTTTATCGCCGTTAGTTCGGTGGGTTCTAGTTTAATTCACCAATGTCGGGGACGACGTCAAGCGCTTCAAGTCCGTCGCAGCAAATGAACAAGGGCAACCCCACCCACGAAAAGTGTAAAATTATAGTTTTTCAAAATGTGGCCTTTTAGAAATCCAAACACTTACTAAATAAATTACAATAAAAACAGGAAAAGAGTAAATATGCTTCCAATTCTTAGGATTATAAAATCCTAAATAAACAAAAGATGGTTCCATAATAAAAGCACTAAATGCAGCAAAGACGATTGCTCTCATAATTGGGCTAACTTTAAATGAAATCTGCAAGGAAAATATTACTGCGACAGGTAGAAGTGTAAAATCCCATGGAATAAATGCAGGAGAAAATGGAACAACATTATAGTAGTAAGACCATAAACCAAATAAAATGCCCATAACGTCAAGCCATGAAGAAATAAGGATAACAAAGAAAGCTACAAGTAATAGCCTATTGGTACTCTCTTTTCTTTTGAATTTTAGCCATACAACCCACGGAATAATCGATAGGCATACCCCAAACCACCATCGCCAGCTAAGGAAGGTGTATTTAAGCCAGAGATTAATCATTTCAATATTTGCCTGTGAAATTAAGTTATATGCATCTTCTATTCCCTTAATATATTCGTTATTCATATATATAAACGCCTCTCTCATTTACCGCTTACTTTAATATTATTAAAAATTAATTACTATTCCTTCGATCTGAAATCATGGAAAATACTTTTACCCAAGACTTAATTTACCAACACCGAGTGCGTTATGTTCCCATAATATGTCTTTAAGCATATCCAACTGATTATCATTACAGTCAATAATCATGACAACTTCCGCTACCTCAAGGTACTTCTGCCTATTATTATATTTTTTAGTTGTTATCAACTTGATCATAAAACCTATACTAAGCCCAATAAAAAAACCGATTAGTCCCCATAACACTGGACCCCATTTTAGTATGAAACCATAAATGCTGCCAAGGAGACAAAATACAGTAGCTAAAATAATAGGCACATCTAACAAACTTAAGCCATCGGCAGAATGAAGAGTGTCAAAAATTTTCTTGTCTTCGCTTCTTTTATCCACAGGAACACAAAGAATGTTTTCTTTGGCGATTCCTTTCATCTGAATTGCGGTAATAGCTACTTCTAGGTAATTTGAGTATTCAAAAGTAGAGACAATATACATCCGTTCAACCTCACTCCACCCTATCTTGCAAAGGGCATTCTGAAATTTTTATTTTGATAATGCTTCTTTAAAAACTTAGATTGTTCCCAATCATAAATTTTATTATTTTCTACTGTATTAACATAGGCTTCGTAGATGCACCAGAAATAGATGCATGGGATATTTAATAACCAGTGGGCGTCAACAACAGATTTGGCTAGTTCAAACTGTCCCAGTAAAGTGTAGTGAATTGCCGGAAGTAGTTTAGAAAGATAGGCCATTATAATAAACCAACCCATTGAAAGAAAAGCACTTGGTATCCGATGAATATAGATTTGCCCTAGTCCAGGCATCAATGCTGACCAGGCCAAAGCAATCCATGGCTTTCGCTTATCTAAATAATTAATTTCTATTGAATCAATGTTAAACATTTTAACTTCGGCATCTTCTCTTGAAGCTAAGATATATTGTAGATTGAGGTCAACCGTCGTTCGATAAGAATCCCAAACTGCAAATAAATAAGTTGGTGCATACAACATCACCCAAGTGATATCAAGCACGTTTTTTGACATCTCGAATCTGCCTGTAAAGGAATATAGAATTGCAAGGTTAATGTTTGCTTTGTAATTCAAAAACACTTCCCAATTAAACAACAAAAATCCCCTTGCGTATTTTGATAACAACAGGTGTCCTAAGCCAGGATAAGCCATAGACCACCAAGCAATTACAAAAGGGTTTCTTAAGTGGAGTTGTGTTGTACCCAAGGTGCCTAAATAAGCCACGTAGCGACGGTCGGATGACGAAGCTTTTGGTCTATCCATATCAAATTCACCTCATTTTCTATGAGTAGTATTGCTACCTATGGGTGAAAATATGTAACCTTATGTAATTACGAATTACAAAGTTCTTGAATCCGCAAACCCGTGTGTAACAATATTGTAACAATGGTGCATTCTCAGATGCACACACACCGAAATGGCGGAAGTTTTAGAAGGTGAATCATCCAACTTAAGAGGTTTTAGCGAATCCTCGCAATTAAGTGAACGCTTAAAGGCTAGTTATTACTGGGATAACGACAGCTAAAACAGTGACGTTAACTATATTTTCAAGTTTGCAATTCATTCTCAAAAACCTCGTGCCTTGATAGATAGCTCTAGCCACATAATAAATATTAGACATAGTCCAATTATAAATGTTGACAATAACCTTCATCATACAAAACTTATTGACCTCATTTTACTGATCATAATGATGCCCCATCGAATAGAGATGGGGCATTATGGCAAAATTGTTGATATTTTTTAAAAGTTTATAGTCCAAACTAATTACAAACTGGCTTGTAATCGATAACGGTGAAGGTACCGTTTTAGTCCGGAATTGTTATAGTAAGCAGTTTGCCACCAGTGGCAAGTAAAAAATATTACTAACTGTAAATACCCAAACGCTTCTTTTCCCCACGGAAACCAATCAACTGGATTATAAGCGTGTTGGAGCAGGTAGAGAGACTTTTCGTTAGTTAATCTGGACAACCCGACAAGGGTGATTGGCGCTATAGCCGTCACGCCTGTCGGGGGCTCAGCATATCCTATAGCGACTTCTTAGAAGACATACCGTAAAAGGATGGGCAGCCGGTATGTGGATGGAAATTTCGAACAGGACCCCTGAAAAATCGCGTTTAGGTTAATTTTATCAAGGAATAAAACGGCAAAATGCTGCGGGAAAGAGAGGCCAAATGGTGCACCGGTGCACCATTTGGCCTCTCTTTCCCGCCAGGGAAGTCCAAGCCTCAACCTTCGATTGTTACCGCTCACCGTATAGGTGTATTGACATGCGCCCGCGACGCCCTGGCATTAGGCTCGGCGAAAGAGTATAGGTATTTTCACTGTGGACCTGATTGATGATGGCGCTTGCCAGCGATTGAGGCCACGGAAAATGGTCTGTGTTTAAATCGTGCGCCTGCTTTTTCTTTAAGATTCTCACTTCATCTTCCAACCCGGGGTATGTAACATGAATCTGTAACAACATAAGCCTTTCAACAATCTTTAAGAAAACCCTCCTATTATCTGAAAACCAACTCCTTCTTCCTGGTATTTCCAAGTTCCAGCTATAGACAACAACGCCCTCCCTTCGTTGAAATCGACGAAGGGAGGGGCAGTTAATCTTAGTGGGTTTGAATAGAACCAATATGCATTTTTATGGATAATGTAATGCAAAGCTCTTGTATGACGATAGCAGCAAAGTGTTCTCCATCTCCTGAAAATGGTAAGTCCCAGGAACTAGTATCAAGCCAAAGAGCAAGCATCGATGTCTTTGGCAATCTTTCTTTTGTAGCAACCCAACAGTTATAACTCATAAAAGCCCCGAGCTTCAGGTTGAAAAAGGACTTTTTTCACCTCAATCTGCACTGTTCCGTTTGGTACTTTCCATTCTATGATACTACCTTCACAATAACCGAGAATAGCTGTCCCAATAGGGGATAATATAGAGATCTTATTTTGTGAAATATTGGCTTCACTTGGGTATACGAGACTAAATTCTTCTTCGGTATCTCCAACTAATAAGATAACCTTTGTATTCATCGTGATAATATCGCTAGGCAGTTGTTCAAGGCTTGTGACGTCGGCCCTATTTACTTCTGCTTCAAGGTCTTTTAGAGATTGGTTGAATTTAATATCTTCGTATTTGGCTTCTTTATCAATTATTTCCAATAATTTATGCTTGTCTGATTTGGTTATAAGTATTTTTCGAGACATTTGTAAGTGATCCTCCTACGTTAAATTATTTGATTGATAGTTTCGTAATTTGTACCCATTGATATCACTGAAATTTTTAAGTCCCAAAAGAGGAGTACCTCCCCAAAACCTCGAAGAAGTTTAGACGACTAAAACAACACGAGAGGTAGAAAATCAGTACCTATTCAGCCATGGCCTACTATGGCTGAATCATCCAATGATTCTTCTTATCCTAGGATGATTCAAAATAAGATCTAGCCTCTACAAACTCCACATTATGAAAATCACTCAGTTATACCGTATTGATTTAATTTTATAGAGACATTCATTTTCGTTAAGTTTAGTTTTGATAATATCTCCAGGTTTGTTAAGCATTAAGGATTTCCCTAACGCGGATAAATAGGATAAGTTCTCTTTTAAATTGAAAGTATCATAAGGGGAAACAACCTAAAAAAATGGCTATTCAGGTTGTTTACATTCTCCAGGTCAACTGTACTTCCAATAATCACATAGGGTAGTAGTTTATGAACTTTAGCTTTTCACGGCTTAGTTTATCAAAAATTTGCACTGTTTTATCAGTTCCTCAAACTTTTTTATATAGTAATCCAAGAAACACTTAAAATCGTCACGCAAAGTTGAAGGCTCACTATAAATTTCATTTACTATATCATTTTCACTTTCCACTATATCAACCAAACGACTTAAAATAGGCCTAAATGCATATATTGTCATTTCATTACGTGAATACATAAAAAATTATATCTCCTTTATCCAACTTTCGGTCGCGACTGAAAATCGAGTCCTCTGTAATTACATTAAATGGATGTTTCCCTTAAATAGTATAAAAGACACTTCCCCAAATTCATAAGGGAAATGCCCAAAATATATACTAATAGTATATCTCGTTTTACATCCATTGTCAATAATGGATGTAATTTACATTTAATTGCATTACTAGAATTAAAAGCTATTCAACCTATAGATATATCTACATTTAAGTGCCTTTAGAAAATAAACTTCTAAAGCTCCACGCTCTGTAAAGGGCAGGGTATTTAAAAATAGCGTATCAAGACCGCTTACGCGATATACATCGGGAGATTTCCTTATAAATCACCCAAGAATAATCGGACAAAGATCATAGAGGGTAAGCGATTAACCGACGGGGTCTCCAACTAAAGTTTACAATAGTAAAAATATAACAGATAGTGAATAAGTGAGCAGTACAAGTCGATAATCTCTCACATTGTTTGGAAACAGAAAGGATAGGCATACAGAGAGTTATGTATATAGAAGTAAATTTTCTATAGGACTTGAAGTATTTCCAGTTGCTCTGGGATATAATATCAGCAGTAAATTAATGTAAAGGTGGTGATTACCCATGACTGTTACTAAGGTAATACCCAATAGATTATCCAAGGAAAAGAGCCCATATCTACTCCAGCACAAGAACAATCCTGTAGACTGGTATCCTTGGGGAGATGAAGCTTTTGAAACTGCCAAGGCACAGAATAAGCCGATTTTCCTATCTATTGGGTATTCGTAGTTCCTGTCACTAACTCGTGCTGTCACTGGTGCCACGTTATGGAACGGGAATCCTTCGAGGACAACCAAGTTGCCGCTTTACTCAATCGCTACTTTGTCTCCATCAAAGTAGATCGTGAAGAGCGCCCGGATGTTGATCATTTGTATATGGCCTTTTGTCAAGCTCTGACCGGCTCAGGAGGATGGCCCCTTACTATTATCATGACACCCGATAAAAAGCCGTTTTTTACTGGTACATACTTTCCGAAAACAGAGCGCTACGGATACAAAGGTATGATGGAACTTTTAGAACAAGTAAGGGCTCTCTGGGCCACAGACGAGAAGAAACTACGAGGCTCGGCGGATCAAATTGTAGCCGCGGTTCATTCAGGGCGTTCACTGCCCGATAAAACCTCCACCCCTATTTCAGACCTTAAGGACAGTTCAGAGTCTTTTAAATCGTGGGGAAATGAAGTAGTCTCTAAAGCATATTCCATCCTAGCCCAAAGCTTTGACCCACGTTACGGAGGATTTGGGCAGGCTCCAAAATTCCCTACACCCCATACCCTAACCTTCCTGCTTCGCTATGCAGAGGATCATCCTCAGGACAAAGCCCTGGAAATCGTCCGTAAAACTCTCGACGGAATGGCACTTGGTGGAATATATGATCATGTCGGATTCGGATTTGCAAGGTATAGTACGGATGATAAATGGTTAGTTCCTCATTTCGAGAAAATGCTCTATGATAATTCTTTACTGGCTTTAGCTTACTTAGAGAGTTATCAAGTTTCCCATTTTCCAAAAGATGCCCAGATTGCGCAGGAAATTTTCACTTATGTACTTCGGGACATGACCTCCCCTGAGGGCGGGTTCTATTCTGCGGAAGATGCTGACGCTGAGGGGGAAGAAGGAAAATTCCACGTCTGGACTCCCCAAGAGGTTGAAGCTGTTCTCGACAGAGAGACAGCCGCTAACTATTGTGCTGTTTTCGACATAACACCTAAAGGAAACTTTGAAGGGAAGAATATTCCCAACCTTTTATTAGGAAATATTAAGAAAGTGGCTCAGGATAACTCTTTATCAGAGGAAGAGGTTCTGCAGTCCCTAGAAAATCCACGCCAAGCTCTCTTTGCAGAACGGGAAAAACGAATCCATCCTCACAAAGATGATAAGATTTTAACTGCTTGGAACGGGTTAATGATTGCTGCCTTCGCAAAAGGGGCTCAAGTTCTTGGCAATAGTACTTATCTGGAAGCTGCTGAAAAAGCTGCAACTTTCATTCTTACCCGGTTACGACGCGGCGATGGTCGCCTAATGGCACGCTACCGAGAGGGCGATACCGCCTACCTGGGTTACCTGGATGATTATGCCTTCTTAATTTGGGGCCTGCTGGAACTTTACTCTGCTAATGGCAAACCCCAGATTCTCCAAACCGCACTTCAACTTCAAGAAGAACAGGATCGTCTCTTTTTCGATGAAGAAAGCGGCGGATATTATCTCACTGGTTCAGACGCTGAAGAACTCCTCTTCCGTCCAAAAGAAAGCTATGACGGAGCGCTTCCTTCCGGTAACTCGATTACCGCACTCAACCTGCTTCGACTCGCTCGATTCACTGGCGATGAGCGCTGGGAACGAAAAGCGGAACGACAGCTTCTCGATTTTAGATTGGTTCTGGAGGAACACCCCTCAGGGTATACAGCTTTTTTGCATGCCCTTCAATTTGCCCTTCACCCTTCTCAGGAATTAATTCTGGCGGCTTCTCTCGACTCAAAAGAACTCCCGGAAATGCGCCAGCTTTTCTTTTCTACATTTCGCCCCTTCGCTTCGGTTCTCTACCAAGAGGGGAGTCTCAGTGACACTGTACCCTGGATTAAGGATTACCCCCTGGATCCAAGTCAAGTAACCGCTTATTTATGTGAAAACTTTACATGTCAAACACCTGTTCATCAGGTCGAAGAATTCAGAACACTTCTGGAAAAACTCCTAATATCTAAAAGAGGCCGTAACGAAACTTGAGATTTTTTCAAGCGTTATCCCAAAATAGAGGACTGTACACCTTTGAAGTGGTGAACAGTCCTCCAATATATAAGGGGATTACAAATAGAGTGGGGATAAACTAATATTTAGCGATTATCTACTGCAGTAATCATAAGAGAAGGATATTCTGCCAGATTATAATCAATCGGAGAATCGAGCTCCTCTTCATTCTCGTAGAATACCCTGACAAAGGGGCGATTCGGGAAAGCGGGGTTCTGTTTTACAACGTTTCCTCTTTGTCCATTACTTAAGAGAACACCTGAACCGGAGGGATAAACCGCAATATGTTTCTTGAAAATTTCTAAGGTTTGCGGACAAAAGTGGGTATCTGATTGGGAAACTATGTATTCATAGGCCGCGTTCGGCTCAAGGGCCTTGCGATAAACCCGTTTACTGGTCAGAGCTTCATATACATCGGCAACCGCCGCCAGTCTGGCGTATTCATGAATTTCGAATCCTTTAAGACCTCTCGGATAACCCGTGCCATCCCATTTTTCTTGATGTTGAAAGGCTACGTGTGCAGACAGTAACCCAAAATCATTGTTTTTGCGCAAAATGTTAAACCCGTCTGTGGTGTGCCGTTTAATCTCCTCAAATTCTTCATCTGTCAGTGGGGTTTTCTTGTTGAGAATACTCTCTGGAATTAAGATCTTACCGATGTCATGCATAAGAATTCCCATGCCAAACTCAATCAACTTCTGTTCAGAAAATCCTGATGCAATACCTAAGACAAGTCCAATTATCGTTGTATTAATCGAATGGTGAAAGGTATAATCATCATACCCTAGAATCTCTGTCAAATTTCCCAAGATGTCTGTACTAAACAATAGATCATTAATCATTTGCTGAACAGACGATCGCACATCAGCCACCACTAAGGTACTTTCCTGACCACTTTCAATATATCTGCTGACATTTTTAATAGTTTTATAAGCAGCTTCACGCGTTTGCCCGGTAATTGACATATGAAATTCTACATCTTCTAATCGATCATCCTCAATAAAAAGGACATCATACCCCATAGCTATTAGTCGTTCAATATAGGAAGCCGTCACGCCAACCCCAACCTGTAATAGAATCCTACCTGAAGAGTTGATCACAGGACGTGCTAAAACCGATCCTTCCTTAACATAGCGAGTATTTACCAAACGCATGAACTTTCACCCTATCCAAATTTGTGCCTTTCCGGTCCTAAAAGTTTTACTTCGTCAAAAATTACAAAATACCTTTTACATATAGTGATATCTCTATAAATTTTCCCTTTAGTCCCATGAGATTTCTATATCTCGACAATTAATTCTATTTTTACACAACGACCTTAGTTAATTGGAACTTTTCTACATCAACCAAACCCAAATCTGTTAGCTTTAGTTCAGGAATCACCGGTAAGGAAAGAAAGGCTAGGGTCATAAATGGATCAACCATTTCACTAATCCCCAAACTAATCGCCTTCTCATGCAACTGACTGAGTATTTGTGCAACATCTTCCGCGCCCTGAGCTGTCATAAGCCCAGCTATAGGTAAAGGAAGCTTACCAACCACCTGACTTCCATCTACAAGACAAAGCCCGCCCCCCATCTCAATACAGGTCATAATTGCAAGGTTCATCTCCTCATCGCTCATTCCCACGACAACTAGGTTATGTGAATCATGAGCAACGGTTGAAGCGATAGCCCCTTTTCTTAATCCCAGACCTTCGACAAATCCA
Source organism: Desulfosporosinus shakirovi (assembly GCF_020595055.1). Lineage (GTDB taxonomy): Bacteria > Bacillota > Desulfitobacteriia > Desulfitobacteriales > Desulfitobacteriaceae > Desulfosporosinus > Desulfosporosinus shakirovi. The sequence continues at coordinate 60,920 of NZ_JAJDOO010000004.1, read as the reverse complement.
ACCCCCACATTTCCTGTTTTATGATGACGTTCAAGCACAGCAAGTTTGGCAATCCTCTGGGCGGGGTCTGCATGAATATGTCCATTACTAACTGGCAGTTCTCGAATCAAGACCGATGTCACTAGAGAATGTTCTTGCACTCCGATAACTTTAACCTGAGCATGATTCGACGATCTTGATTCTTTGTCTCGATAAACTCTGAGCTTTGCCGAGGACCAATCGCCAATATGAATACTTGCAGTAAGTCCTTCAACACTGAAGCGTGGGAATTTTGGTCGCCCTTCCCTTCCACTTTGTTTTATTCCGCGCCAATAAACTTCATTAATCTTAAACTTATTTAAATCATCCAGAATGACAAAATCCGCCTGATAGCCAGGTGCTACTGCACCTAAACCTGAGAGTCCGATTGCACGGGCCGCATTGATCGTCGCCATTTGGATTACTTGGATAGGGTCCATTCCTGCCTTAATTGCCAGACGAACCAGATGATCGATGCTTCCTTCCTGGACAAGATCCCTCGGATGACGGTCATCAGTCACCAGAAGACATTGTCCCGCATTTTGGGAGGTCACTGCAGGCAAAAGATCTAAGAGGTTTTTGGCCGCACTTCCCTCACGAAGCATCACGTGGAAACCGCGCCGCAAACGCTCTCTGGCCTCTTCAACTGTCGAGCATTCATGTTCTGTATGTATTCCCGCCAGATAATAGGCGTTCAAATCCTGAGGAGATATTCCGGGAGCATGCCCATCAAAAAAGGGCAAAGGAAGTTTCAGCTTTTCTACCATATCCGGTTCGGCTTGGATCACTCCCAAATAATCCATAACCTCCCCTAAACCTATAACTTTAGGATGACCGACAAATTCCAATAAATCCTTCGCTCCGAGACGAGCCCCTGAAGTCTCCAAATCTGTTGCCGGAACACAAGAAGGAAGTGCGACAAAGGTGTTAAACGGTAACCCTTCAACACTATCGAGGATATATCGGATTCCTTGCCCCCCAAAAACATTTGCAATTTCATGGGGGTCTACAACAGCAGTTGTTACTCCATGAGAAAGAAGAAGCGAACAAAACTCCTCCGGACAAAGATGGGAGCTTTCTATATGTACATGTCCGTCGATCAGGCCGGGGACAACATACTTACCGGCTAAATCCAGAACCCTCTCCGCTTCCTCGAACCTTCCAATACCAACAAAGTTACCTTGATGAACCCCTATATCTGTTTCATGGATTTCTCCTGAGAAGACATTAACTAACGTAGCGCGTTTTAGAACCAAGTCAATTTTAACAAGTCCCCTGGCTACATCCATTCTTTGCTTAAAGCCTAACATCTACTTCACACTCCATTCATACAGATACTGAGAAAAGCTTGGCTAACGCCAAGCCTTTCAGGGGCAAGGGGAACGGTTCGAGGGCTGGTGTTAAACAAGTCCTACCCTTTGCATAACACGATTCAAACTCCTCGTCGAGCTATCTTTAAGCTTCGGCACATCAATCGTTAACAAGCGCCGATCTTTCATCACTATCTGCCCATCCACCATTGTAAGTCGCACATCGGAGGAAACAGCCTGGTATACCAATTGTGAATAAACATCAACATGCTCAATCGGCCATGTGTGTAAGCCTTGCAGGCTAACCACCGCTAAATCCGCTTTTTTCCCAACTTCCAGACTTCCCAGATCATGTTCATGTCCGATGGCCCGAGCACCTCCCAGAGTGGCTAGTTCAAAGACCTCGCGTGCCGGCATCACCGTCGGTCCGTGTAAAGGTTTCTGAATCAGGGCCGCGTGTCGCATTTCTCGGAATCCGTCTAAGTTATTGCCGCAGGGTGCCCCGTCTGCGCTCAGGGAAACCTCTGCACCGCGTCTCATTAGTTCTGGAATCGGAGCAATCCCAGAGGCCAGCTTCAAATTTGAAGAAGGGCAATGTGATATCCTTGTCTTGGTCCGGACGAGAATTTCCTTTTCTGCCTCATCCAGCCAGATGCAATGAGCCAATATTAGTTTCGGCCCGGTTAGGCCGACTTTATCCAAATAGATGATATTGCGCATGCCTCGCGTACTCTCTACAAGTTGGATTTCCGAGCGATTTTCCGAAGCGTGTGTGTGCACAAAAGCATTTTTTTCACGGGCAATCTTTGAAACTTCTTTTAATAATGAATCGGTGCAGGAAATAACGAAGCGGGGCGTAAACGCGACTTCGAGTCGTCCATTTCCTTTACCGTGATATTTCTCAAATAAATCGACACTTTCTTGCAAAGAATCTTCCGTCTTCTCTTGCAAGGATGGTGGAATATCTCCATTGCAATCATCCATCATAACCTTCCCGCTCAGGGCTCTTAAGCCACTGAGAAGGATAGCCTCAAAAGCATGTTCAGTATGATGAACTGTCTCCATATCCACAATCGTCGTTGTACCACCTAGGAATAACTCTCCAATACCTAATAAAGCAGAATCATATAAGGATTCCTGATCATGTCCGCCTTCCAGCGGCCAAATTCGCAGTTTGAGCCAATCTAAAAGCTCTAAATCGTCAGCCTGACCTCGAAATAATGTCTGGCACAAATGAATATGAGTCTGAATCAAGCCGGGAATTATTAAATCGCCGTTGAGCTCAATTACTTGATCTGCAGGTTGTTCAATGACACCGACTGCTGTGATCTCAGACCCATCAACTAGCAGATCCCCCTGAACAATCTCACGCCCTGTATTCATTGTCACAATAGTCGCATTTTTAAAGAGAATACGCATCCCTATTCCCATCCTTTCCCTTCTTGCGAGAGGCCCTCTTCCTTCTGCCATAACGGCACATAGTATTTCGTATCGCTTGACACAACCTGACACTAAGTGGAGATTTAGACTCTTCTGAACTGATTAGCCTTGTTGATAGTACCTATAGGATAAGTGTAAATGCGCGATATTTGATGTGTGATACTCGAACATCACACATCAAACTCCGATATATGCGCATCTCCTAATAATCATATAGTTCTATTAATGGCCACCACCAATAATAAAGTGAACGATAAAGAGAACTGTGAAGACATACATTACTAGATTATTTTCCTTATGTCTTCCAGCGAGCAATTTAATGATCGTATAAGACATAAATCCAAAGGCGATACCTTGAGCAATAGAAGACGTTAACGGCATCATCACAATGGTCAAAAAAGCTGGTAAGGCCTCCGTAAAGTCATCAAACTTGATATGAATAACTTCACCCATCATCATGGTACCCACCAAAATAAGGACAGGTGCTGTTGCTTCTCCAGGAATCAACAAGATCAGCGGAGCAAAAATAAGGGATATCAAAAACAGACCTGCAACTGTAACTGCAGTCAATCCAGTTTTTCCACCCTCAGCCACGCCAGAAGCACTTTCAATGTATGATGTTACAGTTGGTGTTCCTGCGACGGCTCCAAACATTGTCCCAACAGAATCTGCCATTAAGGCTTTTCCAGCCCGGGGCAAATTTCCATTTTCGTCTAAAAGTCCCGCTTTACGTGACACACCTAGCAATGTCCCAATATTATCAAATAAATCCACTAACGTAAATGCAAATAGAATGGAAACCAAGCCATAGCTTAAAGCCCCTAAAATATCAAGTTGAAACGCCACCGGAGCTATGACTGTAAACGGATTGGTGACCGATACAAAACTAGATAGGCCCGTTGGTAATGAAGAGTAACCCATGAGCATGCTGAAAAGTGTTGTCAATAATATACCGATTAGTAAGCCGCCTTTGACCTTTCTCGCTATGAAAAATCCAGTAACAATCAAACCAAAAACAGTCACAATCGCACTTGCCGACTTCATGTTGCCCAGTGTCACAAATGTGTTGGCGTCTGCAACTACAATCCCACCATTCTTAAGACCGATAAAAGCAATAAATATGCCAATGCCCACTCCAATGGAGAGCCGAAGCACTTCAGGAATTCCCTCGATAATCCATTCCCGAACTTTAGTTACCGTCATTAGAAAAAAGACAACTCCCGAGATAAAGACAGCACCTAGTGCGGTCTGCCAAGGAAGTCCCATACCCAGGACGACAGTGTACGTAAAAAATGCATTAAGCCCCATTCCGGGAGCCAAAGCAATTGGATAATTCGCGTACAAACCCATAATCAGGGTACCAAAGGCTGCGGCTATCGCTGTTGCAGCAAATGTCGCATTAATTGGCATACCGGCATCAGCCAAAATATTAGGATTTACAAACAAGATATAGGCCATGGTAACAAATGTTGTTATTCCCGCCAGAATTTCTGTCCGTAGGTTAGTTCCCATTTCTGTCAAATGAAAAAATCGATCAAATAATCCCGTTGGCTCGTTCATAGGTGGTTTCTTCTGATCATTATTCGTAACGGTTGACATGTACAGCCCTCCCCATTAAGATAAATGCTCTATACTTACTTGGGTAGTTTGGTCTAAACCTATGCAAATTATTTGTCCTATTGCTTAAACCCTAACTTAGTACCACTCACCCCTCCTTCTTCTCTGCTAACCCTTGCAGAATTTTTTCCGGTGTCGCTGGTAGAGACGTAATCCTCACTCCCACAGCATCATCAATAGCATTAATGATGGCCGCAACTGTTGGAAGCATTGCCGGTTCACCGAGTCCCTTAGCACCAAAAGGACCAGTGCACTCTGCATCTTCCACGAATAAAGCTTCTATACTAGGCACATCTAAGGCCGTGGGAATCAAATAACTGGAAAGGGCCGGATTATTAATTTTACCCTCTTTTAATTCCAGTTCCTCAAGCAAAGCAAACCCTATTCCCTGGGTTACTCCTCCCGCAATTTGCCCTTCTACTTGAGTTGGATTCAGGGCTTTTCCTACGTCATGAACAGCAACCACTTTGAGAACACGGACCATACCCGTTTCAGTATTCACTTCTACCTCAGCCATCTGACATCCAAAGGCATATGGCCAGTAAGGAGCCCCCTGTCCGGTCTCCGGATCGACAGGAGTCGAACGCGCCGTCGAGCTTTCGGCACTTATAAACCGTTCACCCTTTAAACGTGCTTGAAAAACCATGTCAGCTAAAGGCATACAGCGTGAAGGATCACCTTTGACTCCTATATAACCCTCTTTAAGCTCTATGCCTTCTGACGTTGGGCAAGAAAACTCATGGGCAGCATAATCTAACAAAGAGGATTTTGCTTGGCGAACAGCTTTAAGGACAGCATTTCCCGTATTATAGGTTTGCCGAGTCGCTGCCGTCGTTCCTGAATCAGGCGTTGCATCCGTATCACCGGAATAAACGCAGATATCCTTGGACTCTAGTCCAAGCTCTTCCGCTGCGATTTGGGCAAAGATCGAGTTGCTTCCTTGCCCTACGTCGACCGCTCCCGTCAACACCGTCGCTGACCCGTCATCGTGAATTTCTACAAAGGCACTGGACACGTCCGGGAAACCGTTCCCATAACCCGTGCCATACCAGGAGCAACCTAAGCCAATTCCCCTCTTTTTCATTGAGAGACCCCCCCTCTTTGGAGATACGGCGCGATTTTCGCCAGGCACTGATCAAGTGGGACACTTCCCGTCAATACTTGTCCTGTAGCCGTAATACTTCCAACCTTAAAAAGATTACGCAAACGGATCTCTAACGGAGAAATTCCAATCTCCTTCGCGAGGAGATCCATTTGACTCTCATAAGCCAAGACTGTTTGGGCCGCACCAAAGCCACGCATGGCTCCAGAATAAGGATTGTTGGTAAAGACAGCATAACTGTCAATTGAAACATTCGGGATGACATAGGGTCCGCTGGCATGTACCGCAGACTTACGCAAAACGTTGATACTCCAAGAAGAGTAAGCACCTGCATCCCCAATAATTTTAGCTTCCAGGGCAACTAATTTTCCGTCCTTCGTCGCTCCTGTTTTATAGTGCATCCGCATAGGATGACGTTTGGAATGAGAATAAAAGGATTCTTCCCGGGTGTTTTCCATTTTTACAGGTCGGAGCGTATTCCAGGCCATTAAAGCCGCCATAATTTGAAGTGAAATGTCTTCCCGTCCTCCGAAAGCTCCTCCCACCGCTAAGGTTTTGACTTGAACCTGGCTAAAACGAAGCCCTAAAGCATGGGCAATCTCGCCCCGATCATAGTGAGCGTATTGGGTAGCTGTTTGCACCACCATGTGTCCCCGTTCATCCACATGAGCCAGCACTGCTTCGGGTTGCAGAAAGGCATGGTCCACATGTTGAGTACTGTACTCTTTTTCAATTACCACGTCTGCTTGAGCCCAGCCTTCTTGCAAATTGCCCCGCCGAATCGGCATGTGATATAAAACGTTTGTCGGCCGTAGGGTTGGATGAAGAGGGAGCGCATCAGGCATCATAGCCTCCTCCGGGTCAAACACCGCCGGCAAAACCTGGTATTCTACTTCTACGAGCTTGGCAGCGGCTCGAGCAATTTCCTCTGTTTCCGCTCCGACAACCGCCACCGGGTCCCCGACCATTCGAATATACTCTGCCAGGACAGGCTGGTCGCGAAAGAGTACACCGTGAGAATTATTAGGAACATCCTTAGCCGTTAAGACAGCCACCACACCAGCCAGGCTCATTGCCTGTTCACTGTTAATTCCCAGAACTCTGGCATGAGGATGCGGACTGCGAATAACTACTGCGTAGATCTGACCCTGCAAATTCACGTCTGCAGGGAATTTGGTTTGCCCGAAGACTTTCCCCCAGGCGTCTTCTCTGACAACTCGGGAACCTACTACTGAAGTTTTCATTCTTTTCCCTCCTCAGCAGCAATTTTTACAGCCCGCAAAATTTTATCATACCCTGTACAGCGACAAAGATTCCCTGACATGGCAATTCCAATTTCTTCATTACTAGGCTTCGAGTTTTTATCCAGTAAATTCTTCGCTGATAAAACCATTCCAGGGGTACAAAAACCACATTGAACGGCTCCAACCTCGACAAAGGCCTTCTGTACCGGATGGGGTGAGCGCCGATTTCCTACTCCCTCAATTGACGTAATGACACTTCCGTTGGCTTGAGCTGCCAGAACAAGACAGGAGTTCACTGTTTTGCCGTCCATAATCACGGTGCAGGCCCCACATTCTCCTTCCCCACACCCTTCTTTCGTTCCCAGCAGTCCCAAACGGTTGCGTAAAGCATCAATGAGACGTTCACTTGGTTCAACTTCCAAAGTATAAGGCTTGTCATTTACAACAAGTTTAATCTCTATCATGCCTGTGTCCCTCCTTCTGTGATGATCGACGCTAACGCCTCACGAAAGACTCCAGAAACCGCTACCCTTTTATAGGGTGCAGATGCCCGGGCCCCCAAAGCTTCTCGAACTATCTGTTGGACTTCCAAAATCCCTTTTTCCAACCAAGCCCCATTTAAGTCCAGACCGCTTAATTCCCGGCCAAGAGATTCACTTAAGAAAGCTCGTCTGCCTACTGCTCCTAAGGCTACGCGAACATTTTCCACCCGGGTTCCATTTATTTCTACCGCTACAGCGACACTTAATCGGGCAATGGCTAACGCTCTGCGCTTGCCTAATTTTGCAAAGCCACTCTGCCAACTATTGATAGGGATACGGAATCCACGAATGAGGGTGTCCTGCCCGAAGAGCGGTGTACGGCTTAAGAGAGTGGATAAAGGTACAAATTCCTCCCCCTCTTGCGAAATCAAATGGACCTCTGCCCCTAAGGCTAGTAGTGGCGGCAAGCCATCCGCAGCCGGTGAGCAGTTACCTAAGTTTCCGCCCAAAGTCGCTTGATTTCGAATTTGGGGAGAACCCATGGATTGACAGGCCTGCCAAAGGGCATAAGCATTTTGGGCAACGAGTTCACTATTTCCTAATTCTGCAAAGGTGGCCATGCTCCCGATTTCTATAAATCCGTCAACTTCTTTGATCTCGCGAAGTACGGGGATTTTGCCCAGGTCTATGAGACCCGAGGGCTGAGCTTTGCCGGTACGCATATGAAGTACAAGGTCGGTTCCCCCAGCCAAGAAAGTCGACTCGGATGCATGGGCTATTTCTATAGCCTCTTCCACGCTGTACGGTTGAAAATACTTCATTTTTTCACCTCATTTATTATTTTGCACGCAAAAAAACAACCTCTATTGCAAGACTCTATGGCCATCCCTGGCTCATAGAGAAGCAATTTCGGTTGCCTCGTAGAAACCCTCGAACCAATTATCGAGGTTATATGAGTAGAATTCAGTATTTAATTATTGAGCAATCAATTAATCTGATTCATTCTCTAAAACGGTTTTAAGACATAAGATCTAATACACATATTACAATATAAACATTCGATTTGTATATAGTTTATTCTGCTAAATATAAAAAATCGTCTTACATTTTAGGTAAAATGATCCACAAAGTGAATAAGCATCAATCGCCAAGTAAGAAGACTATTTTTCAAACTATCGAACTCGTTCAACTAAAGTTAAAACAATTTCTAGCCTTTTAAACGCAGTGGACTAATGATACCGGATTCCAGGATGCTTAATAAAACTGCGGCCCCTATAGCACGTGCTTTCTCCGAAATCGTCCAACAGTATTCTTCGTTCCCACGAGGATCTATATCCCCAATTTTTATATTCTCAGAAATCTGGGTATTTGTTCTCAATAACCCTCTTAAAACCCCATCGATTAAGGACACTACTTTGGCATTCTCTATCCCGTCTTCAATTTCACCCAAGCAATCTCCCGCAGAAACCTGTTCTCCAATTGCCCGCTTAGCTTTAAAGACCCCAATCTTATTAGAGTAGACAACTCGTTCTTTAGAAATACCCTTAACTTCTCCCGGAATCCCGGTATTGGGCTGAGCCGGTCCGGAATAAATAATCCGGCCTAGATGATGCCCTCGGTTAGTTTCTATAACGACATCTACATCTTCTCCCGCAGTAAACCCCGGTCCTAAACCGATGGTTAACGGGGCCATATTCTGTGTCGTCCCGATGTTTTGTTTCGCCATAATAGCATCCACCAATATTATAGGATTAAGCGCAGGTAATGTCTCCAAATCAGGGTCGACAAGGACTGGGATTTCTCCCGCTTTCCAAGCAGTTTCACAATCTGAGGGTAGAGAAGCTATACGACAAGCCGTAATTTCTTCAACTTGCCAACGGCCTTCTTCGATTGCAGTACCAAAACATACCGGCCAGCGGACCATTAAAGGCTCAGCTACTTCCGTCATTACTACTCTAAATCCTGCTTTAGCCAAAGCCCAACCGACGCCGGAAGCTTGTTCACCTGCCCCACGAATTAAAACCACCGGCCCATCCATTACCAGTTTATTGTTCATTCGCACATTTCTCCTTGTCTATAGGGTTTAAATTATTAACTGTTTAAAGCAGATATTAGAATTACATCTGTTTAGGAGGTTTAACTCTCTTAGCAGAACTATAGTTTGTTAAATAAAGCGTTATATTGTTCAGGTGTATCAACATCCAAAAACAAAGTTTCCTTAACAGTAAATTTAAGCCATCGATCCGGATATTTATTTAAAACAGCTCTTCCACCTTGCTCACCCCGAAGCGCCAATAGTTCCGGGAGGTATCGTTTATGAAAAAACACAGGGGAACCTGTTGTATCCTCGGCAATGGGAACAATGAAATCCGGACATAACCTAAGCACCTCTCCCAGGCAGGCTGAGAGCTCTTGAACATTAATTCCTACCTGATCCCCAGGTAAAAAAGCGTAACTATGTACTTGATTATTTATATTTTGTAATCCTATGTTAATCGTCTGCGCAAGAGGTTTAGGACTTGGAACATAATGCCAAATCCCGCCATGCTCTCTAAACTCTCTAATACCCTCTTCTGAAACATAGGTATCAATGGATTGCCGTGAGACAACGTGAATCTCAATCTTTGCTAACATTGATTCACTCTTATGCAGTTTGATCGTCTCAAGAACCGTTTCAATAACATGCCCTAGGACAGTGGTCTTCTTCCAAGGCAGAGCAAGTTTATCTCGCCCCATTCGAGTAGCCAAACCTGCGGCCATTACCACAAATCGAACCATCGTAAGCCCCCCTCTTTGGCATCCCCCACGGCTAGGCGTAAATGACTGGGTCTCGCTTCGAAGGGTACAGGATTCTGTTGGATTTCTAACCATTTATGCTTAAGATCGTGTAATAGATCCAATGAATCCATTGGATCTATTACCTTTTTGTTCTCAATGGTTTTTCCCGGACCATTCAAGAGAATAACCCAAAACATCTGCTCATATTGAGGAGCAAAGACAGGAGACCTCAAAAAATATCTCCAAGCACTCTCAGCTTTCCAAACCTGACCGAGAAGATCCTTACACCTGTGAGATCTATGAACCTGATCCTCTTGCAGAAGATCTCCCCATAACCCGAGATCCAGCACTAACACAGCACAATCCGTATACTTAGGAATTTGCGGTTCATAGGACTCCCAACACTTTAACTTGCGCTCTCGTGCACCATCTCCTTCAATCACCCAAAAACGGCGACCCTTCAAGTCGTGCAAGTCAAATGAGAGAATATCCTTTGAGATGGCATTGTCAACGGCTGTAACTGATGGGCCAAGCCATTTTCCACTTTCACCCTCAAGTTTATTATACCAGAACCAAGCACCCTTTTGTTTGGGGGGAGGATTGAGATTCCTCCAAGCCTTCATGTGTTCCTCAGGATAGACCTTTGTTGTAGTCGTTGCCACAACTTGCAAACCGGCGGATGCGATTTCATGAGACAGTGATTGAAGACACGTTGTCTTCCCGCCAGCCCCGATGAAGGTAGTAACAGGTAAATGCTGAGTCATATCCCAAAGACTGCCGCTTCCGATTGTCGAACTGATGGTAGATCTTGTTGTCGAACTAGTCATGTTTAACTCCTAAAGACTGTTTACGGATAGTTTACGTGAGTCTAAGACATTGTTCAAGCGCCAAAAATTAGAAAATTCAAAATTATTTTTTATTATACGGAGTTTCTTTCAGAGGCAAGGAACAACGCAGTTTGCCATCAAACTTGTAATATGCGGATGCAACTGCCGGAGCCGTCGGAATCGAGGCGATCTCCCCTACTCCTTTGGCACCGTAAGCTAATGGAGAAGAATTCTTTTCAATAATTACGGATTCAACCTCAGGCATTTCTGTCGAGCGCAAAAGTCCTAACTTGGCATACTTTACTGCCGGAACACCATTAAGAAGCGGAAAATCCTCACGCAAAGCATAGCCTAATCCCATGCAAACTCCGCCCTCAATCTGCCCTTCGATGGCTTTCGGATTGATGGCCCTTCCCACATCATGAGCTGCGACCACTTTTTCCACCATTCCCTGTTCATTTAGGAGAACAACATGAGTTGCATAACTATAGGCGACGTGGCTAATTGGGTTTGGCTTGTCTGAATTCATGGGGTCGGTTTCCCCAAAGTATTCCCCGTAAAATTCTTGCCCGTCTAAGTCCTCAAAGGTGGCATTATGCATCGCTTGTTGCAGTTTCAGAGAAGCTTGACGCACGGCCTCACCACTAAACATAGTCTGACGCGAAGCAGTTGTTGTCCCAGAATTAGGCGTCAAACAGGTATCAGGAGCACCAACTTCAATCTGTTCCAGAGGCAAACCCGTTGCTTCATGAACGATCTGTGTTGCAATAGTGGCAAAACCTTGTCCAATGCAGGCAGCACTGGTCAGGACTACCGCTTTCCCATTAAGAATTTTAATTTTTACCCGCCCTGTATCCGGAAGACCCACTCCAATACCGGTATTTTTCATAGCACAGGCAATTCCCGCAGCATGTGGATGAGACTCATACACTTCCCGAACTGCACGAAGTGTCTCCTTGATGGCAGTTCCTTCATCTGTAATCTGACCGGTGGAATTAACCATCCCTGGTTCGAGTGCGTTAAGGTAGCGAATTTCCCAAGGAGAAATCCCCACTTTTTCTGCTAAGAGGTCCATATTTGTTTCAGCCGCAAAAGAAGACTGGGGAACACCAAAGCCTCTAAATGCACCAGCCGGAAGATTATTTGTATAAACGCAGAGCCCGGTTATATCTACGTTGGCTATTTGATAAGGACCACTAGCATGGGTACACGCCCGTTGCAGAACAGCGGTGCCTAAAGAGGCATAAGCCCCCGTATCAGCAACAATCTTGGCTGACATAGCCGTCAGCTTCCCCTTCTCGTCACATCCAGTGGTGACTTCCAATTCCATAGCATGGCGCTTGGGGTGCACTAAGATACTTTCCTGGCGAGTAAAGGTTAGTTTGACAGGTTTTTGGGTTTTTATCGCTAGTAAAGCGGCATGATGTTGGACACTTAAATCTTCTTTACCTCCAAATCCGCCACCGACCAATTTGCTGATTACACGCACCTTTTCTGCGGGCAAGCCAAGCATCGCCATAATCCCATGTTGATCATCATAAACACTTTGATCTCCAACGTAAATTGTGACCCCTCCGTCTTCCTGAGGGATGGCTAAAGCACTTTCCGGTTCCATAAAGGCATGTTCAGTAGGCGGGGTTGTATAACGATTCGTAACCACATGTGCGGAATTAGCAAGCGCTTCCTCAGGATTTCCTCGTTTAATCTTGGTTGTGCTTAACAGATTCCCTTTTTCGTGAATGCGAGGAGCTCCTTCAGCAAGGGCTTCTGTCGGACTCAGGATCGGTTTGAGCTCTTCATACTCCACTTTAATCAAATTTAAGGCTTCTCGAGCTTGCTTTTTCGTCTGAGCGGCAACCAAGGCAATTGCATCCCCGATATACCTTGTTTCTTGTCCGATGGAAACCATGGTCGGCCAATCAGGAAAAATATGACCGTGATTGCGATCTGCCGGAATGTCCTCTGCGGTTAATGCCGCTTCCACACCCGGATAAGAACGCGCTTCAGATACATCAATGGCTTTGACAATGGCTCTAGGGTACTTAGTTCTTAAAACCGCTGCATAAAGCATATTATCTACCTGCATATCATCCACATATTGTCCCGTTCCCATTGCTTTTTCACGAGCGTCCACACGTTGTACACTTGTTCCGATTCTAGCCCCGGGCTGCAGAGACGACTTAGGGTGTATTTCCCCCCGTAATACCTGAGCTGCCAAGAAAATGCCTTGTTCAATTTTTATATATCCTGTGCAACGACAAATATTTCCGCGTATACTCTGCTTTATTTCTTGAGAAGTGGGGTTGGCATTCTTATCAAGCAAAGCTTTAGCACTGATAATCATACCTGGTATACAAAAGCCGCATTGAACTGCGCCTGCTTCGGCAAACGCCCAAGTATAAGCTTCCTTTTCTCCCTCGGATAGCCCTTCAACGGTCAGAAGTTTTTTTCCGGATGCCTTAGCGACGGTCAAAATACAAGCTCGCATAGCCTTGCCATCCACTAAAAGCATGCACGCACCACAAGCTCCTTCTCCACATCCATTTTTAAGTGAAGTTACCTGTGCCTCATCTCGCAAGAAATCAAGCAGATTCTTATCCTCCTGCACGCTATGAATTGCGCCATTAATATCAACAATATACATTATTACCCAACCTTTCTCTTAAGGAATGGCTTACGGGATAAGTATATCCCCGTGGGTTTATCCACCTTTAGCTGTCCATCCCGGACAACCTGTTTTCCACGTAAGAATACATGAATCGCCTGACCGGTCTGCTTAAAACCTTCGTAAGGGGTGTAATCGACCTGCTGATGCAAATCCGCAGCCCTTATCACCGATGATATACGGGGATCCCAAACGACAAGGTCTGCGTCACTCCCAGGAGCTATGGTTCCTTTTCGGGGGAACAAGCCAAAGAGTTTTGCTGCATTCGTTGAAGTTAACGCTACGAAATCGTTTAAGGTTAACTTCCCAGTCAAAACCCCATAGGTATACAACAATCCCATGCGGGTTTCAACGCCTGCCGCTCCATTGGGGATTTTGCTGAAATCATTCAGGCCCTTATCTTTTTGTCCTTGATAATTTAAGGCGCAATGATCCGTGGCGACCACATCTAAGACCCTATTTTTTAAGCCTGCCCATAAAACTTCCTGATTACACACCGGACGCAAAGGCGGTGAAATTACATATTTAGCACCGTTAAAACCTTCGGCACTGTAATAGCTGTCATCTAACAAAAGATATTGAGGACAGGTTTCAGCGTAAACCTCTTGCCCTTTCAACTTCGCATCATTCACTGCCTTAAGTGCCCCGCTGCAGGTAAGGTGGACAATATAGAGGGGAGCATCAGCCAACTGAGCAAGGGTAATAACTCGTGAAGTGGCTTCCTCTTCTACTACCGGAGGCCGAGACAGCGGATGATATTTTGGAGCAGTTTTACCCTGAGTTATATGTTCATGTACCAAATCATAGACGATATCACCATTCTCACAATGCACACAAACCAGGGCCCCATATTCTCCGGCTTGGCGCAGAGCTTGTAACAAATCCCCGTCGTCAACTTGCAAGACGTTCTTATAAGCCATATAAAGCTTAAATGACGGTATCCCTTCTTCTCGAATCAACTCCGGCATTTCTTGGGCTATGGACTCATTCCAATCTGTGATTGCCATATGAAAACCGTAGTCGGCATAACACTTGTCCCTAGCCTTTGTATGCCAATTCATCAAGCCCTCTTTTAAAGTTTCCCCTTTAAACTGAGTGGCAAAATCCAGGATAGTTGTTGTCCCGCCTAATACAGCTGCTTTTGTACCAGATGAAAAATCATCTGATGTCGAAAAATCCCCCATTGGGAGATCGAAGTGAGTATGTGGGTCAATTCCTCCCGGAAACAAAAAGCAGCCATCCACATCTATTGCCTGATCACCAGGTTGCTTGATATCGCAGCCAATAGCTACAATTCTCTCGCCTTCAATGCGGAGGTCTGCTTGATATAGATCTGCAGCCGTAACAATAGTTCCACCGTTTAATACTATACCCATGTTCATTTCTCCTTAAGGGAAATCTCCTCATCTTGGGTCACAAACATTATGGAAACTTCCTCAGTGTTTAATCTGAAGAATCTATCTATCTTATCAAGGGCGATTCAGATTCTTTAAATATTCATCTGGCCTTCGGCCTCTGATTACTGATCTCTGTAATAGTGGCATTCTCAAAATTCTGACTCATGGGCTATTAATCGAGATTAAACCTATGACATGCTATCTAGGAGCTTAGCGCCACTTTTCCCACGGGCATGGGCGATCTAGTTGTCGCTGTAACCACGTCGATAACGAGAAGCTACTCTCCTCTAAAAGAAAAGCCGGTATTAGTGAGACAGTTAGTTATTGGATAAAGAATTGACGCAGATCGTTTCCCAAGAGGAATCGTTTCTGCGCATATTTTGAATTCAAAAAGCAACTTAAAAAGATTCGCCCTTCTCATTCCAGGTAAATAACAGAATAAATATATCCTTTTTACTATTGTCTGTGAGACTTGAGATGAAGAATTTAAACTTCTTCATCTCAAGTTTTTTATTAATTTAAATATATCTAGGATCAAGGATATATATGGGTCCCAGTCTTCCCTGCGACGGCTTCTTCCAGCGATTCAGGATTGGTAATGATCGCTTCTTTTCCGCCATTTTCCAGGAAGCTGATAACGGCTTGGATTTTAGGCAACATGCTTCCCGGAGCAAAATGGTTTTCAACCACATATTGCTTCAGTTCAGCCAGCGTCACCTTATCTAAGGCTTTTTCGTCAGGCTTGCCGTAATTCAAATAAACAGTAGGCACTCCCGTCGAAATAATTAAGACGTCCGCCTTAATATCCGCGGCCAAAAGGCTCGTCGCAAAATCCTTGTCGATAACCGCGTCAACACCGTGTAATAAACCGTCCTCACCTTTGACTACAGGGATTCCGCCGCCACCAACGCTAATTACACAATATCCATCGCGTACTAGCTTATTGATAACATTTTTTTCAACAATCTCTTGAGGCTGAGGGGAGGCAACCATCCGGCGATACCCTCTGCCTGCATCTTCAATCATAACCCAGGCTGGGTTAGCCTTTTGAATTTCCGCGGTTTGCTCTTTGGTGTAAAATGAACCAATGGGTTTAGTTGGTTTCTGAAAAGCCGGGTCATTTTCGGAAACCACGACTTGAGTCACAATAGTGACAGCCGTTTTATCCATACCCCTTTTCTTGAATTCATTATCCATTGCTTGTTGGATTTGATAACCAATGGCCCCTTGGGTGTCTGCCCCACAGCTGACCAAAGGAACCTGATGCATTGCTGCAACATCCTTAGCAATTTCCGACCTTCTTAAGATAAACCCTACTTGTGGACCGTTGCCATGAGTAACAATCACTTCATAGCCCTGCTCGATCATCCCGACAATATGCTTGGCTGTTTCTACAACAGCCTGATATTGATCCTCAACGGACTCATGCGCGTTATCACGAATCAGAGAATTCCCACCAATTGCTACAACAGCTAGTGTACTCACAATTATTTTCCACCTACCAACAATGTCATAACAGCTTTAGCTGTATGCAAACGGTTTTCTGCAGCATCATAAGCGATAGAATGAGGTCCATCGATAACAGAGTCTTCAACTTCATTGTTGCGGTCAGCAGGTAAAGCATGCATATACATTACATCTTTGCTGGCAGTAGCCATTTTTGCTTCAGTGCACTTCCAGCTCTTATTAGAAACGAGGGCATCATCAATAACTGCAGTTGCACCGGAAACTGAAGCACCGGTTTGATCCGTAACCCAGTTACCCCAGCTCTTAGGAATAACGATATCCGCATCTTTATAAGCTTCAGCCTCATCATGAGTAATTGTCAAAGTACCGCCATGCTTCTCAGCATTTTCTCTGGCTTGGGTGATAACCCACTCAGGAAGCTCCCAACCCTTCGGATAAGCCAGCCAAACATCCATACCATAACGAGGGAAGAGAAGAACTTGGGTTACAGGCACAGAGATTGGTTTCTTATGGCTTTCAGCATAAGCCCAAATGATCGAAATCTTTTTGCGTCTCAAGTCTTGGTGCTTCTCTTTAATCGTCAGCAGATCTGCCAAACCTTGGAATGGGTGATAAAGGTCATCTTGCAAGTTCATCACCGGAACTGACGACCATTTTGCCATCTCGGTCAAGTATTGGTTACCGCGACCCCAGTTGCAATAACGGCAAGCAATCATATGGCCAAAACGAGAAAGAATAATCGCGGTATCTTTCGCAGTCTCACCATGAGCAATTTGCATACTGCTGGAATCCAAGAATCCTGCATGACCGCCCAATTGAGCCATACCGGCTTCCATTGAGTTTCTGGTTCGAGTGGATTGCTCGAAGAACATTAAAAAGCCGGTTTTATTATGAAGATAATCAGTATCTTCGCCCATAGCAAATTTTCTCTTAAGATCTAAAGAAACATCAAGCATTGTATCTATTTCTTCTTTAGTAAAATCCTCTAAGTTGATAAAATGTCTTCCTCTGAATACTGTGTTCATTTATTAATTCCTCCTAATAATTATGTTTTATTGAGAGTAGACCTCATGCCGCTATGCGCCACTATCCGAAGATGAAAACAGGTCGCTGGGGTCGGACGGCTTCGCCCACATCCGCTCACCCAGCACTCCGAGGCTCGCCCACACGCTGGCGCGGGGCTATCTTCAGCGGGGAAGTATTCTTTGGAGATTGCCGCTTCAGCGAAAATGTCCACCGGACACTTTCGTGCCAAACCTCCGGGTAATACCTGATGTGAACCTGTGGCTCCGCTTCCCCGCGCCAGCTTTGTGGGCCTTACCGCCTCTCTCCATGCAATGGGTTCTCTCTTGTGGGCGAAGCCGCCCTTTGGGGTCTGACTGGGGTTTTTCAGGGTAGCCAATTATTAAGACTAAAAAATATGAAACTTCAACTAAAGGTTACCGCCGAATCGCGACAAAGAGTAGCGACGGAACGTGTGCGAACGGAGTAATGCCGCCTTGCTCCCATACTTACTTCTTAATCTCTACTAAATTCTCAGTATCCTTAGGCATCTTATCAGCATACTCCTTGACATAAATGCTAGGAATCGCTGCATACATAGCCGCACAATCCACAAGTTCCTTTTTCCAGGTTCGCTCATTTGGAGCATGTGCTTGGTCTTCATGTCCCGGTCCAAAACCGATGCAAGGAATTCCATAGCGACCCATGATGGAAACACCATTTGTGGAGAAGGTCCACTTGTCTACCACTGGATCTTTACCGAATAAGCCTTTGTAAGCATCTTCAAGAGTACTGGTTACAGGATGTCCCTCTTCGATTAGCCAGGTTGGGAAATAGCATTCAGTTGGATAAACCAGATTAGTATAGGACGGTCTATCATACATATACATGGTAACTTCTGCATTAGCAGCTTTTACTGAAGGAAGGTTTTTAATTTGTTGAACTGCATATTCCCATGATTCGCCAGCAGTTAAGCGACGATCGACGGAAATCCAGCAACTGTCTGCAACTGCACAACGTGAAGGGGAAGTGTGGAAGATTTCCGAAACTGTCAAGCTGCCTTTTCCAAGGAATGGGTGGTCCATAAGATTTTCATGCAAGCTGCGCAGCTCTTGCAGAATTGGGGCCATTTTATAAATGGCATTGTCCCCACGCTCTGGAGCAGAACCATGACAACTAACACCTTTTGTCAATACCTTAATTTCCATCCGGCCACGATGTCCGCGGTAGATCTTTCCATCGGTAGGTTCGGTAATTACAACAAATTCAGGTACGACCTTGTCTTCTTTGATAATGTACTGCCAGCATAATCCATCACAATCTTCTTCCTGGACGGAACCGACAACAACCATGGTATAATCATCTTCTAAGCCAAGATCCTTAATGATCTTACCTGCATAAACCATCGATGCCATTCCACCGATTTGGTCAGAGGCACCACGGCCGATAATGATTTCATCATCTTCAAACCCTTTATAAGGGTCATACTGCCAATTCTCCAAGCTGCCTACGCCTACTGTGTCAATATGTGCATCCATGGCAATTAAGTGTTTGCCATGGCCAATATAACCAAGAACGTTACCTTGAGGATCAATCTCAACTTTGTCAAAGCCGACTTTTTCCATCTCTTCTTTGATGCGAAGAACTGTCCCTTTTTCATCGCAACTTTCACCTGGTATTGCGATTAGATCCCGTAAAAACCGACTCATTTCCGGCTCATATTTTTTAGCCAGTTCGAGAACTTTCGTGAATTCCATTTTCAAAATACAATCCCCTTTCAATGCTGCTTTAAATTTAATGTGAATTGTCGGATCCCCTTACTTTAAAGATGACCTTTCGTTTTACATGGTTTAATAAATGCAAGAACCATGCCAAGTAGTTTCATTCAAAAAAAACATTTATATCTTAGGTCAGGTGTATCTTTCCCCAGAAATCTTTGTATTATCACTTTGTTCCAATCTCATTCTGAGACACTTTAATAACCACCTGAAATAAAAATAATCTCTGAAAGACTGTCAATTCGACATTCTTCGTTATAAGTCTCATTATGAGACAAAAGTCTACCTTTGAAACATATCTTAGCTATGAAAATAGAAACCTGATTTAATTAACTAAGAAAAAGTTCTATTTTCACCGATTTCGTATTCCTTAATCTTGCGATAGAGAGACGCTCTGCTAATTCCTAATAATTTTGCTGCATCTTCCTTATGCCCATTCACATCAACAAGCGTTAAGGCTTTCATAATTGTTTCCCGTTCTAAGACTTTGAGGTTTAACGAGGAATCTATCATTTCGGGTTTATGTTCCGTCTTGATTCTTTTTGGCAAGGTATCAGAGGTAATCATCCCCCCAGCCACCATGGTTACGCAGTATTCAATCACATTCCCCAATTCTCGGACATTCCCCGGCCAAGTATAACGGGACAAGATTTCTATAGTTTCCGAGGTGATTCCACTAACCGACCTATCAGTTACTACAGAATAATAATCTAAATAAAATTTGGTCAATATAGGGACATCTTCTAAACGTTCTCGCAAGGGTGGAATCGTCAGCGGAATAACATTTAAACGATAATAAAGGTCTTCTCTAAATTCGCCCGTTATTACCATGTTATCCAAATCTCTGTGAGTGGCAGCTATGACACGTACATCCACTGGAATTGAGCGAGTACTGCCTATTCGCTCAACCCTCCTTTCTTGTAGCACTCTCAATATCTTAACCTGTAAGTGAAGGGGCATATCCCCAATCTCGTCTAAAAAAAGAGTACCATTATGAGCAAGCTCAAACTTTCCTAGTTTCCCACCTCGCTTAGCCCCTGTAAAGGATCCTTCTTCATATCCGAACAATTCGCTTTCCAGTAGATTTTCAGGAATGGCACCACAATTTATGGCGATGAAGGCATGCCCTTTTCGTTTACTGCTCTGGTGGATCGCTCGAGCTAACAGTTCTTTTCCTGTTCCGCTTTCTCCTTGGATCAAGAGGGTTGCCTTACTGGGAGCAACATGTAAGGCCATGGCTTTTAAGTCTTTCATCTTCTTAGAATTTCCGACAATCTGTGAAAAATGAGTTTCAATATCGTTCACAGTCGCCGCTTTGACCAATTTCTTGATTTGCTGAAGATCCCTGAGAGTAATTACTGCGCCTTCAATAATTCCGTCTTTCTTTATTGGCACTACGTCACAATATAGTTGTGTAGCCACCCTTTTCCCCTGAATGTTGCCAGAAAAGGTTTCTCCCCGTTCAACGGCAAGCCAAAGATTTTTGTTATCCAACAGGTGATATAAAGCTTGTTCTTCTTGCGCATCAATGTCCAATAATTTAGCCGCCAGCGTATTATAATGCGTCACTTTTTGCTGATCGTTAACTAACAAAATGCCGTCATGCAACAGATTCAGTACTGTAACTAATTGGCTTGTTAAAATGTCGCGATCATGATTTTGTTGGATTTCAGTTGCCTTCCCAACAAGAAGATCAGCCATCTTTTCCAAAAAAAGCAACAGGGATTGTTTATTGTCCATTAGCCGCTGAGTTTGCTCCTCATCAAAGCTTACTAATCCAATAACCCCTATGATCTGATCCTCTATGCGTATGGGTATGGCAACCTCAGCATACTCCATACAGTTCCCTCTGCAGGGGCAAGGCTGACAGAGTTCGTTGAAGCCAGGGTTGTCAATAATAACCGGAACTCCTGTTTTCATTACGTGCCGATAGACAAAGCCATCATCCATTGGGCAACCGCATTGGCTTTTATATTTCCCCGTACCGGCAACCCGAATTAAGTCGGCATCCGCAATTTCAACTTCGATTTTTAGCGCTGCAGCAATCGCGTCTGCAGTTTGTTGGACTGTGCTCTTAATATTACGCAGGTAATACAACATGCTTTACACCTCATATTATTCGCTTTAACCTACATTATATACAACTATTCGCCTTATATCGCTTACTTCCTACTCCATAAGGCATGTAAGAATAAAAGAATTATAAAAGGGAAAAGAAGCACCTTATCTTTAACGATTGTGTGCTTCCTTTCTATACTAGTTCCAGAACTAATTATTAACGTCCCGCAGAGGGCAATTCTCCATCCCAAACAATACTGCGATATTTAAAGGGGTCAGTATTTCCTTCTGTATTAAAGAGTAGTATTTGAGATTTTTCGTCCAGATGAAGAGCTTCACGGGCCTCTTTTAAGCCCTCATCTATCATTAGCGTGCTAAGCAAACCGGCGGTTACAGCGCCAGATTCACCCGAGATCACTTTCGGATCCCCCAGCAATGGATTTGCCAACACACGCATTCCTTTCGCCGCTACCCAGTCAGGGCATGAAACGAACACATCACTGTAATCGCGCAAGATATTCCACCCTATCAAGTTAGGTTCTCCGCAGGCAAGTCCTGCCATAACAGTAGCCATGTCACCGCCAACTACCCGTGGTCTGCCATCCGCTGCAAGAGCAGATTTATATAAGCAATCCGCTTGATCCGCCTCCACAATCACGGTTTCCGGGCGTCCCTCTTTAAATAAGGAAGCAAAATATCCTTGTACAGAACCTGCCAGAGCTCCAACTCCTGCCTGAACAAAAATATGAGTGGGCTTCTCAATACCCAGATTGTTAAGCTGTTCTATGGACTCCGCCGCCATTGTCCCGTAACCTTGCATAATCCAACTTGGAATCTCCTCGTAACCTTCCCAAGATGTATCCTGTACAACTACCCATCCGTGCTTTTCTGCTTCTACAGCTGTCATTCGTACAGCATCATCATAATTCATATCAGTAATCTCAGCTTCAGCACCTTCAGACCTGATCCTTTCCAGACGATATTGTGAAGAGCCTTTGGGCATATAGACTACAGACTTTTGACGTAATTGTCGAGCAGTCCAAGCGATTCCACGACCATGGTTTCCGTCTGTAGTGGTGGCAAAGGTTATATCGCCCAATTGCTCTTTAACCTCTGGGGAAGTAAGGACTTCGAAAGGCAGTTCACTAATATCCTTGTTCAGTCGTTTCGCTAGGTATCTGCCGATTGCATAGGAACCCCCCAAGGCTTTAAACGCATTGAGGCCAAACCGATATGACTCATCTTTTACATAGATTCCACCGACCCCTAAATTGTTAGCAAGCTTGCTAAGTTCGCGAAGGGGGGTAGGTTGATAATCCGGGAATGTGCGGTGGAAATTTATTGCCTTTTCTATGGCCATTTTATTAAAAAGTTCTGTTGAAGCACCGATTCCGTTTTGTTTAACCATACTGTTTTGTATCCATTTAATCTTTTCAGACATTTAAAGTACCTCTCCTCTTTTTTGAATATTGTGCAATAAAACGACACATTTAATACGGTATCAAAAAAACAATTTCTTGTTTTGCCTATAAACCTTCTATCTCCCCCTAAAACGAATTCATTGACTAAGCTTTCCGCTATGATATTCAATGCAATTATCATGCCAACGTCGAATGCCAATCCAAAAAAGAAACCTGCCAGATATTTTTTGATCTAGCAGGTCTCTTTTTTGGGGATTTGAGATTCTTGCAATCTCTATAATTTAGTGATTATCATAAAAAGAGAAGTGTTCATTAACCGGATACGATAATGCGAATCATTCAGGCGGAAACCGATGAGTCTGATGTCAGTGTACTTCTCTAAAGCTGTATCTCCTTATGTAAATACTAAACCCAAATCAATCTCCAAGTCTTCAAAAATTTCAACCTTTATTTTATCATAGTATTGATACAGCCCACTTCGTTGATACTTGTTATCCTTATCAAGAACATATACATCCACAACCCTATCCAAAGGAAATGCCAACCAGTATTCACTTACTCCACTCTGCTCGTACAAGAGGAATTCTTCCTGCATATCCTTTTTGGCAGTCGTGAGTGATATAATTCTAATTATCGAATCAACGGCACCCTTACACCCCTTTTTGTCCATTTAAAAAGATGTGACATGTTTCTGTTACGATTATTCTTATAAGCTATGATTAAGTGGTTATCATAGCTTACGAAGTGTTAATTAAGGAAGTGATTCAAATGGACTTAGTGAAATGGGTAAAAATACAGGCTCTCTATGACTCTGAAAAACAAGCCCAGAAAACTGCAAATATTGTTGCTACAACCGAAGCCAGGTTAGCCAATCAACAACACGGACCTCAGTATGAAGTGGAAACCCGCGTAGATCAAATAGACGGAAAATGGCAAGTGTTTTGGCGAAAAGTTTTTATCGGCAATAAAACTGATTGTGGCGGAGGCTGCCAATCTTGTAGCGACAGTGAACCAAAACCTAAGAAAAGTACGGGCAAAGTGTTACCTTTTCTGCAATACTGCTTGTCCCTAAAAAAGAGGCAGTGGTTCCTGTGCAAGAACCGCTGCCTCTAGATAATCGATTTACTTATTTAGCAAATTTATTTTGCAATACCGACTTTCTCATTGAATTGTTCGATGAGTTTATCGAGTTCTGGTCCCATCTGGTGCAACTTACCCCAGTATTCGTCATAATCATACCATTGTGCATTAAGATCGTCTACATCATACTCTTGTTGTTCAATCCATGTGTAGTACTTAAGGTTGTGGATACGCTTCTTGGTCATGTAAGTTAACTCTTCCATGCTGTCAGTTCTAACGCCCAAAACGTTTCTGTTATGATCAATGGCAGCGTTAAGCGAAGCATATTTACTGCCTCTTTCCGCTTCCATTTCCTGCAATCTCGACTGATACATCTCTGCAGAGTCTGTAAGTACCGTCATAACAATGTCATTCTCGGTCAACTCATAGTATTTGGCAAATTTTATGCAGGATAGAATATTTGCTGCACCGGAAATTCCAACCCAAGAAAGCTTCTCAATAACCTCTTCAGATATCCCTTGCTCTCTCAAATAGTCCTGGCCGGCAGGCTCATTAAAGAGACGGAACAATCCCAAGCTGTCATTGTCATCAATGGCGATGACCATATCAGTATTTTTAACATTATGAACCCAGGGGATATGTTTATCCCCGATTCCTTCAATTCTATGTTCACCAAAACCGTTATCTAGTAAGGTTGGGCATTGTAAGGCTTCGCCAACAGCGATTTTAGCATGTGGATATTGATCTTTTAAGTAGTCTCCGCTGCCCAGCGTACCGGCAGAACCCGAAGTTAAGCATACTCCCGCAAATTTCCCCTTCGAGCCGATTTCAGCTTTGATAATATCATTCATAGCATTTCCGGTAACTTCATAATGCCATAAATGATTACCAAGTTCTCCAAATTGATTAAAGATCACAACATTATCTCGGGTTCTTCGGAGTTCCCAGGTTTTATCATAAATTTCCTTGACATTACTTTCACTGCCGGGAGTTGCAATAATTTCCCCTGCGACGGTTTTCAGCCATTCAAAACGCTCTCTACTCATATTTTCCGGTAGAATAGCAATCGATTTGCACCCTAATAAGGCGGAATTGTAGGCTCCGCCACGGCAGTAGTTACCGGTTGAAGGCCAAACTGCTTCATGATATTTAGGATCAAATTGTCCCGTCACTAAACGAGGTACTAAACAAGCAAAACTTGCCCCAACCTTATGAGCACCCGTCGGGAAATACTTACCTGCCATAGCAATAATTCTAGCTTTAACCCCTGAAATTTCAGGAGGGATTTCAACGTAGTTCGGCAACGGATTAAATAAGCCGCCATCTTTAACCGGTTGGTTTTTCCAAGAAATTCTGAATAAGTTAATGGGATCAACATCCCATAAGCCAGTTTTCTTCAACTTCTCTTTTACTGATGCCGGTATCTTATTTGGGTCCTTCATTTGGGCCAGGGTAGGAATAACAACATTTTTTTCTTTAACACTCTGCACGGTCTTTTTTAGTTGCTCTTCATTAATGGTTAAATTGATCAAGCTTCTCATATTTGACCTCCTTCAATTCGTGGTTCGAAATTTAGTAGTTCCTCTTCTTTTGTCAGGCAATTCACGAATTACTTTTACGTCGTCCTTTTCGTATATCGCGTTCGCAGTTCATCACTTCCCGTTCGAACCTCGAACAACGAATATCAAATATCGAACCACGACTAAACCTTCCCTTCCAACTTCACCAAGAGCTCCTTCAGGGAAGGCTCGACTTTGATGGGCTCGCCCACCGCTTTAATCGCGTTTTGAACATCCTTCAATCCATTGCCTGTGACAATAGAAACGACTTTTTCGTCGGCTCCTATAACTCCTTTTTCCACCAGGACCTTAAGCCCGGCAGTTCCGGTCACACCGGCAGGCTCTCCGAAGATACCGCTTGTTCTGCCCAATTCACGCATGGCATCCAAGATAGCCTCATCGGATACTGCGACCATCGTACCACCCGATTCACGAACAGCGTTTAAGGCCTTATCCGGATTGCGCGGCACTCCAACTGCAATACTATCGGCAATCGTGTTCTCTTCCTTGGGAGTCCAAGGGCGATCTTCCACGAAGGCATCGACGAGGGGGCAACATCCTGTAGACTGAACTCCGGCAATTTTAGGCAAGCGGTCGATCCACCCGGCATTATAGAGGTCCTTAAAGCCTTTCCAAACCCCGGCTATAGTGCAACCATCCCCAACAGAAAGGATCACCCAATCCGGTACTTCCCAGTTTAATTGCTCAGCAATCTCCAAAGCGACGGTCTTCTTCCCTTCAACCAGGTAGGGGTTAATCGCAGCATTACGATTATACCAACCAAAACGTTCAATCGCCTCCGCTGAAAGCCTGAAGGTGTCTTCGTAAGACCCTTGAACACTAATCACTGTAGCTCCAAAGATCAGCAATTGGGCAATCTTCCCTTGGGGTGCACGGCTCGGAACAAAAATAACAGATTTAATACCCATGGCAGCGGCGCTGCCTGCCAAAGATGAGGCCGCATTACCGGTAGAAGAAGCGGCGACCGTCGGTGCCTTTTCTTCCACTGCTTTAATGACAGCAATGATCGAGGCTCGGTCTTTCAACGAAGCTGTCGGATTCTGACCGTCGTCTTTAACATACAGGTTACTCATACCTAAACTTTTGCCTAAACCCTGAGGTTTATAAAGAGGACTCCAACCCACTCGCAGATGAGGGCGTGCAGAGTCTGGACCAATGGGCAGAAAAGGCAGGTAGCGGAAAATAGAATAGTCTTTGGATTGGGTTAGTTGCTCGCGAGAAGTCAGCCGATTGATTTCTTTGTAGTCGTATTCTACATCCATAATGCCGCCTTTTTTGCCGCAGGATGGACAAGTATAGGTACCCGCCTCGGCAGGAACTTGCTTTCCACAATCAATACAGCGCAG
Organism: Desulfosporosinus shakirovi; assembly: GCF_020595055.1. GTDB lineage: Bacteria > Bacillota > Desulfitobacteriia > Desulfitobacteriales > Desulfitobacteriaceae > Desulfosporosinus > Desulfosporosinus shakirovi. The sequence goes on along the minus strand of NZ_JAJDOO010000004.1, from coordinate 34,308 downwards.
TCCTAATACATTCTTCATCAAGATCACCTCAAATTCTATTCCAAAGTTTCTGAGCCAACTCCCTGGAACGAGCACCAATAGCTTCTTCATCAATGTCTATGAGTTTTCTGTCGAGCATACGTACGCGCCCATTAATGACGGTTGTTTCAACAGACCGTCCCGAAACTCCGAAGAGGAGATGTCCGCTCCAATTGTTGGACCCTATGGGAGTCGGCGGTACATAATCAACAACGATGACATCCGCCCATGCACCTTCGGTCAATTCGCCAAATTTCCCGCCAAACAAGTCTGAGGCAATCTCAGGATTATTGCCATAAAGCATTTGCGGCACCTCACCCCAAGCTACACTCGGATTGGCCATGGCATGTTTATGAAGGATATTTGCCACTTTTCCGCTCTCAAACATGTCACAGGTATAGCCATCGGTCCCAAGTCCTACTTTAACCCCTTCACTGAGCATTTTTAGAACCGGAGTTACTCCGACAGCATTCCCCATATTTGATTCCGGATTATGCACAACTTGAGTTTTCGAAGCTTTTAAGAGATCGATTTCATGATCATCGATATGTACGCAGTGGACAGCAATGGTTTTTGGTCCCAGAACTCCGAATTTCTCCAGCCGTTCAACCACCCTCATCCCATATTTGGAGAGACTGTCATCTAAATCTTCTTTTCCTTCTGCAACATGAACGTGAAATCCTGCTCCCAAGCGTTTAGCTTCCTCACTGCACTTAGTCAACGTTTGATCGGATAAGGTCAGAGAAGCATGGAGTCCGAACATTCCGGCGACCATGGAATCTGGCTGAGCCTGACACTGGGCAATAAAGTCGACATTCTCTTTAATTCCCTCTTGAGCGATCTCATCTCCATCTCGGTCCGAGACTTCGTAACAAAAAGCAGCACGCACTCCCATTTCTTTAGCAGCTTTTGCTAAGGTGGACAAACTGCCTGTAATAGCCATAGGACTGGCATGATGGTCAACAATTGTGGTTGTCCCTGTCTTGATGCACTCAATCAAAGGAGTCAATCCACTGTAATAAACGTCATCCAAGGTTAACAGTTTATCAAGTTTCCACCAAAGTCCCTCTAAAATATCTCCAAAGGTTTTAGGAGGTTTGCTTTTAGAGTCCATTCCGCGGGCAAACGTGCTATAGAGATGCATATGCGTATTGATCATTCCAGGCATAATAAGTTTTCCGCGAGCATCGATAAATTCTGCCTCGGGAAACCGCTTTTGTAAATCTTGAGTTGAGCCAACCTCTAAAATCTTGCTGTCTTGGATCAGAACACCGCCATCTTGAATCACCTGATTACTTTTGCCCATAGTTAAGACCGTACCGTTAGCGATCAAAATCATTAAACCATCATCCTCTCTATATTAAAGTGGTTATAACCTTAAAACCTATTTAGAAAAACTTGGCTGGCACCTGAAGACACTGTCTTCGCACGAATTAGTCATTCTGTCAGCCATAGGCACAAGGGTTAGTTGCATTATGCGCCGGCCATGACTCGAACAGGACGTTCGAGATTAGAGCGCTGTCACGGATGACAGGTGCCATAGTGCTTGAGTGTCCCCGGCAGCCAGGACCGGAACCATAGATGCTCGAGATTAGTACCGCCACAGAAGGCAAGGTGTTGTAACGGTATGAGGGGCTGACTAATATGAAAATATCCGACAACATGGCATCTTATTTCACAACAATGTGCTTTGTTTACCGTTGGGTCGGATTAAAGTTATCGCCTTTGATAAACACATAGAGCGACAAATACCGCACCCTATGCACTTATTAACATCGACTCGAGGAAGTCCGTCGACCAAGCTTATTGCTCCATGTCCACCTGATCCGCAAGCAATGCAGCAAGCTCCGCAACCATTACAGTCTTCTATCTGAATATGCGAAACTACTTGAATGCCTCTCGGAAGTCTGGAATGTTCCACTAAATAAGGCAGTGACTTACCAATTACCTCCGTCAGACTCTGGAAACCCTTTTCCTTCATCCAACCTTCTAAACCCGGCTTCAGTTCATCAATGATCCCTAAACCAAACCGCAAAACAGAGGTACACAATTGCAAGGTGCTCGCGCCAAGAAGAAGAAATTCAGCACAATCTTTCCAAGTAGCAATTCCGCCGCTGGATGCAATATCCAACTTAACCTTTTGGGCGATTTCGGCTGTACAGCGCAAAGAAATCGGCTTCAAAGCGGGTCCGGAAAGTCCTCCATAGGTTGAAAGTCCTGCAATATTAGGATAAGGAATTAAGGTATCTAAATCCACGCCGGTAATGCTTTTTATGGTATTTATGGCACTGACTCCATTGGCACCACTGCGTTCAACCGCTTCAGCAGTGGCCATTATATCGGAATCCAGTGCCGATAGTTTGATGACAACAGGAACATTTCCGGCTGCTTCTTTAACCCAAGAAGCAATTTGTTCCGTTCCTACAGGTTCTTGTACTTTAGTACATAAAGTCCATTCAGTACCATGGGGATGCCAGATACTGCATTCAATAATATCTGCACCTGCGTCGATAAAACGTTTAGTTAGGGATTGCCAATCTTCTTTAGTAAAGGCCATGATACTGGGGACGACCACTTTATTCGGAAACTTTCTTTTAAGAGTCCTCACATTTTGTTCAACAATTTCAACAGAATGTTCTGAGACAAGGTCTATATTCTGAAGACCGATAAAGGCATTTTCTTGTTCTATTCGAGTGACCATGGGGAAAACTCGACTTACTATTCTGGAATCAACCGCAACAGTCTTTAAGACCGCCCCTGCCCAACCAGCTTCAAACCCTTGAATTAAAAGATGCAAATGGTCTGTAGCCGGAGACGGAGCTAAGATAAAGGGGCTTTCATGTTTTATTCCGCAATAAACAACGGATAAATCGACGGTCATTTTCTAAAACCCCTTCGATGTTACGAATTTGTTTAGAATCAGGAAGGGTGGGAGAGAAAGCTCTCTCACCCTAATGTCTCTTACTCACGAATTCCAGCGTTTGCTTTGAGTTCGCCTAAGTCTCCCGCCCCTTTGCTTCCGTTAAAGAAAGCATTGAGGACAATAGCTACGATTGAACCTAGCGTAATTCCACTATGCATAATGGTCTGACTCCACGAAGGGAAGTGTTGGAAAAATGTTGGAACCATTACAGGAATAACCCCAATTCCGATACTGATAGCAACAATGAAAATATTAGTATGGTTATGTTCGAAGTCAACTTTAGCAAGAGTCTTAATCCCACTTGCCGCCACAATTCCGAACATGGCAATCCCTGCTCCACCAAGTACTGCGTTAGGCAGGGAGGCAATAATTGTAGCCATCTTAGGGAATAAACCTAAGACAACTAAAATTATCCCGGAGGTTGCAACGACGAAACGGCTCTTAACACCTGTTAAACCGACTAAGCCAACGTTCTGGGCAAATGCAGTGTAAGGGAAGGCATTGAAGATTCCACCAAGTGCAGTAGCTAAGCCATCTGCACGTAAGCCTGCAGTAAGTTCATCTTGTCCGATTTTTTTACCGACCATTTCACCAATAGCCAGAAAGTCTCCCGTCGACTCTACCATAACAACTAACATAACTAAAATCATGGAGATGATCGCCCCAACATCAAATATTGGGAAACCGAAGTAGAAAGGTGTTGTAATGCCTATCCAAGGAGCGTCAGCCACACCCGCAAAGCTTACAAGTCCGAAGGGGATGGCTACTATAAGACCGACGATTAAACCGAGCAATACTGCAATGTGGGAGAGAAAACCTGTAAACAGTTTATTGATCAAAAGAATGCTTACAAGTACAACGGTTGCCACGAAGATAAACGTTAACGACCCGAAATCCTTATTTCCGGTTCCACCCGCAGCCCAGTTTATACCTACTGGCAAGAGAGATATCCCGATGATGGTAATAATAGTCCCTGTAACAATCGGCGGAAAGAAACGGATCAGCTTACTAAAGAAAGGTGCCGCTAAAAACGTAAATAGCCCCGCCACAATAACTGAACCAAAAATCATAGTCATGCCGCCCGACTGAGCCATGATGACCATGGGCGTTACTGCAGCAAAAGTAACCCCTTGAATAACCGGAATTTTGATTCCAATTTTCCAGATCCCCAAGGTCTGGAGCAGGGTAGCGATTCCACAGGTGAATAAGTCTGCGTTAATTAAAAAGGCAGTTTGTTCAGGGGTTAACTTTGCTGCTCCTGCAATAATCAAAGGAACTGCAACCGCTCCAGCGTACATAGCAAGTACGTGCTGTAATCCATACAAAAAAAGTTTTCCGGCAGGTAGCATTTCGTCAACTGCTGCCACTCCATTGTTGGTATTTGCCATTATTAACTTCCCTCCTTATTTTTAAGTGCGGTGAGATTAATTAAACCAACTGTCACCTCCTTATAATCGATATCCTTGAGTAAGTCCCGCAACTAATTCAAGGGGTCTACTTCGCTCTGACCTCTTAGGAATCTCAGATACCCGTTTTGTTTAACAAGATCGCCGGCAAAGTATTAAATTTTGGGTCAAGGGCCCTTTGCAAGGAGCATTGTTGCGCCCATACCTTTGTTTCTGTAGCAATATTCGTGCCAACTCGATTAATTAAACTGAAATTGCCTAAGAAACGACCTTTTCCTACTTTAGCCCCTAATTATCTTTATCAAAAAGATAAATTTAATTCAAGGTTTTCAAGTCTTAGCCTTCGAAAAATGTCTGAATGCGGGGCACATAGGCAAATATGCAGGTCTTATCATTATGATAAGACTCGTACCTTAATGATAAGATTTTTCAATAGAAGAATTGCTTTTTTAGATCACCAAAAGAAATTCCACTATCGGAAAAGAAAATTGCTCTAAACCATAATCATTTTAATCCCGAGAGAAGTCGACTCGCGAAAGTTCGACCTCTCTCAATATGTGCATTAGTTCAAAACTTTATACAGATATTCATAGTCTTTGTAAACGGTCCAGATAAAGGCCGCAACCTTATCGTCGATCGGTACATCTGTATTGCCGGATTGATCAAACTTCACCTTGGATATTTTGTCATCGAGACGCAGCATAAATTCTCCGGTAGAGCCGTCACCTAGGAAATAGAAGCCGATATTAGGACTGTCCATGAAATCTTTTTCAGTCCAGAAAAGAGTTAATTTGACTTTATACGGTTCACTGGAATACGGGCAGAAGGTTCCACAGTTTCCGCAGACATTGCACATTCCATCCACGTGCAGGATCTGATTCATATTGGTTAAGCCCTTGCCCTTGACCGGAATCATAAGGTTGGCACGGTTCGGGCAAACCTCGGCACAGATATTGCACACTTTATTACACTCTAGACATCTGTCTGATTCCAGTTTGTGATCGGCAACGGGTTTCATAACAGCTTTCTTTTCAGCAATTTCTAACAGCTGCTTTTCATGATTAAAGGAGATTTTTGACGTGAACTCTTGTTTGAATTCCAACCCTTCTTTTTTCAGAATAGCTTTAGCCGCCATGGTGCCATGCTTAGCAGCACCAACTACAGTCCAAGGTCCAGCAAGGGCATCCCCGCCGATGAAGACATTTTCCACGCTGGTTTCCAGTGTTTCCTCATTGACGAGAATCTTCCCTTTCTCCCCAACTTCAATTCCATTGCTCTTTAACAGATCATAATCGATTAATTCCCCAATAGCAGATAAAAGGGTATCAATCAACAATTCTTCAAAGGCACCTTCAACCGCCACAGGTCTCCTTCGCCCGGATGCATCCGGCTGACCAAGTGCCATCCGCTGGCATTTCAAGACCCCATCAGTCAAAGATAGGGGAGCTAAAAGTTCCTTAAAGATTACTCCATCTTCCTCAGCATAGATCAATTCTTCATGATCTGCAGGCATGTAGTCTTTGGTTCTGCGATAGACGATATATACATTTTCTACACCCTCGACTCTTAATGCAGCCCGAGCAGCATCCATAGCGGAATTCCCGCCGCCAACGACCACCACGTTCTTACCGAGTTTCAGAGCATCTTTATCGGCATTAAAGGCTTCCAGGAAGGGAATTGCTCCCATGACCCGCTCTTTATCCCCGTTGATGTCCAAATCGTTGGTCTTACCTGCACCAATGGCCAGATAAATGTACCGGAATCCTTTTGCCTTGTATTCAGCCACTGAAACATTTGAGTCAATGCCAAATTCAAACTTAACACCCATTCTTTCGATGAGCTTAATATCTTTAGTGATCGCTTCTCTCGAAATTCTGAAATCCGGAATAACATATTCGACTGTACCACCGGCTTTCTCCCGCTTATCAAACACCGTAACTTCCATGCCTCCTTTGGCAAGGAAATAGGCTGCAGCCAGTCCGGATGGACCCGCTCCAATCACGGCGACTTTGGCAGATGACTCCGGTTTAAGGGCAGAGAACTTCTGCATATAGGCATCATAACCCTTTTCGGCGGCCACTAATTTCTGCCCGCGGATATGCACGGATTCATCATAGTCTAAACGAGTACATTTAGTCATACAGTTATGAGTACAAATTGTACCTGTGATGAAAGGGAATGGGTTTTTTGACACAATGACATCAAAGGCTTCCTCGTAGCGGCCTTCCCCTACCAAACGCAGATATTCCGGAACATCCTGTTCAATAGGACATCCCACCGTACAAGGGGCAATGAAGCAATCGAGAACCGGGAGCTTAAGCTCTGTTTTTCGATTGACCAGATCTCTCTTTTCTTTGAGATGATTGGCATCGCATAAGGAACTTTCAGCAAGGGCCTTTAATTTCTCCATATCCAGTTTGCCGGACTCCTTATTATCCATGAGCGGATCCAAGATGTCCGCCATTTGTTTAAAGCGCATATAGGCTCCGGGTTTTAACAAAGTTGTAGCCACAGTGATGGGCTGGATTCCCGTCTCGAAGATGCGATCAATATTGAAGGCATCCGCTCCGCCCGAATAGGAGATTTTGAGATCCCCCTCAAACTCAGAGGCCAACTTATAGGCCAGATTAATCGTCAAGGGATAAAGGGCTCGCCCGGACATGTACATCTCTTCGCCCGGCAGTTCCGACCTGCCAATCTTTACGGGTAAGGTGTTGGACATCTTGACCCCAAAGTCTTTTTGCTGCTCTTTAGCAAAAACCTTAAGGCGTTTTAACATCTCAACTCCATCCTTAAACTGCAGGTCATGAGTAAAAGATTCTTCCTTGAGTTGAATATACTTGTAGCCCATTTTATCGAAAGTGTTCCGCACATACCCATACCCTAAAAGCGTCGGATTCATCTTGACAAAGGTATGCAGTTTCTTTTCACTAAGCAGGTATTTGATAATGGCTTCAATCTCTGCCGGCGGACAGCCGTGCATGGTCGACAAGGTGATGGAAGTACAAATATTCGGTGAAATATTTTCAATAAAGGCACGATCGACCTGCTTAAACTGGTCAACATTCTCGAGTAAAGAAGCCAGACACTCTTTATAGATCTCAGTTCCGGATGCATCCTTAAGCCCCTCTATAAATTGATCGACTTTCGAAGACTGAATTCCTTTAAGATCATACCCCACACTCATATTGAACATAAAACGTCGGTCACTTTGGTTAAACAACTCTTTTTGCAACACATGGAGCGCGAACCATGCTTTAACATACTCGTCAAAGGCGCCCATAATCGGAAGCTCGGTAGACCATTCTGTGTTATAGCACTCATCTTCCGCCAAGATACAAGGCTTAGGAATCTCTAACTCATCCATGATTTGAACGGATTTTAACTCAAAAAAACGACTTCCGCTTAAATAGGACGCAATAATATTTTGAGCAAGTTGGGTATGGGGACCGGCAGCCGGGCCAACCGGAGTATCCATAGTTTCGCCAAAAAGCCCAATTTGTTGATCATTGCTTTTTCGGAAAAATTTGACCTCAGAAACTCCAAAAATGGTTTGAGTTCGTTTATATTCTTCAAGCATCCAATTGACCAGTTTATTGAAGGGAATCGGGATCATTTTGTCACTCATCATTATCTATCATTCCTCAATTCTTATGTTTGATGGAGATTCTTCGCTTGGATCGGGCAGCTTCGCCCACTTCCGTGCACACAGCACTCCGAGGATCGCCCACACGCTTTCGCAGGAGCTTCGCCAAACCTCCGGGTAATACCTGATGTGAACCCGTGGCTGCGCTTCCCGCGAAAGCTTTGTGGGCCTTACCACCTCTCCATCCATGTGTTCACTCCTGTGGGCGAAGCTGCCTTCCTTTTGGGTCAATGAATTCTTGAGCATGCTTTTGGGGGTGTTTATCAGCGTAGCCTTACATGCCGCTACCGCCGCACCTGCAGTGATTGAAAATAAATCCTTAGGTTGGGTGGCTTCTCCTGAAGCATGTTCCAGCTATTTCCCCTTGTAATGAGGGCTGTCAACACATGTGCAAACATGTCCTTCTAAAGACTTTTCAGCAGCTTTCAAAATACTCTGATATCCGGTACAACGGCATAGATGCCCCGAAAGTTCGCGTTTCAACTCTTCTCGGGTGTAATCTTTTCCGCTCTCCTTCAAGGCCGTAGTGGTCAAGACGAGGCCAGGGGTACAGAATCCACACTGTACAGCACCCTCCTCGACGAAGGCTTTTTGCACCTCAGAAAGCTCTCCGTTTTTCTCAGCTACACCCTCAATGGTTTTAATGTCCTTGCCATCTGCCCAAACCGCCAGGTAAATGCAGGTATCGTAAGGAACACCGTCAATAAGCACACTACAGGCACCGCATTCTCCTACCCCACACCCTTGCTTAGCACCCGTAAAACCCAAATGACTTCTTAAGACATCCAGCAAGGATTCGCGTACATCAACCTCGAAATTATAAGCTTTTCCATTCACCGTAAAGGCAATTCGTTTAAACAACTTCCGCACCTCCTGCGTTGACAACGGCTATTTTCAGAGCTCTTTGCGTGAGCTCTTCCACCAGATGTTCCCTGTATTCTTTAGATGCCCGCCAAGAGGTTCGCGCCTTGGCAGATTTAACTGCCAGCTTTCCAATCTCCGCTAGGGTTTCCGATGTAATCTTCTTGCCCTTGGCATATGCCTCCGCCTCAAGACACCTTAATGGAGTCGGACCTGCAACCCCAAGCCCAATTCTAACCTCATCGAAGTTTCCGCTTTGCACTTTACAAACAACCGCCACCCCGAGGGTGGCAATATCCATCGCTTCACGCATAGCAAACTTAATGTATTGCCCGCCAAATCCTTTGTAATCTTCCGGTGCAATAAGAATCTCGGTAAGAATTTCCCCTGGGTTCAAGGCAACCTTGCCCGGTCCCATATAGAATTCACGAATCGGAACCACCCGCTCCCCATTCTTATCCTGTAGCTTCAAGTGGGCATTGAGGGCAAACAAGGATGATGCGCTGTCTGCCGATGTAGCTCCATTGCAAACGTTTCCGCCGATGGTCGCAATATTTCTAATTTGCGGACCGCCCATAGAGATGGCCGCTTCCGTTAAAATCGGAATCAAATCCTTCAGCATGGGATTGTGAAAAATCATAGAGAAGGTAGCCATGGCACCAATAACAATCGTCCCATCTTCCGCTGCGCTAATACTCTCCAAGGATTTAATCTTGCGCAGGCTCAGGAGCTCGGCATCTTCAAGTTGCCCCCCGTGCATTTTGATAAGCACATCTGTCCCGCCTGCAATAAGTTTCAGATTAGGGTTATCTGCAAGCAACAATGTTGCTTCGCTTACAGTTTCAGCATCGTAGTATCCTTTAATATCGTACATCTCATCACCGCCTTACTAGATTAATCCCGTTTCTTTAAACTTTTCAAAAACACGTTGGGGATTCATCGGTATCCGATTAAAAGCCACATCCGTTGCGTCAAACACTGCGTTGCGTATAGCAGGTGCAGGAGAAACTATCGGAGGTTCTCCCAGTGATTTTACCCCAAAGGGTCCGGTTGGATCCTCTTTTTCAACGAAGGCCGCACCAATATCCGGGGTATCCATGATTGTAGGAAGCTTATAGTCTAATAAGTTATTATTAAGAGGTTTACCCGTCTGCTCATCAAAGAGCAACTGTTCAGAGAGAGCATACCCTATCCCCATACTGACCCCGCCGTGAACTTGTCCCTCGGCCAAAAGCGGATTGACAATCTTACCAGAATCATGAACATTGAAGATTTCCAGAATCTTAATTTTTCCGGTCTTGATGTCCACTTCTACCTCGGCAAAGGTTACCCCATAAGGGATTGCATTAATTCGTGCATTATTCGAGACGTCACTCGTAATTGGTTGGGCATTAACTCTGTCATAATAGGATTGCATCGCCACAACTTCTAACGCTATGACTTGTTCCCCCGAGTCTTTAAAAACCACAAATTGATCCTTGATATCTAAGAGATGAGCAGGAATATCCGTCATTCTGTTTGCGAAAGCAAGAACTTTCTCTCTAACTTCCAGAGCTGCCTTTTCTACCGCCATCCCTGATACATAGGTTTGTCTTGAAGCATAAGACCCGGTATCAAAGGGGGTAATGTCCGTATCTTGGGTGCTTATCACATGCACCATATACATGGGAATCCCCAGAACCTCAGCCACCATTTGAGCAAAGACCGTGTCACTTCCTTGACCGATTTCTGTTGCTCCCAGTTGCAGCTGAACTGAGCCATCTTGATTCATAACAATACGGGCTCCCGCAAGTTCTAAGGCCACCGGGTAAGTCCCCGAAGCATAGCTGAAGCAAGCCATGCCCACCCCTCGGCGTTTGTCTCCGCTCTGGTCCTTATATAAAGCCTTTTTGGCATCCCACTTAATTAATTCTCTGCCCTTATCAATACATTCCCGGATACTGCAGCTCATAATCTTATTTTTACTCAATGGTTCCACAAACCCGACTTCAACCAAGTTTTTCTTCCGAATCTCGATGGGATCCATCTTGAGCTTTTTCGCTATATCTTCCATATGAGATTCAAAGGCAAAGAATATCTGAGGCGTCCCATACCCACGCATTGCTCCGGCAACGGGCAAATTTGTGTAGACTGTTATAGGATCATATTTCAAAGCTTTAGTTGGATAGAGATAGCGGAATTTGCCTCCTCCGCTGCTGGCTATTGAATGGCCGTGGGAAGCGTAGGCACCGGTATTTGAAACAGCCGTTATATGAATTCCGTTGATCTTGCCATCCTTGTTAATTCCGGTCTTGATCTTAAACTTAAACGCATGACGAGTACGGGTATCAATCATCGCCTCTTCACGAGAAAGTTCCAGCTTCACAGGTCGGCCACCCGCAGCCAAACTCATGGCAACATTCAAGGGTTCAATACAGACATCCTGTTTATTTCCAAACCCGCCCCCAACATAAGGCTTAATTACTCGGACTCTGCCCCAGGAAATACCCAGGGATTGGGCAACAATCCTGCGTACAATATGGGGAATCTGAGTCGAGGTCATGATAACGATCCTTCGATCCGAATCAACATAGGCATGGGATACTTGATTTTCCATATGGCAATGTTGGACAATACTTGTTTCGTACTCACCTTCGATAACATGATCCGATTCTTTCAGAGCTTCTTCAATATTCCCTATGGCGTATCCGTTTGAAGCCAGAATGTTTCCTTCACAGTCATCATGGATCAAAGGAGCACCTTCTTTAAGGGCAGCGTCAGTGCTGGTTAAGGCTTCCAACACTTCGTATTCAACCTCAATTAACTTTAATGCCTTTGAGGCGATCAAAGCATCTGTCGCAACCACAGCTGCTATATTGTCTCCTACGAATCGAGCCTTCTGAGTCAATATATAGCGATCTTCTTTGTCACGATGACTTTCATCCAGAGAAAAAGGATGTCCCGCGGTGCCATATTTTAGTTCTGCAACATCAACTTCGTCCGTTGCAATAGCCTCAATCACCCCGGGCATGGCTGTAGCATATCGAATTTGAGGAAGATCTTTATAGGTTAGAACAGCTTCAACACCAGCCAAGGCCTTCGCTTTGCTTACATCGATTGATTTCACAATCGCATGGGCATAGGGACTATGCAGGATTTTCCCAACCAACATATCCCGTTCAGAAAAATCATCCGTATATTTGGCCTTGCCTGTCACCTTGGCTACAGCATCGACTCTTGTAACGCTTTTCCCTACAACTGTATAAGCCATTTTGTTTCCTCCCGTCCCTAACAATTATTGACCTTTTAACGATTCTAGCATATGTAACAGTGCAAAATTCATGCCAACAGGATCATATGTCGAAAAATGAGTTAACTCCCCGAGTTTACATTTAAGTTGAACAAATAAATTTATCACATTGATAGGCGAAAAATCGAATAATAGCCCCAACCTCTAGTAGCACCTCATTATCATAATGATAATATAATTATCGAACTAATATATGCTAATCATTATGATAACACCTATTAGTTCGATCTATTTTTCATTAGACCAAAGCTTCAAATTGTCTTCTCAAAATCACTCAATATTGTAACGAGCAAGTTTGCGATAAAGGGTTGCTATTCCGATACCCAAAGCCTTTGCAGCTCTTTCTTTACCCTGCACACCTGTTCCAAAGGCCTGATAACAACGCATGATAGTCTCACGTTCAACCTTTTCAAGGTTGAACCCATTTGATTCAGCCTGGATCTCAATCTTTTTTAATCTCGGAGATAAATGTTCCTCTGTTAAGGTTTCATCTTTGGCCAAATTCATGGCATACTCCATAATGTTTTGCAATTCACGAACATTGCCAGGCCACCCATAATCAAACAGCCTTTGACGGAATCCATCCGCTATAAATCTAACCTCTTTATTAAGCTGTTGATTAAACCCTTTAATAAAGTGTTCAGACAAAATCTGCAAATCCTCTTTGCGATCCCGCAAGGGTTTTATATCGATAGGAATCACATTAATTCGATAATAGAGATCTTCACGAAATTCTCCCTTGGCCATCATTTCCTCAAGGTTTCGATGAGTTGCCGCAATTACTCGAACATCAACAGGAATCGGAGCTATTCCACCAATCCGTTCTATTTGGCGCTCCTGCAGCACCCGAAGAATTTTAGCCTGCAGAAACAAGGGCATGTCTCCTATCTCGTCGAGAAAGAGCGTTCCTTTATTGGCTAATTCAAACTTTCCGATTTTACCCCCTTTGCGCGCTCCGGTAAACGCACCTTCTTCATAGCCGAAGAGCTCACTTTCCAGCAATGCTTCCGGAATCGCCGTACAGTTAATTGCCATAAACATACCTTGTTGTCTGGAACTGAGATTGTGAATTGAGCGAGCCAACATTTCTTTCCCCGTTCCACTTTCCCCACGGATCAAGACTGTCGACTTACTTGCGGCAACAACCCTGGCTCGTTCACGAATCTGGCAAACTGTATCACTGACACCTAAAATATCGTCAATGGTGTACCCTGCATCTTGTAAGGAAAGCCGATGAACAATTTTTCCAATTTCATCAAACGGGCGCAAGGTCACGCCAATGCTCTTGACTCCCTCTTCACCATCAATGGGCAAGGCGCGCAAAATCATGTGAACCCGATTTCTCTTAGTTTCCAAATGCACTTCCCGCTCAACGACTTCATTCACATTCGTCCCCGCTCTGAGAATATCCGCGACGATTTGCGGTATGAACAAGCTCTTCAGATGACTTCTCGGGGTCAGTAAATTAGTGCTGAACAAGCGCTTGGCCGCTTGATTATAGTGAAGGACATTTCCCTCGAGATCGACGGTTATGAGTCCTTCTTCTAAGCAATCGATAATTGAATTAAGATAGTGATTGGCTGAAACCAGACCCGCTAAAAATTCTTGTTCTTTCATCTTTAGGGCAATAGTTTCCGCCATCTTGGTTAAGAAAATCAGATAGGATTGCTGGTTTTCTTGAATGAGTTTAGCTTGGGTTTCATTAAAGCAAATGAGACCGATGGCCCCCACTGCCTTATCATCCAGATTGATTGGGGAAACAACTTCGTATTTTTCAGAACAATTCCCCCGGGCTTTGCACGGGGCGCAAAGAGGATGAGTTCCGGGCGTTTCTATAACAAATTGATGACCGGTCCGCAAAACTTCCTGGTATATATACCCCTGCCGATCCATGGATTGACCGACCCCTTTGTGATACCTGCCTGTTCCGGCAATACGCATCAGATTATGATCCGCTACCTCAACATCGATTTTCACAACCGTGGCAATGGCTTCAGCGATTTGTTGTGCATAATCTTTAACGGCCATAAGTTCAACCATTAAGCTACCCCCATCAATACTATTATTTCTCATAAAGTCGGTTAATATGACAACTATCTTATTTTTGCTTCACCAATTGATTAATTTTGTTATTTATTATTCGTTTCAAAATGATAATATCCTTTAAATATTTATCACTTTGAGAATTTTTTAGTATAACTTTACACCAGAGCCCCCTAAATAGTAAACTATCCCAATTAGTATGAGATTAACTAAAATTAATATAGGCGCTCCCATAGTGAACTTCAAGCGAGTAGTCTTATGATGGAAATACTTCATTCCTGCATAAAGCCCACCCCCTCCCAGCATCGCCCCCATGAGGAGCAACCTTGCTTCCGGAATCCTCCATCGGTTCAATTTTGCCCGGCGTTTATCTCTCCCCATTGCCACAAAAACGTAGCTATTCCAAAGGAAGCAGGCACCAAGGAAAATCCCCAAACTCATTTCCATCTCCTCCTAATCTTTCGAACACCTATAGTTTACCTCACTGATTAGAAAAACCCCTAGCATGTTAAATGCAGGAGCTTCTCAATCCTCTTGTCTATTAAGATATTGTATCATAAATCTTTCTCAATTCAGCCCCACCAGGTAGAAGGTCTTTCAACCGGTCTGGTCCCGAAGATAGCAACTTAAAACCAAATTTCATTAACTGAACGTCATCATGGTTGATCTGGTTTAATATCTCCTCATTTATATCCATCTTTTCACACAAGGAAGGGTTATCTATTAAAAAACTCCTGAATTTATCCAGATCATAGCAGGCCATAAAGGAAAGTTTAATAATCTCTTCATCAGTTTCCCTGTTGACGGCAAGTTTTAAGTGTTTAGGTATCGCGCTAAACCCCTGTTCCATTTCTTCATAGATCTCTAAACCCTGGTCCCGAACCCATTCCTTTATGGTTTGTGTCTTTGTCTCATTTAGCCCGTGGCAGCGGGAACTTTCAAAAACAAAAGAATATTTCCCCCCGCCCAGCATGTCCACCGGCGCAATTCGGCAGGACCAGGACCGCTCCGGGTAAACCCGGCATCCCTTGGGTGTGATGAAAGGACATTTCAGGTTATCCTCCTCAGACATCTTGATTTGCACAATAGAAAAACCGGAGTGATGCACCGGCACCTTAATGGTGTATTTATCCAGAAACTCTCCTGAAGAAAGGCCCAGGAAATTTTTCATCCTCAAGACATCGTAAGGAGTGAGACAAATATTGATATCCCGGCAACATTTTTTAAAGCAATCCAGCCCATCATGGCAATGAAATTTAAACTCATCGTCTTCACCTAGGACTAAATCTCTGTGATCCATAAATTCGCCACCTTTCAAGTCTTTTATTATTATAAATCATCTCTCAGGGATAAGATAGTTTAAATAACCACATACCGACAGCCTCGTCTGGGTCATAACTATATGAACATATCTATTGACAAACCATCTATCTTCTCATATAATAATCAATGTTACGCGGTCATGGCGGAACTGGCAGACGCGCTAGATTCAGGTTCTAGTGCTCGCAAGGGCATGGAGGTTCAAGTCCTCTTGACCGCACCACTTAGAAAATTAGCTATACACATAAATACACACGTAAAATAAAATGAGAACCGAGGGTACACTACCTTGGCTCTCATTTTTATTATTTTTATACGAATATTGTCCAAACTAATTTTCAGTAGAGAGCGTATTCAAAAGAATATTCGATGACGCTTTCCCAAAATCGCTTTCATAAACCCTATAACGATCTTCCGTAAGACCACAAAGATTTGCAACTTCCCTAATACTATATCCGCGAGATTCCCTTACGGCTTGTAGGCTGATCTTAACTCCCCGTCTATGACCCTAAATTTTTTCCATTAAACTGGAACAATTCTCCGACAATAAGACCTGACTCGTCCAGGCCCGATACTAGACTAATGTTGCAGGTGGTAGCTTGAATCGAATTAATGAGATCTTAACAGAATTGGACATGACCCAAGAAGAGCTTTCTCTCATTTGCGGAGTACCACAACCTGAGATCAGTCGAATAGCTAATAACAAGAAAAGAAAGATTGAATTAGAAACTGGAGTTAAAATCGCGCGGGGCCTCGGACGCACGGTAGAGTATGTTTTCCCAGACAATTAATAAAACCCTAGCAGCAATGGCAGGGTCTTATTAATTGTCGCAAAACCATTGAGATTGAAAATCACAAAAAGGAGAACGGCCAAGCTCTCCTTAAAAGCAGAAGCCCAGCTCCACCATGCCGGACTTCTATGATTGATACCACCACCAACGACCTCTACACATTACATTATATGACCTTGGTCAGTAAAAGCGTGACAAGCGTCGGTTAATTGCAGGCGTCTTTTTTATGCTCCAGCAGCTCTCGTACTCCGCCTATCGATGGCCTTTAGGACGTGGCAGAAACCGATGATTCGGACAAGCTTCGGGGAGGTCGCGTGATCCCGCTTCGAGCTGGCTTTGCAAAGTTGGCCTTTACATATATTTGATCTTTGAGAACAGAAAAAGCCCCCATCGCTTAGTGAGAGCTGAGTAAGCGAAGAGATTCTGTCGAGGGGTATATTCCTGCCAACCTTTGCTAATCATAAAACCAATGGGGCCCAATCATAGTTTGAGGAGGCATCTATATGGAACCTGATCTCCCCTATTTATATTACTATTTAATTTTCGCATTTGGATTATTATTTTTAATTCTCGTTTTCATCCCCAAACAAGAAATAAAGAAACTGTTTTGGTTTGGACTATTATGGGGATCAGCTTTAGATTTTATAATGGAACATATCTACCATTTTGTTAATTTAACTAGGTACCTGCATACGGAACCCTTTAATATCGGTGTTCTCCCATTATGGACAATTTTAGCATGGGCACCGGCAGTAATGCTGTTTATTTACTTCCAACCCCAGCGAAAGGAAAGATATGTCTATTGGGCTTATATAATAATTTGGAGTTCCTTTATCTGTTCTGTTGCGGTTATTTTGAAACAACTTGAGCTATTGGTGTTTATTAATGGCGGCCCGTGGATCTGGTTTATAGGAAGCTTTGTCTTTTTATCTCTTATGTCCAAGTATTATCAGTTTCTTGAGGCAAACAGACCGAGCTTGTAACTTTATTTGACAATCCGTCATAATATGTATTGTGATGATTGGCATTTTTTCAAGGGGGGAGAGCTTGGTTCACTCTCCCTTTTACATTTTCCACAATAACTACTTGCAGGTCTGCAGCTCGTACTTAAGTTCAAATACCATTATTATTACCCCATCCACTTCGCTTTGACATCTAAAGACCTTCATACGATTCCCAGCAAGTTTTTCTTGGGTCATGCGGACAACTTTCTGAACTTTAACGCCAGTTCCTTTATACCGTAATCGTATTGGGTGAGGTTTGCCAGTTGCATCGAACCAGGCTACCATCTCAATGGGTGTTGTTATTATTTTCATTTGCGTATTTCGCCCCATCTTTTTGCTTAATACCCATTGTCCTAATGACACCAAGCTTTCAAAATATTCTAGCTTTTTACTGCCATTTTAACATAAATTTATATAACTAAACTTGCACTACTTGTGCAACAGGTGTGACAGCATCGCTATCAGTCGAAGTCGTAGCCTGTGGTGTAATAATTGGCGGACTAACATCTAATACCTGCGGCTTATCAATTGTAGTCGTAGCAGCGACAACTGATAATATATCGGTTTTACTTAAACTAGGCTGACTAATATTATGCGTACCAGCTGCAGTGATCGCGACTAAGAATGAGTTAAGTATCGCTAGGCCAATTGCCTCAACAGTAAAATTACCTGTTACAAACAGCGTAAATAACTGGATTATCAACGCGAATCCCACAGCCATGAGCCTGATCCACCAGTCTCCTAGGTGTTGCTTAACTGGCTCTTTAAAGAACTGGACTAAGAGATACGTCACGGCCACAAGTCCAGCATAGCTCCCCAGGTAGGACGTTGTAAATAAATCCGTCGGCATATAAGTCCTCTCCTTAATATTGGTTTTCAAATTGGCAAGCGCTTGCGATTTAACCCAGATACTTTTTAACTGCAGCTGCGGTATCGTATTTGTCGTTGCCCGAGAGCAAAACCTCGTTCGTATGTCCGGTCGTTGGTCCGCCGACCACGATCAGCTTCTTGGCACTCATGGCATCCTTCGGTACGGATTGATCTGACGGACGTATGAACATTGCGCAATTGTCATTCCTGGCGGCTACATCCGTGCCAGCCCAGTAGTCCTCTTTGGTATATAATAAAACCGCTACATCTAACACATCATTTCCCCCTTCTAAATCTTTAAACAACCTATCCCACGGAAATCCTGAGCCTGGGCAATTGGATTTGTTTACTGAGTCAATCCTATAGTGGCCGATGATGTTATCCCTCGTCACAGGTATACCTAGATTCTCGATGAGCCATCGATGTAAGGCTAGATTTGCCTGGTACTGTGCTTCAGGCATTACATCTCCGTTTTTTCCTTCGTGCTCGATACTGACTGTGTAATAGTTCGGATTAACTCCCGAAATAAGCAAAGGCCAGTTGGGCTTATTTACCGCACCATTTGCCCATGCCGGATATTTAAGGTCGACATATTGATGGATTTCACCGTTCTTCCCAACTCCGAAGTGAGAGCTTACTTGACTTGCCGGATTCGCGAACCATGAATCAGTACCCACTAATGTACCTTCCATGATGTGATTGACAATTGTATTAAACTTGTACCCCTTTGGTTGGCTGTGATTTGGTGATGGCACCCATTTCATATCTGGTTTATCCAATCTTCACATCCCCTTTCTCTTCGATCCCTAAGTCTTCGCCTTTACTGAATCTCCTTCCTTCTTTTACTCATGTATACTTAAGTATAACTAATGGTAGGCTCCGGCACGTGTGTGGTCGATGACCATGAACGCAGCAAAATCCCAATGAGCCGAACCCAAATCCCGCATATTCAAAATGATGTTAAGCCTAAATAGTCCCTATTCCCTATACTAATAACTGACTTCCCCTTACCAAACTTTGCAAATAGAAACAGCGCCCCTTTCAGAACGCTTTTGCTCAAAGAACCATCGCATTTCCTCTTAAGTTTTAATATGATAAGTACGACTAAGGAAAATATCCGGGCGCAAGAACAGAGCAGGTAAAATTCTCATTCGCCTGCTCTTTCCAACCTTTCGACATACAACTTTTTTGATATCCTGTAACCACTCTGCACCAAATCATCACTCGTCATCCTGGCATTGTTGCTCTTCCGAATACTCGCCCCAATTCAATCCTCGGCTTCTCAAAATCCCCATAAAATCCAACAACGACCGCCCTGAAAGTTTCGTATTAGTTTTTATCTAAAAAGGGAGCAGTTACTTCCTTATGGCTAATATTGGGATAAGGATCGAATAAGTTCGCTGGAACGGAGCAATGAAAGAGTCTGCAGTGAATTTTAACTTTAAGTTAACTTTTCCTTAACTGGGAATTAACGATCATACTTTATACTAATAAGTAATGATATATGGATTTGGATTTTTCCGACTTAAGTCTAAGCCGTATAGAATGAGCGAGATGACAGTAACATCTCGCTCATCGACATTTCCGGAATGTTCTAACGTCATCGCCGATACATAAAATAAAAGGCTGGAAGCTTGCTGCTTCTAGCCTCCTACCCGATTACTACCAAAAGTATAACTGGTTGTATACTTTACTGAAGTATCAGGGAATTGGTGAGGATCTATTTGGTGGAAAGGCAACCATCGACAATGATTATTCCAACTCCAATGTTTTACCGAATACTTTGTAAAAATTACTACCGCGGTCCTCAACGGTTTTCCTCTCGCTTTCGGTAGTACCCTCTGATAATAAACGCAAAAACAAGTTGTCAGATCTTAACTCACATACTACATCAGTTACATTACCATTCCTTTTCTTATCGAGAGATTCTGCTAGTCTTAAAATGATTCCCAGTCTTTGAACAATTAATCTATCTTCTTTTACTAATAGCTTGATATACGGAGATTTGTCAAGCACAAAATTTTCTTTTACGCTGAGAATCATTGTGTAAGCCGCCATAATTAGTTCCTTATGTGATAGACCATTAATCGGTAAATTAGCCATCATATAGATGGAATGTTTGTGATAACTATAAAAATTTATAGTTTTGCCGCAATCATGTA
This sequence comes from Desulfosporosinus shakirovi, assembly GCF_020595055.1. GTDB lineage: Bacteria > Bacillota > Desulfitobacteriia > Desulfitobacteriales > Desulfitobacteriaceae > Desulfosporosinus > Desulfosporosinus shakirovi. The sequence goes on along the minus strand of NZ_JAJDOO010000004.1, from coordinate 13,975 downwards.
ATAACGATGCAGTTTTTAAAACCTTGTAAGAATTGCCATTCATCTTATGGATAGGCTGCAGCTGAGTATACAAGCTTTCCGCAAGCTTCCAAACATGATGGGCATGTGGTTTATCAATACTTAATGTTTCCATAATATTATTAATAGAAAACTCAAGTACGTCGTTAATCACTTGGTCTCCATGAAGGATTTCATGTAACAGCCCTTCTCTAATTCCACTGCCACTTACAATTAGTTGAGGGCTATTACAGAACTCTATCAATGCTGAAACCACAGAAAATGCCCCTAAGAACATATCGCTCCGGTCTTTAGAAAGCCCCTTTATCTTTTTACGTTGCTCAGAGTTGTTGAATTTTATATAGTCATATAAATTCAAGACATCAGCAGAATCCATTATGTAATTATGAGAACGATCTATTGGATAATCAGTATTTTTCCTTGAAATCCTAGAAATATTACGAATTGTTCCACCAACTCCTATCAGCGGTAAATTCGTTGCCCTACCCAGCCAAGATATTCTACCGAATTGTGAGAGAAGGTAGGTATTTAATTCTTTTTCAATAGTGCTATTCATTTTTTCTCTAATTCCAAATTGATCAGTAATGGTAATTGCACCAAAAGGGAGACTGACTGCTTCCTTAACAGTTTTGCCCTCAACCCAGATGAGTTCTGTACTGGACCCACCGATATCTATAATTAACACATTCGAATAGTCCATACTATTGATGACACCAAAATAATCATAATAAGCCTCTTCTACACCGGAAAGAACCTTTATTTTGAATTGTAACGTGGATTCAACTAACTTTAGAAATTCCGCTTGATTGCTCGCCCTTCTGACAGCTTCAGTTGCTACAGGGAACAGTTCGCATTCGCCTAGACCTTCACACAATGATTTAAAATAGGATAACGTATCAATAGCTCTTTCAATCCTAATTGGATTCAATCGGTTATCTTCAGTCATCCCCATTCCTAATCGAACGGTTTCCTTTGCTTCATCAATAATTCGAAAATAGTTACCACTGACTTCTATTAACATTAATCTTATTGAATTAGACCCAATGTCAATTATTCCGATTTTCTTCATGCTATTTCTCCCATAATATTTATATGCTTGAGACGTTTGATAAATCGATCTATATACTATATGAAATCTTAACTATTATCAAGGTTGGTAAAATTCGATCACAAGAGGTACATAAGGAGCCGTAATAAAATGAAAAAGAAAAATGAAGTGGTAGCCGCCATTAATGTAGGTTCAGATTTCTTAAGAATGAGTATTGCACAATTACATTCCGATGGTACCTTAAGGATATTAGAGGATACTTCTCTGCCAAATAATATCGGCAAGGATACCTTTACAACTAGAAGAATCTCCCCTAAAACTATTAATGAAACCTGTGTTCGATTAAAAAGTTTCGCCAAATTAATGAAGGATTACCGGGTAAAAGTATATAGAGCAATTGCTACAAGTGGTCTTCATGAAGCAGATAACCGGGACTACATTATTGAACAAATAAGACTTATAGCAGGAATCCATGTGGAAATTGTCAATAATGTTCAAGAGCGATTTTTGATATATAAAGCTTTAAGAAATTATTTAAATGAAGTTGATCATATTGACCTTGCGGATTCAATTATTGCCAATATAACTTCTGGCGGAGTCGAGGTTTCAATGTATGCAACTGAGGGATTAAAGTTTACAGAACATCTCAAAATAGGACCTCTAAGACTGAGAGAAGTTCTCTCATCCCTGGAAGCAAAAACTATTTCATTTCCCAGGATTATGGAAGAATACATTGAAAGTAAAATATATTTACTTAAACCTAAACTTAAAAAAATGCCCATCAAAAAGTTTATTTGTCTTGGCGGAAGTTTAAGCACATTATTAGAAATCAGCAAGCTGGAACACCAAGCTTATATCAGTAAGGAATCTTTTGATACTCTTTATTTTCAGGTCAGAGATATGAGCAGGGATCAAATGATCGAAGCATTTAATATTACTTCGGCAGAGGCAGAATTATTATTGCCCACCATATTAATCATTCATAGTTTATTGAGCAGGACAAAATCTAATGGCATCCATGCCCCAATGATTACTAATCGTCAAGGGATCCTCTATGAGCTTATTGATAATTTATATGAGATGCCAAGAAAATCCAGCGACGAAAATGATATTATAAGTTCTGTGTGGTATATGGCTGAAAAATATGGTGTGGATGAAAAACATGCGGCCTATGTCGAAAAAATATCCTTAGAATTATTTGGAAAAACGTGGAAATATCATAAACTTGGGGATCAGGAAAAATTATATCTTCAGGTGGCAGCAATTCTTCATGATTCGGGAAACTATGTTAGTTTAAGTGAACACAGCAACCATTCCTCGGATATTATCAGATCTCAAAGCATTTTAGGTTTCTCAGATAAGGAATTAGAATTAATCGCTAATATTGCCAAGTACCACACAAGGAGGATTCCTACATATTCTGACCGAAGTTATTATGTTTTGAGTCATACTGAAAAAATTTTAGTTTCAAAACTATCTTCAATCTTAAAAATTGCTGAATCAATGGATATTTCACATAAGCAAAAGATTAGTGATTTTGAAATACTCAGTTCTTCAGACGACGAACTTCACCTGCACCTAATTAGTAATAAGGACATTATCCTGGAAAAGTGGGACATCATGAATAATGCAGAATTTTTCCAAGAAGTAATGGGTGTAAGAATTAAACTGAAAGGATAAAAAGCATTGAAGAGAAATCCTTATACAACCCAGCAATTTTTTAATAGAGAACTTAGCTGGCTGGAATTTAATGCAAGAGTTTTAGAAGAAGCTCAGGATACCAGCAATCCCCTTTTAGAACGCTTAAAATTTCTTTCAATTGTAGGTTCTAACCTTGATGAATTCTTTATGATTCGAGTAGCATCCTTGCATGATCAAGTCACTGCAAAGTTCGTAAAAACTGACCCTGCCGGTCTCACTCCTCAGGAACAACTATTTAGAATATCCTGGAGAACTCACAAACAAGTTACGGATATGTACAATTGTTATAATCGTTCACTAACTAAATCTCTAAAGAAAGAAAACATTCATTTTATCAGATATAAGGATCTAAACAAAGATCAGCTTGATTTTATTCGAGATTATTATGCCAATAATATATTTCCGGTTCTTACCCCAATGACCGTCGATAGAAACCAGCCATTTCCTCTAATTTTGAACAAAACATTAAATATTGCCTTATTATTGCAGGATACTGATAACGATGATAGCAATTCGATATTTGGGACTATTCAAGTCCCTTCAGTCTTAGATCGGTTAATAGAAATTCCAACCATTTCTTCTCAAAGGGTATTTATCCTTTTAGAAGAAATAATTAAAGCAAACCTGGCTGCCTTATTCAATAAATTCAATATCAAGGCCATAGGGTGTTATCGTATTACTAGAAATGCTTATTTGGATGTTGCTCAGGATGAAGCGGAAGATCTTCTCACTGCAATTCAGATGTCGCTAAAACAAAGAAAATTCGGAAGTGCAATTCGCTTAGAAATTGAACAGGGTATGAATCCTTTACTGCTGAAATTCTTAGAAGAAGAGTTGGAAATTTCAGCAGAAGCGAATTATAAAGTTAAGGGACCACTTGATTTAACATTCCTCATGAAACTAAGTGGACTTGATGGGTATGATCATCTAAGATATAATCCACTTAAACCACGAGCTTATACAACCCTCTTAAATGACGATGAGGATATATTTCAGTCAATCACTGAGAAAGACATTTTATTACATCATCCCTACGATTCTTTTGATATGGTTGTCGACCTTGTCAAAAAAGCTGCCGAAGATCCTAATGTTCTCGCGATTAAACAAACACTTTATCGGGTAAGCGGCAATTCTCCCATTATTGAAGCATTAGCTCAGGCCGCTGACAACGGGAAACAAGTTACTGTTCTCGTCGAGTTAAAAGCTCGCTTTGATGAACAAAATAATATCACTTGGGCTAAGAAGCTTGAAACTGCAGGGTGCCATGTGATTTATGGACTAGTCGGTTTAAAAGCCCATTGCAAGGTATTATTGATTGTTCGCCGGGAAGAGGGTATCATTAGACGATACGTTCACCTAGGAACTGGTAATTATAATGATGTGACTGCAAAAATATATACAGATTTAGGTTTGTTAACCAGTAATCCGTATATTGGAGCGGATGCCTCTGCAGTTTTCAATGTCCTCTCGGGTTGTTCCAGCCCTTCCCATCTCTACAAATTAACCATTGCTCCAATCAGCCTTAGGAAAAAATTCCTCGATTTAATCAACAAAGAAGCTGATATTGCTAGAAGCGGCAGGCCCGCTAGAATAATTGCCAAAGTAAATGCTCTGGTAGATAAAGAAATTATCGAAGCATTATATGACGCTTCCTCTGCAGGAGTTACCATTGATCTAATTGTTCGTGGTATATGCTGTCTGCGACCAAAAATTCCTTTGATTAGCGAGAATATTACTGTTAGGAGTATCGTTGGTAGATTTCTTGAACATAGCCGAATCTATTATTTCTATGGAGACGGCGAGGAAGCTATTTTCCTTTCTAGCGCGGATCTTATGAAACGAAATTTAGATAGAAGAGTAGAACTTCTCTTTCCTGTCGAAGATCCGGCAGTTCGAGAAAAAGTCATAAATATCCTGGAGGTCGCTTTGGAAGATACAGCGAAATCAAGGGTTTTGAATTTTGAAGGAACCTACACTAAAATCAATACAAAGAGAAAGGGGCTTATAAATAGTCAGGAACTGTTGCTTGGCTCAAGTGAAACCCATTCAGAAGAAGTTGAACTTAGTCGTGTGAAACTAGAACCAATTTTCTCTAGGTAAACACTTAGAATCTAAAAGGCCATTAGACTACTTCTTCACCTATAATACATTTATGGAAGAAAAAGAGATTGTTACACATATCGCCTCAGGGTTCGATATCAAAACGGTTAGTTTAACATTTAGACCTCTTTTACGAAGTTTTAGTGCAGAGTTTGAGATGTTAGAGGGACGATTCAGAATAAGGAAATGAGGAGATCTAATATGATTAAAAAAGCTGTTGACAAAACACCCAAAACTGATCCTATACTAGAGGTTAAAGAAGGTATTGAAGCAGAAAGTCAAATTGAGGCAGTTTCTGAATTAGAAAACGCATTAGAATCCACACTGGAAGAGGAAAAAAATGTTGAGTCAACCCCCAAAGTAGAATGTGTGGCAGAGTCAATCCACGAAGTTGAGCCTCAAGCTGAGCTTATTCCCAATGAAGAAAGTGTCGTTGATGACTTATCAGAAGCAGAAAGTAAGGATGTTGAATTGCCGGCTGTTGAAGCTGAGGGCGATTCACTTTCTGAAGCCTCAGATATGGGCAGTCAAGAAGCAAAAACTCTTGAGCTTAAAATAGCAGAATTAGAAGAAAAGGTCGCCAATATTCAAAGAGAGCTAAACCTTTTAGTCGACAAAAAGAAGAAAAAGAAAAAAGCTGATAAAGTTAAGTGTAAATGTAAAGATAAAAAGGTCGATATTTCAGAATGCAAGTGTAAAACCAAGAAATCAAAAAAACATTAATGTTAATCTTTAACAGGGGGTAGTTTGACTTATTCATAACCTATGAGTTCAAGCCCACACTTGTGCAAAATAATGGCAAGACCGTAAAGCGCATAGGCACTTTGCGGTCTTGCCATTATTTTGTCACAAATCCCCTAACCCATTTTCTTACATAAGCCTGCAAATAAACAGAATAAATATGATCAAAAAAAGATACCCGCAGATAAGAGATGATTATTAAAAGCAGAAACCCGGCTCACCACACCGGGTTTCTGCTCATACGGAATATCAAAATAGTAGATACAACCACCAATGACCTCTACGACCCTCCACACTGTACTATATGTCCCTGTCCAGGAAAGGGTGACAAAGCGCCGGGAAAAGAGCCATGGGTGTAAATTCATATAGCATTATCATATTTGCTCCAAGTAATAGAATTATTAATTTTGTCTATATAGCCCATCTGCTCTTTAGAGAAGGAAGTTGCATCTGTAAAAAAAGAAATCCTTAATACCCCACTGGTAGCTGATTTTTTAACCAGTACTCCAACCCCGAAATCCTGTAGCTTTCACCAAAAGATGCAGCCCATTCCGTTAAATAACCCTTATCATCGGCTATTTTAATCGGTTGAAGTGAATAGGAATGAAGATGGGATGACTTTTTATAACAATATTACTAATGATAAAAAGCTGAAAAGCTCCCATAAGACAAGCCTGGATTTGAACACTCTTACTCATTGCCTATGTGTTCAAGCACTCACTTGTGTGACTGAGGAATAGATCACTGTTCAATCAATCATAGGAGGAGAGGGGGTATTGGTATGGCAGATACGCAGTTGAAGACCCTTCGGCTGACTTTTGTTACAACCTGGATTCCCGGCCACACATAACGATGAATTGCTGCAAGTTCAGTAAATTCAATGACTTCTGGATTTTAAAGCACAAAGTTTACCTCGTTATGTTGAAAACACATAACGAGGTAAGAATCCAGTGTTTATGCTGCTTTGCTTAATACTCGTTATGTGTTTTCGGGAATCCAGGTTACAACATTGGGGAGCACATTTACCCTTACGCTGCCGGCACCACAGGCAGACCTGACTGCCGCAGAGGCTAAGGCGGGTGATCCTACTGGGAGAATGCTTTAAATATTATTACTGTTAACCAATTTAAATATGATAATATTAGATATATCATTATCTAAGGAGATTTAATTATAATGAAGAAAATCCTATATCATTCAGCGACAATACTTCAATTTTTTTTACTTATTACCGCCTATGTAATTCAGACATTATCAATGAAAAAGATGGGAGTAATGCGATTTATTGTCTATATGAACCACACATGGAATAATCTATACCCCATTGATAAATTTCTACATATTATGATTAGTATCTTAGCTATACTGACTGTTATCATCCTTATAATATTTTTAAAGATTAAAAAAAATGGTACTGTTTTAGATAAAGTGGCTTTACGTATGATCGTTTTACTAACAATCATGACAATGGTATCTGTCCTTTTTACCTTAGGATTCTCAACAGCAGACTATCGCTCCTATTATTTCATCAGTTTTATATTGGCAATGGTCACATTGATACAAGATATTAAGATTTTCCTCTATTTAAGAAAGCGAGCCCATTAATTGCTGTACTCCCTCGCTTTTTGAGATTAATAATTCTGGTGTATAGGTCTACCATGTTTAATTAACACAAGTAGTATTGAAAAAAGTCTGACATGCTTATGCTATCAGACTTTTTCGATATTAATTACTTTTTGTATTTTGCTGCTGCTTCTTCAGGAGTGATAGCCTGTATGGGATTTTTTTCATCCATCTGCCACACAAACCATCCATCATCATACAATTTTACATTTTTCCAACCATTCTCATAGGCCATTAGCCAAGGGATAGTTGCTCTCCAACCGGTTCCACAATAAAATGAAATTTCATTATCTTTTGTTATACCCTCTTCAGCCCACATGGCTACCGCCTTATCAAAGTTGATAAACGTTCCATCTTCATTGAGGTAGTCAGTTTCATCATGTCCCCAAACTGCTCCTTTGGGTTCACCAGCTCTTTTAATGTAACTATATCCGCTTTTCTTACCCGTAAATTCATCTAAACTCCGAATACTTACCAATCTGAAGTTGTTATCTTTTGCCAGCTTATCTTTTACTTCGTCAGACGATAAGACATAGTCTGGATGTGCAGGTATGGTTACCCCAAAATCTTTTTCAGTTTCTTTAGCAGTTTCTATCCCGTCATTAGTTGCATATCCTGCTTTTTTCCAAGCGTTCAATCCACCATCGAGGACTTTAACATTTTCAACACCAGCCCAAATACATACGAAGGCGACTCTCTCTGCACCTGAGTCTTCACCATAAATGATTACATTAGTATCTTTGGTTATACCATAATTTTTCATTACCTGTGTAATTTCCGCGCCTGTTCTGATATCCCAAAACTTATCTTCTTCGATTTCATCTGTATTTAGATGAACCGCTCCCGGAATATGGGCTTCTGTGTATGCTTTATCCTCGCTGACTTGACCCCAAGCGGCCTCAATAATTACATAATCTTTTGACTCTGGTTGTTGACCATCAATGACACCTTTTACCCAATCTGCGGATACAAATACCTTTGTCTTTTCGACTGCCTTAACCGTCGGGGTTTCTGCAGCAAGCTTTTCCGGTGTTGCTGTAGAACCGCAGCCTGTTGCAAATGTAGCTACCACTGCAACGCCAATAAGAATAGCAAGTAATTTCTTCTTCATTAATTTTTACTCCTCACAAAATATAATTGGGCAAACCTTCTTATAGTTAATTTCGCCGCTCACCAACCCTATGTATCCTGCCCCAGCTTTGCCTGGAACCTTTTCTTAAACGCTAAACTTAAAAAAACGAGAACCAAGAAACCGCTAACCGCCCAGAAGAAGCCCCAAAATCTAAGGCATGTAAGGCCTGAAGAACCATGAACGCCATAGAAGCCAAGGGCACCAAAATACCAAAGCTGGAGACAAATAATCTTAGCCCCAGGATATCTGCCTGAGCAAGTAAACCTATCGATGTATTGACCTCAAGTTAAACCCTGGTCGGAGAAAATAAAGTAAGACTAGCCCAATTAAGCACAAGTTAACGATTCCACTGGTAACTTTCCGTTTTGAAAACGGTACAAACTCTCACATCTTTATACCCTAACTGACTGAAAGAACTGTGACGGTCCTGAAAGAACTTCCCAATCTGCTTCCCAATAAATTTCTCTACACCGCTCAACACTAATCCCACGGTGAGTTTCACCCTCCACATCACGAGGATTCGACCCCACTTCAGCCCATAAAAGATTGGCACCAGCTACCGCCCCGTGGACATTGGGTTCATGAGTACAATTTCCGAGAATGTGATGTCCCATAGCTAAGCGGACCACGGCTAGAATATGTGCCATTTTCCCTTCGCTAAGCATTCCATACTGACTCAAGGGCGTCGAGGGAATCGTAATACGCCGCATTGCCCCACTGAATACCGGGTTCGCTTCTCGAGCAATGAGGGTTTTCTCGACGAGTTCTTCCACCGTGTGTTCAGGTCCTACAGGTTCCACACAATTTCCTAGGATAAGTCCCGCTTCCTTCGCTGCTGCAAAGCTCTCTAGCCGTCTCTTCGGATTGATGGCTGTCGTATTCCCTTCTCCTAAGCGCAGAGCGTGATAAACACCATTCACACCGACCCGTTTAAGCTCTAAGGCTTGCTCGTAGGAAAAGTCCCCGATATTGGCTACGAGTACGCTTTCCTTTTGGAGCTTATTCCTAACCTTCTGGGCAATCTCAATAAACCGTGCAAAACTAAAATTGGCAGTGGTCATTAAGTAGATAGCATTAGCTCCCGCTTCTTCTAAATCGAGACATCGGCTGATAATCTCAGTTGTTGGGAGAACAGATGGCTCAGGAAACACTTTATTGCACGCCGCAAAGGAACAAAACTGGCAGTTCTTCGGGCAAGGTCCGATATCGATTCCAATCTGACCGTGAATTTCTGCTTTACCTCCGGTTACTGATTCACTGATTTTACGAGAGGCGTATTGAATCGCATAAAAAGCTTCACTTTTGCTTGGAACTCGGAAAAGCTCTTCAATCTCTTCTCTAGCCAGAATTTCTCCTCTTAATGCCTTATCGAGACTTCTAAAGGCCTCGGTCTGGTTTGCTTCTAATCTCTGCATCTACTTTACTCCTCCCAATTGATCAATGTATTTCCAGGCTTGATGGTCTTTGTTTGCAGGATTTGTCATGAAGACCCGAAGATCTTCAATGGTATCTAAGTCTTGCATCTTCTTAAGAAGGCGATAGCTTAAACCAAGGGAATGGACCCTTTCTATAGTCTGCCTAAAAACTTCAGAACTCCCCCAATTTATCCCTGTAAATAAGTCCGGTATGTATTGCTTTAACCCGATAAGATAATATCCTCCATCAAGAGCCGGTCCCAGAACGACATCGTGTTGTTCAAGTGCTTCGAAGGCACTCTGGAGGGTCCGCACAGTTAAATGAGGTAAATCCGAACCAACCATAACGCTGAACTTATAGTCTTGGAGAGATATTCGGAAAGCTTGACTCATCCTTTCCCCTAGATTATCCCCTTCCTGAGGAATAAACTGGCTCGCTTTCGGGAACATGGATATAAACTTCTCGGTGAGTTTTTCCGAATAAAAGATATTCCCAGGCTTCTTAAGTTCTCTTTGAACTTTAATGATATCCTGTAAACAAGCTTCGTGAAAACCTGCGCATTCCTCCGCAGAAAGATGAGGCATCAGCCTCGTTTTCGTCTTCCCCGGAACCGGAACTCGGGTCATAAGAATGAGAGCTTGTGAATTCACTGTGCCATACATATTTGCTTCCTTTCACTCTTATCCTCTGCCTAAACCATACACCCTTGAGAGAAACTTTGGATTCACTCGAAGATAAAACCCTAGTTTTAATAACTGCATTACAAGAAGTGTGCGCAGGATTCCTTTTCGAAAACGCCTTGAGCTGGTTTGAAGAGGCCTCTGAATCACTTGCACTTTGGTCCCTCGCTTAAGTCGGCGAGAGAACTCCAGATCCTCCATCAGAGGAATGGGACGAAAACCACCCAGTTTCTGAAAAACCTCTCTCTTCACGAATATTCCCTGGTCTCCATAAAAGCTTTTAAACCATTTCGCCCTTTGATTCGAACTCCAGGCAATACATTGATAGATAAAACGCTTGGAATCAAAGGAGATTTGAAAACATCCGCCGCCTATGCCTTGTTCCGTCGTTTTTACAATCTCGAGAACATAATCCTTCTCCAACTGCGAATCAGCATGTAAGAACCATAAAATCTCTCCGCATGAGTTTTCCGCACCCCGATTCAACTGTCCACCCCGTCCCGGAGACATAACAATCACTTGATCTGCATATCGGGAGGCGACCTGGCAGGTTGAATCTGTGCTTCCTCCATCGACGATGATGACTTCTAAGGAAACCTTTTCTTTGTTTAAATGTAGAATCCGAAGGGTATCTTCAAGCACCGCTTCTTCATTTAACGTCGGAATAACGACTGACACCCGGGGTCTGGTTCCCATTGACACTCTCCCAAAACTCATAAAAAACTCCTGCCGTCATAAAGGTTATTCGTTGACATCCTTTATACCCTATTTTATCCATAATGCTTTGCTTTTTACGCAACTCCGAACACTGAGTTGAGCTAAATGTCTGATTAAATTCTTCGGAAAGCTTGCGGGCGTATTTATTTGAGAGTTTTGTTTCATATCGGTTATCCAGGATACCTAACACCATTTGGGCACCAATCAAGGCACCACAGATAGACCCGCACCCCATTCCATGTTGAAAGAATCGTCCTGCGGCAATAATCCCTTGATCAAGATTCAACTCCCATAGATCATTGGCAGCCAGCAATACACTTTGACAGCAATTATAACCTTTACTGAAATAATGGGCGGCTTGCCTCTCTATCGTCGTGAGGAACTCTTTTTTCTCCAACATCTCGTCGTCCTTCCTTTATCCATATCCATCCTCCCCAAAGACTGGAGAAGCTGACAAGTAGTGCAAATAGAATTGAAGCGGTGAGCGCAATGGGACCGGAAATTCCCATAGGAGCAAATAACGCGATATAAGCTCCCTCCCGTAGGCCATAGCCATTGATTCCTATGGGGAGCATGGCGGCCACAGAGGTAGCCGGTATGATTACAGCGGCCTCGATAGGATTCAAGTCAGTTACCGAAAGGGCTTTGAATATACACCAATTCACCATCACGACACTCATCTGGAAGAGCACTGATCCGATTAACCCATAGAACATTAAACTCGGCTGATTTCTTAAACGCATTCCATGAGCTATTATTCCTGCTAAAAAACTTTGAACCTTCGGCAAGAAACCCAACCGCTTTTGCAGCCATCCAGTGAAATGCGGAAAAAGAAAAAATGATAGAATAAGAGTCCCCACCAACATGACCGCCCCAAAAAACGCTAAAAGATAAGGTATTTGAACTTCAGTCAACAAAATAGCAAGGATTGCTGTAAGACAAAGACCAATTGTCGCTAAAACACGCTCGACAACTACGGAAGTCGTTGAGCCAGCCATATCCCCGGTGACTTTGCCCACCCAATAGATTCTAAGTCCATCCCCACCAATACTGGAAGGGAGGAAGTTATTTAAAAAAAGTCCTGCCCAATAAGTTTTCCATAAAACCCTTAGAGGAACATAAAGTTGCGAGGCCCTTAAGATGAGCTGCCATTTATAGGCACTTACTCCCACAGAAATAACCACCCATCCTAAAGCAATTGCCATCCATAGCCCTTTAACGCGATGGAGAATTTGAGTGACTTGCGGCCACTCAATGGTACTGAACATCCAGGAAAGCATAAGTATGGAGGCAAGGATTTTTAAGGGGAGTAAAAATCTTTTGAAATTGTTTTGTTCTCTTAAGGTGCTTGCCATACTTCTTGCCTCCTTAAATAAAGAACCCCTCCATTAACGGCTGGAAGGGTTCGAATCGACTTACTTCTCAAGTAACTCACTATAAGGCCAGCCGCTTTGTCCCTTCTCGAGGGTGAACAAGCGAGATTCGTCAATTCCTTGATCATAAAGATACTGATAAGTACGCTCGGCCCCCCCTTTACCTGCAGGGCAAACAATTACAATGGGGTCTTTAGACGCTTTAAGTTGGGGAAGAATTTTAGCCAGCTTCGCTTTCTCTTCCTCTGTTTTTACCGGATAGGCATAGGTTGGGATAACCCCTTGAATATGATGTGCATCATATTCAGCCTCAACTTGGATATCCACGATTTGAAGGGGGGATTTCTTCTCGATTGCCTCTTTCAGTTGATCTGCGCTATAGTATTTCCAATCCTTAATGACTTTCGGAGCGGGCTGAGCAGTTTGGCTCGCTGCTATAGATTCTGCGGGTTTATTCTCCTCACCGGTCTTGTTCGCTGTGGTACTAGATCCACAGCCTGTTAAAAGGAGAGTCAGTCCTAAGGCTAAAGAAATTGCAACCGTAGAAATCTTTTTCACTCTATTTTCCTCCTATGCTGTTCGTTTACAATGAACAGATTATCAGTTAAATATTATGCTGTCAATAACCATTTATTTATATGGTTATGTTCCACTTGCAGGGTCATGTCTAACTAACGGCGTAAAACTGATCTGGGAAGCAGCAAGCTCGTTGCTTACTGCTGACAACTTCGTATTTGTCGGCAGTCTCATTATTTCTTTGAATAGTCTAAAAATAATTAATATTGTAGGGAGGCAGGAAATTCAGAATTATTCGCGAACTTTTCTTTTATTAAGAAGTAAATGGAATGTCAAAATGAGTTTAAAAGGAGAGAAGCTTATGAGAGGAAGATATTATGTAATTGATAACCGAAACAAAAAATTAAATGGGAACTTCAAGGCCACCGTAAGAGAGACTGCCGATATCATTTATTTAAGGACATTCTATGACTATAATGCTGCAAAAGAGGACCAAGACGATGGCAAAAGAGCGATTATTTCGGTGAGCATAATCATCGCATTTTTATTCTTCTATACTTACATTGTTATGGTCTCAAATTATAATTAAATAAAATCCTCATTTCCAAGGGCTTTAATATATTAATAAATCTAGAGTAACTACCAAGTTCGGTTACCTTAACTCTTTCACCAAGAAGACATCATCCATTACAGTGATACCCATTTCCCGCAAACGCCGAAATCATTCAGAAATGAACTGATTCCGGCGTTTAATGTTGTAACTTTGGGATTTTACTAATTATAAAAAAACCTGCAAAACCAAATGGTTAAGCAGGTTTAAAGGCACAATACCTCACAATAAATAACTAGCCTTAATTAATCAATAGTTTTTATCAGCGTAACCAACCCAGCCGCCTTCTTTAACAAGTGT
>NZ_JAJDOO010000049.1 GCF_020595055.1 Desulfosporosinus shakirovi | reverse complement strand
GGAGTAACCGATGGTTTTCCCTTTTTTAATTTTGCGAACTTAATTGTACTCTATCAGGTGTATTGTAAGAGTATGGCGAAAGAGTGATTTTTTTGAGACAGGGACAAGATGTAGAGAGAGGAAGAGGGAACTATGTCCAAAATGAAAATCGTAGGTCTAGTTTTTATGGCGAGCTTTTTAAGTATTAGCGTTTTTTGGGTGGGGGTATTTCCTCACTGGAGTATCGCTACTCAATCAATTGCTCGACTGCACGATTCGCCGAAGGTGAAAGAGGATTTAGCGCCTTTACCTAACAGTATGGCAGAGGTGGATGAAACGAGTGAAATCGACAGTAAGGAAGATCAATTGGCAACATCTCCGAGTTCTGCACAGCTCGCCCCGGGGAAATATACGGAAGAATCGTCCTTGTCCCAACCTGATCAAAGCAAGTTATTAACAGAGAAGGCCCTATCTCAATCAGAGGCAATTAACACCCAATACGAAGATTCTAAGTCTTCAGATCAAAAACCTGAGTCGTTATCTGAGCCGTCATCCGGGACGTCACTGCAAGAACCCGTCCATTCTGATGCAAAACCAAATATCATCATTTCAGGCACAACAGAAGATTTATCTCCGACTCCACTACCTGGGCCACCAGGCACTCCTATTCGACCATACTATGATGAGGCAGGCAACCCGCCAACAGCTCCTGGTTTAGCTATGCGCCAGCGTAAATTCAAGCCGGAAAATGAAAAGATGGCGTACTTGACCTTCGATGATGGCCCCTACCCCAGTACCACGCCAAAAATTCTCGATATATTGGCCAAAGAAAAGGTCCGCGCCACCTTTTTTAATATCGGGCAACAGGTAGAGCTTTATCCGGATTTACTAAAGGCTGTGTATGAGCAGGATCATGTAATCGGCAACCATACATATTCTCATAATATGGCAGAGGTGTATAAAGGACCTAAGAATTTTCTGGATGACGTAAGGAAAGCAGAAGAGATCATTTATCAGACTATTGGTATACGCCCCCAAATAGTTCGTGCCCCTGGAGGGACGGTAGGTCATTTTAATATTGACTATTTTAATACCGTAGATGCCGCAGGTTATTTAATGGAAGACTGGAATGTTGATCCGGGAGACACAGATGCTCGATTATTCTCTGAGGACCAGTTAATTAGGAATGTTGAAGAGCAGATTCAGGGTAAGACTCGAGTTGTTGTCTTGTTACATGATTTAGTAGGCAAAAATTCAACGATAGATGCGTTGCCAGAGATTATTGAGTTGTTAAAAAAACAAGGATTTTCGTTTGGGGTGTTAGGTCCTGATGTTTTGCCTATAGTATTTTCCGGAGGTTTGCAAAACTAAGACAATTTCTGCAAAAAAAAATCCCCTTAGCTCTGCTAAATGGTTTAGAATAGACGTACAGGGGTCAAAACCTTGCAATAAGAGATACGCGGAGTGGTCAGATGAAGGATGTAAAAGTAAAAGTACTGGTTGTTGAAGATGAAGAGCCTATCCGACGCTTTATTACCCTTAACCTTAGCGCTGCAGGTTATTTAGTGGGTGATGCTGCGTCTGGAGAGGAAGCCCTGGAGATGTTAAAATCTTTTGTCCCTGAGGTAGTTGTGCTGGATCTCATGCTGCCGGGCATCAGCGGATTGGAAGTTTGTCAAAAAATCAGGAAGACTATGCAAGAAACATTTGTGATTATGCTTACCGCCAAGGGCCAAGATACAGATAAGATTCTTGGCTTGGAACTGGGCGCAGATGATTATATGGTAAAACCGTTTAACCCTTTAGAATTGATTGCTCGGGTAAAGGCTGTTTTGCGAAGAGGCAATGGAATAAAAGACCCAAAAGAGGTTTATTGTTGCAGGGACTTAAGTTTGAATGTTACTGCTAACAAATTATTCAAGAGTGATCAGGAGATTGATTTAACCCCTATCGAATTTGCGTTGATACAAGTATTTATGAAAAACCCTGGTAGGGCACTTAAGCGGGAAGAGATGCTGAATACTGTCTGGGGTGATGATTATTTTGGGGATACAAAAACATTGGATGTCCATATTAGACGCTTGCGGGAAAAGATTGAGGATAATCCTTCGCAACCGGAATATATTAAAACGGTTTGGGGTTCCGGTTACCGATGGCAACAGGAACCTTAAAATGACAGGAATTCGAGCCAGGCTGACAGCCAATTTTATGATCATCATCATTATCACTGTGACGATTCTCGAAGTTCTTCTTATCTATACAGTACGTCAAAACTACTATGGAAGTTTGGAAGGAAGTCTCACTAACCAGATTAAGATTTCTGCTGATTTGTATGCTAAGTATTTTTCCGACACCTCCCTTCAAGAAAATGTCTTATATAATGTAGACGCTTTCTGGAACCAAAGTAACGCTGAAGTGGAAATTGTGGATAAGGATGGCAGTATTGTAATGGATTCTCTGGGTGTGATCCCCACAGGGAATGCAGCAATAAACGATATCAAGGAAGCCTTAGACGGAAACACTGGGAAATGGATTGGGAGATTAAACGGACAAAAAGTAATGGCTGTGGCTTACCCATTAAAGGCAAACAATGAAGTAGTCGGGGCCTTGCGCTTTATAACCTCCTTAAACGCTGTTGATAAGGATATTCAAAACACGGCCTATATCTTTATCTCAATCGGTCTGGCAGTAGTTTTTATAGCCGGGCTGATCAGTGTTTTTTTAGCCAACACAATTATCGTGCCCCTAAAAGAAGTTACAAAAGCAGCTCAAGAAATGGCTTCCGGCAATTTTCAAGCTCGCAGTAAAAAAACAAATGAAGATGAGATCGGTAAGCTCTCAGATACTTTAAATTATATGGCGGATGAGATTGTGAAAAAGGAACAGCTTAAGAATGATTTTATCTCATCGGTTTCCCATGAACTGCGCACACCCCTAACTTCGATCATGGGCTGGGCAATTACTTTACAGAATGAACAATTCCAACAAAAGGATATGTTAGCAGACGGTCTGGGGATTATTGCCAAGGAGAGTGAACGACTAACTTTGATGGTTGAAGAACTGCTGGATTTTTCTAAGTTCGTCTCCAGCCGGGTGAAATTGCAAAAGGCTGAGGTCAATTTAGCCTCGCTTATCGAGCACATCCAAAAACAATTAACTCCAAGGGCAGTGCGGGAAAATATCAACTTCACTGTTCAATGCCCTAAAGATTTACCGAGTTTTTTCACGGACGCCAATAGGCTAAAACAGTTGTTTATAAACGTTTTAGATAATGCCTTTAATTTTACGACTGCTGGCGGACTAGTTAGCTTCGATATAGAGATGCAAAACAAGGAATTGTTATTCACTATTTCGGATACTGGGTGTGGAATAGCCGTTGATGAACTCCCCATGGTGAAAGAAAAATTCTATAAGGGAAAAACTTCACGCTCCCAAAATGGAATAGGGCTGTCAATATGCGAAGAAATTGTGAACCTAATGGGTGGTAAGTTAGAAATCACAAGTATACTTAATCAAGGGACAAAGGTATTTATCACCCTGCCTAAAGGGGAGAGTTTCTATGCATAGAGCGTTTAGTGTGTTGATTATAAGTCTTTCCCTCCTCTTGCTCGGCGGTTGTGCCAACCTTTCTTGGACAACGGCGGGTAAGATTATTCCACCGGTACATAATATTTGCCCATTGGAAGGTCAATGGCAAGTGATGCAGGAGATGCAACCCAACGGGAATTACGGAGCAGATAATTCGAGTTGGGAAGGTAAGATTCAATTTACGGGGGAAGTTGCCATGCTCGGTGAGTATGTTTGGAGCAACCCAATGTTTAAGATAAAAAAAGTAAACTCTTCAAACTATCTAATGACTAAATATTTAAGTTTACCCAATACTTTAATGCCAGACAGTAAAGAAGTTGAGGTCATTACTGTATCCTCGGAGGAGAATTTTCTGGGCGAATTTATGAGAATTGATGAAGCAAAGCTTGTAGCTTTTGTTCAAAATAAAGTGTTATATCTCGAGAAGGTCTCTGATCAAGTAGACAGTTCTTTAGCGTTCAGTAACCTTAATGACTTCAAAACCAACGAACATAGCAATTCAGGAGCAGCCGGTGTTTTGGTGGGGTTAAAAATACCGAAGGGATCGGATGTTAAAGATAATGCAGATAATTTTAACTTCACGTATCAGACTTTATGGCTGGCCATAGATAATAAGAAGCTGCATCCGGTTTTAATAGGGGACAATATCTTTTTCCCGCGCAACAGTGGCTTTTGGGAGTTGCAAATACGCCAACTTCAGGAAGGACCATACATGCAAGATTTATATTCCGCTCATGATGTTTCTACTAAAGTAAAGGAACCGCAACTCAAGACCATGACAATTAGCCGAGGGGAAGTTAAGACAGGAGCTGGTAAAAAGATCATTGATTATATTGGCAATGACTTTGTTGCTGTGGAAACCGACCAAGGTGGAAATCGTTTACAAGTTCTGCCGGTGGATAAAATCTCTGCTCTAGAGGGGATTAAGCTGTCTGACCTGTTAGGAAACAACGGGTTGGTTGCTTTTAGCAACGCTAGGGCTCAGGCACTCCGGTCTTTAAACAACAATATTAATATTACATCCATAGATAATGACGGCTTTGAACAAAATTTCGGTCTGATCCGTAAAAATGGACATTGGTATCTTAGAGGCAGAATAAATTACTCTTTTCAAGATGCTAACGACCCCAGCTATATGGACTTTAATGTTAATTTAGTTCCTCCGGCTAAATTGATTTTCTACGATACCTTGTGTCTTAGCTGGCAGTACATTAAGGATCGCGTTCCGGATGCCGTGGATGCCTTCACCTCTCCTAATCAAGATATGGCTCTTGTCATAACCAAGACCAAACTTCAGGTTTACTCAATCAGTGCAGGTCAATTAGGAAGTGAACCATTGGCAAAGATAGAGTTGCAGACCGGAACATCAATTATTATGGCTGAGTGGGCCACCGGATCTTATGTTGATAATTGGGAAAAAGCGTTTCTCGTCAATGGAGCCGATGTCAGTAGTTAAGTGAAAAGGGAACTTGATTAAAGAAAACACGATTGTAAAATGATTATTAATAGAGTACAATGTTAAATAAGAAATATTACGGAAACATACCGGGTCATGATTGATAATAGTATTATCAATGGTATGAACTGATTAAAAAAAGATCAAGAGTTCTTTTGGAACCATATATCTACTGTGATCATTAAGTAAAAAAATATAAAGTTTAATGCTTTTTAGTCTGTGTAGAAATAACCGCTAGTATAGATGGTATAGATTAAGCTTTGATTAGGCCTGAAAAAGGAGGGGAAATCCTTGAAACGTCAAATAACTAATACGAACTTCTCCTTAGTCAGCAAAGAACTGGACTACTTTGAAAGCTCCGGTCTTATCACAGGGGAGCAAAAGACTGGAATATTGGAGACTTACGAAATTAAGGGTGGTCTGAACTTTATTCAGGTGGTTGTTACGATTGGCGCTATTCTCGTAGGTCTTGGGGTTTTAAGTTTTATAGCTAGCAACTGGGATGGGATCAGTCATTTTATTAAGCTGCTTATTATCTTCGGCGCATTCTGCGGAGTAAACCTTGCAGGATATATGTTGACGGAAAATAATCCGAGGACAGGTCGGAGTTTGATTTATCTAGGGACTCTGGTTTATGGAGCGGGTATTTTTCTCATTGGACAGATGTACAATTTTGGAGGAGACTTTCCTACAGCATTTCTGCTCTGGTCCATAGGTGTTCTTCCGTTGGCATTCCAGCTTAAGGATAAGTATTTAATGCTTTTGGCTAATTGCCTGTTTGGAGTCTACCTTTTAGGCTCCTTTGATCAAGGGTTTCCTTATGCAGGGTGGGCAGGGGTTCCCATCACATACCTGGCTTTCTATTACTTTAATAAATCAAGGCTCCTCTTGTTTTTCGCTAACCTGACAAGTTTGAGCTTTATCTTTCAAATCGCTTTAAGATATGAGGCTGAGGGATTACATGTCGCTTTGCTCTTTTTCTTCATAGGACTTGTGATGTATGGAGCACAACATAACTTTGAGCAGGACATTTTTAAAGTTCAGGGTAACATCCTCTTTGGGGTAACCGGTGTGATATTGACCTTCCCCGATATATGGGATGTCTTGGTCAATGTTCAATCGACACGTTTGGTGAGTATCCTCTTTGCCCTTGCTTTTGTCGCTGTTCTATTTTTCCTGATCAGAAAGGGCAACCTCATAAGCCTTATCTTTGTTTGTATAACTATCTTCCGATATTACACGGATACCATTGCGTTTTTGCCTAAATCTCTGTTCTTTGTTGTAGGGGGACTGCTCTTATTAGCCTTTGGTTTTTACTTCGAACGCATGAAAACAAAAGGGGGGACATTGGCATGACTAAGAAAAAATCATTCTTTCTTGCCATGGCGATTCCCTTGCTCATTCTCCTGGCTATGACCATCAAACCACAAGCAACCGTTCTCTTTGGAAAAGAGGTCGTTCTCGAAACGAAGGCTTATGACCCGACGGATCTTTTCAGGGGAGACTATGTTGCCATTAATTTTGCAATTTCAGATGTTCCAAAGTCTAAAGTTCCTCTATCCATAGACAAGGTATACAATAAGTACCTTTATGTCATCCTTAAACAAGAGGGCAAGTATTATGTCGTCGATCAAGTCAGCGAAACGAAACCTGAGCAAGGGCTCTATCTAAAAGGAAAGTTCCAAAATTCCTTTAATGAAACTAATACCTATCGTGTAGACTACAGCTTGGACAAATATTTCGTAGAACAAGGCAGCGGTAAGGAGCTCGAACAGGAATCTTTCCAGGGAGGTCTTGTAGGAACGGTTAAAGTCCTTGGCGGATATGGAGTTCTGACGGGAATAACACCACGTTAGGGAGTAACTAGTTAACTAGGGCTTGCTAACCAACCCCCTTTTTTAACTTTATCAAGGAAGAAAGCTGCAAAATGCTGTTTAGCAACGCCGTTGGGATCGGAGGTTGTTTGACGGAAACCAAAGAGCTGGTACCCTATGGGGAGTGGCTCAAATGGCTGACTGAATCAGTGAGTTACTCCCCCCTTCGAGGAAGAGAGGCCAAATGGTGCATCGATGCAACATTTGATTTTAACTTCATGTACACGGTTTTTGACGCCAAAGGCTGTTTTTTTAGGCACATCTTATTAAGAAACTACCCATAAACCTCTGCCAAGTCTTGACTTTTCGATAAATTAGCAAGTCCTAACTAAAAGTGAATAATAACAATATAAAAAGCAAACTGTATCAGTGCGATACAGTTTGCTTTTTTTTGAAGAAAGGATGGCTTGGTGCTAGCCAAGTTGCATAAAGAGAATTTTGGTTTTATAGTGAACCTGGATGCCAATATCTTTCATAAGTAAAATACTGTATTATTGTGGCAAAAGTCTGGACTTTTTAGTCCTACTATAATATATTTCATATAACTATAATCGATAAAAGGAATTAGAGGTATTTAATGGAAAATATGTACGAAAGAATACGGAGTCTTCGAGTCAGCATGAACATGACGCTTAAAGAATTGAGCGAAAAAACTGGGTTATCTATCAGTTTCCTTTCCCAGGTAGAACGAGGTAACAGCTCCTTGGCTATCACTTCTCTTCAAAAGATTGCAGACGTATTTAATGTTTCCATGTCCTCCTTTTTTGAAAGCACAGTAAGCAACAGTTTTTTTACCCCAGTTCTTGATCGTAAGCCATTTCAAATTGAGAGATCCAATTCGGTATTTACGCGCTTAGGAGGTGACTTTTCAGGAAAGGTATTGGAACCGATTCACATAGTATTAGCGCCGCGGCAAGGGCAGGATGTTGTATTTAATCATCCGGGTGAGGAGTTCTACTATATATTAAAGGGCAAGGTTTTAATGATGATCGGGGACAAAGAATATGAAATGAACGAGGGTGACACGATTCATTTTCCCTCAATGTTAGATCATACCTGGCATAACATGACAGATGAACCAGTCCACATGATAGCAGTACTTACCCCAATTATATTTCATGAATAATCTCATTTCTGAATTTATGTGATTCCCTTAGTCTAAGAGAATCATATTGTCAAAATAACTCCAGCTCAAAAGGAAGAAGATAAGGAGAAATACAGTTAATGAAAATTGCAACAAACAAAGATGTTATAGCATCAAATCGTAGTGATGTGATAATGAGAACCCTTTTTGGTGAGGATGCAGTGAAGAATGCCAAAGTGACAATGGGGAGTGTGGTGTTTCCCCCGGGAGCAAGAGTTCCGGCAGAAGGAGTTGGAGTTCATACTGAACATGAATACTCCTTTATAATGAGCGGATCAATTCTAACTATGAGTGGAGGAACAGAATGTCGAATATCCGCAGGTCAAGCAGCTATAATTCCTGCCGGAGAAGAACACTGGGCCTTCAACGATGGAACAGAGAATTGCGAAATAATTTGGTTTTTGGTGAAATAGTTAAAATTATCACTATGGCTATGGAAATTCGAAGTCTGGAAAAAAGTCTAAGACTTACAAGGAGGATATTGAATCTATGGTTGAATATATCGCGAGAATCAAGAAAATCCAAGCAATAATGAGAGAGCAAAGCACGGAGTATCTGGTATTGGCCCCTTCCTCTAATTTGTTTTATCTCACCGGATTAAAGACCGTGGCGGATGAGAGGCTGCAGGCCTTTTTGATGCCAGCAGAGGGCAAACCGGTTATGATTCTGCCTGAGATGTATCGGGAAGTGGCAGAAAATCTTGGACAGAATAGTTTTGAATTACTAACCTGGGCTGATGGGAGCGACCCGGTGGATTTATTACTTCCGTTGATCAACAAGCATTCAGCAATAGCGGCCATTGACGAAAGAATGTGGGCAGGACATTTTTTAAGTGTAAGAAAGGCCTTTCCAGGGTACGAGTTTATTGGTGCTTCAGCCTTGATGCGGCAAGTGCGAATGATAAAAGACCAAAATGAGATGAATCTTTTAGAAAAGGCCGGAGGATTAACAGATAAGGTTATGGGAGAAGTGCTTATGGTGATTCAACCAGGTATTTCTGAAAAGGAATTGGCTTTTTTTGTGGAAAGTAAACTCAAGGAATATGGAGCTGAGGAAATTTCTTTCAAACCTATTATAGCCTCAGGACCTAACACCTCCTCGCCTCATCACAATACGGGTGAAAGAAAGTTAATAGTGGGTGATTTGGTTGTCTTAGATTTCGGAGGACTCTTTCAAGGGTATTGTTCTGACATGACTCGAACCTTTTCTTTGGGTAAAGCATCTGAAGACGTCAAGAAGATATACAATGCCGTAAGAGAGGGAAATGAAGCTGGATTCCAAGCAGTTCAAGAAGGGATTTCTTGTGAAAAAGTGGATGAGGCCGCCCGCAAAGCCATTTCCCGAGCTGGATATGGACAGCATTTTGTCCATCGGACAGGTCATGGTATAGGGCTGGATATCCATGAAGATCCATTTATAGTTTTGGGTAACCAAGAAACTTTGAAGACTGGAATGACCTTCAGTATTGAACCGGGTATATATTTACCGGGGCAATATGGGGTTCGCATTGAAGATATTGTCGGACTATCTGAAAAAGGGCCGGTGCGTTTTAATAATTTTTCCCGAGAATTAATCGAGGTCTAAATCCTCTTGTTCTAAATTGATAAGGTTCTTTTACCATGGGTTTGATTACCCGTACTACTCGTTTGAGTTTATTAGAAGTAATGATTGGTACCTTTCCTGGTTTGGCTATTCTCACCATGTCAGTAGGCACTAACTTTATTGGTGATAGTTTGAGGGACTTTCTTGATCCCAGGTTGAGAAAGGAGATTTAGATATCTCCCCTCTACTGGCAAAAAAGTGTAACATTAATGATTAAATTTTTAATGTTACACTCTTTTTTTCATAAGTAGAAAGAACACTTAAAAGGGGAAAAATGAGAGAAATTTCTAGAATCGTATATTATTTGGGCATAGTGTATGATATATTTGTATAATAGTCTAATGGGCTTAATAATTTAAAATAGTGATTCTGCGATAATGGCAAACTCAGTGAGAACTGAGGACGCAAAGCCACGGGTCTTACATGTAATGTGAAGATAGCCGGGTTATCGAATAGATAGGATGTTTTCGCTGAATAATTATTCGGCGTTTTTTGTTTTAGGAGGGAATTTAGTTTTGATAACTCATTTAGAACTTTTATCAACTGCCGCATTTAAAATTGGCGAATTCTCGACACTTGACTTGTTTGATAAACAGGGAATCCTTTTGTTATCCAAAGGAAAGCCGATTACACCAAACATTCAAGAACTTCTTCAAGGACGTCAGATTTATACCTTGAAATATGAGCTGGATAAATCTCAAGCCCCTAAGACACACAAATTTTCCGAATCAAAATACCAAGACATTGTAGGCTATGTCAGAGAAGTTTTTGAGGATACCTGTCTTTTTAGCGTCGATCGTTTACAAAAGACGTTTTCCGTGGTTGATAAGATTATCCACGAGTTAGAAGGAACAAACCAAGTTTATCTGGATTTAAACAAATTTCGAAAATTTGATAACTACACTTACGTTCACTCTGTGAATGTAGCGGTTTTAGCGACTCTGATCGGACTACAAATGGGTTTTTCAGGACAAAGACTAAGAGATTTAACACTAGGGGCTTTGTTGCATGATATTGGCAAACGCGCCATACCCTCTAAGATTCTTAATAAGCCTTCAAATTTAACGGATGACGAATTGGGAATCATAAAAAAGCATCCGGTGCACGGTGAGGAAATGCTTAAAAGTGCTGATGTATCCAATAAGGTGCTCTCAATTATCCGTCATCATCATGAACGCTGGAACGGCAAAGGTTATCCGGATGGTCTTCGCCAAAGCTCAATTACGATAAACGCTCAAATAGTTGCTGTTTCAGATGTCTTTGATGCTCTTGTGAGTGATCGACCCTATCGAAAAGGTTTACCCCCATATCACGCTCTGGAATTAATTATTGCTGGATCAAGTGAAGAATTCAATGAAAAAATTGTTCGAAACTTTCTTCAATGTTTAGTACTCTATCCGCAAGGGTCAATTGTTACTTTAAATACAGGGGAAGTTGGCAAAGTAATCGGAGTTCAGAAGGATTACCCGAGCCGTCCATTAATCAGAATTTTATTCGACAAATATGGGAATTATCTACAGGGTGATCAGATATGTGATTTATCCCTTGATTTGACGAAGTTTGTCAAGTCCATTGATTTTAGGTCTGTACCATAGAATATCAGGAGTATAGGGGGAATCAGGTGCTCCTTGGTCTAAAACAAGTCTTTGTGAAGTTTCTCCACACGTTTTAAGAAAGAGGAGTATAAACTCCAGAGGATACGGTAATATTCTACTTTTTTAGTCAAAATATTCTGTTGACGTAGATAATTAATTGGTATATCGTAGGTTATAAGATAGAGTTACAATTTAATAGGTTGAATATGGTTGCTTAATTGCATTAATATGGGAACTCTAGTGAGACGCTAGGACAGCCCCGCTACTGTATGAATGACGAATCCCTTATAAGGACCACTGGGTAAACCGGGAAGGCAAGGGAGGAGGATGATTTCAAGTCAGGAGACCTGCCATGTTTAATATCACAACTCTTTCGGGGGAAAGATGTGTGGCAAATTTAAGGTTTGGATGTTTTTGGACATCCCTACTTTGTTGCATCATGTTGCTATGAGCCGGAAGAACGGGCTCTTTTTTTTTCACTATCGGCAATACAAGGCCAGAAGTTGTAAAATGGGGAGGAGAAGCAATGAAAGAGGATGAATCTAAAATAATTCTGACATCGAAAGAAAAGAAGATCATAGAGTTGATTAGAGATACTGAATATGGTGAACTAAAGATTGTTATTCAAAATCATGACCCGGTAAGAATTGAAGAAATCACCAAATCTTTAAAACTATAAACAACAGGCTTGCTGACCGAACAACGGAAGCATTGCTCTTTTTTGAGTAATGCTTTTTTCTTTTTTATTCTTTAATGAAGGGTAGCGTGAAAAATACTGGAGGAAAAGCAAGTTGCGGAATAATACACTAAGGTACAGTACAATATCCCATACTATGTGGCAATGCCTTGGGGCTTCTAGATGTACTAGGTTCTATAGAAGACAGGAGATGGAATAAATGCACTTTTTGCTAAACGACATACTTCACTTAATAGGACAGGGAATATTAGTGCCCTGCCAAATCATCCTAATTTCACTGATAGTAATTTCCGTGTGGCAGGTGGGTGACCTGTTCGTTGAATTATTTATGGAAAGACGCAAGACAAAGGTAGATGTTCTTGCCTTAATCAAGGACATCCATGAAAGCGGTCCAGAGTTTTTGCGTGAAATTATTGAGGCCAGCCGATTTATTCATAGGCAAAAAGAGGCACTGTACATGCTGATAGAATCAAGAGATATGCCGCGAGCCCTTTTAATTGCCATGGCGCATAAGCTCCTTGTAACAGAGGAAGCCGAGTATGAAAAGACAACGGCAAGCACAGACTTGGTGGCAAAACTAGGGCCTATGTTTGGTTTGCTTGGCACATTGATTCCGCTTGGCCCCGGAATCGTGGCCTTGGGCGAAGGGGACACGGCGATATTGTCGGCATCCCTTGCAATAGCATTTGACACCGCAATTGCAGGCGTTAGTTCAGCTGCCGTCAGCTATGTCATTTCAAATATTCGCAAACGATGGTATGACAATTACCTAATCAATTTTGAGGTAGTGATGGAGTGTGTGCTGGAGGAAGTGGCGATTAAGTATGTACTGGAGGAGGTAGCCATGGAGCGCATGCTGGAGGAGGTGAGTGCCAGATGATCAGAACCGGATCATTAAGTGGTAGGCCCAGGTCACGATTACATAAAGAAGAAATCAATCCGCTGGACGGTATTGTAAACCTGGTAGATGCTATGCTGGTATTTGCTTGTGGGCTAATGCTGTCAATTATTCTTTATTGGGGTGTGGATATAAATAACAAAGTAACGGATGTCATTGATCAAGAAGACTTGGTTGAGGTTGAGAATAAAGATTTGCAGGAGGCAGTTAAGGACGGAACTTTAGGTAAGAGCTTTAATGCTAAGGGCATGGTGTACGAGGATCCTAAGACAGGAAAAATGTATATTCTTTCAAAATGATCTTTATATAGGGAGGATCAGAAGAGGGGAGAGGATAGAGAATGAAAAAAGAGAAACTTAGGTATATTTTGAGCATTATCTTGTGTATTGTCCTGATAATGTCGCAAGGAATTCCCTTTGCCTATGCCGGTAATATGTCGGTTACGGCTAAAGTTGCCGCAATTGAGCAGGGGACGTCGGATAAAGATGGGACGACGGTGGAGGAAGAACCGTCGGATGAGGATGGAACGACGGTGGAGGAAGAACCGTCGGATGAGGATGGAACGACGGCGGATGAAGATGGAACGGCGGTAGAGGGCGAGGAACCCATTGAAGAGGAGATAACAGTTCCGGAGACAAAAACTAACATTGAGTTAACACCGGATATTAACGACGGTGTTACTTCTTGGTATCTTAATAACACGACTTCCGCTGCATTTACAATTAGTAACGAGGCTGAACTGTACTATTTGGCAAAGCTGGTAAATGGTACAGCCTTAGACGGAACCGGTGAACCAATTGATTCAGTGGTTTTTTCGGGTAAGACTATTACATTAGCTAAGGATATTGAGCTAAGGAAGGACTGGATACCCATTGGCTTAAATGAGGGGACCAGCTTTGGAGGAAGGTTTGACGGGAACGAAAAAACGATCAGCGGCTTAAGTTTAGATGCTGATGTAGAGGAGGAGCTGGCAGGCAATGAGTATCAAGGCTTATTTGGCTATCTGTCAGCGGATGGAGCCGTCCTGAATCTGAATATCACCTTGGCGGAGAGCCTTGATGACGGAGTAACCACCTGGTATCTGAAAGATCCGGAAACGATGAACTTCAGCATAAGTAACGAAGCCGAGCTGCGTTATCTGGCCCAACTGGTCAATGGCACAGCGGCAGACGGAGAGGGAACAGCTATTCCGGCGGTAAGCTTCTCAGGCAAAACAATTACTTTGACGGACGACATTACTTTGACTGAGGCGTGGACACCTATCGGCAGCGGTGAAACGATCAGCTTCGGTGGGACCTTTGACGGTGCCGGGAAAGCAATTCGCGGTCTATCCATCACAGGGAGCAATACTTATCAGGGTCTGTTCGGCTATGCTGCGGGAGCGACAATTCAAAATCTGACAGCAGCGGGAAGTATAACCGCAGCCGACTCAAGCGCCGGGATTGTCGGATTCCTCAGCGCAGGAACCCTTAACAATTGCAAGAATGAAGTCAATGTTACAGGGACGAATAACGTGGGCGGCATTGTTGGCTATCTGGATAATTTAAAGGAAGTTGAAATTTCCGACTGCAGCAACAGGGGAGTAATTATAGGAAGCGATTTTGTCGGGGGGATTGTGGGCAACGCCCAAGAAGCCGGTACTTCCGGGATTTCTCAATGTACTAACAGCGGCAGGGTAAGTGGAGCCAATAACCTTGGGGGTATTGCAGGTGCTGTCGCCGGCACGGTGGTTCTTGCCAACAGTCTGAATGAAGCTGATATTGAGGGCAGCGGTCAGACAGTAGGAGGAATTGCCGGTAAGCAAGGGGAGGCTACAATTCAAAACTGCGGCAATTTAGGCAAAGCCAAAGGGGTGACATCTGTCGGCAGCCTGGTAGGTCAAGCTGAGAAAACGGCGGCGATTAAAAACTCTTTCTCTTACCTGGAGAGAGACAGTAACCACTTGTGCGGGGGAGAGGCAGTTATAACCAACAGTTTCTATTTGGCTGCCGGTGAAGAGGACACCAGTGAACAGGCCAAAAACCGAGAAGCGTTTAAGTATGGCGAGGTTGTGTATCTCCTGGACGGCGGTGTAGGAACTCACAATAATGTCTGGACCCAAGGCTCCGATTATCCGGTTTTGGGCACAGGTTCAGTGTACAAGCTGACCCTGGTTCAGCCTGAGCCGCCATGTGAACAGGGAACAGTGACTTTTGCTGAATTGGCCGAGGATTCAAGTTATAAACTATTTCCGGGGGCCGATGGCAGGGAGTACACTTATTTACTTGGCGGGGCAGCCCTTGAGCTGAAAGTGGAGCTCAACAGCGAAATGCCCGGTGTGTCTGAATATCAGCCCGCTTTTTATCCGGCCAGAGCCGTGGAAAAAAAAGAGGGCGAAGGGGAAGAAGCGGATAAGTATTTGGCCAAGACAATAGAGCAGGACGTAGAACTGACCTATCGCTTCTGGAATCAGGAGGAAAGCAATATCGGCTGGTATCTTACAGGATCCTCCGACCCTTACCGGATCACCACGGAAGGGGAACTGCTGGGTCTGGCAGAGCTGGTCAACGGAACGGCTAAAGATGGGGCAGGAACAGCGATCGGCCCGGTAAATTTCATGGGCAAGACTATCGAATTGGCCAGTAGTATCACAGTGACCGGGAAATGGACTCCCATAGGTAACGGAAACCAGTTTAAGGGGACTTTCGACGGTCAGGATCATGAAATCTATTATGAGCTGGGAGACGACGCAGCCTCGGCCGCGGGGACTTACTTGGGCTTATTTGGCTATTCCAATGGAGCGACGATAAAGAACCTTACAGTTGACGGGAGGCTTTACGCCGGCAGCCAAAGTCAATATGTGGGCGGTATTGTCGGTTGGACGACGGGAACGAGCTCAGCTAAAGGTTCAATTATAGACTGTACGTTTGTAGGGCTGGTTAACGCTCAGACTACGATTCCCGCAAGCGGGTACGGCGGTATTGGCGGGCTTGCCGGTCAGGTCAACTATACGGACATAACGGATGGGACAAATGAGGGGAACGTAATAGGAGAGGTGATGATTAACAAAAGTGGAAAAGGCGGCATCGGAGGAATTGCCGGTTATGCTGAAAATGGAGATATCAATAATGCTGGCAATAAAGGAACAGTGGAAGGGACTATAAAAACATCGGGCACAGGTACGGCGGGAGGAGTAGGCGGGATAATCGGCAACAGTGGGAAAGGGATAACCACTACCGATTGTGTGAATAATGTGATGGGTATTGTCAAAGGAACAGGGAATTGCGTAGGAGGAATAACCGGCAGAAGTGCAAGCGCAATAACCGGTATTAATAAAGGGAATGTTATGGGAACGGGCGACGATGTGGGCGGTTTGTCCGGCAACGCCACTGACGAGATAAGCGGCGGCAGCAATGAAGGAACCGTTACAGGAACTGGAAATAACGTTGGTGGGATCGTCGGCAGTATAACCAATGCGGTAACCAATGCCATGAACAGAGGAACGGTGCAAGGCACAGGTGACAATGTGGGCGGTATCGTCGGCGCTATTTCCAAAACTTCCGGAACGATAACCGGCAGCAGCAACGAAGAAACTGTGTCAGGCGGCAGTTATGTGGGGGGGATTGTCGGCAATACCACCAGCAGTAGTACAAGCGCCGTTATCCAGAGCATGAATCAAGGCTTGGTTAGAGGAATCGGTACCAATGTGGGCGGAATCGCCGGCGGTGCTACAGGCACGGTTAAGGCCAGTTACAATCTTGAGGAAGAGATAACAGGCAGCTCGGGAGTAGGCAGCATTCTGGGGGGAGCGAATGGAGCAAATGCCAAGATAGACGGCTGCTTCTCCTATACGACACCCGTTACCGGCTTGGCCTTAACGGGAGGAGATGCCCCCATCGTCAACAGCTGCTACCTGGCGGCTGAAGAAAGCATTTATGGCTTGACAGAGGACGCTTTTAAATTTGGCAAGGCAGCCTGGCTGCTGGACGGCGGGCAGGGTCCCCATAACACCCTTTGGACTCAAGGCACAGAGTATCCGGTATGGGGGAACGGCAGCGATACGTTGTATATGCTGAATCTGGTCCAGCCGGATGAATCATCGCCGGGGGGAACGGTGGCTCTGGGCGCAATTCAGTCTGCAGACGGAAAATATACTAACTGGCTATTATTTAATGAGGGGAACGGTTCCAGCTATTACCTGCCCAGCGGTTTAAGTGTGGACCTGGATGTGCAGAAAAATGGCGGCCCCGAGGACTATCAGCTGATTTTTGCCCCGGCAGGTAAGGTTACAGTCACCGGTGAGAACTATTCCGTCGCCATTGCCAATGAAGATATCAGCATGTCATATGAATTTCTGGGAACCGGCGGCAGCCCGGTGGGAGGAGCATGGTATAACAACGGGGCCGGCGTCGATGATAAATTTATCATTCAAACAGAGAATGACTTAAGATATCTGGCCAGACTGGTTGCAGGCACTGCCATCAACAACAGTGGGGAAGAGGTTGCGGATTCGTTTGAGAGCAAGACGGTGGAACTGGGGCAGGATATTGTACTGAGCAAGGCCTGGTTCCCCATCGGAACATCAGGTAAACCCTTTAAAGGGACCTTTGCGGGCAATCAACATACCATCAGCGCTTTGGTTATAGTCGGCAGCGATGGCTATCAAGGATTATTTGGCTATACATCCGGCGGTGCTATCAAGGAGCTGGCGGTTGGAGGCAGTGTTGTCAGTGGGGGAGATTACAGCGGCGGGGTTGTGGGCTATGCCGCAGGCACGGAGTTAACGGATTGCCGTTTTGTCGGTGTACCCGAGGCTGAGCCGAGCAGGGTAACAGGCCGCAATTATGTAGGCGGAATCGCCGGGTATACCACGGGAACAGTTGGCGGCTGCGCTAATGAAGGAGCAATCGCGGGGTCGAGCTATGTAGGCGGCATTGTCGGTTATACTAATCAAGTGCTCAGCGATTGTTCAAATCAAGGTCTGGTCAATGGAAGCCAGAATTATGTCGGTGGGATCGTCGGTAATATCGCGAACGATTCCAGTGATAAGGAAATTAAGGACTGCACCAATACGGGAGCAGTGACAGGCAATAGTTATGTGGGCGGGATAGCAGGATATTTAAAAGGCTCATCAGGGGGAAAGAGATTAGTCAAAAACGCAAATAATTCAGGAAATATTACCGGGTATGCTCAGTATGTAGGAGGGATTGCCGGTTATGCCGAGGTCAAGTATTCAATTGAGCAATCCGGCAACAGCGGAACAGTGGGGGCTCAAGGGGCGACGGCAGACCAATCTGTGGGCGGCCTGGTGGGTTTGCTTATGGGTTTAGTCAGCGACTGCAGTAATAAGGGAAATGTAACCGGGACGACCCAAAATGTGGGCGGTATTGCTGGTCGGCATAGATCCCAAAACGACATCAAGAGAAGTTATAACATGGGATCCATAACCGGCGGCACCCGGGTGGGCGGTATTGTCGGGGGGGCAGAACGCCCTATAGAAAACTGCTATAACCTGGGAGATATCAGCGGTTCGTCGGATGTTGGGGGTATTGTTGGGAATAGTTCCTTAAGCAACACTGTTAAGTATTGTTTTTCCCTCAGTGATAAACTCCTAGGCAATAATCGATCCGTTAATTATTCCTACTATTTGGTCAGCGAAGACAGCACGGACCTATCGGAATTTGCCAAGAAAGCTGAAGCTTTCCAATACGGCGAAGTGGCCTGGTTGCTGGATTCTCATCAAGCTCAGGCTGCAAAGGTCTGGACTCAGGGGGAGGGCCTTCCGGTGCTAAAGGGTGAAGGAACAACCGGGTCGGTTTATAAGCTGACTTTGAAAAAGGTGGCCGGCAGCAGTGAGGAAGCGGGTACGGTGGAATTGGCCGAGCCCCCGGCGGGCGGCAGCTATAGGGTGTTCGAGCCGGAAGGCGGGTTCCCGTACACCTACGTACCGGCAGGCACGGAAATGCAGCTGAATGCTCTGCGGAATGCGGGGTATGAGCATTACTGGCTGGAATTTACCCCGGAGGATTGCGTAAACTGGTCTGCCGAGGAGGATGATAAGGTCGTCTACCAGGCCGTTGTGCCAGAGGCGGACACCACCATCGCCTGGCGATTCAGCCTGCCGGTGGAGAGCTCTACAGAATGGTATTATGCCAATCCCAATCCGTCAGATAATACCTTTAGCATGGGGACATATCCGGATTTGCTGGGCCTGGCCGAGCTGGTCAGGGGTCAAAAGCTGGATGGGACAGCCGTTGAGGCGGTGGATTTCGGCGGCAAGACAATCCGTTTAAGTGGGGATATTGAGATTACTTCCGGCT
Source organism: Desulfosporosinus shakirovi (assembly GCF_020595055.1). Classification (GTDB taxonomy): domain Bacteria; phylum Bacillota; class Desulfitobacteriia; order Desulfitobacteriales; family Desulfitobacteriaceae; genus Desulfosporosinus; species Desulfosporosinus shakirovi. The sequence continues at coordinate 10,584 of NZ_JAJDOO010000049.1, read as the reverse complement.
ATGCGCCCATCGGTACCGCCGAAAAGCCTTTTACCGGGGCCTTTGACGGTGCGGGCTACACTATATCCGGACTGGCCATGGCAACCCCGGAAAATTATCAGGGTTTATTCGGCTATATTCTCGGCGGAACCGTTAAAACCCTGACGTTAAAGTGCAGCGTCAAAGGCGGGGACTATGTAGGCGGTATCGCCGGCTATGCAAAAGACGCAGTGATTTCCGATTGCCGACTGGCGGCTGATGAGAGCGGTGCCGGTCAGGTTTCAGGGCAAAGATATGTGGGCGGCATTGCCGGTTATCTGGTTGGATCCGCCACTATCACAGGGAGCGGCAATACGGCCCGGGTCGGCGGGAGCTCCTATGTGGGAGGAATAATCGGTCAAGGGGAAGGTGAATCGAAGCTTAGCGACTGCACTAACGAAGGGGAGATCAACGGAGGCCCTGCTACAGGCGGTATCGCCGGAAGAATGTCGGGAACAATTAAAAACTGCACCAATGCCGGATCAGTTGCTGGTGAGGGCTCATCCGGCAGCAACGCCGGTGCGGGCGGCATTGCAGGCGACTTAAGAGGTGAGGTCAGCGATTCACTGAACCGAGGAACGGTCAGCGCGGATGATTTATACGCCGGCGGGATCAGCGGTAACCTTCAAGGTAGGGTAATCCGTTCCGGTAATACCGGTACCATCTCAGGGGGCAAATCTGTTGGCGGTATCGCCGGGAATAATAGCGGCACAGTGAGCTATAGTTATAATCGCGGCCTGATTAATAATCGCGGGCTGATTACTGATGAGAATAAAGGGGCCCGCATTGGTGGGATCACTGGGGGAAATAAAAGCCAGGCGGTAGTGAAATATTGCTATAACTACGGTACTTTTTCCGGAACAACTGCCCAAGTGGGGGCAATCACCAATACAGAAGGTTACGGCAATAATACGAACTGCTACTATTCCAGTGAGAAATGGCCGGGAACTCCTATTGATGAGAACTATGTCACGGATAAGAGTCAGGCGGCATTTGCCAGCGGCGAAGTGGCCTGGCTTCTGGACGGCGGCAAGGAGCTGCTCCGCAGAGGGCTTTGGAGCCAGGAACGGACAGAGGAAGACGGCTATCCGGTTCTGGCCAATGATAGTCATGGGGTAATCTTTAAAGTAGGGCTTGAAGAAAACTCCCAGGGAGTATTGAACCTGGAATCCGCTTACGAATACTTCAACGCAGGGGAGAGGGTCATGGTTGTCGCGGCTCCCTCTTCGGGATATATGCTGAAGGAAATCAGCGCCCAAGGCGGCTATAAGATTGAGGGTACCAGAACGGATCGGGCGAATGGCAGTATTGCCTTGGAGTTTACTATGCCGGAAGCCGATGTAACGGTCTCGGCCCAGTTTGTGCCCAGTCAGACCGGGGAGCGTACCGTAACCTTTGACGCCAACGGCGGCAGCTTTGGGGGAGAATCATTGAAGACCGCAGAGGTATCGGTGGGGCAGGCTGTGGAGCGGCCGGAGGCCCCCACTTGCGCAGGCAAAGTCTTCCGGGGGTGGTTTACGGAGGCGGCCGGGGGCGATAAATATGATTTCAATCGTTCCGTGACGGAAGATATCACCCTCTATGCCCAGTGGAAAACGGAAGGCCAGGTCATTATCACTTTTGACGCCAACGGAGGCCGGATGGACAGCGAAGAGGAGGTTGTTGAAGTAACTGCCGAAGCCGGGCAGACGGTATCGGAACCTGAGCCTCCCCAGTGGGACGACGGCACTTCCGTCAGCTATACCTTTACCGGCTGGTTCACCCAGCGCAGCAGCGGGGAAGAGTGGGATTTTGCTTCGTCCGTTGAGGATGATCTGAATCTTTACGCCCAATGGAACAAAGAGAATGGGTTTGCCACCGGCATAGAGGGTCAGCCCTATGTCATCCAAAGTGCTTCGGTTCTGAAGGAGCTGGCAGACAGCGTCAACAATGGGGAAAGCTATGCAGATAACTGGTTTGAGCTGGGGGATAACATTGAGCTTGATGAAAGCTGGGCCGGCATCGGCGATACTGAGGGAAAAGCCTTCCAGGGCCATTTTGACGGCAATGGCAATACCATTACCTTGAGGGGTGCTCATGCTCCTTTATTCCTCAATATAGGTGACAAAGCCAAGGTCACGGACATCAGACTTGATGGAAACTTTGAAGTTACCGGCGATAATATGGGGACTGTAGCCGCATATAATTACGGTGAGATCTCAGGGATTATCTCCTCCGTTGATTTTAGCGAAAATACCCGCAGTAATATCGGCGGCATTGTCGGCACCAACTACGGAGACATTGAGGAATGTGTAAATCACGGCGAGATATATGGACGTCAAAACGTAGGGGGAATTGTCGGTTATCATGCTGGTGTTAGCAGTAAGAAAGCAGAGGACTGCCAAAATGACGGAACCATTACCGGACAAGCAACTGCCGGGGATAGTATTGAAGGCATCGGTGGCCTCATTGGGACTATAAATACAACTACCGGAATGACGATTATAGGGGCCGGAAATACTGGCGCAATAAGAGCTGAAGGCAGTAATGTTAAAGGTGTTGGCGGCATTGTTGGTTTGGGGACGTTGGATAGCGGCTATAAGAGCACTTTAACTGGAAGCAGTAATGGGGGCACGATTACTGTCACGGGAAATGCGGAGGGTATTGGTGGTCTGATAGGTTATATCAAATTGGTTGATTTAGGGGAGAGCAGCGTTAATACAGGGACAATTAATGCAGAATCGGCCCGTTACGTAGGCGGATTGGTTGGCCGAGTCGGAGAAAAAGTTTCTGGTTCGTATTTCCATAACGACGGCCCAATAACAGGTAACAGCGGGGTTGGCGGGTTGATCGGTAGTATTGGAAATAACACTAGTAATCCTTCTCACCTTAATTTAACGTACTGCTATAACGACGGCCCAATAACAGGTAACAGCGAGGTGGGCGGGCTGTTTGGCAGTAGCGAGGCGGCTGACCTGACGGATTGCTATAATACCGAGACCGGGACGGTAACAGGCGGTAGTCAGGTGGGCGGCTTGATTGGCTGGAACAGCGGCGGCGAATTGACGAAGTGCTATAATGCCGGGGAGGTTGAGGCGTCCGGAGAAGAGGCCGGAGGTTTGGTGGGGAGATTTGGTTCCGATGTAACTTCACAAGGGAATTACGCTGCACTGAATTGCTACAGCACCGCCTCAGTTACAGGCTCGACAAATGTGGGCGGATTAATCGGATATGCCTCTGAGGGGGCCGCCGGTGGAATTATCAACTGCTTCTGGTACGGCCCTTCCCTGACGGCTACGGTCGGAGGAGGTATAGTCAATGGCATCAGCGATAAAGTCTCGGAGTACAACCAAAATAACTATTACGGCATCAATTCCGGGAGCGCCGGCCGGAGGCAAGGTATGCGATTGGCTGAAGCAGCGTCCCAGGCGGGCATCGGCGATGCCAATGAAGGCAATAACTCGGCATTGAAGACGGCTGAGCAGTTCGCCAGCGGCGAAGTGGCCTACTTACTGGATACCGGCAATGACGGTACGGAAGATCGCCCTAAAAGCTGGACTCAGGATGACACGACAGGCCGTCCGGAGTTGGGGCAGCCGAGTTACTGCAAAATAACCGTCGACGGAAACGATAATGGCACGGTTACCGTCAGGGTGGAGCGAAGCGGATACGGAGAGGAGTATGCCCTAGGCGACTCGGAAACTGCCATCTATGCGGCCCTGGGCTCTACCATCACGGTAACGGCCCAGGCGAAGAATTCCGAAACCGTTGGCAAGACCATTTACACCTACACCTTGGAACGTATTACGGTCGATCAGGACGGGTCTGAGGCAAATATCCCCGCATCAGGACAGTTTGAAGTGAATTCAGACGCGGTTGTGACAGCTGTTATTACGGAAGAACAGGAAGACTTGCAAGAGGATTCGGATGATCCAGATGATGACGAAGACCCGGATCAACCAAGTGAACCGGGGAACGGAAATGGTAATGGAAACGGGAACGGAAATGGTAATGGAAATGGAAATGGTAATGGAAACGGGAACGGAAACGGAAATGGCGATGGCGATGGGAACGGCAATGGCAATGGCAATGGTGAGATTATCGATAATGGTCAAGGCGGTACTGGAGAGACCACGACAACAGAGGAAATCGCAGCGCCGTCCACAGAAGGTCAGGCGACAGATCAACCGGTAACAATGGCCCAGCTGGCCGACCTGACTCAGTCTCAACAGGGAGATGCGGAGACCAATAAGGAAGAGGAGGTGCCCCAAGAACCGGCAGGCGGCGGGGGCGGCGGTCTTGAAGATCAGGTAGAGGATCAGCAGGATCAGGAAAAGGAGCAGGAAGAACAGCTCATTCTCTTTGAAATCGTCAAGAAGGTTGTACAGGAAAACCCTGTGACCTCCGCGATTGTGACAGCGCTTATCTTAGGAATATTGTTAAGTGCAGGCTATCGCAGGTATAAAAAACAGATAGGGGATCGTTAAGTTGTCGGCAGTTCTGGGATTGCCTCCCCCCTTAACGGAATAGTTCTGGCGGCGCCGGCTGCTTTGGCTGGAGAAATCAGGGTACCCGGCAGGCTTGGTCTGGCCGGGTCCTACAATTCTCGGTGGATTTGGCCGCGGTTCTCTTGGGCGATTCCGGCTGACAACCTGATCGTCGATCGTCGCTATAATTAGGAAAAAAGGAGATAGGTAGATGCGGAGCAAAGCTATGTCAATCAAAAGGAAAAGAAGACAGATCTCCCAAAGAAGGTTGCCGCCTTTCTTCTTATGGTCAGGGATCTTTCTGACATTTCTGCTGTTTCCTTTTTTCCTGCCTGCCGGCCTTTGGGCTGCTGAAAACCAAGCCGGTTCCGACCCGGCAGGAATGCCGGAAGCGGCCATTCCTGCCCAGGCAGATTCGGACGGTGTTCTCTATAACAATGGCAGCCGGCTGAAGTATAAACTGGGGGCAGCAGGCGTCACTATCGTTGAATGCGATAAAACGGCGACACGGCTTAAGGTTCCCAATCAAATTGAAGGCTATCCGGTTACTAATATCGCGACGCGGGCCTTTGTTTCCTGCGAGAAACTGACGGAAATCAGCCTGCCGGCCACCTTGAAAACTATTGGCAACAGTGCCTTTGCCAACTGTCTGGCTCTAACCCGGATGGATCTGCCCGAAGGGTTGGCGGCAGTGGGGGACGGTGCTTTTCATAACTGTCCTTCCCTGCGGGAGCTAAAGATACCGGCCAGCCTAGCAAGCTTCAATCCCAATATTATTACAAGCTGCCCTAATCTGCACTTTGATGTTGCCGCCGGGAATCTCTATTATATCGGCCGGGGAGGGGTACTCTACAGCAAGGATATGACCACTTTGGTTGCCGCCCGCGATCTTGATGGGGTCAGCTTTGCAGTGCCGGATACGGTGACGGTGGTTGGGGCCGGGGCTTTTTACGGCAGCGGGCTTCAGTCCGTTACGTTGGGACCCAATGTAAAGACTCTTGGAGAGAAGGCATTCAGCGGCTGTGTTCAGTTGAAAGAAGCACTCTTAAACGAAGGGCTGAAAAATATTGGGGATGAGGGGTTTGCGGGTACGCTGAGTCTGAAGGACCTTATCTTGCCCCAAAGCCTGGTTTCCTTGGGATGGAAAGTATTCATGGGTTCCGGCTTGGAAAGTATTGATCTGTCTGTTACTCAGATAGAGACCTTACCCTATGGGGCTTTTTGGGATTGCGCGAGCCTGCAGGACATTACCCTGGGGGATAGGATTACCGCAATTGAAGACGCTGCCTTTCGCAATTGTACCTTCACGGAAATCACCCTGCCTGCCGGACTGGAGCAGGTAAAAGGCAGCTTTGCAGGCTGCGCCGGTTTGGTGAGCATAACCTTCCCTTACACATTGAAGCAATTGGGCAGTGCCGTCTTTGCGGACTGCACCGCTTTGAAGGCCGTCTGTTTTGAAGGGAATATGCCCCTCAGGGGCGACGGCTTCGGAACCGGTGTTCACAATGACGTCTGGACCCGGGAAAATGACTCTTTCAGCGGCTTGCCCCTAGCCGTGGCAGGAAAACTGAAAATCTTCGTACTCAAGGGAGCTCAGGGCTGGGAGGAGTCCTTTGCGGATTTTGCCGGCGGTTCAGGGGCGACAAGCAGGATCTCTTTTACTTATCCGGTGGAATACTACACTCTGGATGAAGAAAAGGCAAAGGACAATCCTCGGCTGATCCTCCATCCTCCCGAGTCCCTGGCCGATCTGGAAACCGGCAGTGTCTCGGAGGCTGTGGCTGTGGTCAAAGCCGGATTGGTGGCGGATGCCGGACCGCTGCTTTGGAGTTCGTCCGACAACAAGGTTGCCTCAGTGGATATAAGCGGCAGGGTGACAGCGTTGGGGACGGGGGTCAGTATTATTACCGCATCCCTCACTTACGAGGGCGCTCTCTACATCGGGAAAGCGGAGGTCAATGTGAAGGGTCAGGAAACGGTCTTTGCCTGGAGTGTGCAGAGAGACGGGACAGCTATTATTAACGGCTTCCGGGAAGGGATAAGCGAGGAGGAAATGTATTGGCTAGAAATACCGGAAACCATTGCCGGCTATGAGGTAACGGCCATCAAGGATGCGGCTTTTGCCGATAATCTGAATATTATTACCCTTACCATTTCCAAGACCGTGAAGACCATCGGCACCGGTGCCTTTTCGAGATGCATCGGCCTGGGACAAGTCACTTTGTCCGAGGGTCTGGAGGATATCGGGGCGAGCGCCTTTGCCTCCACCCTTATCCGGGAGGTTGTCGTCCCTCAAAGTGTGACCAGAATTCAGGATTATGCCTTCGGCAACTGCCAGGACTTGGAGTCGGCGACGGTCAAGTCCGACAATCTGGAGTATGCTCTGGGTAACGGTCTGTTTCGGGATTGTCGTAGTTTAACGGAGGTAACCTTGGCGGAAGGCATCACCCAAACAAGCGGTTATACCTTTGCCGGTTGCACCTCTCTGGAGTCCATTAAGCTTCCTGCCACCCTTCAGGCTTTGGACAGGTACGATTTCAGCGGCTGCACTAGTCTGAGGACGGTGGAGCTGCAGGGTTACCTGCTGGGGCAGGAAACCGGTATATCGGAAAAATACAATCCCTTTGCGGCCAAGGAAATTGATTTTGTCAGGGGGATTGACAACAAACATATTCAATATAATTATGGTTCCGGCAGCGAAGATATGGTGATTATACATCCCGACGACGGCAATGACTGGGGCTCGCTTTTCGACGCACAGGTCAGGACCGGAGTCAGGACCCCTTCCGGCGATATCCGCCTGGATGGCCTCAGCGGTTTTCTGCCGAGCCAGGAAGGGACCGTTCCCGACGTTAATCCGGGGGACCGGGTCTTTTCGCCCCTGCCCGTCAATTGGGGATCGGCCCCGGCTTCCAACCCGGAGGTTGAAGCCGCTGAGGATAAGGCCGGGGATATAAGCACGGACAGCAGCACTGCCGGTGGCGAAAAAGAAAGTCAAACCCAGGAAGCCGCCCGCGTCTTTGAAATCGTCAAAAAGACGGTGGTTGAAAATCCCTGGCTTGCCAGCCTGCTGGCGATGGGTGTCCTGGGAATCGTTATCCTGGGCGGAGCGGGGAGAATCAAAAAATATAGGCAAAGTCAATAAAATTTCAAAGAAATCGGCCTGTACGATAAAATTCGACGTATTTATTTCAAATATACTGTTGACTTAAAGAATATTATTAGATGATAATGGAATAAAATGAAGAATATAACTTGATAAGTTTAATATGGTAATAGTGAGAAACGTTTTAAGAAAGGAACTAACTTGGAAAAGATGTGGTAACGGAATTTTAAGCACGTTAAAAATGAATACTGAATAGGGTTGCTTGAAAGCATTAATAAGGAATCCGGTGCGAAGCCGGAACAGCCCCGCTACTGTATGAATGACGAGTCCCTAAGAGAAACCACTGGGTAAAACCGGGAAGGCAAGGGATAAGGATGATTTCGAGTCAGGAGACCTGCCCTGTTCAGGGTCACAAGGCTTTCGGGGGGAAGCATGTGAGCAACTTTGCTGTTGGATGAGAAGGAAATCAGGCTGGGCTTAGGCCCTCTGTTTGCGGATCATAATCAGCGGCTTAGCTACATGATTCAGAGCCGAAGGTATCGGCTCTTTTTTGATGGCTGAAAAGAACATTGAATTCCGGTAAGGGGGTGATGCCTGGGAAATAGTTTAAACAGGCGGGAAATTTATTCCGCTAAAACGTTTTCTAACTAGCAATTAATAAATTTAAGGAGGTTTTATTGATGAAAAAACTCACAAAGAAGGGCCTTTCCATTTCGCTGTCGTTTATGATGCTGGCCCTCAGCGCTGTTCCGGCATTTGCCGACACTGTGACTAAACCGACAGACAGCTCGCCGGTGACGATTTCTGAGGTCACGTCCATTACCATCGGCGGAGAAACCGCCGTATTCCAGCAAGATAACAATGGCTCCACCAAGTTTATCCGAGCCGATCTTGACACGGAATATGATTTGGAAAGCGCAGACATCCAGATCAATTTAGTGAGTTCCGGCACTACAGTCAGTTCCAGCGACCTGACCTTCACCGGCAGCGGCACTACCCGAACGGTTGATGACGTGGACCTGCTGAATGAGGCTTATGATGTAACCATCGGCAGCACCACCTATACTTTGGCGGCCGACCTTCCCAACGGCACCGTTGGTGTCTCCGCTTCCGACCCCTTAAAGGTCGCAGCAGTGACTTTCACCACCAGCCCCAGTGTTGCCGCTACGGTTTCAGGGACCAGTACAGACCGATTTGCAGGCAATCCATGGTATGCTCAGGAAAACCATAAGTGGACGGAAGTCAGTTATTATATTAAGGCCAACAGCCTGCTGCCTTCAGGCTCCAACCGCTCAGCCGTTCCTGGGAGCATTACTTTGGGTTCAGGGGCTTCGGCATCTGGCTGCTATAGCAGCGGTTATTATGATCTGGATCAGAACCTGAATGTAATGACCGTCAGCAACGGCGGCGACAGCCGGGAGTACCGCGTCAGCGCCGGAGTAACGGGACAAACGGTTAAGGTATACTACGATATCGTCCTTGACGAAATTGAGAATGACGGAACCTATTACACCGGCGAAGTGGTGGACCAGTGCGATGAGATCAATGAGGCAGCGGATGCATACTTTGATCCGGATGGATTTTATGTCGATTCCGGAACCACGGTAATGGATATCATGGAAGAGTTCACTGAGTGGGCTGAGGACGAAGATTACTTCAGTTACGCTACAGTGAACAGCGGTGGCTATCTTTCTGCCTTAAACGGATTGGGAGAATTTGACGGCGGTTCCCTTTCCGGCTGGATGTATACGGACCAGGGCTATTCACCCACCTGCAGTGTCCCTTGGGTCGGCGCGGCTGATTATGAGCTGACTACGGACAACACTCAAATTGATTGGTTCTACACTACAGATTACTACAACCATTTTTAAGCTTCTTTCTCCATGAGAAGTCCTGTGAGGCAGGATTTCAGGCTTTTTTGCTTTCAGAATAGTATTGGCTCGATTTCAGAGTCAGCCCGTTTCGAGTTGGCTCTGAATCTGTGAATAGCGCTAATGCCTGCAAAAACGTTATTATACTGTAGATTTTTGGAACACGCGGCCCAGGCAAGCAGCGTTAACGGTGTCTTCATAAATCACAGATATTGCTCTGGCTTTAGGCTTTGATACCCCTTCAGGATTTTCCAAAGCTTTTCGCCGAGAATTTGGCATGAGCGCAAGGGAATTATAGTTAAAAAGAAAGGGGAAATGGATATGAAGGTAAGGATAACCCCCAAAAACAGTTTCAAGGCAATAGGTTATTCTGTTGCGACTAAAGAGGGCGAAAAGGCAGATATTATCCAGTTAGGAGCCTATTGGCTAGGTGCCGATTTTTCCTCAGTAAGTTATGAGGATTACGACAAGCTGGCTAAAGGCGTTGCCGACCAGATCGGCATGTGGTTTCGTCCTGAGGAGAGAAAGAGGGGGATCTTTCCTACTTCTTCGGACCCGTGGAGGATAATTTTGATTATGTCCCCCAAGGCATGGTGACCGTCGAAGTCCCGACAGCGGAGTATGCAGTGTTTGCCACCGAGCCTGCAGATTTAGCCAATAATAAGGGAGCCTTTGCCCAGGCAATACAAAGGACGTGGAAGTATATCTTTGAAGAATGGTTTGAAAAGAGTGACTATCTTTTTGATCAGGAGAAGTATGCTTTTGAGTTTTTATACAGAAAAAAACGGAGGCATGGGATTCCAATCAGGCTGTAGCGGATATTTATATCCCCATCAAGAAAAAATAAATTAGTTGCTTCGAGGCATCAGATTCGTGTTGGCAAAGGATTGGTTGCCAGCCAAGCCTTCAGCATCCGAAAGCCGCCTGCATATGCTGTAATTAAAGCAATTAAAAAGGCGGGAATCAAAATCTACGACTTCAGCTTGGAACCTATGCCCCTTGTCATCGTGGCTGGACTAATAAGATTAAACAAGAGACTTTCTGAATTCATGCTTACCGGTGTCAAGGAGATCGGCAGGCGCTTCACGCAGCAGGTCAAATTCGCCGACGTAGGCGAATTTGA
>NZ_JAJDOO010000048.1 GCF_020595055.1 Desulfosporosinus shakirovi | reverse complement strand
CCAAGGATACTTGGAGCATAGCTCCTGGGAAAGTAGGTCATCGCCAGGTAACAAACGAAAGAACTATCTCTAACGAGGTAGTTCTTTCTGTGTTTAGTCATACTGTATATAATGAGGCATCGAAGTACGGGGTCCACTGGTTCGGGATCCACACTGCAAGAGAATGAGTTATAAGTCGCAGTGTGGCGAAAAGCTCATCCGCCTTTCGGATAGCACAGGTAACAAGCAACAGACTATCTATAACGAGATAGTCCGTTTGTGTAATTCCAGGAAATTAAGCTCGAAAGAAGCACCGGGTTTCACCGCGCGCCAACAAGGGCGCATCGTGAGGTGGGGAGGAATGAAAGGTAAGCTATTCTTTTAGAGGGCCTTGGAAGGCACAGGTGACCTGTGTTGTCTAAGGCCGATGTTTAAAGGATTGACGGCAAGGAAAGGAGCACAGACAAAAGGGATGCCTTCATTTAAGGCAACCCTTTTGCTTGTTTACTAGATTCAACTATCATTTGTAGTTATGTCATAACTGCATGTTATAAACTGGACGATTTCAGCTGGTCGGGGTGTTTCTCTTTTTCATGTAGACTTGCGTCATATCCAAAACGGAACTTTTGGTCACAATAGGAACAATGTACGAATTTCCCATCTGGTGCAGGGACTGGCATGATATCCACCTCCTTGCATGCGATTTTAACCAAATGTGATCGTTTTTATACTTAATTATTACCATTAGTTTTATTCTGTTTTACATAACACTTTGGCAATTCCCTCATAGAATATGGATGAGGTGAGGAAGATGTGGCGTAGACGGATAAGGATGTTCAATTCAGAATTAGAGTGGATGAAACGCGATATGATACGACGTTGGCACTTGGATACTCCTACAGGTGTAATGGGTATACTACTATTGATTTCAGCCCTATTACTTTTTGTAGTTATAGGAGGAGGATTTGCTTATATTTTTCGCTCATTTGTTCCATGGGTATCTGGATCGCGTGTTGGAGAGGTTTACTGGTATTCACTTGGTTTTGGCATAAAAGCAAGTTTTCTATTTTTATTATTTATAGGCTCTTTAATTATGTTCTTTTTACTTAAGCTAAATGAACGGCGCAGATAATGCAGATAATATTGTTCAAACCATACTGATAGATTATTTAAAGGCTTAACTATAAAATTATTATATGCCTATTTAAAAGATATAGGTATAATATTACATGTACCATTTTACCCTATAGAACCTTGACTAAGTTAGGGTATTGGCTTGCCTGGCTATAATTTGAGCGTATTTAAAAATAGGTCTTTAAGAAAAGTCAGTTGCTCATTGATAAATCTTATCTCAGACACAGTTCTAAGTATAGAGGTAAGAAAATAGAAGTTAAGTACAAGCTAAAGATGGACAACTGTCTATAATTGTCGTAGATATCTTCTTGCATAGGGGTCATTCCTATGTTAAAATTTTATGGGTTAAGAAAGGGGTTGAATCTGTGGATTTTCTATCAGGAATTACGGGTACGCAGATATTTAATGTCATCATGCTGCCGATTCAAATTATTATCATCTTTTTAACCTTCTATTACTTTATTCTTTCAATGTTTGGACTTTACAGGAAACCAGAGGTTAAGATACATACGCCCGAGAAGAGCTTCGCAATAGTCGTTGCCGCCCATAATGAGGAGGCTGTTATTGGGCCGTTGATAGAAAATTTACTCCAACTTGATTATCCAAAGAAGTTATACGATATCTTTGTTGTAGCAGATAATTGTACAGATAAGACATCCTTAATTGCAAAAAACGCTGGTGCTATTGTTCACCGTCGCTTTAATACTGAAAAGCGAGGCAAGGGGTATGCCTTAGAGTGGATGTTCTATCGTCTATTTAAGATGGAGCGACAGTATGATGCAATAATCATCTTTGATGCAGATAACCTCGTTAAAGAGAATTTCCTATTTGAAATGAATAGCAAGCTTTGCCAAGGTCATAAAATTGTTCAATGCTATTTAGATTCTAAAAATCCATTTGATACTTGGGTAACAAATACATTTTCCATTGCATTTTGGGTAACTAATCGAATGTTGCAGCTTGCAAGGTTTAACACGGGTCGTCTCTCGAATGTGCTGGGTGGGACAGGTATGTGCATTTCCACAGATGTTTTAAAAGAATTTGGTTGGGGAGCAACTTCCTTAACGGAAGATCTCGAATTTAGCATGAAAGCCCTGTCTTATGGAATTAAAACGACGTGGGCACATGATGCTGTGGTCTATGATGAAAAACCATTGACCTTTATCCAAGCTTGGCATCAACGGAAACGATGGGCGCAGGGGCAGGTTGACGTAGCGGGACGATATTTTTTTCCCTTAATTATTAAAGGTATAAGAGAAAAGAAAATTATGTACTTTGATGCCGCTATTCACCTCTTTCAGCCTGCATTAGTAATGATTGCTACTTTTTTTATGTTGACGAATCTTATAGATGCCTTCCAACCTCAATACACCCATGTATTTACATTAGTAATGCCATGGACGGGGTGGCAGATATTATCTGCTTTTCAGTATCTTTACCCAGTAGCGGCATTGGCACTTGACCGTTTACCTTGGCGTGCCTATGTAGGGCTTATTCTATATCCGATTTTCATATATAGTTGGATTCCAATCGTGTTTTTAGGCTTCATAAATCGTAAAGATAAGCAATGGTCACATACTAAGCATACTCGCTCACTCAGTATCGAAGAAGTTATCGTAAAACAAAAGAAAATATCCTCGAACTAATATTAGTTCGAGGATATTCTTCTTATTTATATTAGTTTGAGTTGTTAAACGAGCAACTATCTTAGTCACATAATATTTCTAGTCAGGAAAATTATGTGACTGGAAGTTTTCCAGATACCAGATTTATCTTGTTAGAAATGTAACGGTAAAAAATTGTAGTGGTATTTGGAAGGTTGCTATTAATTTATATGTGTAAATATAAAAAAAGGCTTTGACACATTGCTTATTTTTGTGTATACTGATAATCGTCAGTTCTCGGGTGATTGGGTGATTAGCTCAGTTGGTAGAGCGCCTGCCTTACAAGCAGGATGTCGGCGGTTCGAGCCCGTCATCGCCCACCAGACTGGATATTCGAAGTTGATTACGAGGTTTGAAAATCCTCGGAAAAGACTTTGAAAATATAGGGATTATGTTCGAAGATTCAAATATCGAATATTGTACCTTGATCATGAGTAAGGCCCCGTGGTGTAGTGGTTAACATGCCTGCCTGTCACGCAGGAGATCGTCGGTTCAAGTCCGATCGGGGTCGCCATTTTTGAATCACAGTTCGTGATTTCATGGTCCTGAGATCAGGCAATGAACTTCGAACAACCAGCATCAATTATGCCTCGGTAGCTCAGTCGGTAGAGCAGAGGACTGAAAATCCTCGTGTCGGCGGTTCGATTCCGTCCTGAGGCACCATAATGCGGGTGTAACTCAGTGGTAGAGTGTCACCTTGCCAAGGTGAAAGTCGCGAGTCCGAATCTCGTCACCCGCTCCAAAATCTCTGGCGGCATAGCCAAGTGGTAAGGCAGAGGTCTGCAAAACCTCTATTCCTCAGTTCAAATCTGAGTGCCGCCTCCAATTCATTAGCCGATGTGGCGTAACTGGCAGACGCACGGGACTTAAAATCCCGCGGACTTAACATCCGTACCGGTTCGATTCCGGTCATCGGCACCATATGGGTTTGTAGCTCAGCTGGTTAGAGTACCGCGTTGACATCGCGGGGGTCGGAGGTTCGAGTCCTCTCAAACCCACCATATGAATTTAAGGTTATCTTTTGTAATAGACCTGTCTGTCAACAAAAGAGCTGTTCATTACTCATTGATTTAGGTCAATGGGTAATTTTATTTTACTTGGCCATCCATAGCCCGCGCCTTAGCGTCAGCCAAGTATTCTTTATAGCAAAATTGCCTCTGCACTTAAGACTATATAACAAACAAGTTCTAGTCCGTTAGTGAGATGAATTGGAATACCAGTGGTGATCTTGAATGATATCATGCATGAATCTCTAATGACCATAATGTTAGGGAAAGGTGGTGGTTTTTATGCATTTACTTTCGCAGGACAAGGCGCCGATTTACGAAGCGCTACTAAAATATAAATCTATGCGGGTTGTGCCGTTTGACGTACCGGGACATAAGCAGGGCAAGGGAAACCCGGAGCTTACAGAATTTCTGGGTGAGAAATGCCTTTCAGTGGATGTTAATTCCATGAAACCGCTAGATAACCTTGTCCACCCAGTTTCCGTTATCAAGGAGGCAGAGGAATTAGCTGCTGATGCTTTTGGTGCTCATCATGCCTTCTTTATGGTCAACGGTGCCACCTCGGGTGTTCAGGCAATGATTATGAGCGTTTGCAAACAGGGCGATAAAATTATTATGCCGCGAAATGTCCACAGAAGTGCCATTAACGCACTTATCATCAGTGGTGCAATCCCCGCTTATGTTAATCCGGGTGTTAATAAAGAGTTGGGGATACCCTTAGGTATGTCCATTGACGATGTAAAAAAAGCCATTGCGGAAAATCCGGATGCCAAAGCAATTTTTATTAATAATCCAACTTATTATGGTATTTGCTCTGATTTAAAGACCATTACAGAACTTGCTCATCGGCATAATATGTATGTCCTTGTAGACGAGGCGCATGGATCACACTTCTACTTTGGGGCTAACATGCCGATCAGTGCGATGGCAGCGGGAGCAGATATGTCTGCAGTAAGCATGCATAAAACAGGCGGATCCCTTACGCAAAGTTCATTTTTATTGAAAGGTGATCGTCTTAGCACTGGTCATGTGCGGCAAACGATTAACCTGACTCAGACCACCAGCGGCTCATACCTTCTGCTGTCTTCTCTGGATATCTCTAGACGAAATCTAGCTCTGGGAGGAAAAGGCATCTTTGAAAAAGCCTCTGCCCTTGCAAACTATGCGCGGGAGGAAATTAATAAAATTGGCGGTTACTACGCTTTTTCTACAGAACTGATTAATGGAGATTCGGTGTATGATTTTGACCATACAAAGCTCTCTGTCCATACCAGAGAAATAGGGCTGGCAGGAATTGAGGTTTATGATATTCTTCGAGATGAGTATGGAATACAGATCGAGTTAGGTGATATCGGCAACATTTTGGCAATCATTTCTGTTGGGGATCGTGCACAGGCCTTGGAACGTCTTGTCTCTTCTCTCTCCGAAATAAAAAGACTATATATAAGAGATAAATCGGGAATGCTTGATCATGAGTATATCAATCCAGAGGTTGTGATGGCGCCGCAGAAAGCATTCTATTCCGACCAACATTCCATCCCCATCAAAGACAGTACAGGGTATATAAGCGGAGAGTTTGTTATGTGTTATCCGCCGGGGATTCCTATTTTGGCACCGGGAGAACGCATAACAGAAGAAATCATTGACTATATCGCTTATGCCAAGGCTAAAGGGAGCTCCTTAACAGGTACAGAGGATATGTCCATTGAGAACATCAGAGTACTGGAGGAATAACAATGGAATTATGGTACACAGAACAACACACAGACAATGTTCGCTTTTCCATCAAGGTGGATAAGCCCCTCTATACAGACCAGAGTGAATTTCAAAGAATTGACGTCTTCCACTCCAAGGAATTTGGCAATTTTTTTACGCTTGACGGCTTGATGATGGTTACCGAAAAAGATGAATTTATCTATCATGATATGATTGTGCATGTACCTATGGCGACCAACCCCGAGATTAAGAATGTTTTGGTCATTGGTGCAGGGGACGGCGGAACAGTGAGAGAGCTGACGCGTTACAGTACCATTGAAAAAATTGACATGGTAGAAATAGACAAAATGGTTGTAGACGTTTGCAGAGAATATTTTCCCCAGACTGCTTGTAAGTTTGATGATCCAAGAGTACAGCTTTATTTTGAGGACGGACTAAAATTTGTTCGGTCCAAGGAAAATACGTATGATTTGATTATCGTTGATTCTACGGATCCTTTTGGTCCAGGGGAAGGGCTGTTTACAAAAGAGTTCTATGGAAACTGTTATAAAGCTTTAAAAGAAGATGGAATTCTCGTCAACCAGCATGAAAGTCCCTATTATCAGGAATATGCTAAATCTATGCAAAGAGCTCATAAGCGTATTCGAGAACTTTTCCCAGTTTGCAGGGTTTATCAGGCTCACATTCCTAGTTATCCGTCAGGTCATTGGTTATTTGGCTTTGCGTCAAAAACATATGATCCATTGAGCGATATAGATGATAAGGCTTGGAACAGTCTTGGACTCAAAACAAAGTATTATAACACTGAAATTCATAAAGGATGTTTTGCTCTGCCTAACTACGTATTAGAATTACTAGTCAATGCAGGAGAATAAAATGGAGTTTCATATAGCCCATCCTCATAATAATAAAGCTTCCCTTAGAGGGAGGCTTTATTATTTCTCTCGTTAATGCATGATATAAGAATGAAATATTGCATTTCTGGAAATATTAAGGAATGTCCGAAGGCATTTTTAAAATTAAAAGTGCTTAGAGATTGGCCCAACCGAAATATGGCTTAAAGAAGGTCATATACTCTACTATGGAGGGGTGCCAGTGGAACATTCCGTGCAATTAGGGACGCAATATTATCGGGAGAGTATCTGTGCACGTTTACGAGAACTGCGCGACCAAGAAGAACTCCCCTTTCAAATCATAGAACATCAGCAGGGGAAGCGCTGGATCATTCAGTGTCAGTTTCAAGATTCTTCGTTGGAAGCGATGGAAAATGAGGGTATGGTCCAAAAAATCCATCGTTATTATTTAGCAAATGCCTTAGCTGAAACAGTTTTGCTTCATTGGGAAAAAGACCATGTGGCAGAGATGCTTAAGAAAAGGCAATACTTAAAGCAAGAGAATTGGCAAATGTTGCTTAACAAGGCTTTGGATTATTTGAATAAAGGTTTAGGGCAAGTTCGAGGACATGGTGTTAACCGCAAGACAAGCTTGGTTACACAAATATTGAGTTGTTTGGACCATAGTGCTGTTTTTGACATTGAAGGGTTTTTAAGGTTTCGTGCCCAAGAGTATAAGAACGAAGTGAATAAGGCAGTAGAATTCGCCATTGATGAGTATGTTGTTGAAAAGGAATACTTAGAGTTTATTGAACTGTTAAAACATTTTGTAGATAGTCAAAAACCAAGACTGGAGTATTTGCACGTTGGGATGACACCTCAGGGGAAGTTTCATCTTTATAACAAGGACGGAGTTAAAGTCACCCATCAGTTTCTTGAGGATTACCAACTCGACAACGTCAATGAGCTAGGGTATGAAGATTTATTGGTGAGTGCATTAATTGCTGTTGCACCCCGCGAGATTACTTTACATATTCGTTACGAAGGGTTTAAAGACACTCTAGAAACGATTAGGAAGGTTTTTGGGAATCGCGTACATGATTGCGCAGGGTGTTCCTTATGTGAAAAGTTTTGACAGATAAGAGAGTTCTTTGTTATAATAAACAAGTTCCTTGCTATTATGTGAAATAAGGAATCGTATTAATGTGTTAGACTTATTATTTAGCACACATAAATTATAAATCGTTGAAAGGGAGAGTATTCTGAACTTCTATCGTGTAAGAGAGAGAATGCCAAAGGCTGAGAGCATTTCTCACGAAAGTACAGGAGAAAACCACCCTTGAGTGTTGGGCTGAAATGAGTAAGCTCAGCCGTTCCCCGCGTTAAGGGAGATCGAGTGTAAGGTTTTATCGAGCCTTTCAATTGGGTGGAACCACGGGAGTAACTCTCGTCCCTACTAGGGACGAGAGTTTTTTATTTTAAAGTCAGAAAGTATAAACTTGCGTTATATACTTTCCAAGCATAGGTGCAACTAAGGCTAGCGCTAGCCAAAGAAGGCCGAGTGTTCCTGTAGCCAGGACGGCGAGAAGGGACCGCTGGCCAAGGATGGCCGAGTGTCCCTGTAGCCAAGGACGGCGAGAAGGGACCGCCGGCACCTATGGCTTGGCGATATCCAAGTTTTCTAACAGATAAGATAAGGAGTGATTTTGATGATTCAGGTTACTTTAAAAGACGGCTCAATACGAGAGGTTGAACCAGGTACGACTATCGCCGAACTTGCAGCCTCCATCTCAAGGGGATTGGCCAAGGTAGCTGTAGCAGGGAAAGTTAATGATAAGATGAAGGATCTTTCCTGTCCGCTTACTGAGGATTCGGCGGTGGAGATCGTAACCATAGATAGTGATGAAGGGTTAGACGTCTTAAGGCACTCCACGGCACACTTGATGGCTCAAGCTGTAGGCAATCTGTTTCCGGGGACAAAATTCGGTATCGGCCCCTCAATTGCTAAGGGATATTACTATGACTTTGACTCTGAACATGTCTTTACTCCTGATGATTTAGCAAGCATAGAGAAAGAAATGAATCGCCTTGTCAAAGAAAAGCATGATTTTAAGCGCAGGGAGGTCTCTCGAACTGAGGCCTTGAGCCATTTTGGTGAACTGGGCGAAAAATACAAGGTTGAACTCATCGAGGGTCTTCCTGATGACGCCACAATTTCTATGTACACTCAAGGGAGCTTCACAGACCTTTGTGCAGGACCGCATCTGCCTTCAACGGCGAACATTAAGGCATTTAAACTTATGAACCTGGCAGGTGCCTATTGGCGTGGCAGTGAGAAGAATAAAATGCTCCAACGTATCTACGGAACGGCTTTTGCAAAACCAGCAGATTTGGAAGATCATCTGTTTAAATTAGAAGAAGCAAAACGGCGTGATCATCGTAAGCTCGGTCTGGAACTTGATCTTTTTAGCTTACATGATGAGGGCCCTGGGTTCCCATTTTTCCATCCTAAAGGCATGATTTTGCGTAACGCCCTAGAAGACTTCTGGAGACAGGAACATCGCAGACGCGGATATCAAGAGATTAAAACTCCAATTATTTTGAATCGTTCAATGTGGGAACAATCCGGTCACTGGGATCATTATAAAGAGAACATGTATTTTACCCAAATCGATGATCAAGATTATGCAGTAAAACCGATGAACTGTCCAGGTGGCATGATTATGTATAAGACAAAAATGCGAAGCTACCGAGACCTGCCCCTTCGAGTAGGAGAACTGGGACTCGTGCACCGTCATGAACTTTCGGGTGCTCTCCATGGATTACTCCGGGTTAGAAACTTTACTCAGGATGATGCACACATCTTCATGCTCCCTTCACAAATTAAGGAAGAGCTTATTGCAGTTATTGAGCTAGTCGATTATTTCTATAAAGTCTTTGGCTTTGAATACCATGTCGAATTGTCTACGCGTCCTGAAGATTCTATGGGCTCGGATGAGGATTGGGAAACAGCGACTAAGTCCCTTCAAGAGGCTTTAGAAGAGAAAGGTATAGATTACAAGGTTAACCCAGGCGATGGGGCTTTCTACGGTCCTAAGATTGACTTTCATGTCCAGGATTGCCTGGACCGGACTTGGCAGTGTGGGACGATTCAACTCGATTTTCAAATGCCCGAGAAATTTGACTTGTCCTACATCGGAGAAGACGGTCAAAAGCATCGTCCAGTCATGATTCACAGGGTTGTGTATGGAAGCATTGAGCGGTTTATTGCTCTCTTAACAGAACACTATGCGGGAGCTTTTCCTGTTTGGCTGGCACCGATCCAGGTACGTATCCTGCCGATCAGTGAGCGGCATCATGAGTATGCTAAATCCCTTGCTTCGCGCCTCAACGAACTTGAGATAAGAGTGGAAACAGACGAGCGCAAAGAAAAGATTAGTTATAAGATTCGAGAAGCTCAAACTGAAAAGATTCCATTTACGTTGGTCGTCGGGGATCAGGAAGCCGAGTCTAATATGGCTGCAGTCCGAAGGTACGGACAGGGGGATGCTGGAGAAAAAATGACGATCGATGCTTTTATTGAGCTCGTCCAAGAAGAGATTAAGAGTAAGAAAATGCTGAAAGCCAATTTCAAAGAAGAATAATCGAATTTTAACTGTAGCTCAATATGTTGAGCTAAGATAACAGCAGTGGGCTAGGAAGATAAAAGAATGTCAAGGTTTGGAATTGACAAGAGAATAGTTTTGAGGTAAGATATTTGATGTCAAGCAGAAGCCATCCGCTTCTCACCTTACGGCGCTCGTCGATAAGGTATCTTCTGGTCCTGAGCTTAGTGTTTGCTCGTGATTGTTTAGAAGACGGGTGGTAAATCATCCGTCTTTTTGTTTTTGAATTTGATAAAATTTTTAGGAGGTGGTTTCTTATTAGCAAGGACTTAAGACTTAATGACGAAATCCGGGTTCGGGATGTTCGTCTCGTTGGTGAAGAAGGCGAACAACTTGGGATCATGGCGACTAGAGACGCACTGAACTTGGCAATCGAGAAATCGTTAGACCTTGTAGAGATTGCGCCGACGGCTAAGCCGCCGGTATGCAAACTGATGGACTACGGCAAGTACAAGTACGAACAAGCTAAACGAGACAAAGAAGCTCGCAAAAAGCAAAAAAGCATGGAAATTAAAGAAGTCAAACTGCGTCCGAATATTGAGGATCATGACTTCGAGACCAAAGCTCGCAACGCCCAACGCTTTCTGCAGGATGGGGATAAAGTAAAGGTCACGATCATGTTCCGCGGACGGGAAGTGACTCACCCTGAGCTTGGCAGAGCTTTATGTATCCGACTGGCTGAGTTTTGCAAAGCAGAGTCTACAGTAGAGCGTGAACCAAAACTTGAAGGTCGAAATATGATTATGATTTTAGCTTCAATTAAACACGACTAATAGCAAAAGGGGGATAAAACTAAATGCCAAAGATGAAAACACACCGTGGCGCTGCAAAGCGTTTTAAGAAAACAGGAACGGGCAAAATTGTCCGTATGCATGCATTTACAAGTCATATTTTGGAGAAGAAGTCACCCAAAAGAAAAAGAAATCTACGTAAATCAACGATTATGCATAAAAGCGATGCAAAACGAATTGCCAGTATAATCGCTTATCTATAAAACTTGAGGTAAAAGGAGGTCTTCATAATGGCTCGTGTAAAAAAAGGCGTAACCAAGCATAAACGCCACAAAAAGATATTGAAGTTAGCAAAAGGATATCGTGGGGGAAAAAGCAAGCTCTATCGCCCGGCGAATGAACAAGTCCTTAAGTCTTTAGCTTATTCCTATGCCCACAGAAAAGACAATAAAGGCAACTTCCGCAAGCTTTGGATTGCAAGAATTAACGCAGCTGCCCGAATGAATGGCATGTCTTACAGCCGTATGATGAACGGTTTAAAAATGGCTGGAGTTACAGTCAATCGGAAAATGTTAGCAGAAATCGCAATTAGTGATGCTGCAGCGTTTACAGAAATCGTTAATGTCGCCAAAGTGCAAATCAAAGGATAATTAGGGAGGGTGCAAATGCATCCTCTTTCTTTATATGAGGCTGGGTCCGGTGCATAGTTGCTGCTAAGCGGAGGCCGAAGACTTGGCGTAGTCAGTTTCACTACCCTTGGAGGTGGTTAGGATAATAGAGTCCTTACAAAACGAGCAGGTCAAATATGTAGTCTCTTTACAAAGGCGCAAAGCCCGTGAAGAGGCCCAATTGTTTATAATTGAGGGATGGCGATTCGTTGAAGAGGGCGTTCTCAGAAATGCGCCAATCAAAAAGGTATTTATTTGCTTAGAGCGTGAGCCGTCAGAATGGCAGCCTCTGCTTGCAAAGCTACGTGAGCGAAGCATCCCTTTTGAGGAGGTGGATGCTCGAGTTCTTCGTAAAATGAGTTCAACAGAAGAGCCTCAAGGAATAATGGCTGTGGTACGTCAAACAAACTATACTTGGACGGATTTACATATTGATTCAAAATCAGTCGTGCTTATTTTGGATGGAATTCAAGATCCAGGCAATCTAGGGACTATTCTGCGCACCGCGTTGGCTTCCGGAGTTCGCTATGTGTGCTTGACCCCAGGAACTGTCGATTTATATAATCCTAAAGTGTTACGCAGTACCATGGGGGCTGTCTTTTCCTTAGTCATCCTGCATAGTCAACAGCCAGAGGATATTTTGGACTTTTGTCAGAGACAGGAATTACGGGTTTTGATGGGGGACATTCAAGGGGTTCCTGTTTACCAGACAAAACTATCGGAGGGCCCCCTTGCCCTTGTTGTTGGAAACGAGGGCAAGGGCCCATCTCTATCATTTCGAGATGGGGATATCCAACGGGTTACGATTCCGATGGCCCGAGAAGTAGAATCCCTTAACGTAGCGATGGCCACAGGGATCTTGCTTTATGAGATTGTCCGCCAAAGGGGTTTCTTGTAAAATATACAACGAATATGCTATAATTTTCTTTGTTAACATACCAGAACGTATTCATAGTTAGTAAAAGCGATGATCAGGTTAAAAAGGAGTATTTCTTCTCAGGGAGGCATGGCCTAAGACTGTGAGCCAGCTAAGAAGGTATCCACCTCCTCACTCATGTTTGAAGAGGTTAAATTTCGCCTGGGAGTGGCCCGCTGATTTGTAGGCAGGCCCGGTCTCCACCGTTAACAGGGACTTAAGTGTGGCTAAATCAGCTAAACTAGGGTGGTACCGCGAGAATAGACTCTCGTCCCTTTCAAGGGGCGGGAGTTTTTTATTCTTTTCCCTGATGAACAGGAATTTTTGAGGTTAGAGTGCGGGGCAAGACTCAACAGGACGTTTGAAATTGATTAACGCTATGACTTAAGTAAGAAATAGCTTAGATGCCTTGATAGCAAGTGTCAGTTAGAAGGATTCCGAGATGGATTTAGAAAGGGTGATTTACTTGAAGAGCGAAATATTGCGCATCAGAGAAGAGGCCTTAAAAGAACTTAGGGAGTTGGACAGCCCTGAAGCACTCCAAGAGCTTAAAGTGAGGGTCCTAGGTAAGAAAGGGTCTCTAACTGCTTTGTTACGTCAGATGGGAAGTCTAAGCGCTGAAGAACGACCAATAATGGGGCAAGTTGTAAATGAGGTTCGTACCCGTCTGGAACAAGCGTGGGAAGAACGCAGTGAAGAGTTAGACGCGATGGCTCTACAGAAGAGATTGGCTACCGAAGGAATTGATATTACGTTACCGGGCACTCGTGTAGCTCGAGGACATTATCATCCTCTTACACAGGTTATCGAAGAAATTGAAGATATCTTTTTGGGTATGGGATTTCAAATTGCTGAAGGGCCGGAAATTGAATCGGATTATTATAACTTCGAAGCTCTTAATCTTCCGAAAGAGCATCCGGCTCGTGAAATGCAAGATTCCTTTTACATCACAGATGAAATTCTGCTTCGAACCCAAACCTCTCCCGTACAGATTCGAACAATGGAGAAACTGCATCCCCACCTCCCTGTGAAAATCGTTGCTCCAGGAAAAGTTTATCGCAATGATGATGATGCAACTCATTCCCCAATGTTTCACCAAGTCGAAGGACTTGTTGTAGATCGTGGAATACGCATGTCAGACCTTAAGGGGATTCTCTTAAATTTCTCTCGTGAAATGTTTGGTGAGTCTAGAGAAATTCGTTTAAGACCGAGCTTTTTTCCTTTCACTGAGCCTAGCGCCGAAGTAGATGTTTCCTGTATGCTTTGTGGAGGATCAGGGTGCCGTCTTTGCAAGGGCACAGGATGGATAGAAATATTAGGATCAGGTATGGTTCATCCGAAGGTATTAGAAATGGGTGGATATAATCCGCAGGAAGTCACGGGATTTGCTTTTGGTATGGGAGTAGAGCGCATCGCCATGCTAAAGTTTGGGATTGAAGACATGCGGCTCTTATTTGATAATGATTTGCGATTCTTGCAACAGTTTTAAGGGGGAAAGGTCATGAAAGTCAGTTTGGAATGGTTGCGTGAACTGGTTGATTTAGACCAGAGTGCTGAAGAGTTGGCAGAAACTCTAACCCGTGGTGGTATTGAAGTTGAGAATGTTGAGAACCTGAATAAGGGATTTGAGAAAGTAGTTATAGGTGAGATAGTCAGTTTGACAAAACATCCGGATGCAGATCGACTGTTGGTTTGTGCCGTAAATGTGGGTCTAGAGGAAGTAACGATTGTGACCGGAGCGCAGAATTTACTGACGGGAGACCGGATTCCTGTTGCCTTAGTAGGAGCAAACTTGCCAAATGATCTCTCCATCCGAAAGTCCAAACTTAGAGGGGTTGTCTCGCAGGGAATGCTATGCTCGCGCGAAGAGCTTCTGCTTGATGGTACAATCGGGTTAGATCGGAGTGCGGAGGGAATTCTGATTTTACCGACAACTGCTCCTATTGGGGAGAACTTTGGGCACTATTTAGGTCTTGAGGATAGTATCTTAGATTTAGAGCTCTACCCAAATCGACCGGATTGTTTGGCGATGGTGAATGTTGCGCGTGAAGTGGCGTCTCTCACTCGGAAAAAGCCCCATTTACCGAAGTGGGCAGAGCAAAATCAAGTGCTTTCCCTTCCCGTTGTCACGGATTTTAGGATTATCATTGAGGATCAAGAGTTATGTTGGCGTTATGCAGGGTTAGTGGTTGAAGATGTCCATATTGCGTCTTCGCCGGAGTGGATGCAACGACGGCTCAAAGCTGCAGGTGTTCGTCCCATCAACAATATTGTGGATATTACAAACTATGTCATGTTGGAAATGGGACAGCCGTTACACGCCTTTGATCGGGATAAAATCGAGGGAGATGTCCATGTGCGGCCAGCACAGCCAGGAGAAAAGATTGTTACCTTAGATGGCGTGGAGAGGACCCTGCAAACCCACACATTACTCATTGCGGACGACAGTCAACCTTTAGGTGTAGCTGGAGTAATGGGTGGGTTATACAGTGAAGTGACGAAGGATACAAAGCGGTTAATGATTGAGTCCGCTCACTTTTCTTCAGTCAGCATCCGTCGGACAAGTCGTCGCTTAGGACTTAGATCAGAGGCCTCGAACCGCTTCGAAAAGGGTATCGATGTCTCTGGAATTGTGGCTGTGTTAGGACGAGTTTGTGATTTGCTCACAGACTTGGGAGCGGGCCGCCCTGTTGCCCTTGTAGATGAAGTCAGGCACCTCCCGTCTCGTCGCCAAATTACTCTGTCCACCGAACATACATCTACTGTCCTAGGAATTGAGTTGCAGATATCAGAGATCCGCCAAGTATTGGAGGACCTGAACTTTGAGTATAAGGAAAAAAGCGGATTATTCCAGGTTGAGATTCCGACCTATCGCTCGGACCTTGAGATAGAAGAAGACCTTATGGAAGAAGTTGCTCGTCTGATTGGCTACGACCGAATCCCAACCACTCTGCCTCAAGGGGATCAGACTCAGGGCAGGAGAACCCCTGAACAAGAGTTTCGCCGTCGGTTGCGTAAAGTCTTGGCACAGTCTGGGATGGATGAGGTCCTGACCTATACGTTCACCCGCGCAGAATCAGATGCCCAATGGGGAAGCGCAAAACATCAGATTCCCCTGCTCAATCCTTTGCGGGAAGAACTTGGTGTAATGCGTACCTCTCTTATACCGGGGCTCCTTGATGTAGCCGCTCGGAATGTCGCACGTCGAAACATGGATGTGAGCATTTTCGAGATAGGAAACACATATTGGGGAGAAGAGCAACCTTTGAAGAAGCTTCCGCGGGAAGAATTGCGAGTCGCAGCGGTCGCCGTAGGAAAGAGTGAGAGACATTGGAGGAACCAGCCGATTAGTTATGACTTCTATTATCTCAAGGGGATTATGGAAGGATTGGCTCTGGAATTCGGGCTTAAACTAGAATTCCGTGTGGCAGAAAATCAATCTTTACTCCATCCAGGCCGCTCTGCAGACCTTTATCTTCAGAATCAGTGTGTTGGTTTCCTTGGCGAAATCCATCCCTCTCTGGAAAAGGAATGGGGGCTTGAACGAGCGGTTATCTTTGAATTAGAATTGAGCACCTTATTTAAGCGGATCAGACATACTGTGCGTGCTCATTCTATTCCCCGTTTTCCTGCAATACTAAGGGATTTGGCCGTCGTCGTGACCGTTGAGACTTCGGCTGAAGCAGTCATGGCCAAAATACGAAAGCTTGGCGGGGATTTGTTGCAACAAGTTGAAATATTTGACGTCTATACCGGAAAACCTATACCCGAAGATCATAAAAGCTTGGCTTTCTCATTACGTTATCAGTCCATAGAACGGACATTGACTGATGAGGAAGTAAATCTACTGAATTCGCGTATTTTAGAGGGAATTCAGCAGGATTTTGGCGCGGAACGGCGAAAATAAAGAAAAGATCCGTTGAGTGTCCCAGGAGCTAATTATGGCGAGAAGGGACACAGGACATAGAGAGCGAGGGGAAATTGTGGCACATGAACCAGTCAAAATCACCGTTGAGATTTTTGGGGAAAAACATGTGGTCCGCGGTGAGGGTACAGCACCGTATATTCAAGGGTTGGCGCATGAAGTTGATAAGAAAATGCGTCTGATCGCTCAACGGTTGCCTCGCTTGAGTGTTCACCAGACGGCTGTCTTAACAGCTTTGAATTTAGCTGATGAATTGGCTAAGTTACGAGAAGAACAAGAAACCTTAATGCAACTGCTTGGAGAAAAGACCGAGTAGCCGATAAAAAAACACGACTAGGCTTAGTCGTGTTTTTCTATGTACACAATTAAAAAGAACCGGAGAGCAGGCTAGAGAAACATCAATTGGATATTGGTATTTCCCCAAAAACTTTGATACTCTTAGAACTGGAAGGGGGAAAATAGAAATGCGTATGGTGATGATCTTGTAGATGGTTTTGGTATAGGCGGACAAGATGATAATCCCATCCACACTCACTTGAATTTTGCCCGAAATTTATCTCGCAATGCATATTGAGCACAAAAAAGAGGGTAATCAATTTACCCTCTTAAAAAATCTAGGCTAGAATCATGCGGTCCGTATTCATGTGAGATCCGCTGGCTTTCTCAAACATTTCAAGCAAGCGACTTATTGTCATATTGCTTCGCTCTATTCCTTTGATGTCGAGGATCACCCGACCTTCGTGCATCATGATCGTTCGATTCCCAAAGGTAAGAGCGTGGTCCAGATTGTGGGTAATCATCAAGGTTGTTAGTTGTTGCTGTTCTGTCACACCACAGGTTAATTCTAAGACCTTTTCAGCTGTCTTGGGATCGAGGGCCGCAGTGTGTTCGTCAAGAAGTAATAGCTTGGGTTTCTGTAGCGTTGCCATTAGAAGGGTCAAAGCTTGGCGTTGTCCCCCCGATAAGAGACTGACCTTATTGGTTAGCCGATTTTCGAGGCCCAGGCTGAGCTTTTCTAGTTCTATACGAAATAAATCTCTTTCCTTAGTTCCTATGGCTCGGCGTAAGCGTCGGCCCTTTCCTCTGCGAAAGGCCATAATAAGATTTTCCTCGATGGTCATTGAGGCTGCGGTACCGGATAAGGGGTCCTGGAAAACTCGGCTAATCAAATCTGCCCGTTTATGAGCAGGAAGACGCGTGATTTGCATGCCTTCGATGGAGATTTCTCCGGAGTCTACCATAAAGTTTCCGGCAATAGCATTCAAAAGCGTCGATTTTCCGGCGCCATTGCTCCCAATTACCGTAACGAAATCATTAGGTAAAAGTTCTAAACTTACTTTATTCAAGGCTATCTTCTGGTTAACGGTTCCTCGGTTAAAAGTCTTTAGCACTTCGTGAACGTTTAGCATCTCATTGAGCCTCCTTTCCCGAAATCCCTGCACTCCATGACGCAATCTTTTTCCGGAGAGTTGGCGAAACCAAAGCAATAATAACAATGAAAGAGGTGATCAATTTCAAGTCAGTTGCTTCTAAACCTAACTGCAAGACAACCGCAATGATTGCCCGATAAAGAACGGCCCCGCAGATTACTGCGAGAATAGCTCGACCAATCGAAGAGGTTCCAACCAACACTTCTCCAATGATAACTGAAGCTAATCCAGCAATAATCATGCCGATTCCCATACTGGCATCGGCAAACTCTAGTTTCTGAGCGACATAGCTTCCAGCAAAGGCAACTAATCCATTGGATAGGCCCAGTCCGAGGATTTTCATGAGATCTGTGTTAACGCCGAGGCTTCGAATCATCAGTTCGTTGTCCCCAGTGGCTCGTAAGGCTAGCCCCAATTCAGTTTGCAGGAAAAAATAAATGACAGCGCCTATCAATAGCACAGAACCCAAGCTAAGCACAAGGACACCGTACTCTTCCATGAAGGGCAACTTAGCAAAATCAGAGAAGATTGTCCTTGACCCAAGGAGTGAGATATTAGCTCTGCCCATTACTCGCAGATTAATGGAATAAAGGGCTGTCATTGTTAAAATCCCTGAAAGCAAGGGTGTGATTTTAAACTTGGTATGAAGTATTCCCGTAAATAACCCCGCCAGGGTTCCGGCAATAAACGCCATTCCAGTGGCTATCCATGGGTCAGTTCCTCCGACGATCAGCGATGTCGCAGTTGCTGCACCGAGAGTAAAACTTCCGTCTACAGACAAGTCGGCATAATCGAGAATCCGAAACGTCAGATAGACACCTAAAACCATGATAGCATACATTAAACCCTGTTCCATTGTACCGAGCGCTATTTGTGTGAACATCTTCAACACCCCAATTACATTTGCTGCGACTAATCAACTAAGATATTTACGCTTCAACTCGTGGTTCGAGAAACATGTGCAGGTATTACTACTTAACAATAGTTGCTTTCTTCAAGATATCCTCTGGTACTGTTATACTGAATAAATCAATAGCAGCTTGATTAAGTACTGTATCGAATTCTTTTTGAGCTTCGATGGGCATATCTTGAGGCTTCTCACCTTTGACAACACGGAGTGCCATCTCACCAGTTTGTTCACCTAATTTTTTATAGTTAACTCCGATTGTAGCTAAGGCTCCTTTGTCTACGACGCTGCTCTCTCCAGAAATGATGGGGATTTTGTTCTTTTGGGAAACCTGTACAACTGATTGGGCAGCCGAAACGACCATATTATCCGTGGGTACGTAGATGGTATCAACTTTTCCAATTAATGACTGACTTGCTTGTAATACATCGGCACTGGTGGTAACGGTTGCTTCAACAATTTCTAAGCCAAGATCGGAGGCTACTTTTTTTGCAATAGCAACTTGCACCTGAGAATTTACTTCCCCGGCATTATATATGACCCCGACTTTTGTAACCGTAGGAACCAAGGTCTTCATCAGTTCAAATTGTTCTTTAATTGGATTCATATCGGTTGTACCAGTTACATTTTTCCCCGGTTTTTCCATGCTGTTGACAAGTTTAGCTTCTACCGGATCCGTGACAGCCGT
Source organism: Desulfosporosinus shakirovi (assembly GCF_020595055.1). Classification (GTDB taxonomy): domain Bacteria; phylum Bacillota; class Desulfitobacteriia; order Desulfitobacteriales; family Desulfitobacteriaceae; genus Desulfosporosinus; species Desulfosporosinus shakirovi. The sequence goes on along the minus strand of NZ_JAJDOO010000048.1, from coordinate 10,674 downwards.
GATCAAAATGGGGATGTCTTTGCTAGCACTAGCCATAGCTTGTGCGGAAGGAGTTGCGATAGCCAGGACTAAATCTAATTTGGCGGAGGAAAATTTTTGGGTAATCGATTGGAGTATGGACTGATCCCCTTGAGCATTCTGATAGTCTACTGTAAGGTTTTTCCCTTCTTCATACCCGTTTTTCTTCAGTGTGTCCAGAAAACCTTGGCGAGCGCTATCCAAGGCCGGGTGCTCAACGATTTGAACAATTCCAATCTTTAGTTGCTTTGGCCCCTCCTTTTCGGCGGAGTTGGTTCCTGATTTTGCTGCACCACAGCCGACTAAACTAAGTAATAATACTAAACTTAACCCGAATGCTAGTAGTTTTTTCATAATTATTACCCCCTTTTAATCTTGGACATAAAAAATACACCTCCGCAGGAAGTGCCTTGTGCCCAGCTCCTACTGTACTACCATACTGCCAATATTTAATTAATTTTATCTTAAGGTATATGCCTAAGGGTGTCAACTAGAAATTATTGTTTCCGGGAGTCGCGATACTTTTAGAAGGAATGGGGGAATGGTACTCTCCCATCTGTGCTAAGTGCTATGGGCTTACACTAATTGTACAAATTTAAGCTAAACAATTATAATTAAGATGTTTCCTAACTCTGGTCAGAGATGGGAATTAAAATAAAGCCACAATGTAGAAACAGGGGAAATTATAAAATGAATGAATTAGAAACTGAAAAATCCCTTTCTCCGGAACTTCTAGCTCCTGCCGGAAGTTTCGAAGCCTTTAAAGCAGCAGTAGAAAACGGAGCAGATGCGGTTTACCTTGGAGGAAAAAGCTTCAGTGCCAGGGCAAGCGCAGCAAATTTCGACTTAGAAGAGCTGCAAAAAGCTGTTCGTTATGCTCATGAACGACAGGTTAAAGTGTATGTGACCGCTAATATTCTCATTGCAGATCAAGAGTTTCAAGAACTGTTGAATTATCTTTATGCCTTACACGAAATTGGGGTCGACGCCGTGATTTTACAAGATGTTGGGGTCGCGGAGTTAATCAATAAGATTCTTCCTGAAATGGATATTCATGCCAGTACGCAAATGACGGTTAATACAAGCTGGGGAGTTCACCATTTAGAATCTCTGGGCTTTAGTCGAGTTGTGTTAGCCAGAGAGACCTCGGCGGATGAAATGAAATATATCGCAAACGAGACTCCGTTAGAAATTGAGGTTTTTGTGCACGGTGCACTTTGTATAGGCTATTCGGGACAATGCCTCATGTCAAGCTTTATCGGGGGGCGGAGTGGAAACCGGGGCACATGCGCACAACCTTGTCGGATGACATATCAGCTTGTAAATGACGAGAAGCAGAACCTTCTGGCACAAAAAAACACAGGGGAACATTTGTTAAGTCCACGGGATTTGAATTTGGCTGAGGAGTTGGCTGAACTAGAGCGAATCGGCATTCATTCTCTTAAAGTAGAAGGAAGAATGAAACGACCAGAGTATGTAGCTACTGTTATTCGACTCTATCGGCAGGCCATAGATCGGATTGGGGATCAGAGAGAAGGCAATGGGCTCGCTCCCTTGTTAACCCCAGGGGAGCATCAAGAATTATTACAGGTGTTCAACCGAGACTTTACAAGCGGATATTTCAGGGAAAATCTCGGTGCAGACCTTATGAGTTACAGTCGACCGAATAATCGGGGAACCCGTCTCGGTCGAGTGACTCAAGTCGAAGATGGGCGATTATCCATTAAGCTGGAAGCTGCCTTACACCCGGGGGATGGTATCGAATTTTGGACAGGGCGTGGGCGAGAAGGGGTTACTGTTGGACAGATTTGGAAGAGCGGAATTGAAGTTACTGAAGGACTGCATGGGGAAACTGTTCAGATTGAGTTTCTCGGTATAGCGCACCCCGGAGATCGTGTTTTTAAGACGAATGATGCCTTATTAATGGAAAAAGCCAGGCATAGTTTCCAAGAGGGACGGGAGCAGCGTAAAAACCCACTTACTATGCGGCTATCGGGGCACGAAGGGGATAAGTTGTGCTTAGAGGTGATGGACACTCAACGTAAGGTCACAGTATATTCGGCTGGCGTGGCTCAAAGGGCTTTAAAAAGGCCGCTGACATTTGATTATGCCTACCAGCAGTTAGGTCGATTAGGGACAACTCCTTTTTGGCTGGACAAGTTAGAGTTGGAGACGGATGAGGGTATCATGCTTCCGGTGAGTGACTTGAATGAGATGCGTCGCTTAGCAGTTGAAGAGTTATTACAAATAGCGCCACGACAGAAGGTCGATCGCCAAACATATAAACAAAGAATTGAGTTGTGGAAGCAACGCCAGGCAGAGGAACGGACAACCTTAATCAATTTGCAGAAACCCATCCCCCAGATTTCAGTGGCCGTTAGTGACACGTCAACACTGCAAGCGGCTCTTAAAGGGGGAGCAAAACGGGTATTGATTGGCGGAGAACATTGGCGCTCCCGGCGCGGTTTTTCTCTGGACGAGATTAAAACTAGTTTTGCTGATTGCAGAAGACAAGGGGTTGATTGTGTCTGGCGCTTGCCACGGGTCTTGAATCAGTCTCAAAGTGACAATCTTCTCGCGGACATTAAAAAAGCAGCAGAATGGGAACATAAACCTAAACTAATGGTGTCGAACCTTAGTGAGTTGGAAATAATGAAGAGCATTGATTCCAATTGGCCGTTTGAAGTAGATTATTCCTTAAATGTCTTTAATGAAGCGAGTCTTGCATACTTCTGGCGTTTAGGTGCAATGAAGGTAACCCTTTCACCGGAACTGCACCATGAACAGCTTGCTCATTTAGCGAGATGGCCTGGGGCAGAGGTCATAGTGTTTGGAGATCTAGAGATGATGGTAAGCGAATATTGCCCGGTAGGGGCGACCTTAGGTGGGAAAAAAGGGGACCACTGTGCAAGAACGTGTGTGAAAGAACCTCATTTCTTGCGTGATCGCATGCGGTATAATTTTCCGGTTGAGACCGACGAAGAGTGTCGGATGCACCTTTTTAATGTAAAGATCCTTAACCTCTATGAAGAACTTGCCCAAATACGGCGGATGGAAATTTCGACCATTCGTTTGCAATTAACCAGACAAACCCCAGGGCAAATAAAGCAGATTGTTCGTTTGTTTAATGAAGCTTGGAATTCACTAAATGTCCCTAAGAAGAGCGCATGGACGTCGAATGACGGGATGTCTGAGTTAACATCCCTTTTCCCAGAGGGATTTACTAAAGGGCATTTTTTCCGCGGCGTGCTGTAGGTTTATCCCCGTCAGAAGGGCAGTCCCTTCTCGCCAAGACTTAACCTTCGGTTGAGTCTTGGCCATTACAAAGGAGGCACTATGGAAATTGATGATAAAGTCCTTAATAAACTGGACTTTCCAAAGGTTTTGTTGCGTTTAGCAGAGTATTGTATTCTTCCCCGAGCAAAGGAACTGGCCATTGGTCTAAAGCCTTATGTTGATTTGGAATCAGTTCGCTTGGAGTTGCAAAAAACAGAAGAAGGAAAGAATCTTTTACGAGGAAATCCGCTGTTTTCAGTGCGCGGGTCGAAAGAAATTCGTCCCTACATAGAGCGATGTTTGCGCGGAGGGGTAATTAATGGAGAGGAACTCTTAGAAATCCGAGATACTCTACGTGTAGGGCGAAAAATAAAGCAACTGCTAATGGAATTGAGAGAGGGGTTCCCCGGTTTATGGGATATCGCGTTACCTATTGAGCTGCAGAAGGATCTTGAGGATGAAATATCCCGCTGTATTTCTGAGGATGGGAAGGTGGCAGATAATGCCTCCCCAGAACTGGCAGATTTCAGAAGAGCCATAAATCGGCTGCAGAACCGTATTCGAGAAAGTCTGGAAGGGACTTTGAGGAATTCCAGCTATCAAAAAATGTTGCAAGACCCTATTATTACGCAACGTTCGGATCGATATGTGATCCCGATCAAGCAGGAATATCGTGCGGCATTTCCGGGTATTGTCCACGATCAATCCGCGAGCGGGGCAACCTTGTTTATTGAACCTATGCCAGTAGTCCATCTAGGTAACGAACTGCGTGAAGTTATTTTAAAAGAGCAGCGTGAAGTCCAACGAATTCTGCAGATGCTCTCAGCTCAAATCGAGATGCATGCCGATGAGATAGCAGATCTTCATGAGGCTTTAGCCCAACTGGATCTTGTCGTTGCAAAAGCACATTTAAGCGTGTCCATGAATGCCGGAGCGCCAGTATTGGTCATTGGTCAACAAATGAAGCTTGTCCAAGCCAGGCATCCGTTAATTAGCGGAGGGGTTGTTCCGCTTTCATTAGAATTAGGGATAGATTTCGACACCTTAGTTATTACAGGGCCCAATACTGGGGGGAAAACAGTGGCTCTTAAAGTTGTTGGACTGATGGCAGCTATGAATCAGTCTGGTCTCCAAATTCCTGCGGAAAGTGATTCTCGAATGGGAGTATTTACTCAGATTTTTGCGGACATTGGGGACGAACAAAGCGTGGAACAATCTTTAAGTACATTTTCAGGACATATGAAAAATATTGTGGAAATTATAAATCGCTCAGATGAACGTTCTCTGGTATTGCTCGATGAGGTAGGGGCTGGGACCGACCCAACAGAAGGGGCAGCTCTAGCCATGGGGATTTTAGCTGAACTGCATGAGCGAGGTTGCCGCACGGTTTCGACAACTCACTATGGAGCCTTAAAGACGTTTGCCTATGATACCCCTCGTGTCAAAAATGCTTCAGTAGAGTTTGACACTGAGACTTTGCGCCCCACATATCGGTTGTTGATTGGGATTCCCGGAAAAAGCAATGCCTTTACAATTGCGGGACGGTTAGGGTTAAGCGAGCGGGTCCTTGAAAAAGCTAACACTTTCGTAACAGAACGGGAGATGCAAGTAGCAGATCTAATTGAAAATTTGGGTGAAACTCACAGGGAGATAGAATTAGAGAAGCAAAAGGCTGCAACAGGCAGGCAAGCTGTAGAAAGGCAAAGTAAAGCTCTGGAAGAGAAGACAATCCGCTTAGATGAGGAATTTGAAATATTACTGTCCTTGGCTAAGGATGAAGCCAGCGAGCTTATTCGCGAGGCTAAACGTGAAGCTGAGGTTATAATTGAAGAGCTAAAAGCTGCTTTAAAGAAGGAAAACAAGCAACAGCAAGATATTGAAAAAGCTCGTCAGGGCTTTCGACGTATATCCTCAAAGTTGGATCATGGTCGGCAAGTAAAACGTTCGGGCAGTGAATTATCAGCAGATCAGATTATGTTGGGGCAGACGGTTTATATGACAAAAATCAGGCAGAAAGGGCAAGTCTTAAAGCTCCCTAATACTAACGGAGAAGTACTTGTTCAAGCGGGCATTATGAAAGTTATGGTACCACTGGCAGAACTAAAATTAGCGCAAGAGGAAAAAAAGGTTGCACCCAGATATTCACGGCGTGAAATGGGTATTGGGGTTCGAAAGGCAGAGGAGATCCGCAGTGAGATTGATTTAAGAGGAATGCTTGTCGAGGAGGGAAGAGAAGTCTTAGACAAATATATGGATGATGCCGTTCTTGGAGGGATTGGTCAAATTTATGTTATTCATGGTAAGGGAACAGGGGCGATGCGAGCCGGTATACAAGATTTTCTTAAGGGACATCCCCATGTACAAAGTTTCAGGTTAGGAGAGTACGGTGAAGGGGATTCTGGAGTTACGGTTGTTGAGCTAAAGTAAGCTATAACCTTAAGTACATTAAAACAGCACTGAGAACCTTTATGTTAAGGTTACAGTGCTGTTTTACTATATTTGCAAGGTTAATGTCAGTCGGTCAAGATTAATTTAACAGTGTTGGAAGACGGACCGATCTTTGATTCCTTCGGATCTTTAAAAGAGGCACGGAAGTAATAAGAGCCGGGACTGGGGGCTTTGTCGTTTATCGCTAGTGAGAAAGTGAGGGATCCCTTAGAATTGTTAATAGGTATGCTTCCGATGGGCTGGCCTGGTCGTTGAATATGAATAACCGCGGAATATTTATCGTTTCCTGATAGGTTCATTATTGGAATGGTCACACGTGAGGTTTTTGCATCATAATTTACCTCTCCAAGCACGGGCACCGGAAGGGAGGTGTCCTGCGGAAGATCATCTTGTGGAGGGGAAAGATCTGGATCGGGAATCTCATCTGTAACCGGATCAGGGGCCAACGCCGTAGGCAGTTTATAGGGTGCCTCATTGGAAGGCCATGTCCAAGACGGATCCCGATTGGGTAAATTCAAGAAGGTTTTCGTAATGGTATTCTGCGAGTTCGGAGAAGCTAACATATTCGGATGATCGGCGTCGACATCCTTTTGAATCCAGACGTCACTGATCCGCGTAGGTAAACTTCCTTGGGCTGCTATTTCAGTGGAGACAAATTCTGAAGGGGTTAAACTGCTGGGAAGGAGCCCGGACTTCATATCAAAGGAGCCACTGACAATTCCTGCGGGTTGTTCAAATTTCGATTGCACAGGAAGCCCTTCATGTGCCGCTGTCATGACCTTCTTCCAAATTTGGGCAGGAAAGCCGCCACCATACACACTGCGCAAATAATACGGTCCCGGCGTTCCATTCTTATCTAGGTCAGGGTTAGAATCATAACCCATCCAAACCACCCCTGCGTAGTTAGGGGTATATCCGGCAAACCACGCATCTGTATTTCCTGTCTTATTATTAAGGTTATCAGGTAACGAAGACGTACCGGTTTTGCCGGCAACAGCCCAGTTTCCTATTTGGGCGCTAACTCCGGTGCCGCTGGTTACAACGCTGCGTAACATACTGTTGATAATATAAGCAGTTGTTTCCTTCATAACCCGGTTTTTAGTTATTTTGGGAGAAATTACGACGTTCCCCTTGGCGTCTGTTACTTCTACTATTGCATGATCAGTGATGCTAACTCCGTTGTTGGCATAAACCCCATAAGCCGCAACCATGTCTTGTGTGCTGACATGGGTAGTACCTAAAGCGAGGCTTAAAACTCGGTCTTCTGGTGCAAGAGGGAGTCCGAGATTGTTTTTAGCAAATGCCCAACCATAATCAATTCCAATAAGATCCAAGAGTTTAACGGCATAGATGTTGACTGATTGTTCAACAGCATAACGCATGGTTATAAGACCCTTCCACCCTTTAGTTGCTGTATCAAAGTTAGTTGGCGACCAAGATTTACCGTTTCCGCCGTTATAGCTTACTGGCATATCATCAAGGACGGTACCGGGGAAATATCCCCCTTTTTCGATAGCTGGACCGTAAACGACTAATGGTTTTATAGTTGACCCAGGTTGTCGTTTGGATTGCCATGCCCTGTTCAGTCCTCGGGGTGTATAATCCCGTCCGCCGACCATTGCTTGGATTTCCCCGGTTGAAGGTTCAATAACTGTTATAGCACCTTCGACTTTCGTGTTATTAATACCTTGAGGGAAATTAGCCGAGTCAGCAAAAGCAGCCTCAGCGGCACTTTGGATTTTCGGATTAACCGTTGTATAAATATGCAACCCACCACTGAAGATTTGTTCAGGGGTTAAATCGTAATTGGTTTCAAGTTCTTCTATAACGTAATCCACAAAGTATGGAAACTTGTAACTGGCAGTGGTTAGTTCGTTTTTCTGTGCCCCTCCGCGGCTTTCTTTCATGGAATCAACATAGGCAAAAGGCGCATCCTTTTCTTTACTATACTCTTCAGAGGAAATTATCCCGGCATCCAGCATTACTCCAAGGACGATAGTGCGTCGAGCTTTGGCGTCATCAGGATGAATATAAGGATTGTATTGACTAGGAGCCTGTGGTAGCCCCGCCAATAAAGCAACTTCTGAAGGGGTTAAATCCTTCAGATCTTTACCAAAATAGGTTTTAGCAGCAGCTTGGATTCCAAATGAGGATTCACCAAGGAAAATTTTATTAAGGTAAAAGGTTAGGATTTCTTCTTTTGTGTATTCTCGTTCGAGTTGAATGGCAAGAATCGCTTCTTGAATTTTTACCTGAAACTTTCGGATAAATTTAGTATCGTTAGGGCTTGCGATAAAGGCATTACTGGCAAGCTGAATAGTTATAGTGCTAGCCCCTTCTCTGGTGCTTCTGGTCCGGATATCGTTTAGAGCAGAGCCAATAATTCGAATGGGATCAACACCAAAGTGTTGCTCAAAGCGTTTGTCCTCGACCGCTATGAACGTTTTCTTAACAATGTCAGGGATATCTGAATACTCGACAGTTTGACGATTTTCATATCCATGCAATAGAGCAAACTCAACGCCATCCTTATCGTAAACATATGAGGATTGTTTGGCGTCACCTAGTAAGGCTGGGTCCCATTTTGGGGTGCCGGCTGCGGCAACGATCACAAAAATTGCCAAGCCTGCTATAATAAGTGAAATAAAGGACGTAATCGATAAGAGAATAATCCGACGACGTTTAGAGGGGCGTTTGCGGCGCTGAGAACCACTTGGTTTTCTGGATGATGGCATTAGGACAACCTCCTGTAAATAAAAGAATGAGGCGCTAGACACTATTTAATTTTCTAGAATTATATCATACTTTTACTGTGACAAGGAAATTGAAATGATTAGGGGCCGTTTCTACGCTGTTTCGTGAGACATTTTTAAGAGTTGGAAGTTGCGAGCAAGCTAGAGAAACTGTATAATATATTAAGATTAGATTATGTTTATAATGTCAATGGTATGATTGAGAAGAAACTTGGCGGAAGGCAACAGAGAGTCGGTAATAGGTGCAAACCGACCCAGAAACCAAGAGTTACACCTCAGGACTAGGAGATAAAACCCTCGGGTCAGCCCGTTATCGCTGATTAAGCTGGATTTCCGTGAAATACGGGATTCAATGTGGGTGGTACCGCGGAAGTGTTTTCGTCCCTCAACCTTGTGTTGGGGGATTTCCTCGTTATTAAGCCAAGTTTCATATTTGGCGAACTGTAGATGGGGATATAAGATGCCAATCGCGCCATATTAAATGAATAATAAAAGGAGGATAAGTAAATGGACATTTTTAAGGAGTTAAAGGATCGAGGACTAGTCTATCAACACACAGATGAGGATGCATTGCGTAAAAGGTTAGCCAAGGGGCAGATGGCACTGTATTGTGGATTCGATCCAACCGCTGACAGCTTGCACATTGGACACTTGCTGCCACTTTTAGTTTTAAGGAGGTTTCAACTTGCCGGGCATAAATCAATTGCCTTAGTAGGAGGTGGGACGGGACTAATTGGTGATCCAAGCGGCAAAGCATCGGAACGGACCCTAAACCCCCAAGAAGTTGTTGAACAGTGGGCTCAAAAGATTAAGAATCAATTTGGACGATTCTTAGATTTTGAAACCAAGGACAATCCTGCGATACTTGCAAATAATTATGATTGGCTGGGTTCTCTCCATGTGATTGAATTTCTCCGAGATATAGGCAAAAACTTTCCTTTGGGAGCGATGCTTGCTAAAGACTCAGTTGAGTCGCGTTTGAGCAAGGGCATATCTTTCACAGAATTCAGCTATATGATTCTGCAATCCTACGACTACTTAAAACTAAATGAAATGTACGGATGTGAGATGCAGATCGGTGGAAGCGACCAATGGGGTAATATTACATCTGGAATTGATTTAATTCGTCGGACTGCGAATCAAGAAAAAGAAATGCACGGACTAACTTTACCTCTAGTTACCAAAAGTGATGGAACCAAGTTCGGGAAGACTGAAGGAGGAGCCGTTTGGTTAGATCAGGAAAAGATGTCTCCCTATAAGTTTTATCAGTTTTGGTTGAACACAGATGACCAAGATGTTGTTAAGTTCCTAAAGTATTTCACCTTCATATCTATTGAAGAAATTAATGAACTGGCACAAGGGGTAGAAAAGGAGCCTGAAAAGAGAAGGGCTCAGCGTGCTTTGGCGGAGGATGTAACAAAGCTGGTTCACGGACAGGAAGCACTCGATCGGGCAGAGAAAATCTCAAATGCTCTTTTCGGGGGAGGACTTGGAAATCTGACTGCTGTGGAAATTGAAGAGGGATTTAGCGATGTGCCTTCAGCAACCATCCAAGCTTCTGAAACAAGTTTAGTTGATGCATTAGTTCAAGTGGGAGCTGTGTCTTCCAAACGTCAGGCCAGGGAGGCGATAGAGAGGGGGGCTATCTATATTAATGATATTCGTCATAGCAATGTAGGATCAACTGTTTCCGAGTTAGAGCGGTTAGACGGAAAGTATCTCGTTATTCGCCGAGGCAAGAAAAACTACTATCTGATTAAATTTGAAGCATAAACTTGTCAAGGAAGCTTGTTAACACTATAACCGAATCGCTGACTTTCAGCGATTCGGTTATAGTAGACATCTTATTAATATCTACGAAGAATTTTACTCTAGTAATAAATGTGAACTGGAATTTAAAAAATGACTCTTAATGATGAAAAAATGACTTTTGAAGTCAAATAACTCGAAATAACGGTTGACAATGCAATAATCAAATGTTAATATATCCGAGTGCCGCAAAATTAGCTGCTAAAAATTGAATTAAATATACAGTAGTTAAATATGGTCAGAATAAATTAGTTGTTGCCAACGAGAGTTGGAAATGCTAAGATGTAAATTCGGCCTAAGGGGCGCGAGAGAATGACCATGGTCTTTGAAAACTAAACAACAAGGACAGCCAATGAGAGAAACTCGAAAG
>NZ_JAJDOO010000047.1 GCF_020595055.1 Desulfosporosinus shakirovi | reverse complement strand
TGCTCCTGTTGCTCCTGCTGCTCCTGTTGCTCCTGTTGCTCCTGTTGCTCCTGCTGCTCCTGTTGCTCCTGTGATTCCATCAGGCCCAATTGTGTCGAGTTCTGCAGCTACTAAACGATGGGCTGCAACCAAATTACCGTCAGCATCTTTTCCCCAACAAGAGATCTCCACTGCATCAGAGCTAGTTACAAACTGAAATTCAAATTCATCAAACTGCGCGAAATAAACTCTTTCTGCTACTTCACCTGGATCCATAATGAATAACTCCAAAACATACAGTGTTTTTGTAATCCCTGTCACAAAAAAACCCTCAATGAAAACTGTAGCAGCAATTATATCATCATTAGTAATTTTCACTGTGAATGTTGAAGTTGGTCTTATTTCATTGACCGGCGTATTTTCAATCAATCCAGTAGTTAATTCAGCCATGTTCTCGTCTCCTTACATTATTAATTTTTTTTTCGTTAAAATGAGTCAACTTCTTGAGCAACCACCCGGTGGGCTGTAGTCAGATTTCCCGCTGAGTCTTTCCCCCAAGCAGTGACTTCTACAGCGTCTGAACTTACCTCAAATTGAAATTCAAAAGCATCAAACTGAGCAAAATAGGTTCTCTGGGCTACACTACCTGCATTAAGGGTAAACTGTTCTTGCACATACAAAACTTTTGTCGTTCCACTTTGAAAGAACCCTTGAATTTGAACATCTACAGTAACTGTATCATCATTTGAGATGTTTACCGAAAGTGTTGAACTCGGTCTAACACCCGCTACCGGGGTGTTATCAAACAAACCCGTTGTCAAATTAGGCATATTTTGTCTTACCTCCTTGATTATGGTTTATATATTGTATTGTTCTTGTCCGATTTTGTTACCATTCAGACGACCTCTTCGGTTACTTCCAAACGAACTAAAGAGAGACTTCCAGTGTCATCTTTGCTTCCTACAGAGATTTCTACAGCCTGCGAGCTAACAAAAAATATAAACTCAAAGGCATTAAATGGGATGAAATAATTCTTTAAAAGCACTGTTCCTGCTGTAAGAGTAAAAAACTCTTCAACATACTTCACTCTTGAGGTTCCGCTTTCGAAAAATCCCTCAATTTGAATTGCGACGTTAGACGTATCATCATTCGAGATGTTTACTGAGAGCGTTGAACTCTGTCTGACGCCTTCGAACGAGGCGTTAGACAACAAACCCGTCGTAATATAAGGCATATATCTCCCATCCCTCCAAATTATGGATTTATTTATTGTATTGTTCATGTCCTTTTTTGGTTACTAAATATTTGCATAGCTAGTTTTCCTTTAAAGTGTCTTCAAGAGTACAATACTGTTACAAATAGAGCCGACACCTAGATGAGGTATCGGCTCTGTTGACAAACCCTTTACGCTGGTAGTAATGCCCAATTTTTACCAAAATTGAATCAGGAAAACAGCGAGATTTTGGTCTGTTAAGATGAATCTGGGTTTGGGTGGCAAGCCCCAATTAGAACATCTACTGTACCAATATCATAGATCGAGGTATTTACCGAGAGCGTTACTCATTCTAACCCCCGTAACTGGAAAGTGTTCTTAGACAAACTCTTTGTCAAATTAAGCATATATGCTTTGCTTTTAACCACCTAATTTGGGTTATTTATTGCCACGCCAACTTTTGTAACTTATCTTCTATTATGTAACTATTTTCCTTTAATTACATATCTTATTCATATAGTGAATTAGCCTTACGGGAAGTAACTTTCATCCCCTCAAACGTCCTAAGAAGTCTGAAAAATAAGGCTATCACCAGTTAATTTGAGATCGATTTTATTAATCCTATTTTTTATAAGAAAGGAAGAACAAACATTGACTGACAACAAATATTATCCTCCTTGTCCACATCAGTGGACACAGCCTGCTCCTTTTATCCCTACTTGGGTTCGAGAGATTCCAACCCCAATAGTGTGCCCTCAACCAATTCTGCCAGTCTCTCCAAATCCGACTTTTCTAAGTACCGCAACACTACAAATGTGTACTCCTCTACAATTTGAGAAATCGGGTCCACATTCGGTCGTGGTGACGGTATCAATCCCCGCGGAGTCGATTATTACTTTGCCCACAAGAGCAATAGATATCAAAATGATTAAAAAAAGTTTAAAAATAACACAGAGCCGCTTCTTTAATTGCATTCCAAGTGAACCTGGTATACCACACGATACTCCCAAGTTGTTTCTAGGAGGTCTTGTGCGCAAGGATATTCAATATTCAGAAGCGTTGCATCAAACTTCAACCACGGTATCAGGTATAATGAAAGATTTCGTCGTGGATATACCCATTTCATGTGTTATTGACCTAGGGAAACACCTTATGTTTGCACCTATCCATTATGATCAATTGCGTGAATATGGATTTGCTAAATCAACGTCGCATTCTTCAGGTTGTTCATGCAAAGACCATATTAGATCATGTGATCATAAGGAGTTTAACATCCTGAGCCAGAAATTTTATAACCAACTACCAACCTGCCAACTGCTTTTCAGTCAAATTAACGAATTGGACGATGCACTTGACCATCTACCTCTGCAAGATGGGCCCCTTGAAGAATGTACCTTTACAACCCTGCAAGAAAAAATGACCATTTTGATTCAACTCCGACTCACCTTCCCGAACCAAATTGACCATTCAGACAATCATTAATAACTTTATAAAACTAAAATCTGAACCGAAGAGAAGGGGCCGTAACGAAACTAAGTTTTAAAGTCGTCCCCTTGTCAAGGACATTTTGAAAAAGGGGCATTATAAAATTTAGATATTTCATATACACTCCTGATAAGGAGGAGATATGACAAAAGCACTGGTTGTTGCATCCCTGCGGATACGATTTCCGGTGCTTTTATTCGAAACTCATATGTATAGTATAGCTTATGGAAAAGTATATGAAATCATTGGATTATACTGGTCTAAGAAAACTCGACAAGATTTTCTGAAAAGATAATGAACCTGATATAATAAAACCACTAAAGAAAGCAGGTTTATTTTTGATGAAGATAAGAGTATTTAGCGCAGAATTTAAGGCGGAGATAGTTTTGGAGGTTTTGCGAGGGAAAAAGAACTAAACGAAATCGCCAGCACCCATGAGATAGCGCCTAACCAGCTACGGAACTGGAAGAATGAATTTTTGGCTAATGCACCCAATGTATTTGATAATAAAAAGGACAAGGTGTTACAGGAGAAAGTCAATGATCAGGAGCGGGAAAACGATAGCTTATATAAAAAGGTCGGTCAATTGACTACACAAGTCGATTGGCTCAAAAAAATCTAAAGAAATTCTTGGGCCTGACTGGGAGAGTCGGTCGGTTTACTCCACGCCCAAAAGGCTGAAATCAATGATCATAAGAACAGTGGAAATAGAGAGAAGCCTCTACCCCTTGTCCACTGTTGCAGGGCTTTTGTCATTTCGGAATATACTCCGAAAAATTCCCGGGATAAGATGTATGTAGTAAAAAGTACTATCAATACTCGAATGCCCCATGTGATTCATCAAGTATGGAAGCATCCCGTTAACATTGATTCTATTTTCGACCCATCTGTTGATATTTGCAAAAGCAAAATGATGCCTGAAATCGTATGCTCTTGGTTTAGGGTTACATTCTGTCGGAAGCCCGGCATCACTCCATAGTTTGTTGAAAGCACGTGAAATTGCCTGACTTTCGTCAATTTTCCGGACTGCTTCTTCAATGGCCCCTGAATCAATGGGTTTCCCGTTACCGAATTCTTCTAAGTCAGAATCTCCATAATCGCTATTTTCTTCCTCGTTAATTTTATCGATTTCTTTGAATAACTCCCGGCATTTCTCCATTAGGCTTCTTTATATCGCTTGGTCACTTTACCCCAGACCCAGCTATATTTATTGGCATTAGCCTCGATCTTTGTGCCATCCAAAAGGTAGTTCTCTGATTTTATGTAATTCTCTCGCACCAACAGAGCTACAACTTCAGCAAAGACCTTAAGGATTGTTTCTTTCATACGTTCACTGCGGAAACGATTTTCACGGGCTGCTTTAGCAATCCTTCTGCAAGAGAAGATCTTGTCGGTATAGGAATAAACCAGAAGCTTAATCATCATGACTGGATTATAACTTGAACGTCCACCTCCAGGATATTTGGCTAGTATTGGCTTTAGGTTCATTTGGTCAACGGCTTTATTGACAACACGAACTACATGATCGTTTGGAATTAAGCTCTCAATGCTTATTTGAAGGGTTAATTGGTTTTGCATATAGGGAATAAATACTTTTTATCATGAACTTTTTGCCTTTTCTTAGGCACTGGCAATTACTCCATAACTATGTAATATTGTTTATACTTCCCTTATATTATTCCGTTTTTGCTATATTATTTGAATAGTCGCCTAACCATAATGGTTCAGGCGACTTTTTGGACTAAGTTTTGGTTACAGCCCCATTCTCTTCGGTTTCAGTAAATGGGTACTGTTAAAAACAGAGCTGACACCTCCAGCCGATGAGGCATCAACTCTGCGCATGAATATTACCACGTGATTCTTATTGATGAGTTATAGGGGATCCTTCAAAAAGTTTTGTTACAACTCTTAATAGATGTCAGCCTGACAAAAATTATCTTTGCACATATCTTTGGGGAGTTTATCTGGACAGCATTCTTTGTCTTGGATGGAAATCCATTCTTTAATCCTATGGCAACGATCAAACTCAACAAAAATTCTCGTAGCCCCTACTATAATCTCAGAAAAAATTTCCATAAACTGCGGTGAAACTTCTCTAAAGGCTATAGCACCTGTCTTACAAATCTGAACAACCCAGAAAATTTTATGACGTCTAACAACAAACAAGCTGTCTTCAACAAGTCCTTGACCACCCTTTGGACATGGACAAAAAACCCACTTTGGTTTGCATTGTTTAACGCATCCTTGTATTTCCAGAAGGAGCTCATCATCTGGTCCTAGCCCTTGTTGATCCATTTCGAGCATTACTTTTCCCCCTTATTTTTTGATAGAACAGCTCTTAAGTTGTCCCTCTACTCCATTATATGATTGGCTTTATCAAAGTGTTCTTGTTTCTAAGAGGATCCCCACTCTTTCCCTTCATTTCTCACAATTTTTCCTTTTCTGGAGAAGTATAAATTTTTATTATAGTTCCATTCAGGGGGACCTCCGCCTTGATAATAACCTTCAGCTCTGGGATGATACAAATGGGCCGTTAGGGCATCAGTCTGACAATACTGGCAACCATTGGCTAATAATCGATCAATGAAATCCCGATCATCATATGCAATTCCTATAAAATCTTCATCATAACCCCCAATCTCCATAAATTGACTACGATGTAAGGCCATCAGAAATGGCATTCTAATATCTAAATCTATACAACTATTGAACGTAGCCATGTCAAAAGACCCGTTATTTTTATTGATACACTCTAGTAGATCGCCATTACGGTCATCTTTTCCAGTCGGAATACCCAATAATTTAGGTTTATCTAAAATAGGTTTAGTAAGCTTGACTATAGTATGGTTAACATGGAGCATCTCGGCACAACACATAACTAAAATATCCCCAGAGGATTGCTTCACCGCAATATTAATCGCGAAGCCGGGCACTCTCCAAACTAGGTCACCCTGAAGATTTCTCTGTCCCGTAAAGATATATTTCAAATTGAGCTTTTCTTTGAACTCGTTGCAGATTTCCTCAGTTTCATCTAGCAAGCCATCATTGACAACAATTGTTTCAAACTCAAAGGGCATTGTCTGTTGGGACAAAGAATAGAGTCCCCACCTTAACAAATGTGTTCTCTGAAATGTTGTTATGATGATTGATACTTTATGCCGCACTTCTCTTTTAGCGTTAACTTTATTAAACATAAGTTCTTTAAAGACAGCTGTCAGCAAACGCTGCCACCTGTGCATCGAATCATGGGAAGTAATATTCTTCTCCAGCATAACCTGCCTAGGAGTAAACGAACGTTTAGGCAATTCTTGGAGAGCACATTCAAAATCCTCTCCAAAAATTCCGCACTGAGCCTGCTCTTCTGGTAACAAATCCTTAAAAATTCCTTTCTCACACATAATCAAAGGTACATCACATAAACAGGCTTCAATAGTCCCCTGACATCGATTCTCTATTGGTGAACCATTAATAAGGAAATCTGCACAGTTAAGAAGTTTAACCAGTAGAGTCTGAGGTGCTTGATAAAAGAGTCTTACATTAGCCGCTATAAATGGTTCAATCGTTTTAGAAACAATAATCCAAGTTATTTCCGGATGTCCTTCAATAAAGGCCCGTACTTTTCTCCAACCGTTGACCTCGGAAAAGTCCCCGACAAAGATTCCTATTCGTTCTGTTCCAAAACAGAATTCCTGGCGAACCTCCTCTTTATTCATCGGCTTAAAAAATTCCAAATCCACGCCACCAGAAATTATCTCAAAATCATACTCTGGATAAGACAATGCTGTTTGGATAGAATTTGCAACCAGTTTATTAGCCTGTCGCAAGTTTTCCTCTTGCTGAGTATTTGGCATACCCACAGATCTAAAATCATCCTGCAAAAATGCTATAGTGTAGCGTGATTGATCGACAATATTCATGAACGTGGCATTTTGGAGAATTACTTCTACTTCTGGATAATGTTCTGTAATATATCTTCGAGCCTTTTCTGTATAATCTTCTTCGGGCCCAACTATATGCCTATCTATGCTTACTGAAGCAGGTAAGGATTCACCGAAGAAATCCCATAGTAGCTTTTCCCCTAGTGATCCTGAGACGAAATCATGACAGACCGCAATCTTTATCTCTTTTGATACAGCTACGGAGGTTCCTGTACTGTCCAATTCCCCCCATTGAAAATGATAAGCCAGACTGTTAAAAGCGGTTTGATGCTTTATTCCGATTGTCTGGAGTTTCAGCATCAAGACAGTATCTCCTGATATACAAGCTTCTCCCCAACGAGCAATGACTGGATTATTAAAATCACTTCCCAGGACAACCTGTCCTTCTGGATAGCCTCCAACCTGTTCAAAATGTTTTTTACGTATTAATAGAGGCATAAACAGGCCGCCATCTAACAATCTAGACTCAATCAGATCATAGGCATACTGTTGAAACTCACTTTCTCGATACGACGAATAATCTCTGCCAAAGTCTTTCTCCACACCGTATTGACCACTGCGCAACTTGCCTGACTCTACTAATCGGGATGTAACACAGTTTTCTCCATTATAAGCCTGCCATAGATTATCTAACCATCCCGGGGTAAACGCCATATCCGAATTTATGAATATAACGAAATCTCCTTGAGCCTTGCTGGCCGCGAAATTATAAGCACGGTAAACATTATTAACGTACCATTCCTGTTGCTGCTGAGGAGTATTCGTGAAAATATAATGCGGTATATAGTTATCCCTTAAATAGCTAAGCACCGTAGGATTAGCATCATTAGCAACAAAGAAAAACTCTTTATCTGTCATATCCGTATATTTAAAAACCTGCTCGTAAACAAATTTCAGCCATTCGACACTCTTATAGACTAAACACACAATGGAAAATCTAGGTCTGAACACCTCTTCCCCGTATTCCTCAACATATGCTAAGGACTCCGCAAAGGTCAAAGGTTTCGGCTCGTCGTCATCCAGATAGAGGCCCTCCGGGAAGAGGTCCGGAGGTACTTTTGCTACAACAAGCTTTTCCTCACTAATTAAGCGATCAAGCATATCATAACCGCGCTGTCCGTGAGACCTGTATATCAGATATTTATAGGCTAAGCGTTGCTTCGACGAAAAACCATAGTGCAATACTTGAAGATCAAGAGTCCACATCACGGTACGAATCGTCGAAGGAAAAAGGGGTTGGTGGAGTCCAGGTTTTGTATCCTTAAAGCAAATACCGGGGACAACTCGCCAGAGACGACAAAACCACCCTTTATCATATAAACTGTCTAACCTTTGCCACGAATAGCTACGCCATAGATTTAATTCATGCATATTCACCGCATCATAGTGGTTTTCATCACAAAGTGCACACAATTCCTGAAGCTTCTCAGCTGCATTGGCGGTTAATACTTCGTCTGCATCCAACCACAAAATAAAATCCGGATTCAGCTTTAAGGCCTCTTCGAGCAGAAGTTGCTTATGACTTCGCTCATTGACAAAATCATTTTTGGTCCCTCTGATGACATGAGTAGTTTGTTTAAGCATATATTCATAGCTGCCATCTGTACTGCCGTCATCATAGAGAACGAGATCATCCACTGCCGGCAAAACATAGTTTACAAACCGTTCAAGGTTGTCTTTGCAAAGCTCGTTATAGATTTGACAAATACAAGCAATCCTATATTTCTTTTTCATCGTAAAAATTCCTCAGCTTCTTGCTTTTCTTGACCCACTAATAAATGATGCTTATGCAATAAGGCTACCGTTTCTACAAAAGTCATGAGGAAATCACCTGAACTATACTCCTTGGACAGCGCCCGCTGGCTGGGTTCTGCTTTTATCAGTTCTGGGAGCATAGGCTTAATAGCATAATAATCACCACGATCAATAGTTCTCCAAGCCTCTTCTTCAGAAATCATAATTTCATGAACTTTTTCTCCAGGACGAATTCCAGTGTATTTTATCAGGATTTGCCGGTCTCCCATCAAAGCTTTGGCAACATCTTCAATAAGGGCTGCGGGGATCTTTGGAATAAATATTTCACCAGGCTCCGCACCTTTTAGGACAGCAAAAATGGTGTCCACCGCACTCTCTAAAGGCAACAAAAATCTTGTCATTTCTTTGGTTGTAATAGTTACAGGCCCACCCTGCTTAATTTGTTCATGAAACAGAGGAATTACAGACCCCCTTGAGGCCAGCACATTACCATAACGCACACATACAAATCTTGTCTTGGGCAGTGTAACATTTGCTGCGATAAAGATCCGCTCTTGCAAGGCTTTTGTTATCCCCATAGCATTTACCGGCTTACAAGCTTTATCTGTAGAAACTCCCACTACGGTTTCAATTTTTAGGTTATTTTCACGAATAGCTCGGATAATGTTTTCCGCACCAACTACATTGGTTTTGACTGCTTCAAAGGGAAAATATTCGCACGAAGGGACCTGTTTAAGCGCTGCCGCATTAATGACGATATCTGCTTCCCTCAACACGGCGCAAACAGAATGATAATCCCGGATATCCCCTATTCTGAATTCGATGAGTCGAGCAAAATTGTCATAGATCACTTCATCGGTAGCATTTTGTTTATTCTGATATTCGATTCGCATAGCATGCTGTTTAGCTTCGTCACGCGAAAAGATAATAATTTTCTTAAGGGAACCCAGATCCTTATTTAAGAGCCGACGGATTAACACCTTACCAAGAGAACCTGTGCCACCGGTAATTACAATAACCTTGTTATCTAAAATCTTCATTTTTATCCCCCTTGGCCTTACCGTTTTTGATAGGGGCCTTCTAAATAATCCGAGTGCATTCCGCGTACTAAGTCTGGCCACGCTGGTGGAATATAACCAGTTAGCAAGCGGAAGCGTGTTGAGTCTAACGATCGATCGAGTCTAAAACTATCCTCTGCTTCGATTTCCACGTTTTTGTTGTACTGAACCTTGATGAGCTTCAGCAACTCGTATTTGGAAATTGGTTCTGAAGATATGTGGAAAAGTCCCGATATTTTAGAATTAGGAATTACATAATCACGAATAATGCGGGCTAATTCAATGGTTGGAAGACCAGAATAAATAGCCTGACGGAAGCCAATCACTTTTTTTTCTTGACTAAGAAACCATTCGACTAAACCATAGTTACCTTTCAATTCATGCCCGATAATGGAAGTGCGTAGAGTGACACAATGAGGGTAAGCTACTTCACCGAGAAATTTTGTTCTGCCATAAAGATCATCGGCATTAGCAATATCCCCTTCTAAATATCCACCTTTCATTCCATCAAAGACACAATCTGTGCTGACATGAATTAAGCGCGAACCTACAGCACTACAAATCAAAGCCAGTCTGCGAGGTAAAAGTGCATTTGTCGTAATCGTAGCTAATGGGTCTTGGGCCTTGGGTACTTGCTTTATTACTCCGATACAATTCACCACTAGGTCTGGTGACACAGACGAGAAAACCTTTGTTAAGCTATCCGAATTTAGAACATCGATATCACTATGCACTTTCTTCATCCAATTTGTCGGCAACCAACCTGAAAAGTCCTTTGCAGTGCGTACTGTAGTATAGACGTCTAGCTTTTCATCTGTAGATAGATAGCGAAACAAGGTATGCCCTAACATTCCTGCCCCTCCTAAAATTAATACCTTTCTCATGCCCTTATTCACACCTTTCAGGGGAAGGTTTCTGGTCAAGGGAGCTTTAACTCTTTAAAAACCTCTTTAGCCTTTTCAAGATCAGACGGTGTCCCAATGTCAAACCAAAGGTCCTCACTTTCATAACTCATAACTAGTGCATGTTCTGAAAGGAGCAATTGCACTAGATCCGGCATGTCAAAGCGTTTATTTTCTGGAATCAATGAAAGAACTCGTTTATTAATCACATATATCCCCATGCTGGCCCAATAATTCAGGGTTGGTTTTTCTGAATAGGCAGTCACTTGACCATCCTTAATCTCTAAGACTCCAAATGCTGAGTAAACGGCCTTCTTGTGTACAGCGACCGTCATATCTGCTTGGTTCGTAATGTGGTGTCTATACAGCGCTCCAAAGTCCAAGGTGGTTAATTCATCTCCATTGACTACTAAAAAATCATCCTCTAAATCTGCCACAATTTTCAAAGGACCAGCTGTGCCTAGTGGAGCTGTTTCAATGGAATAACGAATATCGAGGCCAAAATGACTGCCATCCTGGAAGTAAAGTTTGATAAAATCTGCCAGATATCCTAAACACATAATTATCTCGTTAACACCCGCACATTTTAGTTGATTTACAAGAATATCCGCTATCGGTTTGTCCCCAATGGGAAAAAGGGGCTTGGGCAAAACTCGGGTATATGGATCTAAACGCGACCCTCTACCTCCCGCTAAAATAATAGTTTGCATAATATCCCCCTTACCTTTTAAATTTGGTATTTGCCAATCTGAAAACGATTCATATGGCTGGCAATCCAAGCAACCGTTCTTCTGACCCCTTCTTCCAGTGACACCCGAGGTTCCCACCCAATCGTTTCTTTGGCTAAGCGATTATCGGCTAAAAGACGGCTAACCTCGCTGCGACTCGGGCGAACTCGCACCTCGTCCACTACGATTTCCGCCGTACTCTGAATGGTCATAATAATAATCTGGGCTAGTTGACCAATTGAAATTTCCCTTCCTGAACCAAGATTTATGACCTTTCCAAACCCCTCTTGACTCTGAGCTGCTTTCATAAAGCCTTCAGCCGTATCCGTGACAAACGTAAAGTCACGCAACGTTTCCGTATTGCCTAGACGTATTTCCTTACAAGCTAAAGCCTGCGTAATTAACGTCGGTATGACGGCCCGAGCGGATTGACGCGGCCCATAACAATTAAACGGTCTTACGGTTACGACCGGCAAATCGAAAGAGGCATAGAAACTCTCGGCTAATTTATCTGCCCCAATTTTGCTGGCCGAATATGGGGACTGACCTTGAAGAGGGTGAGACTCGTCTATAGGAACATAGAGTGCGGATCCATAGACTTCACTTGTTGAAGTGTGTACGACTCGCTCCACTCCATGATCCCGTGCTGCCGTCAAAATATTAAATGTTCCCAAGATGTTTGTTTCAACAACCTCTCGAGGATTTTTATAAGAATACGGGATTCCCACCAAGGCACCTAGATGAAAAACAGCATCACATCCCTTAACAGTTCGTTCGATTACATCCGCATCACGTAAGTCTCCTGCAACTATTTCGATTTGGTCAAGTAGCCTGGACTCTAAGTCCTCCAGGTTCCCGCGACCATCTCTAGAGTTATATCTAATAAAGACACGAACCTTTGCTCCTGCTTTGACCAGGGCCTCCGTCAAATGGCTGCCAATAAATCCCCCTGCTCCTGTGACCAAAACCTGTTTTTGCTCCCACATTACGTTCTCCCATCCCCTCTATTGCAATAACTGATATATCTTATGTCAGTTTTTGTCTATCTGACACCTCTCCAAGAGTTGCAAATATCTCGGTACAAGCTGACTCCACTCATAGTTTAACGCGTTCTTAAGTCCCCTGAGTGAGAGTGTCTTTTGAAGGGATGGGTTATCTATTAGGCTTGCCAGAGCCTCTGACAACTGCACAACATTACCTACTTCGAAGGTTAAGGCGCAAGCGTTCGCTACAACTTCTGATAGGCCTCCAGCATTTGAGGCTATGATCGGCGTCCCAATTGCCATTCCCTCTAAAGCCACCAATCCATAAGCTTCACGCCGACTAGGAACAACTAGACCTGTAGAATTTGCCATCCATCTCCGCACCTCTGAACTGGACCTACGGCCATGAAAATGAACATAGTTATCAAGATATAGTGACCGAATAATCTGCCTTAAAAACTTCTCATAGGCCTCTGTTCCCTTACCTACAATATTTAAGCTAATTTGTTGTCCGCTACTCTGCCTAATTGACAAAGCCTTAATTAGATCCTCAATTCCTTTATAATCCAGTAACCTTCCGACATATAGTAACTCATTCAGATTCCCTTGTCGCCAACGCTCTAAAGGTATAGTGATACCGATTGGCAAAACCTCAGTTTTGGGAAGATACTCCGGGAAACGGCTTGCTAAATATTGTCTTTCGCTCTGACTTATGAGTTGAATGCGTTGACAACGCATGAGTAGCTCTTCTTGTATTTTGAATTGCGCTTGTAACTCAGGCTCTGGTGAATCTCCCAACTCTCTGCGTAAAAAAGAATATACTGAATATAAAATCGGAATAACTCCTTGGGACAGGGTATACACTAAAGGTGTAAAATTAATAGCATGGCTATGAATAACATCCCACCTCTGACAAATTTCTGGAAATTGCTGACACACCACATCAGCCTTAATCATCCCTAGAGAACCAAAATAATGGCTGTTACGAGGTAATCCCAGGACTTTAATCCGTTGTCCTTGTAAAGCCCAGCCTGGTACGTTCCAATCACTACGTGGTACTATCAGGGTTTGTTGAACACCCTTACGATCAAGCATATGAACGATTCCTGTAACCGCTGTTCCAGCACCACCAAAGCTTTCATTTTCAAATTCATTGGTCAAGGATAAGATCTTCAGAGAATCACCTCCTCTATATTTTGGTGGTGTCAAAATTCTCAATGTTTCTTATAATACGTTATGCACAAGCCTTTAAACTTGTTAGACTAATATTTATCCCTCAGATGATTTTTAGGAAGCAAAAGAATCTGCCTGTTCTTACTTGGCAGATTCTTTTGCTTTCACATTATTCAACTTCCTTCCAAACTAATGTATCCAAAATATATTTACTATTGCCGCAAATACTCCTGCCAAAGCTATGACAAAACCAGACCACCACCGACGGTCAGATTCGGATCTTTTTTTGAACTCCTCAAAGTCCCGTTTAGTGACATAGTTACCTGCTAACAGCACTCGCATATCATTTACGACTGCTGATACATCTTTGACAGCTTCTTTGATCTCTGCAATGTCGTTCTTGATCGTTCGGACTTCCCCCTCTTCCATATACCGTCCTCCCTACTCTTTAAAAACCAATTTCTTTTACATATTATGATCTCCTTGTATAAATGGTACTTGCATACCATTCCCCATTAATCCCTTTCGACATATCCTAATAACTAGGTACAGTATTTTTGGTAAACAGACAACGAGGAGGTTACAAATGTCTACGATTATCTATCCTCCCTCAATCCCTTGGAATTGGATGTTTCAGCGGCCTCAACAACTGCTGAGTCAATTTTCTGCATCTGGTCAGACAGTTCTTTACGAGGATCTCGGTAATTTTCCAAAACCAACAATCAGGAGTCTGTCAACCTCTTTTTTCCTCTGCCAAGGAGCTTCTGCGTTAACTGTCCCCCATCCACGACCACGCATCCTTTGGTTGACGGTTCCCTCGCATATTAATTGTCTTCAAAACTATAACCCTGATCTTGTGATCTACGATGCAGTAGACGAACCTAAAGAGGAATTTGCCAGTTGGGCACCCTATTATCCCACTATACTTGAGAAAGCAGATCTGATTTTTTGTAGTAGTCGTAGTATTTATGACTATTTTTTCCATAGACATCCTCGTGTTTATCTTGTCCCAAACGGAGTTGATTTTGTTCATTTTTCTGCTCACGCCAAGGAACGTCCGGTTGATCTTCCTGCCGATAAACCCATCATAGGCTATAGTGGGGCAATAGCTCCTTGGGTTGATTGGGAATTCCTCAAGATTGTTGTTCAAGAAAATCCGGAATTTAACTTTATTTTCCTTGGTGCACTTTTTCAATTAAATAAGTTTCCTATTAGATACAAAAACGTTTTTTATTTAGGCTTAAAGTCGTACCAGAATCTTCCGGCATATCTTCAGCACTTTGACGTAGGTCTTATCCCTTTTCTTCAAACTGAAATGACCAGAGGGTGTAATCCTATCAAACTCTATGAATATTACGCAGCTGGAATCCAAGTTTTAGGAACCCCACTCCCCGAGTTACTGACTATTCCAAAAATTAATCTTGAAAGTAACCCCCACCTCTTCTCTCTCCGTTTACGTAATCTCCTAGCTTGTGAAGATACGAACCGAGTAGAAAGAATGGCTTATGCTCTTGCAAACGACTGGAGCGAACGGGCAGGCAGAATGCTACAGCAAATTATTTCACAGCATAGAAATTAAGAATAGCGTGTAACACCCTACTCTTAGAGCGAATAGTATACGTTGAAAGTTCTTCTTAAATTTCTCGAATCAAAAAAGGGGGGAATACACACATGCTATTTGAAACCCATGCTTGGGTAACACTCGACAATGCAGTCGCCATATATAATGTATATAGCGATGTGCTAGTCGCTACCATTCCCGTGGGGATTGCTCCAGCTTTCCCAAAACGCACGCCGGATGGTATCAAAGTTTTAGTTCCTAATTTTGGTAGCAACACGGTCTCCGTCATTTGTACCGCCGGAAATCTGGTGTTAGCTACGATCCCAGTAGGTCTTGCCCCGACTTCAGTCGCTATTGACCCTACTAGTACTACAGCATATGTGACAAACTCTGGAAGTGGAACCGTTTCTGTAATTAGCATTCCAACTCATACTGTAGTAAGCACTATAACGGTTGGTACAGGGCCGATTGATGTCACAATCGCCCGTGATGGCAGCCGTGTCTACGTAAGCAATGGCGACAGTAATACGGTCTCTGTCATCAATCCAGTAACTAATACAGTCATCTCAACCATACCCGTAGGTACTTCACCCAATGGCCTTGCTGTTAGTTTAGACAATACTAAGCTCTTCGTTGTCAACAGTGGCAGCAACAATGTCAGTGTTATTAACACTGCCACTAATGCCCTATTAAGCCTCATCCCTGTCGGCTCAAACCCACAAAAGATTGCTGCAAACCCTGTAAATCCTGTCTTTATGTATGTAAGCAACTTCGGTTCAAACAGCGTAAGCGTAATCTCAACCACAGGACTTAACGTCATCACTAATATTCCTGTCGGAGTAAATCCTTTGGGCCTAGATGTTACTGGCGATGGCACACAATTATGGGTTGCTAACGAAGGGGACAGCTCAATTAGCATCATCAACACTCTAACCAATACCATTGCTGCTGCCTTACCAACATCATTTCCACCAAGAGGGATTACAGTCGGAAGAGTGGGTTCAGCCTTATCACCTAGTGACCCCATCGACTTGACGGATCCCTATCAGCTCGAGGAAATAACCGAATCTGTCTGCATTATTGTTGAAAAAGTTTATGCCAGCTGTTTACAAAGGGAATGCTTCCCCGCCTTCATCGTTACCTTACCAACTGGTGGCGTCCCTCCTTTCACTTTTGTAAGCATGACCTTCTCTACAGGTGTGATTGTTCCTGGCAGCGTCGTAATTACACCAATTCCTGCAAGACCAAATTTCTCCAGAGTTCAATTCACAATTCAAATTCCCTATTCATTAACTTTGCGGGATTCAACCGGGGTCTTGTTTACAGTCACTGGTAACTTACCTGATATCAACAAAGATATTGTAATGTACTTCCCACCAACACGACCAGAATTCGACTTTAACTTGCGCGTCGAAACAAGGACAGAAGTATTAACAAGCCCATTGTTTACAACAACCACGATTCAAATTGCCATTGGCAGCTTTGTCATCACAAAAGTTACAGGCTTAGTTCAACTCCTCATTCCAGCCTTCGGATTCTGCCCAGAACCTCCGCTCTGCGAGGAATTCCCTGATATACCAGAAAATCCATGCATCAATTTCTTTGATCCAAATCTAACCCCATTCCCAAGTGATTTCTTCCCACCGCAACTGGATACTTGCCGGTAACCATTCACCATGTGTTTGTTAAACCCTCTTATTTTTATAAATCATTGCCCTTCCGGAGAAAGGGCCGTCCATAAACGGCCCTTTCTCTACACGGAATGGATCACTTAAATAATGAAAAAGGAAGTGATCGTATTGGCTTTCCTAACTCGAAACGCTTTAAGTCCCCTTCTCCTAACCTATGAAAGTGAATCTTCATACTTACATATTGACTTTCAGGGATGTGCGCTGTTTATAGCAAACAGTCATGAACCCTCTTATCGAATCCAAGAGCCCCTTCTTTTAGCCCACGGGATTATGACCGATTCTAAAACTGTTCATCTCGTCGTACTCAAATCAAGTGGAGATCTGTGTTACACCCTTATTTCTGGAGCGAGTACACCTCAAACAACCTTAATTGCTAAATTGGATGTACGCGGCACACGATATCGCAAGCTTTTCCTGTTTCCACAAGGTAAGGTAATACATATTTTTTACGCTTCTACTCACCAATCTATACCCGAACTTTGGCGTATCGAACATTGTTTCTGGAATGGGGCCTCTTGGCACAGTACTCATATGGGAGAAGTCGTTCACCCACGAGAGCCCCTTTATCACGTCAACTTGGATAATCAGGGAAATCTCCATTTTTGTACCGTAACTTTCCAAGGGAGGCATTCTATTCTCTTTACAAACCGCTTTAACGGAACGTTTCACATATGGGGACCACCGACCGAAACACTGAAAATTCCCGGTGAAGTTATAGATATGGCTGCACTCATGACAACCGACAATGTTCATCATCTGTTCTGGATCGTTAAAACACCAACGGGACAGTTCGAACTCCGTTCAGCACAACAGATGGATGCCCACGAACTAGCTAGTATATGGCATCCGTCACTGGCCCCAATCAAAACGTTTGATTCTTCTTGTAAAAATATTGGTGCCTTAGAGATAGGCGGAGTCTTGTGGCTCCTTATATATACTGGAGAAGAAATCCTCCTACAAAATGATGGAAAAGGATGGAAAACGCTTTCCTCTCACACCCCTTTTAATCAAATCCTACAATGGGTTCACAAAGGTAGAAAGTATTTTCATCAAACTTACTGGTTAGAAGATCCAATAATGAGGCACGCTCCGGCATATTACCGTGAATTGGGATTCACTGTTAATTTTCAGACTCCGCCACCTTCGCCCTACTGTGCAATTCCTAACCAAGTTAACTCTCCCATTTCTCCTCCCACTCCTCCACCCGTACCGACCTTCTATCCAGAGCATCTTTCTTCCCATTGTGACCCTCTTCCAAACATCCCTGCAACGATAAACCTACGCGAACTAAATTTACCAAACCCGCCAGATAAATCCCCTATACCTGACGTAATCAAAGTACCTGGAATTTCTAAAGCTACAGTTGAAATACCTATCGTTGGTGATGCACCTAAAACAGAAGCTTCAGAGGAACTCGAAATTCCTGAAACCTCTGAAACTCTTGAAACACTTCAAGTATGCGATCCATCTAAGAAATCCAGCATTCTTAAAGAAACTCAAGTTCCTGAGAAGCTTACCGAGGAGGTCTCTTATGCAATGCCAATTAAAGAACCGGATCAACTTCAATCCTTGATTAAAACAGTCGCCCATCTCGAACAAGAAAACGCACTCCTCAATCTTGCCGTTCAAAACATGCTCTCTAAGTTTGACCAAGTAATAGAAGTGATTTCTGAAAATGCTCTTCAACCCAAACAAGAAGATCCACCATTCTTTAATGAACTTGAACCCGTCAAGGAAGCTATGTCCAATCTGGAAAAGGAAACACAAAGTCTATCACAAGTTCTCAGGGTCATGCTAGTCAAACAAGAGGAGAGTGACTCCTCTCTTGAGAAACTTGAAACACAGATTTGTCATCTACAATCAGAAAAAGACGACCCTAAAAGCAAAGGAGGATTTTGGAATAAATGGATAACTTAGATTTATCTACCAATGTTGGGGAAATTTTATGTAAGTATCCTCAGACAGCCAAAACGTTTCGTAAGTTTGGCATGCTAACATCTGGTTGAGGGGCCAAAAACTTACTCAATATGAGCATTGAGCAGGCTGCTCAACGATACCGTATTAACTCCGCAACCTTGATTAAAACCCTGGAAGTTGCGATAGAACAAACTAAACATCAATGGAGACATTATTAATGAACATTCTCTTTTTAAATAACTCATCTTTGTTGTGTCAAGGACTAGCCTCAGGTTTTTCCCCATTGGATGACATTCGTTATATCCCTGTTCACCAATCGGGTTGGGAGGACCGTTTGGCAAGTTTATTAAAGAGCTGGAAACCCAAGTTTGCTTTAGCTGAAGGAGTTTCGATCTCCACAGTTGCCCAGAAACTTTTCCCAATCTTACGTCGTTATTCACTCCCATTAGTCTATTGGGCTATTGATGATCCCCCAGACTGGCGCCATATGTCTCGTCCTTTGGCACGTGGGGCTAGTCTGGTTCTAACTCCAGCCAAAGAATGTCTATTCCTTTATCAGCGGGAAAAAATACGAGCTCTCTATTTTCACTTTGCCTGTAATCCCTCTTTTCATCAACCGACAGAACCATTACTTAAGTATTCTTGCGATTTACTTTTGGTTGCTAACTACTATACTTCCTATCCTCAACGGAAGATTGGGCTGGAAACAATCCTTACTCCTTTACGATCTGGAGGATTTGATTTAAAGGTTTTCGGGAATGAAGACTGGCTGTCAAACAAAGATAATTACACGTTGGAGTCCAGATTGTATAAAGGCTATTTACCTCACGATCAATTACCGTGTGCTTATTCGTCCACCAAAATTGTATTGGGATTAAATTCCGTGATAGACTCTCCCACGATGATGAGCATGCGAACTTTTGAAGCCTTGGGTTGTCGAGCCTTTTTTCTAACCCATTGGACACCCGCTATAGAAAGTTATTTCAAAAACCATGTCCATCTCGTCTGGAGCCGTCATCCTGATGAAACATTAGAGCTTGTGCGTTTTTACTTAGGCCGAGAAGACCTACGAGAAAAAATTGCTCGCCAAGGACAAGAAGAAGTGTACCGCAACCATACTTATCAGCACCGCATCCAGTCCGTTCATAAGTTTCTACAAAAGTTATAACTCCTCTTACTACTCATCATTTATTGGTTTCTTAATTCCATGCTTCTTAAGTATATGTTTCTTAATCCTGAAATTCTTATGGTATTTTGTAATATTTTCACGCTATTACCATTTGCTTTATCTAGTTTTCTTTGGGAGGATTCTTTATGAAGGTACTTTTCCAAGCTCGCCCAGACTTTCTGAAAACCCCTGCCGGCGATACTGTGCAAATAGTATCGACTGGGCAAGAAATAAAAAAACTTGGCGTTGAAGTACATTTTTCCGCTAATCCTAATCTTGATTTAACTCCCTATGACTTAGTTCATATATTCAATATCACGCGTATTAAAGAAAGTTATATGTTTTTTCTTAATGCCCAAAAGCAAAGAAAAAGAATTATCGTCTCTCCTATTTATTGGCCTCCAAACGCTTACTTTAAGCGAGAAGGTGGAAGTCCCAATGCCCTACCGGTCTGGAAACATATGCAACCCATGCGAGCTCGCCTCGTGGGCGAATGTGATCTCTTACTCCCCAATAGTCAGATTGAGATGGACGTTCTCCAACAGGACTTTCTCAAATCTGCTTCCTATCAAGTAGTACCGAATGGGTTTCCTGATTCATTCATCGGCTCAAACCCTGAGCTATTCCGGGAACAGTTCTCTGCTCTCCCCAAAGAATTTGTGCTTTGTGTTGCAAGAATTTCCCCAAGGAAAAACCAACTTTGGTTGGCTAAGGCTTGTCAGTATCTTGATCTTTCTCTAGTTCTCCTAGGGCCTGTTAACGACTTAAATTATTATGAAAATGTAAAGTCTCATTCAAACGTCACCCATATTGGTACTCTGCAGGGAGCACTACTTGCTTCAGCTTATTCGGCGGCCAAAGTACATGCCCTACCCAGTTGGTTTGAAACCCCAGGCTTGTCGAGCTTAGAGGCTGGAGGGTGCGGTACTGTCGTGATCTCAACAGACCAAGGGAGCCCTAAGGAGTATTTCCGGGATATGGCCCTTTATGTGCACCCACAAGATGACCTAAGCTTACGTACTGCCCTTGAACAATCCTTTAATGCCTCTCCTTTGCCCTTAATGCAGCACATACGCAACCTGTATACTTGGTCTAAAGTTGCTAAGATCACATTGGAGGCTTATGAAACAGTCGCCGATAAAGAGAGTCTGTCCAATGTAAGAACGGAGTAAATTCCCCCTCACTCGTATAACAATTATTTATCCCAACATGTCTAGGACTTTCCCTTTCTCTCGAACACAATCACAAAAAATACAGGGAAGGATTTCTCCTTCCCTTTCATTAAAACAGGTCGCCGTGATGATGTTCGGTGGTTAGCCCTACTGCGCAGGCATATCTCAAAAAACTATTAACACTTGCAATTACGATACGAAGATCGACCGTTAAAAGTTCTATTCCGACTAAAGAAACCCTCACATATCCGTCGATGACTACTCCTTTTTCCAGAATACGGTCAACAACCTCTGCTAAGCTTGAGGAATCGACATCCTTTTTCATGCATTTTCCCTCCTCTCCCTGTCCTACCATAGCATATGTCTTACCTCGGACAAGAGTGATTAATATTCTTTGTTTTTTCTCATAAAGCAAACTCTTAGCAGAAATATATCCACAGCATCTAATCATTGGATAATATTGCAAGAAAGGGAAAGCTTTCACCCTCCCTTTCTTGTATGTTTAAATTCGATATTTCGGCCTTTTTATTATCGGCTCTTTCTCTTCTTTTGGCACTGAGGTAACTTCTGAGACTTCATCCGACTGAATATGTACTGGTTCTACATTTGCAGTAATCGCTTGTTGCTCAGCAACTCTGGCGCGTGATGAAAGATAAGGATCGTGTGCCCACCAATCAATTCCCATTTCCTTAGCTTTGTCCACAGATGCCACTAGAAGACGTATTTTAATATTCAATAGTTCAACATCAGCCAATGAAATTTTGATATCCCCGGCGATCACGATTCCCTTGTCCAGAATGCGTTCTAAAAGATCTCCTAAGCCACTACTGTTGTTCGAATGTTGAATTGCCACTTTTCTTCCCACCCCACCCTACATAAGATTTCCCAAAGGTCCTAGATCCAAGTTTAGATCTTCCTCCTTCAATCCAAATATCTCACGCATTTCAAGCATTTTGTTATCCAATTTCAAGAAGGTTTCTCCCATCTCTTCTATTTCTCTCTCAGTTAATGTCCCACCATCAATGCGCCTCAAAGCTTCATGCTCCATGACTCTCCTTAATAATTCCACCAACGTAAGTACGAGCTTAGCAAGCCCTTGATCCGCATTATCTTGATTAGCATTAACTCGACCAACAGCGCTTTGTCCTTCAAAATCTATAACGCACTCTGCAATCTTTTCACCGGATTCGTCATCCTCGATCATGAAGTAACCCTCCCATTCCCCCAATTCAACGATTCGTGAATAAGAAAACTCTCTGGTTTTAAAGTAAATGAACTGAAATGAAAAGGGAGCCACGGTCCAGTCCATTTATCTGTGACATTAATTTCAGCCAAGAGTAATTTTAATTCATTGATAAACTCTTGTTGACATGTATCGGGCACTAAAAAACCCAGATTAATTCCTTCTCCCCGCGTTTGAGGGGTTTCAGACCAACAGTCTTTAATCCACGGGGTTAACCTTGAGCAAAAATTCCAAATCACCTCACGAGCCTGCGACACTTCCCTTTCCAACAACTGATGCCACATCCTCATCCGATCAAGGTACTCTTTTCCGCTCCGCACATTTTTTTTTAACGATGCATATGATAAATGAACGTTGTTCTGATTCTTCTGAATGATGGTCAAACAATACTCCGAGCACCCTTCCACTTTGTCAAAACACAGATTCAATTCCTTTTTATAAGTTCGTAAAAGCTCTGCCAAATGACCCTCATTTAAAACACTCACACCGGACTGTATCGGCAGCACAGTTAGTTCAAGCTGTCGGATTTGCTCAAACCACTGCAACATAGCCAAGAGAAAGTCTTGTTTCATGGTGAAGATCTCCATTGGGGGGGACTCACACCAAATCACACTGTGCTCACCTACCGTTGTCAATTTTGTCAACAACGGTGGTGTACTGGGTAAATCGGCACAATTACGTCCGAAACCCAAAAGATAGGGTAGTTTCATAGATTCACGTCTTTCTTTATGGTGTTTCCTTCAAGCATCGTCTGTACCGAGGTAAGAATAAGTTTTAAATTTAAATACACTAAATCGACATTACCACAGCTAAGAATAAGATCCCCGGAGATAACGACTCCTTTATCAAGTAATTTCTCCACAACTTCAAGGAGCGTAACTTGTTTTGAATTTGCAATATCACCCACCCATAGTTTCCTCCTTAATTAACTGTGAAAAGTGATAGGGAGGCCAAGGACCGGATACATCTAGAATAAAGCCAAAGGAATCAGCCGTTTCGTCAAATTCTTTAAGCTTTTTATCCAATTCTTCACGGATTTCCTTAGCCATTAGGTACTGGACCGAAAAAACAACCTGCTGCCCCTCCGGCGCAACAACTCCTGCCTTATCTAAGAGAATGACTTCCGCAGAAATATTGTTTAAATCTTGATAAAGAGATTCGCCATAGTCATTCATGACCCGTTCCATTTCTTCTTCAATCTTTTTCTCCCATTGACGTTTTTGAAAATACCCCCCTCCGCTTTGCCCACCTGAATACGGTAGCTCTTGATGAAGCTTTTCTAAAAGCCGTTTACGATCAACAAAGAGTTTAACATGCATCTCATTGTGGTTTCCCAGTCTTTGCAAATCAGCTTGGATCTCCCCAGCGTTCTGAGTTAATTGTCGTTTGATATTTTCTTCATCCGTAAATATAGTGCAAAATGGTAAAGGGATGACCGACCTGCCCTCCATTGTTTTCAATAAGGTTTCTTCGTGACGCCGTGCATGACTCTCTACCCAGGCCATATCCTCCATATAAAGATGGAGGGACTCTTCATTATACTCTTTACGAAGGACTGGGCAGACAAGCATACCCAGATTTCCATTTTCAACAATACGACAAGGTCTGTCTTCCATACCAGGTAAATCAACCACGCCCTCTCGATTTACCTGAATAATGCCAAAGGCATATAATACCTCTTCATTAGCTAATGGTGCGTAACCAGCTTTGCTGAAATCACGCACCTCGTCGCCTTGATTAGTATTCTTGACATTACTGGGAATACATCTTAGGTCCTCTTTATCCTCCTCAAAGACTTCTCTTGGTTCAATTTCCGAAAACCCACTCTTCACTTGAGGCTCAAAAAAGCCTTCGATGACAGTTTCAGCTGCCTTTCTCAAACGAGCCATAATCACTTCTTCTAACTCTGAGATAACCTCGTCCTCGCATTGATTGATAAGCCGTTCTAATTTTTGTTCCCAACCTTGAGGGGACCACTTCATTCCTCTATCCCTCTTTCCTGACCCTCCATCAATCGCGCAAATAGTCGCATTTCATGTTCGCGATATTCTTCCAAGGTAATCTCTTTATTTTCCAACATATACTGCCTCTGGCTGAGTTCTCGCCGTATGGCTTCAGGGCTAAAGTACTCTTCTTCTGCATGTTCAATAACTTGTCTGATCGCCCAAATCGAAAATCCAAACATACTTTATCTGTCCTCCAGGCTAAGAACTAACCTCCCGTTTATTTTTCGTCTACAAAGTGATGTGGTGCCCATGGGCCCGTATATTTAAAAATCATTGTTGCACTGTGCTTCTCAAAAAGAGTTCCAACAGCTTGATCAAAGTCCTCTTCCTTTTGGCGTTCGACTAAAAAAACTCCATCAAAGGCTTGGAATTCATCCATTGGATCTTTGACTAACCATTCGGCGGCCAAGGGACGAAGCGCTACAATAAACACCTTTTCTATTTCTTTACGCTCATTATCCGCCACTTCCATAATTGCCTTACCAAACTCAACGACATCGTAACCCTGACCTTCCCCTCTTTCTATCGCTTTTTTCCAACGCCCTAAGCGTTTGTTTTTCAGCATTGTTTCTTGGTAACTCTCTTTTTTCCACCAAACCTTGAGTTCGACTTCTATTTTGTTGTCTAGATCAGTAAGAAATTTCAAATAACGTTTTTTTTCCTTTTTAAGAACTCTATGAATTTCTTCTTCTTGATCAAATAAAGTTCCAAAACGCAAAGGAACTACCGTTGTTTGCTTAATGACTTGGCAGAGTACTTCCGTATAACGACTCATACTCTCTCTCGTTGCTGTAGTCATCAAATCATCTTCAATCTTAGCACAGAGCATCCCCAGATCCCCTTCCACGATGAGGCAGGGAGGCTCTTGTTCAGAACCTAATTTTAGAGAATCGACTTCGATAGAGTTCGCCCGAATTATACCGTAACTGTAATACAAATTTCCCACCCCTTATATAGAAAACTTGACTAGGGAAGCATTTTAGCCTCTTGAAGATGACTGCCTAGTTGCACCGATCCGCTGGTCATTAACTCAAACGAGGATGCTTAAGATTGGAACACTGCATAAATGGTATGGTGTCGTGATAGGGACAAAGGACACATAAAATATGGAATTTCTGATTGGTACCAAAAAGAAAGTCATGTCACGACACGACTTTGAGCCCCTATTCCACGTCTATTTGACCAATTTCGTCTCGTTCGCGCAATCCAATTCTTTTGTACCCTAAAATTTCTAGATTTCCACTAACTTCTACTTCGTAAAGCCCAACAACATCATCAAGTGCTCTGCGCCGCTGATAGTCTGAATCCTCAATCGTTTCAACTTGTACTACCCAACCGTTTTCTTGCCGCCTAACGCCAATGACACTTGCCTCCTTTTCCAAAACACTTTGAAAGAAGGTTTTTACGTCATTAACCAATTGTTGGATATCCATGCTTCATCTCCTCCTTTAATTCCTCATTATCGAGGAAGAGCCAGCAAGGGTAAGCCCTATGGCGGAAGCGTATTTTAAATAGGTATCCACTGAAGCGATCACAATACGCGCTTCAATGGTAATGAGTTCGATTCCAACCAATGAAATTCTGACAAAAGCATCAATAACTATTCCCTTGTCAAGAATACGGTCAATGACCTCCGCTAAACTACTTGACTCTACGCTTTTACTTAATGCCATGATCTGACCCCCTCCCTAACCTTGCCTATGACATATATATGATAGGGATCAGAAATCATGACAAAAGTTAAAAATTGCTGTTTTATTTTAAAGCCAGCAGTAATGCTTAAAGCTACCCTACGACTTCTGCACTTCTTTTAAGCATCCGCTCAATTTTGAGCAATTCCTTCTGAACGACCTTTACTCTTTCCTCTATCACGTTAACTCTTTTAGCTATCTCAGCTCGCTCTGCCACGAGACGTTGTAATTCCTGGTCGTATACATGCATCTGAAAATAGTTAGGTTTATGATCCCGTATCGCAGGTCGTATTAGCTTCGGCCTTAAAGGTAAAGGCTGACGCATCATTTTCACTTCCTATTCTCTAAGGGTATATTTATCTAATTCCATTTCAATACGTTTAAATAGTAAAGAATTGTTTTCGCTGTCATTTTCATAAGAAATTTCTGAACCTATGACATCCACTAAAATCTGATAGAATAATGGGTTTGAGCTGGAAGGTTTTGATCCTTTTGTAGCCAAGATTGTAGCGACCATGATCGCTGCACGAATACTAGGCTTCTTTATATCATTTCCTCGAATTCCTCGAATGATATCAACAATTCTTGCTGCTTCCCTCCAGGGCAAACCTGATCGGCCTGCAACAATAGCCACCTCAGATTCACGATCTAAACCTTTTATCGCTATAGTGATAACGCGGTCTTTCAACGCATCCTGAAGCACGTGTACCCCTGCATATTCTGATGGATTGCTGGTAAAAAGCACTGAAAAATCCGGGTGGACAGTTAACCTTGTCTCTCCTTTTTGAATTGCAGATAAATCTAGAGTCTTTTCCTGTAAGACAGAAAGGAGTACATTATTGGTTTCTGGTCTGGAACGTGTGAAGTCATCATAGACAAAAGTATGACCGTTTCTACAGGCATGAGTTATTCTTCCGTCATACCAAACACTATCCATGGATTCTTCAGCCTTCCAAACAGAATGAACATAGTTATCGAGCAATTTCTTCCTGCGCATTCCCGAGTTCCCTCCTACCAAGTCAGAGGGTTTATACTCGTCGTTGCCCTGAAGGGTTACCACCGGGCGACCCAAAAGCTCAGCGATATGCATTGCCAGAGCAGTCTTTCCCGTTCCGGCTGGTCCACAAAAATGAACGGCATAACCAGCTTGGAGATAGAGCAAAGCGCGGTTCGTAAGGTCCTTAAAATATGCGGTTTCGATGAATGCATCCGACAATTGCCTTACCTCCCTGTACGCTTTCTTAACATATAACCTCCTGCTTTTTGCTCACCCTTCGATTCTTCAGGCTTTCTTGACATATAAACTCCCGCTTTTTGCCAGCCTTTCAATTCTTCTCCCCGCTCACAAATCCAGGTCGTTATTTCATTAATTTGCGATATTCTGTCAACCTTCATTCCCTGTAACATAGTCTTCCTTTCATCTCTACACTTATCTAATAAACCCATAGTATCCTTCAAAATCTGTTTTCTCGCGATCTGTTGATTAGTCTGATCAGCAGATCGCAACTTCTCCAGATCTTTCCGATCATTTATAACTTTTGTACGAATTTCCGTATGGAGTGTAGCCAATTCGAGCTTCCTTTGGTCAAACTCCTGGCATAATACACGACCTAATTCGGCAAGATTCATACTCATCATTTTTCTCCTTTACTGTAATAAATAAATGGGAGGGAGCTTCTCCCCCTCCCTAACAAAGCTCCTCCGATTTAGAAGTCGTGATGAAGCTCTGTTAAGCCAACCGCTGCTGCATATCTCAGCCAGGTGTTCACACTCGCAATAACTACACGAGCATCGATCGCAAGAAGTTCGATTCCCACAAGAGATACACGGACATATGCGTCAATAACGATACCTTTGTCTAAGATGCGGTCCACAACTTCTGCTAAGCTTGAAGAATCAATGTCTTTTTTCATTCTGTTTACCTGCCTTTCTAAATTCAAAAGAGTTTTTGGAGAATATCGCGTACGGTGCCCTTCCACTCCCTCTCACCCCCAATTTATGTCAACGTCGAGTGAGGTGTGCAAGCTTTTCAGCAATTAAATTCCCCTCTCTGTTTTCCTTACACTGTATGTGTCACAACGATTGGCTGTTACAAAGTTCAAAATTTAATATCTTCCCTAGTCAAGAATCCTTTCGATAAAAATAGGAATAATCTTCACCAAATTATTCCATAATAATAATTTGTAAGTTTTTAGGGAGACATATGAATAGTTAGTTAATAAACAGAATAAAGAGGCCAAATTCTAACTAGCTTAGAAAGTTGTACTTATTCCATTTTTGTATTAATTTATGTGATAATTCTGTAAAATCTGATTTTGTGGTAAAAATAACTTCGTGCTCACCATGTTCATCCTTAACCTCAATGCAAAGATATTGTTCGTCTACTTCAGCATCTACAATAGTTTTTCTACCATTGTTTAATTGGATAGGCAACTGAGTGATGATCTTAATTGAACTGATCTGGGAAAATAAAAAAACTTTGCAATTGAAAGCTATTGCATCCCTGGGATGAAGTGAAATAGCCATCGACCCTCTTTTTAGGTCCGGGTGACCACCGATAATCTTTACTAGTTTGGAAAAATATGGTTTTCCGAACTTTTCATCAATCTCGCTAAATCCAGCACGTACTTTCATGAGAATAATAAGTATTAACAACAACAAAACACCACAGAAACTAATAGTAGCAACACCAGCCACCTCTCCCTTACCTCTCTTTCTTATAAATTATCTTCAGCTTTAAGTTTTATAGATTATCCAAGAGGGCTCACTTATCTCCTTTGAAGAAAGTGGAAGCAGTGTTGCCCATTGGATAAACCTTAAATATAGAGTCTCCCATCATCTTATTTCTAAATTAATAATTTGCTACTGAAATTAAGTACATCCAATCTTCTATCACCATAAAACGTCAAGATATCAATCACTTCCACCCGCTCAAGGGATGTTTTGCTCTAGCTCTATAAGGGCTGGGTATAGTTATCCCCTTTGATTTTTCAATAGATTATTTGCCTTCGATAGGTTGGGGCAAACACTATGTGATATTTATAGTTCCACTGCGTATGCGCTAAACTTTCTGTATCCATTGGGATCTATCTCCTTTACTATGAAAAACGATCAGTTAAAGCCGGGTTACAATGTTCAAATCGGGACAGAGGATCAATTCATCGTTGGATTTAGCATTCATCAGAAGCCT
This sequence comes from Desulfosporosinus shakirovi, assembly GCF_020595055.1. GTDB lineage: Bacteria > Bacillota > Desulfitobacteriia > Desulfitobacteriales > Desulfitobacteriaceae > Desulfosporosinus > Desulfosporosinus shakirovi. The sequence continues at coordinate 1,101 of NZ_JAJDOO010000047.1, read as the reverse complement.
GGTGATACGACTTGCATGAAAGAGCATCTAGAGACCCTCAAGAACTTATTGGGTGGCAATGTCCCCAAGAAGATTATCTCTGATGCCAGTTATGGAAGCGATGAGAATTATGAGTATTTGAACGAACGTCAGTTAGATCACTACGTTAAATATAATACGTTTCATAAAGAAGCCAGTACAAAGTGGAAGGCAGATATTACAAACGTACAGAACTTCAAGTATATTGAAGACAAAGACGAATATGTTTGTGGCTACGACAGAACCCTAGTTTTCCTATATGAGCACAACCGCAAGAGCGACAATGGGTATAAGAATGTCCTAAGAGTCTATGAATGTTTAAATTGTTCTGGATGCCCCCACAAAGATAGATGTGTAAAGTCTGAAAAACCCTTTGCTAAGAATTAACATAAATCGGAACCTGAACGCATTGAAAGAACAGGCACGACAGAATTTGTGTTCTGAAGAAGGCTTGAAACTGCGGAGTTTACGTCGTGTCGAGGTCGAAAGTGTCTTTGGGGATATCAAAGGCAACTTTGGCATGCGCCGATTCCTCTTAAAAGGGTTAGAGAAGGTTAAAATTAAATGGGGTCTCCACTGTATTGCTCATAACATGAGAAAGATGGCAGTGATAATGGGATAAAAAGTGGTATCTACCTTTAATACAAACCAAAAGATAACACAGACACAAAAAGGGGCCGTGGCGAAACTTAGTTTCGATACGGCCCCTTTTCGTTTAGACAATAAAGAGGGGCTACTTATTTAGGCCCCCCTCTTTACTTGGTATCATTTATCCGATCCAATACTTTCTCAGCCATCATTTTCAGATCATTTTTCATACGTTCTGCTTTTACACTAACATTATGAAAATCTAGTACCCCGACAACCGATCCGCAGTCTGTACACTGAACGAAGAGCACGGCTCGAATCGTTCCTTCGAGGTTATTGGCGTGGACAACCTCAAATTTGTTGCCTCCACATTTTATACAGCGTGATTGTGCCATTACTCCCACCCCCTCCTATACAGTAATATTCTATGTCTCTGCTGTTAGAATAGAAATCGGACAACTGAAATAGAGATTTTCCCTAGTTTAGTATAAAATC
>NZ_JAJDOO010000046.1 GCF_020595055.1 Desulfosporosinus shakirovi | reverse complement strand
GAGTAACCGATGGTTTTCCCTTTTTTAATTTTGCGAACTTAATTGTACTCTATCGACATAAGTTTTTAGTTTATGTTCTCTTTTCATATAAAAATAAACAAAGAAGCCAGTTGCTTTATTCACTATGTAAAGTAACTGGCTTCTTTGCGTGAAAGGAGGAAATTCAAGTGTCAAAAGTAATCGCCCTTGCCAATCAGAAAGGTGGTGTCGGCAAAACAACGACGGCGGTCAATCTTGGAATCGGACTTGCAGTACAGGGTAAAAAAGTGCTGGTGGTGGACGCAGATGCGCAGGGTAATCTGACGGATTCATTGGGTTTCAAGGAGCCGGACAGTCTTCCTGTATCGCTGGCTACCTTGTTGACAAAGACCATGCTGGAAGAACCCTATGAGCCTGACGAGGGCATCCTTTCCCATGAGGAAGGTATTTCCCTCATGCCGGGCAACATCGAACTGTCAGCCATTGAGGTTTCACTCGTCAACACCATGAGCCGGGAAACGGTGCTGCGGACATATATCAATGCTGTCAAAGACAAGTATGATTATGTACTGATCGACTGTATGCCTTCCCTGGGTATGATGACCATCAATGCCCTTGCAGCCGCGGACAGTGTTATCATTCCAGTTCAAGCCCACTATCTTCCCGCTAAAGGAATGACACAGCTGTTACAGACCATTGCCCGCGTAAGAAGACAAATCAATCCGAAGCTGACCATTGACGGTGTTCTGCCCACGATGGTAGATACACGCACCAACTTTGCAAAGGATATTTCTTTTGTCCTGCGCCGGGATTACGGCGACAAATTGTGCGTTTTTAAATCGGAAATTCCCTTGTCTATCCGTGCAGCGGAGGCCAGCGAAAAAGGCAAGAGTATTTATGCCTACGACCCGCAAGGAATCGCGGCGAAAGCCTATCAAGCCTTTACGAAGGAGGTGAAGGACATTGGCGAAAAGCAGCGCAAGAGACAGCATCAAGCTGGCCTCAGTAGATGATCTGTTCACTACCGAAGAGAGCCGCGCCGAAGAACAGCGTGAAAAGGTACTGGATATTCCCCTTTCGGAAATCAGCGATTTTCCCAATCACCCGTTTAAGGTGAAAGCAGATGAAGCCATGTTAGAAATGGCAGACAGCGTAAAGCAGTATGGTGTTTTAGTCCCCGGTCTTGTACGCCCCAAAGCGGATGGCGGCTATGAAATGGTTGCTGGACACCGACGCAAAAAGGCAAGTGAGCTTGCAGGCAAAGAAAACATGCCCTGCATTGTCCGTGAGCTGGACGACGATCAAGCTACTATTATTATGGTTGACAGCAATCTGCAAAGGGAAAGCATTTCCCCAAGTGAAAAAGCTTTTGCATATAAGATGAAACTGGAGGCTATGAACAGGCAGGGACAGAGGACGGATTTAACTTGTTCCCAAGTTGGGAACAAGTTGGACGGCAAAAAATCAAGTGAAGTTTTGGCTGAACAAATGGGTGAAAGCAAAAATCAGATATTCCGATATATCCGCTTAACTGAACTCATACCATCCATGATTGAAATGGTGGATGAAAAACAAATTGCCTTTAATCCGGCTGTAGAGCTTTCCTACTTAGCCGAAAAGGAACAGCAAGACTTATATAGCACCATGCAGTCGGAGGACTGCACTCCGTCTTTAGCACAGGCACAGCGAATGAAAAAGCTCAGTCAGGACGGACGGTTGAGTGTGGATGTCATTTTCTCCATTCTCACCGAGGAAAAACCTAATCAAAAGGAAAAATTCAATATTCAGCGGGAACGCATAGAACGCTTTTTCCCCAAGAGCTTTTCAGAAAAGCAAAAAGAGGATTTAATCGTCCAATTACTTGAAGGCTGGTACAAAAAGCGGCAGCGTGAACAGGAACGATAAGCCGATTGTCGAGTGATGTTCGCTCTCATATAAATGAGGGTGTTTTTTTGTGCCCTTTTTAGAAAGGAGGTGCTGCCATGTACTTTACAAAAGGGCCTCTACGTAAATATGAGCGCATGATGCAGGAAAAGCCCAAGCATGAACGTGATCCTGCAAAAACAATGCAGGATCGGGATTGTAAGCATTGTCTGCATTTTGATAAGCAACGCGAGAAATGCAGCAAGAAAAAGTGCGTCATTTTTGATGACTGACGAAATGATTTTACGCCAAGGGGGTAGACTGTCTTTTGCTTGCAGGCGTCTCACAGCGGACTTGCAGTTTCCCCCTCCCCACACCCCACCCCAAAAAACTTACCAGCCGAAAAAGAAATATTTCTTTCTTTCGGCTGGTAATATCACAAAATTTACACAGAAAGGAGCCTGTTATGAAACAGACGGCAAAGAAAAAAAACAAGGTTTTCCGTACCCTGATCCGCCTCATCCATAGCGGTGAGAAAGCGGCACAGGATGACAGTCATGTGTCTGTCGTAAAGGAAAAGAATGAAAAGCAGCCAAGACAGCCACCCTTTTTTTTCGGTAGGTAAAACCGTCCTTTATTCTAAAAACCTGAAAGGAGGAACAGAGCAACTTGAAGCTACTGAAAAATCGGATATTTTTAAGCGTCCTCTGCCTTGTGCTGGCGGCGGGCGTTTCGTTTTTGCTCCTGCCGCGCTTTTACGAGAATAAAAGTGCAACGGTCATTGTGCTGCGGGCGGTGGAGGACATCCCGGCAGGAACAGAGATTACGGATAAGTACCTCGAGTCCGTGGAGGTGGGAGGCTTTGGCCTGCCCGAAGGAGTTATCAACGACAAGACCCTGATTGTGGGTAAGGTTGTGCAGACCGCCATCGCCAAGGGGGATTATTTCTTTCCCCAAAAGCTCGGCAGCTTTGTTGCCGATGAGCTGCTTGACCGCATTGTGAAAAACAACCAGCGCCTTGTTACCATCAGCGTTCCAAGCATCGCGGCGGGACTTTCCTCTCATTTGCAAGTTGGCGATATTGTAACGATAGCCGTTTTTATGCAGAAGGCATCAAGCGGTCAGGACTCTTCCCCGCAAGTCATTCTCTATCCCGAATTGCACAGTCTGGAAGTTTATAGTGTAGAGAATGCCCGTACCCAAGATACCGCAGAAGTCCGGGAGCAGCTATCAAATGGTCAGTCAACTACTGGCGACCCCGTTCCCAAGGCCATTACCCTGATTGCCACCGAGGCCCAAGCCCAAAAGCTGATTGAAGCAGAGTACACGGGAAAATTGCATTTGATCTTTGAGAAACGAGGTGTGAGCCATGAGCAGTAAAATCTATGCCATTTGGGGCCGCAACAGCAGCGGCAAAACCACCTTCGCGGTTAATCTGGCCTGCGTCCTTTCCAAACGTGATGTGTTGGTGGGCCTCATTTCCTCCAACCTCACTTATGGGGAGCTGCAAACCTTTTTTGGTCAAGTTGTGTCCCCGGAAGAAGGGCTGTATGAAGCCTTGCGTGAGGATAACCCAAATATCGGGGAGAAATTCATCGAGTATGGGGAAAGCAAAAACCTGTTTTTCCTGTCCGTCCCCACTCACTATTCCGGCTTGCTCTGCGACACTGTTACTTTGGAAAGCGTGGAGCGAATGATGAACGCCGCATCCCTGGTGTTCGACATTCTCCTTGTGGACGGAGTTGCGGAAATCAATAACCCGGTATCGGGCGTTGGACTGTGGCTGGCAGACGGGATTTTTACCCTGCACAGGCCAGCTATCGGAGCGCAGATGTGGTATCAGGGCGTTGCGGATTTTGTGCGGGAGCTGCATATTGCACAGAAGCAAACCCATATCCTGCTGGCTCCAAACGGCGAATTTGACGACAAGACCTATCAAAGCATGGTAGAGCTGCCTTTTGCCTATGAGCTGCCCTATATCAAACGGGCAGGCGAATTGGAAAACGCCGGAACGCCCCTGTATTTCTTCCGTGACCGACCTTGCAGGCATTACAGCAAGGTGCTGGAGGAAATAGCAAACGGGATCTGCGGAGGTGGGAAGCCATGAACAGCAGATTTTCCGTCAACGACCTGATTTACCGGGCCAACAAGCGGCGCTCCGACACCGGAGAAAGCGTAAAGGCCCAGGACTACGGAGAAATCCTCGACAAGCTGCAACGGATTATCGCCAAGAACCATTCTGCGGAACTGGCCCAGGTATTATATTCGGAGGAAGCCGAGGGAAAGCTCAAAGACCTGATTATGCGCTACTTAAACAGCGAACAGTTGGTAGCAAAAGACCTTCGGAACATTTCTGAGCTGGTGGATGCGATCTATTATGATATGGCCGGTATGGGGCTGTTGTCCCCGTACTTGCAGGACAGTGACGAATCAACGTCAACGGCTCCGGCGGCGTCTGGGTACTGTACAAGGACAGAAAGGTGCGGCTGAATGAAACCTTCGGGAACCCGGAAGCCTGCGCCAACATCGTCCGAAAGATGAGCCGGTTTGGGAATGTCATCCTCGACGGTTCCAAGCCCATTGGGGACAGCTATATTTCAAAGGGCGTCCGTATGTCGGGAGCCATTGAGCCTTGCGTTGACCCGGATGCTGGGGCCATTGCCTCCATCCGAAAGCAAAAACCATCATATATTACACGGGAAAACCTCATCGGATGGGACACGGCTACGGGAGAGGAACTGGATTTTTTGGTTCTTTGCATCAACAACGGCGTATCGGTAGCCATAGCCGGAGCCACGGGCAGCGGAAAAACCGCCGACATGGGATATATTCTAAGCTGCGTAACTCTGGATAAACGTATCGTGACGATTGAAGATACAAGAGAGCTTACTCTTACACAGTTTGATGAAAACGGCGTGATGCTCAATGACGTGATTCATCTTTTGACCAAGGAAGAACCCAATCCCATCACTATGCTGGATCTGCTGAAGCTGTCCTTACGGCTACACCCCGAAATTCTTGTTCCGGCTGAGATGCGTGGTAAGGAAGCATTGACGGTGCAGGAAGCAGGAAGAACGGGGCATACCATCGTCAGTACTTTACACGCGAACAGTGCGCGGACAGCCTACGACAGAATCCTGACCATGTGCCTGGAGGCTGGAACATCTCTCTCCGAAGAACGGCTTATGAAAAATATTGTGGAAGCCTTCCCGATTATGCTTTTCAAAATGCAATTGCCCGATAAGTCGAGAAAATACATGGAAGTCTTTGAAGCCACCGGAGTGCAGAACGGTGAAGTCACCGGCAGCACTCTTTTCAAATATGTGGTTGACCATTATGAACGGGACGTAACCGGGAGGATTATAAAGGTTGCGGGAAGCCATAAGCGTATGGGCTGCATTTCTCCGCCACTTGCCGAAAGGCTGCTGGTCGGTGGTGTTCCTCAAAAGGAGATCCGCCGCTTTGCGGAAGGAGGAACTGTATGAACTCGATTCATCTATCCCTTATCCTTGTGTTTGTGCTTGTCAGTTTTGCTCTGTTCCTCCTGCTAAAACTAAACCCCTTTTCGGTGGAGCAAAACCCGCTGAAAAAACGCCGTCTGTATCTGGCGGGGACAAAGCTGAAAATCCCCGAACGGATTGCCATCCGCTTTCAAACTCTGTTCCGGCAGACCCGATGCACAAAGAAGAAATTTCTTGTGATGGTGTTCGTGTCGGCGACAGGCGGCCTTGTGGCTGGAATGATTCTGTTTGGCAGTGTTGAACTGGCGGCGGTGATGGCGGTATGTGTGCTTCACGCCCCGTACTTTTACCTGACTGTGAAAAGCTCCGAGGCAGCGCGGGAAGAAATCGAAGGATTGGAAAACACCATGTCCATCATCACCAATGCTTATGCCGGAAACGATGACATTATCAAAGCGGTGGAGCTTTATGCAGAGGAAAAGAACCGGTACATTCCTTTGAACTTGAGAATCCCGTCACCCTTTGACGAGTTTGTGTCGGAAATCCGGCTCATCAATCCCAATGTAGAATATGGATTGCACCGTTTGGCGGCCAAGATTAAAAATCGGTATTTTTCCGAGTGGGTGAAAACCCTCATCCTCTGTCACCAGGACCGAAGGCTAAAATTTGCGTTGTTTCCCATCATCAAAGCTATGAATGATGCCAAATCCATGCAGATTGAAAGTGACGGCATGATGGTCAGGGTATGGCGGGATTATCTCATGACGGTAGGACTAATGTTTTCCGTCATTCCCATGATGCGTTTTTCCAATGCTGAATGGTTTTTCATTCTCACCAAAACCACCATCGGCAAGCTGCTGATTGTCCTGATGATGCTGACCGCGCTTGCTACGGCCTTCTATGTGATGAAGGCAACAAAGCCATCCAACAGATAAGGAGGTTCACCGTTGTTTTATCAAATCATTGTGTTTGTCCTGCTGACTGCGGCAGGATTTTTAATTTGTAGACAGCTTTTGAAAATCCCGAAACTGAATATGAAAAAGAACATCAAAAACCTGCAAACGGAAAAAGAGAAAACGGGCAAGCGGCTGTTAAACCGTTTTGTCATGCCCCTTGTAAAGCCGGTTGCTAGGCTGGTCCCGCTTGACCCGGCAAGAGAAGCAAAAATGGCATCCCTGCTGCGGCGCGGAGGTCTGGAGCTGACACCGAAGGAATATCAAGCCAGGGCGCTCATCTGTGCTGCATTTACCCTGCTGCTTATGATTCCACTTTTGGCAATGGGGGCAACAAGTATCGCTCCCGTTATTCTCATTTTTTCCATTATAGTCTATTTCCACTTTACGACTGATTTTAAGGATAAGTTAAAAAGGAAAAAGGCGCATATAGAAGCGGAGCTTCCGGGCTTTGTCCGTTCCATCCTGTATAAGCTGGACGATATGCGGGAGGGCAGTCACAAAACCGTCGTACAGGTGGATTTGATCCAGATATTCGAGGATTATCTGCGTGTTGCAAGCGACGTATTTTATTACGATATCTCGGTTCTGGTCATGGAAATGAAAGCAAAGGACATCGAAACTGCCCTGCGGAATTTCAATGAGCGTATTGGTCTGACGGATGTTTCCTTTCTGACGAATGCACTCATTGGGCTGCACCGGGGTGAGCATCAAGGGGAGGCGCTGGCTTACCTTGCCAGGGATATGGACATCAAAGCCAAAGAAGCGCTGAAGAAAAAACTCAACAATCTGCCCCGTAGGGTAAAAATCGCATCCATCCCTCTTGTGGCTGTCACGCTTGCCAGCCTGCTCTATGTCATCGGCTCCCACATGGTCAAATCAATGGGGGGCCTTTTTTAATTCCATGTGAAAACGGGGTAAAACCCTTTTCAAAATACATTTTCAGGAGGTAGTACCATGCAAAGCACTATGACCACAAACACAATTACGAAGGAAAGGAGGAACAATTCCATGAAAAAGCGTATTGAAAACGTCCTGACGAGGGCAAGAAACGTACTGTCAAATCCATCCGGCGATCAAATGACCGGCTGGCTGATCGTGGTGTTAGTTGTTGTCGTCGTGGGTGCAGTGTTTATGACGCTGTATCAAGGCTCAATCACTGAAATCTGGGACAGCATTGTGGACAAAATCACCGGCTTACTGAGCTAAGCATAGCCCGAAAGCAGCAACAAAGGGGGAGCCGCGCTCCCCTTTTCCCTTAAAACCAAAACTAAAAACTAATATGGAGGTATTTGTTATGATGAATACTTTGAAAAACAAAATGCGTATGGCGGCTGTCAAAGCCAAGAACGTACTGGCAAACCCGAATGGCGATCAGATGACCGGTTGGTTGATCGTGGTGTTAATCGTTGTTGTGGTAGGTGCGGTGTTCATGACGCTCTATCAAGGATCAATCACCACCATCTGGAACAGCATCGTCAGTAAAATCACCGGCTTACTGAGCTAATCATAGCCAAAAGGCAGCAACAAAGGGGGAGCAGCGCTCCCCTTTTCCCTTTAAACCAAAACTAAAAACTAATATGGAGGTATTTGTTATGATGACTACTTTGAAAAACAAAATGCGTATGGCGGCGGTCAAAGCCAAAAACGTACTGGCAAACCCGAATGGCGATCAGATGACCGGTTGGTTGATCGTGGTGTTAATCGTTGTGGTGGTAGGTGCGGTGTTCATGACGCTCTATCAGGGTTCGATCACCACCATCTGGAACAGCATCGTCAGTAAAATCACCGGCTTACTGAACTGATGAATGCCAAAACAAGCATATCCGCAGATGCGGGAGGTGCAAAAAAGATGAACAGCAGGCAACGGGGCATACGGGGGAGATCTTCTCCCCCTTTGCCTTTTCAAAAGCTCCTTTCCGACCGGAAAGGCAGCAGCTATTTCGATTTGATAATAAAAACGCTGGTGGTGATTACGCTCATGGCCACGGTTATGAGTTTTCTGAGCATCTTTACCACCTATCTGAACCTTAACCATGTCTGTCGCCGTGTTGTCCGGGTAGTGGAACTGGAAGGACAGGTATCCGACAAGGCCTACGATGTTTTCTACCGGCTTAAACAGCAGACCGGTCTATCGCCGGAAATGACCGTCGAGGATGTGGAGTATTGTGAGGGCCAGAAAATCCAGTTGCGGGACACTTTTACGGTCACGATGGAATACAGCCACCCCTTTACCATCTTCACGCCATCCTTTGCGCCACCTGTTCAAATCAATATTCCTATGAGGGTAAGCATCACCGGCATGTCGGAGGTATTTTGGAAGCTACCGGAATGAACGCCGAAGAAAGGAGGTGAAGTTGTGGGTAAGTTCAGAAAAATATTGAGTAATCGTAAAGGCGACGCTTTTGTGTTTATCCTTATCCTGGTTTTTTTCATCCTGACCCTTTCGGCTATCCTGATTGAATATTTTCGTATGGAAAGCCTGTATCAGCAGGTGGAGTATGTTCTCCAGCGCGGGGTAAACGCCTCAGTGGAATACGCCGTGCTGGACGAATACCGCAGGGACGGATATGCCCGGATGGACAGCGCACTTGCGGAAGATACCCTTTATACCTATTTACACGAAAGCATGGGGCTGGATGCAGCACTTAACAAATATGCCGATGAACAATGGGTTTATGAGCTTGAAATAGAGGGTATTGACGCGACCGCCGAACCGCCCCGGCTGACGCTGGACGGGGCGCTGAAAACCCGCAGCATTTTCAGCTTTCTCACCGGGGATGTGCGGCTTCCCTTTACTATCTCCAGCGTCAACAACCGAATCGAAGAAGGAGGTTCCGAATGAAACCAAAACTCATTTTTACTGTGCCGCTTGTATTTTTGTGCTGTCTGCTCTTTTCCGTCAAGGCATTTGCCGCATCAAGCAGCGATATTAAAATCCTTGTTTCCTCTCCCATAGACAGCCTTGTGAGTGAAAGCGGCATGGTAGCCGTGGAGCAGTTTCCGGCAGAAATCCCCATCTGTGTTACGCCCAATACCGGGGCGCTTACGGAAATCAAACTGGAATATGACGGTCAGAGCCGGGAGATCACGCCAGAATATATGCTGACCATTGAAAACAAGGAGGCTTGCGGCCCCTACACCATCACGGCTAAAACAGACCAAGGCGCTGTACTCACCATCACGGCCAATGTTATCTTCCAGGTCAAAGCCACGTATGACACCCGATACCGCACCATCGGCATGAATGTGAAGGAAATATATGAGGGCGAAACGCTGCTGAAATCTTTTTCCGAGCCGCAGCGTATCGACCTTGTGAACGCCAACACAGTGGCCGATTCTGAACAGGAGCGAATTGCCGCATGGATCGGCAGATATGACGGTGGAACTTATATACTAAAAGGCAGCAACGTGGTGGAGATTTATGGCTTTGCCTCCAGCAAGCTCTATGGAACCTATGACACCAATACCGATTTTGAAGAACTGACCACCCGTTATGGCTGGACGGAAAAGGCACTTGTTGCCTTTGAAACCATGCGGGACACGGTACTGTCCTATCAGGCTCCTGTCAAAATTGATGTGGACGCGACCTGGTGTGATGAAAGCAAGAAAGAGATTTTCGGGAAGCTCACCGCGCAGGACAAAGGAGTGCCGGAACTGCTTTACCCTTATCAGACCACCTCCGTCACCTTCCACAAGGATGACATCAGGCTGTCCCGCAACTTCCTGTATAAAGGATTGGAATGGGATTATACCCCGGAGAGCGTCGAATACACCGATGGGGAGAGTAAAACACAGACGGAAATCACGCAGAAAATCCATTATCAAATCCCTGCCGCCGCTTTCTACTTTAAGTTTCGGGCACAGGACGGAAACGACCTGTCGGTGGTCATCCGCGCCCCTGCCACTGTGAATCGCGGTGCGGACTATTCCTTTACCGTTATTTACATGAACAGCGGAAACAGTCCGGCCTACGATGTACCCATGAAAGGCACGGTAGATGGCATAAGCATTGAGGAAATCCCTGCCGAGCAGGACTTTTCACCCAATCAGAGCAAAACCTATACCATTAAGCGCACTGCCGATACCGCCGCCAATGAAATCCGCCTGTGGGCCAACATCGGTGTGCCGGAGGGCTTTATCGACGGGAACCTTGCCAATAACACGGCCACAGCGGTTATTAAAATTGTTGACCCCGCGCCGGAATCAACGCCTGACAACCCTGTCAATATACCTGATAAGCCGGATAACCCCGACGACTCACCGGAGGAACCACCCGGACAAAAGGAGCCTTGCGACCTGTCGGCCAGCATTCTTACAGCCCCTACGGTTTATGAGCATGAGGAATACAGCTTTACCGTGAGCTTTACGAACCAATCCTCTTTGACACTCAAAAAAGTATCTTTACAGGGCAAGAACAACGAAAATGTCCTGCTGCAAATTCCTGGAACAGCGGACTTTGGGCCGCAGGAAACCAAATCCTACATCATCACCGGCACAGCGGGCAGCGCGGGCGAGGTATATCGTCTGTGGGCGAACGTGGAAACGCCAGAAGGTCTTATGGATGAAAACCCCATCAACAATGCCGCCGTTTCAAGCATTACGGTGATAGAGCGGTCAACCGATAACCCTGACGATCCTGATATTCCCGATGATCCGGATAATCCCGACAACCCGGATGAACCGGATATTCCGATTTACAATCTGTGCGATGTATGGGTAAACCTGTCATCGCCGCCCACGGTGTACGAACGGGAAAGCTACAGCTTTACGGTTTACTTTGCGAATTCCACCGATAAGGCGCTGTCTGAAGTGCGCCTCAATGTCACCATCAACGGCAAGACAGTCCCTGCCGTACCTGCAACAGACAACTTTAAGGCGTATGAAAAGAAAGCGTATCTGGTGACCAGCACCGCAGGCGAAAAAGGTGTGCCCATTCAGATAACGGCGCGGATATTGCCACCCGTCGGGTACACGGATACAAACCTGAGTAACAATCAGGCTTCAGCGGGAATTAGGGTGCTGGAAAAACCCTACGATTTAGATGTGCAGCGCATCACCCCTGACCGCTATAAGGAGAATCAGGCCGTTGTTACCACCGTTAAAGTTGGCAATCGCGGAAGCCTCGATTTTACACCAGGAGAAAATGTCACCGTGCTGTTTCAAATCCCTGAACTATCCTATCAGAAGCGCATCGACGCTATCGTTATGGAAAAAGACACATGGAATGTGGTATCCCTGCGATGGGACACCCCCAACGTGCAGGCCGACAAGGACATTACGCTGATTGCCACCATCAACCCGGATCAGACTTTAGATAATGAAAGCACCGCCGCCAACAACATCTATACCCAAAAGGCGGTCATCCAGAATGTGACCTATGGAGAACCGGAGGAAAGCCAGGCGCTGCCAGACCCGCCGAAAAGAAATGATCAGCCCAGGGTAACGTGGTGGGAACAACGGTATGAAAACGACCAATTTGTATGGCGTGAGTTTTATGCCGAGCTGAATGTCAGCGCCACGCTGGACTACGACACCGAAGCAAAGGGTTATCTCAAATCGGGCTATGGCTATTCCATCAAGGTCAATGCGACCGTAAACACCAATTATGACAAATCAGAGCTAATAACTGACCCGCAGACGGCAGAAGTGTATTTGCCGGAATACCGTTATGAAACTGCAATCCCTTTAATCAAGGAGGGCGGTCAATTTATTTTCCGGGAGAATCCCGCGTCTCCCTTCCGATATAGAAAGGAATACATTCCGGTCTGGTTCCCGGATTTTAGAGATTACATTGTACAGCTTCTTGTCACCGATGTTCATACCCCCGGAGGAACACTGTCCAAATGGATTACTGGAGGGGAACTTAAAATCTATGTGGTGGACAGCATGTACGATGATGATGTCACCACGGGAAATTGATATGGCATTGCTGCTCTGTGCCATTCCCCTTGTGTGGGCGGCCATCACCGATTTTAGAAAGCGGATTATTCCCGATTGGACTTGGATTGCAATCCTCCTGATTGGCGGCATATCCGCTTTACTTTTGCCATATCCGACCCCGGCTCAGCGTGTTGCGGGATTTCTGCTGCCGGGTATCTGTCTGCTGTTTCTTGCCATGAAATGCGGTGGCGTGGGCGGTGGTGACATCAAGCTGACGACGGCGATGGGCTTTTACTTCGGCCTGAACGGACTTGCATTCATCCTCTTTTTTGCCCTGCTTCCCGCTTGCATCTATGGGGCGGCGACACGGCAAAGGAGCGTACCGCTGGCCGTATTTTTGTGCATCGGCTTTTTTGCTTATGTCGGTATTTTTTATATAGTCGGATTTTAAATAAAGGGAGGTGTTTTTGGTGGAACTGAAAGCCATTTTAGCCATCGTGCTTTGTCTGGTGATTATCGGCGGCGCGGTGTATCTGCACATCAAGCGGAAAAAGAAATAACGGCATGGCGACAAAAGGGGCGGGAAACTGTCCCTTTCTGTCTGCCCATAGATAGGAGTGAGAATTAAAATGGATGATGAAAAACGCATGGTGGATACCTACGAGGTAAAACACGCCATCCATGTTGGAGATAAAGAAATCCTTTTTGCGGTGGACGATGCGAAACCCGATTATCCGTACATGGTGTGCAACTGTACCTGGGATAACCCGTTGGGTATCGACCACTATTTCAGTGCCGCAGCAAGCGCGGACTATGTGGAAATGATGACCGAGTTCACCGACCGCGTAACGGCGCAGCTCGAAGCGGTCAAAACGGAACGGGACAAAATCTCCATCCCACTGGAGCCTTTCACGTTGGAGCATTGTATCCCCAATGATTACGGAGAGCGCATTGAAAACAAAGTGGTGGTCATTCGCGCGGAGCGCCTGCGCCCTGAATACCGTACCGCCGACAAGCAGCTTGTGCTAGCCACGGGCGGCTTTGGCACTCATGCCAATTCCAGAGGCCGGGCGGTCTATACCGTCAACCTCTATTCCGGCAAGGAATCCCGCTGGAACCGGGAGGATATTTTGGGCACGGTCAAGCCAGAGCATATGCCAGATTGGGCAAAGGAACGGCTAAAACAGATACAGGCCGAGCAACAGGCGAAGCACAAGAAACGGGAACCAGAGCGATAAGGAGGCTTGAGCTATGGAAAAGGAAATCAACGCCGGTTATACCATCACCGACCGGCTGATCGTAGGAAACGCGGAATTTGTAATCGGACAACCCGATACGGCTCCCGCGCAATTTGTCACATGGAAATGCAGAAAAGATGAAAAAGATTATTTCTGGGGGCACTATTTGGGCGACCGTCTGACTGCCTTTGAGGATTTGTGCAAGCGCGCGCTGGAGGAAGTTGAGCATCTGCGCCTTCTTCAGCAGGATCAAAACCATAGCACAAGGGTGGAGCCGTCTGTAAAAAAGCGGCATGAGCCGGAGCGATAAGTCGCGTTGTTGAAGGAGGGAGAACATGAACGATCTGACAAGATACAAGCTGTACGCGGGGCTTCATATCCCTGCTGCCGCAAAGCTGTTGTACTGTTATCTTTGGGATATATCGGGAGGCCACCATAGCAGCGTGGTCATATCGGTAAAAAATCTTGCGAAGGATATGGGACTTTCCCGTTCGGCCACAAGCCGCAATCTGCACCGTCTGGAGAATTTGCGCATGATCGGGATTGTTCCCCGGTACACCGAGGACAGCGGCAGGCTCTCAAACCAATACACTTTGAAATGAAGGAGGGATAAGGTTGGCAACAAAACTGCAACTGATTACAGAGCTTTCGGAAAGGACGACCCGCGCCGTTGTGAAAAATCCTGTCAACTGGACTGCCTTTCTGAAAACGGCGGCGTGGAACTACAAATACCCCTTTCAGGATCAGCTTTTAATTTATGCGCAGCGCCCCAACGCAACGGCCTGCGCCGAAATAGACCTATGGAATCAGAAACTCGGACGGTGGGTAAACCGTGGCGCAAAGGGCATTGCCCTCCTTGACGACAGTGGGAGCAGCCTTGCCCTGCGCCATGTGTTTGATGTGTCGGATACCAACAGCCGCCAGAACCGCCCCATTACTCTTTGGACGATGCAGGACAGATATGCCGGGGCTGTTGCGGAAACGCTGGAAAATACCTTTGGAGAACTGGACGACAAAAGCGAATTGCCTGCCGCGCTGGTTTCTGCCGCCCGCAATGCCGTGGATGATAATTTTCCCGACTATCTCTCCGAACTGATGGACTTTAAGGAAAACAGCTTTTTGGAGGAACTGGACGACCTGAACGTGGAAGTCATCTTCAAGGACCTGCTGAAAAACTCCGTCGCCTACATACTCTTAGTCCGCTGCGGCTACCCCGCTGACGAATACCTTTCCTTTGAAGATTTTCAGGGCATTGTCAACTTCAATACGCTAGATACCGTTTCCCGCTTGGGAGCCGCCACCAGCGATATTTCTGAAATGCTCCTGCGGGAAATCGGCACTACGGTCAAGGAAATGCAAATTGCGGAGAAAAAACAAATCCGTACCTTTGCAAAAAATCAGGATGCGCGGCACAATGAAAGCGTAAAGCAAAATATAAATTCTGAAAGGAATGGTGAATATGGAACTGACCTACACGATGCAGGGCGATTACCTGATCCCCGACCTGACGCTGCCGGAGGAAGAAACGCACATCGGCAAATATGGGATGTTGCGCAAAACATACCTGAAAAACCACAGGAAAGGGATGTACGCCAGCCTGATGCTGTCGGGCAAGCTGAACAGCCACCTGTCGGAGATCGACCAGACCGCGAGGGAGCGCGTCGAACTGATTACGGCGAAGCTCTTGGAGAACGATCCCGCGCCGGACAAAGCGACCGACCCGATGGGTTGGACAGGGCACATGAACAGCCTGAAACATCAAGCGGAGGAAACCGTGCTGACGGAACTGATTTACAATTAGAATTAGCATGGTATGATCGAAGAACGGAGGACAAAAGTCTTCCGTTCTTTCATTCCACCCCCCTTATCAACGAAATCCTGCGATCTACGCCGCACCTCAAAGCGACAAAACAGGAAATTGCGGATTTTTACGCCACCCATGAGGATAGCGGTGAGCGTACCGAGTACATCAAAAGCATTTTTAATAATGACTATACGGAGCTTCTTGTCGGTGAAAATCAGCGTGTCGGATACAAAACCTATCAAAACGTCCTCCATCTTTGGGAGGGCAGCTATACAGCAAGAACAACGCAGGGATATTATGATTGGGGTGTTATTGCCGGACACTTTGGCAGCATGATACTGTTGAATGAATTTCTTGATAAACCATCGGCATTGCCATCCATGCAGCAGCAAATCACCCTGATTGAGCAGGCGGAGGACGAAAAATCCTCCGCTTTTTCTATTTCACAGGAAGTTATTGATGTGGTTTTGCAGCAAGGAAGCGGTGTGCAGGATGGGAAATACAGGATTTATCTGCAATTCCAGCAGAACGCTGACACGAAAAAGAACGCTGATTTTCTGAAAAAGGAATACGGAACTGGTGGAAGGGCACCGGCCTTGACCGGTACCGATATTCATGAATGGCACGATGGCAAAGGCATCACCCTCACCAGCGGGAAAATCATCGGGCCGGATGCAAAGATTGTTTTGTCCTGGGTAAAGGTGCAGACGCGTATTGGAGAACTGATTGCCGCCGACCGCTATCTGAACCGAAAGGAAAAGGAACATTTGCCTGTTTACCGGCAGGAGATGGAAGAACGCCGCCAACAGCTTGCCGAGCAAGCCTACGCCCGTGAAATCCTGAACCGTGAACCGGCTCCTACCGAGCCAAAACCGCTGTCACGGGAGAACGCGCACTATGCCTTTTCACTTGGCGATACGGCATTTCTTGGCGCGGATGAATATGAGGTTTTTTCCTTTGATGAAAGCGCGGTATATCTCCGTGATACGCAATTTCCATTGTTCGGCAAGGAGCTTGCGCGGAATGATTTTGACCGGATGCTACGGGAAAATCCATTAAATGACCACCTGATGACAACTGAACAGGAAGCTCCTACCGCTCTTGCGGAGCAACCAGCCGAAAAAGAACAGACACATACTCCCCGTGCATTGTACCGGACATATCTGCCAGAGCTGGTCAACCGGGTACAGCAAGACGAGATCTTTCCCTATCTCCGTGACCGAGATACCGATCCCGATAGCGCCAAGCAGGAGCTTGACAGTGCCCTAGACCGCATTGCCCTTTTCATGAAAGAGGAGCATACTGCCTTTTACGAAGCCTATACCACCCTGCCGCAGTTTCGGGAATGGCTTACCGAGGATGTATTCCAGCGAACCTATCAGGACTATCTGACGGAAAAAATGGATACGGCCACCATTAAGGCTGATGATCCTGATGCACCTGCATGGGTACGGGAAACCGGCGATGTGACCATCACCCGCGAGGGAGATACCGTCACCATTGACAGTGGCGGCGAAGATGAAAAATCCTATGTGGAATTTGATGTGGAGCTGCCGGACGGGCAAGCTGGAGAAACGGAAAAGCAACCAGCCGAAAAAGAAATAGCTGTGGGCGTGGAATTTGCTATTGAGGATCGGCGCTACGTCATTGATGCTATCAGCGAGGAAGCCGGAACGGTCAGCCTGCGGGATATTACTTTCCAGCAAAACACAGGCTTCCCGATTTTTCGCAGGGAAAGCATCGAGTATGTGCGCAGCGTTTTGGAGCAATCAAAAGAACCAATATGGAGAAAAACACAGGAAGGCGAAGTTTCCAAAGTCATTATCGAGCTTATGCCGGAAACTCCAAAGCAGCCCCGAGTCAATTTCGTTATTATCGATGATGATTTGGGACACGGCGGTCAAAAAACCAAGTATGGCTATAACGTTGCCGCCATCCGGCTATTGAACCAATTGGAGGAGCAAAACCGTCTTGCCATGCCGGAGGAACAGGAAATCCTTTCAAAATACGTCGGTTGGGGCGGTCTGCCGCAGGTATTTGATGAACAGAACAGCCAATGGGCAAAAGAATATGCCGAACTGAATGAGCTGCTTGATGAGGATGAATACATCTCTGCACAGGCTTCTACCTTAAATGCTCATTACACATCGCCCGCCGTCATCAAGTCCATGTACGTCTGCCTTGCCAACATGGGCTTTCAGACAGGCAATATTTTGGAACCCGCAATGGGAATCGGCAATTTCTTTGGTCTTGTGCCGGAGAGCATGGCAAAATCCAAGCTGTACGGTATTGAACTGGACAGCCTCACGGGACGAATCGCCAAACAACTTTACCAGCAGGCCAACATCGCCGTGCAGGGCTTTGAGGAAACCAACCTGCCCGACAGCTTTTTCGACCTTGCCATCGGTAATGTGCCTTTCGGCAGCTACGGCATCGCAGACAAGAAGTACGATAAGCACAAGTTTTTAGTTCATGATTACTTTTTTGCCAAAACCTTAGACAAAGTGCGGCCTGGGGGCATTATTGCCTTTGTGACCTCCAAGGGTACGATGGATAAGCAAAACCCCGAAGTCCGCAAATACATCGCGCAGCGGGCCGAGCTTTTGGGTGCTGTCCGGCTCCCCAACAATGCTTTTTTTGATAACGCGGGCACCGAGGTTACAACCGACATTCTATTCCTGCAAAAACGTGACCGTGTGATTGACATTGAACCGGATTGGGTACACCTTTCCACCACCGAAGACGGCATACCCGTCAACCAATACTTTGCCGATAATTCCGACATGATGCTGGGCACGATGGCTTTTGACGAGCGGATGTATGGCAATCGTAATGAAACCACCTGTAATCCCCATAAGGATGCCGACCTTGCCGAACTGCTCCGGGAAGCGATGGAGAATATCCATGCAGAGATCACCGAATATGAGTTGGATGAGCTATCTGACAATGTGGATACCTCTATCCCCGCAGATCCAAATGTCCGCAATTTCAGCTACACAATTATAGATGGAACCATTTACTACCGGGAAAACAGCAAGATGAACCGCGTGGAAACCTCCGTCACAGCGGAAGGCCGCATCAAGGGCATGATCGCCATCCGGGACTGTGTTCGGGACTTGATCGAGTACCAGACCGAGGACTACAGCGATGAGGCTATTCAATCACAGCAGCGCAAGATGAATCGTTTATATGACGCTTTTACCGCCAAATACGGACTGCTAAACAGCCGCGGCAACAACATGGCGTTTGCGGATGACAGCTCTTACTGCCTGCTCTGCTCCCTGGAAATTCTGGACGAGAACGGCGAGCTGGAGCGCAAAGCGGATATGTTCACCAAGCGCACCATCCGGCAGCGCACCACTGTGACCCATGTGGATACCGCCACCGAAGCACTGGCCATCTCTATAGCGGAAAAAGCCTGTGTAGATATGGGCTTCATGCAAAGCCTGACGGGGCTTTCCGAGGAACAGCTTGTAAAAGACCTGGAAGGCATCATGTTCCGCAATTCCACCCATTTTAACAATGATGGCATCATTCAATATGAAACAGCGGATGCTTATCTCTCCGGCAATGTGAGGGAAAAGCTGCAAACCGCCCGGCAGTTTGCCGAAATGCACCCTGACCTTTACGGTATCAATGTTACGGCTCTGGAAGCAGTGCAGCCAAAGGATTTAGACGCTTCCGAAATTGATGTACGTCTGGGCGCGACCTGGCTTCCCCCGGATGTGGTCAAGGACTTTATGCTTGAACTGCTGGAAACTCCTTATATGTACAGGCGCTACATCGACGTTTTCTACTCCACCTATACCGCCAACTGGAACGTTAAGGGCAAAAACGATGACCGCAGCGACAACATCAAGGCCAATGTCACCTATGGCACCAAGCGTATCAACGCCTACAAGATTATCGAGGACACCCTTAATCTGCGGGATGTGCGCATCTTTGATACCGTTTATGAGGACGGCAATGAAAAGCGCATTCTGAACAAAAAGGAAACCGCCATCGCCCAACAAAAACAGGAAGCCATTAAAGAGGCGTTCCAAGGTTGGATATGGAAGAAGCCCGAACGCCGCGAACGGCTGACAAGGCTCTACAACGACCGCTTTAATTCTGTCCGTCCTCGCGAATACGACGGCAGCCATATCCGTTTTACAGGCATGAACCCAGAAATCTTGCTGAGAGAGCATCAGGTGGACGCGGTGGCACACATTCTGTATGGCGGTAATACCTTGTTGGCTCATTGTGTGGGTGCGGGCAAGACCTATGAAATGACGGCGGCTGCGATGGAAAGCAAGCATTTGGGACTTTGCAATAAAAGCATGTTTGTTGTGCCGAATCATCTGACCGAGCAATGGGCTGGGGAGTTTTTGCAGCTTTACCCATCGGCCAACATCCTTGTGGCCACCAAAAAAGATTTTGAAACCAAGAACCGCAAGAAATTTTGTGCCCGTATTGCCACCGGCGACTATGATGCGGTGATTATCGGGCATAGCCAGTTTGAGAAAATCCCCATCTCCGCAGAGCGGCAAAAACAGCAGTTACAGGATCAGATTGCGGAAATTACCAGCGGCATCCGGGAGCTGAAAGAGGAAAAAGGCGAGCGTTATGCCATCAAGCAGCTTGAAAAGACCAAAAAGACGTTAAAACTCAAACTGGATAAGCTCAACGACACCAGCCGCAAGGATGATGTTGTGACCTTTGAGGAATTGGGTGTTGACCGCCTGTTTGTGGATGAGGCGGATTTTTACAAGAACCTTTTTCTCTACACCAAAATGAGAAATGTGGCGGGGCTGTCACAAACCGAGGCACAAAAATCCAGTGACCTGTTTGCCAAATGCCGTTACTTGGACGAACTGACCGAGGGGCGCGGAATTATCTTTGCCACAGGAACGCCCATCAGTAACAGCATCACGGAGATGTACACCATGCAGCGGTATCTGCAATATAAACTCCTGCGGGAAAAAGGATTACAGCATTTTGACTGTTGGGCCTCCACCTTCGGGGAAACCGTTACTGCTATCGAGCTTGCGCCGGAGGGCACAGGCTACCGGGCTAAAACGCGCTTTGCCCGTTTCTACAACCTCCCGGAGCTTATGAGTATGTTCAAAGAGGTTGCGGATATCAAAACGGCGGATATGCTGAACCTTCCTGTGCCCAAGGCAAATTACCACAATGTTGCCGTCAAGCCGAGCGAATTCCAGCAGGACATGGTGGCCGAGCTTGCGGAGCGCGCCGAACAGGTACGCGCCAAGAAGGTAGAACCCTATGAAGACAATATGCTCAAAATCACAAACGACGGACGGAAGCTGGCACTTGACCAGCGGTTGGCCAATCCCATGCTGCCCGACCATGAGGACAGCAAGGTAAACGCCTGTGTAGAAAATATCTTCCGTTTCTGGCAGGAGAACAACGACAAAAAACTGACACAGCTTGTGTTCTGCGACCTCTCCACACCCAAAGGTGACGGAAATTTCAACGTGTACGATGATGTGCGTCAAAAGCTCATTGCCCGAGGCGTTCCCGCCAATGAGGTGGCCTTTATCCACGATGCTAATACCGAAACCCGCAAAAAGGAGTTGTTTGCCAAGGTTCGCAAGGGACAGGTACGCACCTTGTTAGGTTCCACCTTTAAGATGGGAGCCGGAACCAATGTGCAGGATAAGCTGATTGCCCTCCATGATCTGGATTGCCCGTGGCGGCCCCGTGATCTGGAGCAGCGCAGCGGCAGAATTGTCCGGCAGGGCAACAAAAACGACGAGGTGCATATTTTCCGGTATGTGACGGAAAACACCTTTGACGCATACCTGTATCAGATTATAGAGAACAAGCAGCGGTTCATTTCGCAGATTATGACCAGCAAATCCCCGGTGAGAAGCGCCGAGGACATTGACGAAATGGCGCTTTCCTACGCCGAGATAAAGGCGCTGGCAACGGGCAATCCCTATATCAAGGACAAGATGGATTTAGACATTCAAGTTTCCAAGCTAAAGCTATTGAAAGCCAATCACCTAAGCCAGCGATATGCTTTGGAGGACAGATTGCTCAAGCAATTCCCGCAGCAAATTAAATCCACCGAGGAGCGCATTGCAGGCTATGAGAAAGACCTTGCCCTGTACGAGCAACACAGCGTATTGGAACCTGTCACGGACGGTGCGGAGGACAATAAATTCGCGGGTATGACGGTCAAGAATGTTTCCTATACCGAAAAGGCGCAGGCGGGCGCGGCCATCCTGGAAGCCTGCAAGCTGATGACCACCCCGGAACCGCAGGAGCTGGGCAACTACATGGGTTTTCCGATGCTGTTTTCCTTTGATGGCTTCAACAAGCAATATCAGATTACCCTGCGCGGCGCTCTGAGCCATACGGTGTCGCTGGGCACGGACATTCACGGCAACATTACCCGACTTAACAATGCCCTTGCTGAAGTCCCCAAAAAGCTGGAATATTGCCGGGAGCAGTTAAGTACCCTCCATCAGCAGATGGAAACGGCTAAGACTGAAATTGACGTTCCCTTTGAAAAGGAACAGGAGCTGCAAACAAAATCTGCGCGTCTGGCTGAATTGAACATTTTGCTCAACATGGATAAGCGGGAAAACGAAATGGTTGACGGCGAACCTGACGAAGATATGAGCATTCCCGAAAAAAAAATCATGGGCTATGAAAGGTAAGGTGATAAGCTATGCCCTATGTAACACCGGAGCAGATCGAACGCGCAAAGCGGATGGATCTGCTGACTTATTTGCAAATCTACGAGCCGCAGGAGCTGGTGTGCTTCTCCGGCAATGTCTATACTACTCGAAGCCATGACAGCCTTAAAATCAGCAACGGTAAATGGAACTGGTGGTCACGAGGCATTGGCGGGCGCTCCGCTTTGGATTATCTTATCAAGGTGCGGGGCATGACGCTTCCCGAAGCGGTCATTCAGATAAACGGACAGGCGGCCATCGCGCCGCTTATTCTGTCAAGAAAACTGGAAGCCGCGGAGCCGAAAAAGCTACTTCTGCCAGAAAAGAACGAGAATAACGACCGAGTGGTTGATTACCTCTTAGGACGCGGCTTACAAATTACGCTGGTTGACTACTGCCTTGATACCGGGCGGCTGTATGAAAGCCAGCCTTACCATAATGCAGTTTTTATCGGCTTTGACCGCAAAGGTACACCGAAATATGCAACCCTCAGGGGAACCTCAAACCGGCGCTATATGGGAGAAGCCAACGGCAGCGACAAGCATTTCTCCTTCTCAATTCCCTCACGGGAAGAAAGTCACAGTCTGCACCTGTTTGAAAGCGCCATTGACCTGCTTTCCTACGGCACGTTGGAGCTGCTTTCCGGCAGGGATTGGCGGCAGGACTGCTGCCTGTCCCTTGCGGGGATTTATAAGCCGAAAAAAATTATTGAGGAAAGCACCCCGCCCGCCGCACTCATGCAATACTTAAAAGACTTCCCGCAAATTAAGGAAATCGCTTTACACCTGGACAACGACACGGCTGGGCGGCTGGCGGCAAAGACTATCCAGACTCTACTTTCTCCCGTACACACCATTTCCGATGAGCCTCCTAAACGTGGAAAGGATATGAATGATTATCTGAAAATTTCATTGGGTTTGCAGCGCCCACAAGAGGTTGAAAGGCTGTAACTGTAACTGAATTGTTGATTGATTTCATAGCATGAAAGGGGTATAATATGGTTAGAATGTTACTACGAGGAGTTGATACCATGCAGATTAAACCGTCCGCAAGCATCCGGCAGAATTACAACGAAATCGCGGATTTATGCAGGTCTACCGGAGAACCTGTGTATCTTACGAAAAACGGCGAGGGTGATCTTGTGGTTATGGATATAGATACGTTTGCTCGCCGTGAAAAAATGCTAAAGCTGCGTGAAGAACTGTTGGCTGTCGAGGAAGATCGTCTGGCAGGCCGCACTGGAACTACACCAGACGAATTGGACAGCTATTTAGAAAGCATTATTGATGAGGTGGAACATGGAAAAAAAGCCTCAATATAAGGTGATTGTTTCCGACCGTGCCCGTCAGATGCTGGCGGGACATGTTCGGTTTCTAGCACAAAAAAGCCCCACTGCCGCCCGCAGAACAAAGAATGAATTGATAGACGCTATCCGCTCCCTTTCCACCATGCCGGAACGATTTCCTTTTCTCAATGCTGAATTTATACCGCTGAACAAGTATCATAAGATGTTTGTTGAGAAATGGTATTTGACTTTGTATCAGATCAAGGATCAAACAGTATACGTTGATTATATCGTGGATTGCAGGCAGGATTATGGTTGGCTGGTACACTAGAGAATAAAGGGGTGAGAGTATGAACTGGCAACATTTTCAAACTTATAATGAAGCACCAACACGAGCTTTTGAATGTATGTGTAATCAATTGTTTGAATTGTGGTGCAAAAAAACATATCCTGACTCTTTAAAGGTCGTTACAATTGTAAATGGCTCTGGAGGAGATGGGGGTGTTGAATCCTTTGCAATAAAAAACGATGATACAATTATCGGAATGCAAGCTAAGTGGTTTTCAAATAGTATTACCACAGGTCAGTTCGCTCAAATTAGAAGTTCGATTGAAACTGCGCTTAGAGTAAGACCATTAATAAAGCAATATATTGTATGTATTCCCCGTGATTTATCATCAGACCGTATTGGTAAAGGAAAAAAGGTTATAGAAGATACTGAATTAAGTCGTTGGCAACAGTTGAAAAATAAATTGGAAGATGATTATCCGGGGTTGAAAATTGAGTTATGGAATGAAACTCAACTTTTAACTAAATTACAAGACAGTGACGCTGCAGGTATATACCGATATTGGTTTGAAAAATCCGAGATTTCAAAAGAGCTTATTGTTTACTCTTACGAGAAACAAAAAAGTGGATGGTTATCACAAAAATATACTCCTTCTCTACATATTCAAGGACAAATGCAAAAAAGCATTTTAAAATTTGTAGGAACATTAGATGATCGTCAAAGCAGTATAAGTACACTGAGTGCTATGAGCCAGCAATGCAGCAAATTTTTGAAAGCGTGTGATGATTATTTCCAATTTGTTCAGGATCATTCATCGCAGGAGCAGTTAATACATGAAATTCAGAGAACTCAAGAGCAAGTAATTAAATTATTAGTTGAGATAAAATTTGCTATAGATGCTGTAAATAATGACCAACAAGTTGCATCCTCAATTAACGAAGACAATTGGTATATTGACTTTGCTATGCTATTAGAGTTGTTAAAGCAAAACGAGCAATTTAGAGGAAACTACTTTCACATTAATGAGATTAAAAAAACTGCCGAAGCTCTTCAAAAAAACGAAATCCATACTATCATTTCAGATATTCGTTTTCAACTAGATAATAAAAAATATCTGATATTAGGCAATCCTGGTTCGGGAAAAACACATGGGATAGCTAATCTTGTGGAGTCATTATTAAATGAAAAACTTCATATTCCGATATTAATTCGTGCGAAAGATATCAATCCAAATAATAATTGGATTGATATCTTAAAAAAGTCTTTAGGTTTAGCTTCGGTTTGGAACGAAAAAGAATTGTGGCAGGCTTTAGAAGCGTTGTCGTATCGAACAGAAATCAATAATATTGCTACGGTAGATACTGTTGTTGCTAAAATCATTCCGAAGATATTAATTTGCATTGAAGGAGTGGATGAATCTAGACCATATGATTTGTGGTATGACCGCCTTCGAGAGATAGAAGCAATATGTTCACAATATCCAAGACTGAGGTTTTGTATTACAAGTCGACCTTATGTATTTAGGGAGTTGGCATATGATGATAGCTTATTGAGTAATACATTAAGACTACCTTCTGATGGTGATGTTCCGGTAAACGAATTATATCAAGAATATATTGAATTTTTCCATGTAAATATCGAAAGGTGTTCCTGGATTAAATGGAGCTTAAAAACTCCCCTTGCGTTACGAATCTTTTGTGAAAATTATAAGTATAAAAGGATTTCAGGCGTAGAGAAATCTTCTGTTACCATTACTAATCTTTTATCACAGAAATTTCATATAATTGAAAAAGAATTTAACTCTAAATATGAAACTGGGTATGGGGATAGAGAACTCATTGTGCAGAATTCATTATTAGCAATAGCCAGAAAATTTCTTATTAATACAACTTTGAATAGAAACGATTTAATTGATTCTCTAAAGGATATTCCAGGGCTTATTTCTGTTGCTCATGATTATCGAAGAAAACTTATTGACTTTATTGAAGATTATGGAATACTACAGAGTTATACAGTAAATTCAGAAACTATACTTGAGCCTCCAAACACATATTATTCAATTGGTGTTCAGCCTTTTTTTGATTACATGCTTGCGCTATTAATTACTAATCAAATACAAGATCCATCAAAGGTCACACTTACAGAAACATTGGTAGGCCATGAGGGTGCTCTACAAATGGTCTCTATTCTTCTTTTGGAAGATTACAGCTACTTGATAACTGAGAATGGTAGCTTCAGAGATAGTTTAAGTAATGGCGAATTATTTGATTTGGTTTGCTTTTCATTATCAAATGTATCACCAAACCCGG
Organism: Desulfosporosinus shakirovi; assembly: GCF_020595055.1. Lineage (GTDB taxonomy): Bacteria > Bacillota > Desulfitobacteriia > Desulfitobacteriales > Desulfitobacteriaceae > Desulfosporosinus > Desulfosporosinus shakirovi. Next base: position 5,141 of record NZ_JAJDOO010000046.1, on the reverse strand, counting down.
CATCTAAATACATACCTTTAGTCAAAAAGATGATGAATTATAATTCTGACTGTTTAAAAAATGTTGTGAATAAAATTGTTCTTTCAGTATCACGAATTGAAAATCATCCTCTTGGTGCACAGATGTTACATGAGCATCTTATGGGTTACGAAGTAGCAGGAAAACGTGATATTATATGGTCTGAGCCTAGCTATTTAAGATATCAGGGAGATGCTCCTTGGAAAGGCCATACAAAAGTTAATTTAACCGATAAGAGATATGAATTATATAGCGAGGACAAACATAATGGTATCCCCTTGGTCTATGCTTGGATGCTAACTACTGTTAATAACATTGAAAGAGTGGGTTATAGGCGAGAACTAATGAAGTGGGCTTCTACACAACCTTTTGAATTTTATACACTGTTCGAGCATACATGGTGCACTAACGATCCTCAGATGAAAGAGGATTTATTTTCAATAGCAATGGGGACTGTATTTATGCTTGAAAAAGGACATCCCTGTATTAAACTATTCAGTGATTGGATGATAAAAAATATTTTTGCTCCAGATAAAATTAGTATGTACTATAATTGTGCTATTCGATATTACAGCAGAGCTATTGTTGAACGGTCCTATGCATTTGGTGACATAAATGATGAAGATGTAGGCAAGAGCCGTCCACCATATCATACAATTGGAACTATCCCTCTTAATCGTGAGGCTACTTCTGGTACTCGGATGGGTGGCTTTGGACCAATTGATTATGATTTGGCAAGATATGTTCTGTGTGATCCTATGGATAGGATGTTTTTTAGTCACCGCAGTAGTGATAAAACTACCGAAGAAATCGACTATACATGGCATTTTTCTGAAAATGAAATTGAAGAAATGTTAACTAATAAAGAATTTATTCTTAATGAAAAATGCAGTGCCAAATTGAAGGAAATTCAACTTGCGTATAAAAAGAAAAGGAGATTTTGGGATCGTCTAGATGATTTGATTGATGACGATACAGATGCCACCATACCAAATTCGAAATCACCTGCTTACAAATACAATAAAGAAGCAGACAGCTTCCTGTTAGAATATGCGCGAATTTTGGAATTGGAATCGCTTGAACCTAATCAATTTGTTCTATCAGCCGCATATGCTTACATTCTACTACAGGGATGGAATGAAGAAGAGTTCTACGGTTGTCCTAATGGAGGTAAACCTGGGGAAGTAATCGGTGTTGATATTGCAATTTTGCGCCAACACCATCCCGCAACTCACGGTTCCAAAAGTAGCATAATGACTTTTTGCGAGAAGTATACATGGTGCGCACGCAATGAGATTTTAGGCTATTTATCAGATCGGTTACCATTTAGAGATTTTGAAAGAGCACCATCATTGCTGAACGATTATGGTTTGCTTGATGATTTTCCAAATCCAGCGCAAGAATTATATCAAGAAAATCCAGACATCATTATGGAAAAAACCTCTTGGCTTGTTCCAGAGGAACTATCACCTTTAATTAATGAAAATATGGGGGAAGATGCCATAAGAGATTGGATAATAAATGCTCCTACTCCTAATTTTGAAAAATGGATTGATATTCGTGATTTCACCCATGAAATTGTACAAGAGGAGAAAAAGAATTGGATATCATTATATAGTTTTAATTCTGTATCTAATATTTTAGGTGGAGAATCACTTATGTGGATTTCTTCAGCAATAATCACAAAAGAGCATTTTAAATACTTAAAAAATGACATAATAAATCGAAAAGACTCTTTAGTCTATAACCTAAGTAATCCTGAGGATTTACATTCATCTACTGAGACTCAATGTTATATAACCCCTAAAGAGATATGTTGGATGAATTGGAAAAATGAGTGTTACAATAAAATCTATAATGTTTCTATTAATGATGGTGATTTTTTAGACTATTCAATTGAAAAGGCAGTTGAAGAGTGTACAGCTAATTATCCTGAATTTGGTGATGTATATTATAAACTGCCTTCCCGAATTGTACGAGAATTGATGGGCATATGTGATGGGGATGGGTATAAGTACTATAATGGAGAAAAACAGCTTGAAGCAATTAGGTTTGAAGCAGGAGAAAAGTGGCATGACTCACAATCATATTTATGTGTTGATCGAGAAAAACTGCTTTTGCAATTAGAACATCTTAATTTCAAGATTTTTTGGACTGTTAGATTACTCAGACAAGCTACGTCAAAAGCGCTTGAGAAATATCCTAAGCTGCATAGTCGAAATGACAAATGTTGGTTGGTTTGGTTTGAAGATGGAGAGTTAAGAACTCAGCTTTTTTCAGAGCTCGTTGATTAAATTAATTTAAAAGGGACCTATCTTTGAATAATTCAAGCGGGGCTGTAAGTTTATACCATTGAACAAGTATCACAAGATGTTTGTGGAGAAATGGTATTTGATTCTATATCAGATTAAAGATCAGATGGTGTATGTTGACTATATCGTGGATTGCAGGCAGGATTACGGATGGTTGGTGCGATAAAAATTCGTTAATATAAATGATTACTACTGGGGAGGAATACCAATGGAAAAGATGAGGTTGACAGACTTAGAAACAAAGGAATTTTTTATTCAGGCTTTTAAGAATAAGTTACTCGTACCTATACTAGGCTCAGGGTTTAGCGGGGGTATGAGAGCCCGTAAAAACAATACTGTTCCTACAGGTTATAATTTAAAAGAACATATGATAAGCGAAATTGAAAAGGTTAAACCTGAATTAACTAAAAGTACGATAGCTAAACAAAGCTTTAGTTGGATTGCTGAAAGGTTTTTTAAGTATGTGTTTTCTTCACAAGTAAATATCGTCTGTGATTATTTCTTTAATTTTTATACGGGAATCAAATTTATACATAACAATAAGTTTAGATTTCTAAATTCTATCAATTGGCCATATGTTTATACTCTAAATATCGATACTACTATAGAAAACTCGAATGATCAATGGGAAGTATTTTACCCTAATTGCGATTTTTTTGATAAAAGTGTTTTTGATAAAAAGAAATTGTACAAAATTCATGGGGACATTAATCAATTTTTAAAGACAAAAAACAAAGATGATTTAATTTTTTCTGAATCACAATACCTATTAAGTTTAGATACAAATTATACTTTTCATAATTTGTTGGCATCTGATTGCGCAGGAAAAAATTTATTATACATTGGCTGTAGTTTGGATGATGAACTTGATATTCACTATTCTGTTTTATCGGATTTAAATAAAAACAAAGCGCCCTTATTAACCAGAAGAATATATGTAACAAGTGAAGATATTGAAAAGGATTATGTGAAGCAGGAAAACCTTCAAAGTTTTAATATCTCACATTATATTCAGCTTGAAAACGTGGAAGATTACGAATTGTTTTATGAATTCATAACAAATTGCTATGAATTGAGCCTTTTAGAAACTGACAATGAGATTAACAGGTATGAGATAACCAATATTCCTATTTTAAATAAAGATCGTGAAAAGAACTTAACTTTCTTGATTTCATCATTTAACACTAATCAAATATTACAAAAACCATATTATTATATCACCAGAGATACCGCAAAACAATTGCGTTTATCCTTAGAACATATCAATGTCTTTATTGGACGAAGATTCTCTGGTAAAACTATGTTAGCGTTTAATATAATTGACTATTATAAAGACAGAAAAATATATTATGTCAAATCAGATGATTCAATATCTGATAAGCTTATCATCTCGTTGCTTAATGAAAAAAATTCAGTAATTATATTTGACAGTAACTCCATTTCAGAAGAACAAATATACTTCTTGTCAAGGGAATATTCAAAGGTAAAAAATAGAACAAGTTATGTATGCATTTTTTTTAATTCCTATGATGAAATTTCAAATATTATTTCCTACAGAACCGATATTTATGAGCAAGCAGAACCACTCATTAGAGGCTATCTATCCGATGATGAGTTGAATAATCTTAATGAAAAGATAAATGAAATTGGAATTCTTGCTTTTGATCCTAAATTAACTATACTCGACAATACTTTACGTATTGCCAGTAAATCTGATAGCAAATATCTATGTGAGTATGAAATCTCAAGTCTTAACGAACTTATATTGCTTGTGTGGCTGGCTGTGCATAAAAAGATATACTTTGAAGAGCTTGTAAATTTGAACCTTTTAAACTCTTATAGGGACACTGTTAATAAATATTCACCCATAATACAGATAGAAACCAATGTAGTAGGCGAAAAATACGAGCATTCTGCTCTGAAAATAGTATGCAATGCACCCCTGGCATTACTTCACATCATTAGTATTTATGCTTATCCACTCGAGAGTGAATTGGGAAAAGCCATACGTATTACTCGATTGCAAAAAATATGTGAAGCAATATATCAAATTTTATTAAGAGAAAATTCTCAAACCATGAAGTCCAAGATCAAAGCGTTTTTAATGTTTGATGTACTAAATGATATTTTTTCTAGACAATATGCTGAACATAACATTTCGATTTTATCCAAAGACGAAATTAACTTTTCTGGCTTGTATTATGGGGCAGCTTCAGTCATTCAGGCAATCTACGATGATGAGAATATCAAAAATTTGCAAAAAGATGAACCAAATTACTGGCTTCAAAAAGCCAAAAGTCTTTATATGTTAAATTCATACAAAGACGGTGCAATAAAAAAATTAGAAGAAGCATTATTATGGGCTCAAAAAGCAGAGGCAGATTCAGAAACAAAAATAAATAATGGAGAAAATAAATTCTTTAGGACATTAAGCAATTCAGTAATACAAGTTGCTATGATATACGGGAAATTGTCGTACAAATATTACTATAAGGACACAGGAATAAATAGTCATGCTGTTCATTACTATTACAAGGGTTTATTAGATTCTAATAATTCTCAAGCTGCTCAAAGCCTAATAAATAGAAGCAAAGGGACTAAAGATCTCGACGGCATTATAAAGCATATTAGAAATGGAGATTGTCCCCTTCTTGACTCTGTAATTTTAGAAGCAGAATACTTGTGTAACCTACCGAAATATTCGAAAGGAATAAATATCAGATTAAATAAAAGCAGAAATATATAAAGTTCTATGTATATAGTGGCTCGGATGTAAAGACAAAAATAATTAAAAAGATAATGTACCAGATA
>NZ_JAJDOO010000045.1 GCF_020595055.1 Desulfosporosinus shakirovi | reverse complement strand
CTCTTAACTTATATACAATTTTGGAGTTAAACGACAACTAACTTGACAAACGCCGCTCTCGGGGAGCATATTATTCAAGTCGCCTAGAGCTGCTGGCTTTAGGCGACTTTCAGGTTAAGTTTTGTTACTATCCCTTTTATGATAGAGCTTTACTTAAAAAGACTATATCGTAACTGTGACATCTTTTTGAATAGCTTGATTTTTTGACTGACCGATCTGTTCAGGTAAAAGACTAAGTCCCCCCAACACAGCCACGTCGCAGAATAGTAACGGTCCTAGAAGGGGATTCCTATAGAGGAATCTCGCCCAAACAATGGTTTGAGTTCCTGCAAGATCGCCAAGAACATGAAAGACAAAGCCGAGTAAACCAATGAAAAGATTGAGTACCATGATACTTAAGAAAAAAATAACTTCTGACTTCGTTTTCTGCGAGTAAGCAAGCCAAAAACAAGCAATCGTAGCCATCAAACCCGATAGGAGAGGGAAAAGAGTATAGATTGGGCTAAACGACAATCGCGCATGGTCAAGAAATGCTGCGAGAACAGAAGCTAGAAAACCTAATCCAACAAGAATTAAAAGCTGATTATCCCGGCGTGCGCTCTCTGGTTTGGCTACGACCAATGTATATAAGGCTATCCCAGCAAAGGCTATAGGTGCAGCAACGGGTGAACCCTCAATGATTAACGTATGGATTGGCTGAAAGTCGGAGGTTGCATTGCCCGCAAGATGAAAAAAAGTACCTATGAGGCCAATCGCTACCCCCAACCCCATGCTGATAAGAAAATAGCGATGAGCCCAGCGGTTATCCGGCCAAAACAATTTCAGCAGGACCCCCACAACGGCAAAAGGCGTATAGATGAGCGGGATCATCTCGAATCGAAAGAAGTTATTCTGCGAATGGGCAAGCATTACATCGACTCCAATCAACGTGAAGTTGATGGCCATATACCCGAGCAAAATGGGGTTTTTTCTTAATAGCCATTGCATTATTAAATCCCCTCTAATCCTTCTTCATCTCTTCTGCCTCAGCCTTGATTTCTACCAAAGCCTTTTCTTGTTCGTAGATCCCATGCCAGTTGACATAGTCAGCTCCACTCATGATTGCTCCAAATCGAGCTCGACGTCCCTCATGATGCCAAAGCTCAAACTCTAAGTATTCTATGGGTGTGCTCATCGTTGATCCTGGTAAAAGCCCTATAGTACGTAGTTCATTCACGATCGATTGACCCTTTCTCACATTCTCATTGGTCAGGTCAATAATTTTCTCAGCTTGGGTCATATGTTCATCAATGGTGCCTTGAGCGTGACAATTAAGACAAATGGATTCCATGGTCTGTCGGTTCTGCCCCCCATCGGCACGAATGGTAGCAATCGGGGGAGCCAAATTCCATTTTAAACGTTCGGACACATTATGAGTCGGTTCAATATCTCCTATCCCAGACATATGACAAGTTGTACAGGTGGGAGATGGGAAATCTTTCGTAGTTAACGTTCCCGTTGGAGCTCCCAAATTGAACTTCTCTTTGTTCGCGGCATAGTAAGTACCGTGGGCTGATTCATTATAAATTTCCATTTGCGGATGATCCGGCCCGAGGTGACATTGACCACAGGTTTCCGGTTGACGAGCTTGCTCAATGCTAAAATCATGGCCAAGATGACACGCGCGGCAATCTCCAAAGCTTCCATCATCATTTTTCTTGCCGATTCCATGACAGGCTTCACATGAGAGTGCCGAGGCATCTTTCCCAATTACATCACGAATAACGTTGGGCTTTCCATTATTAAGGGGCTTTCCATCTTCGCCCAAAAGGTGGTACTTCGCGAGTTCCTCTTTAGTAAAATCCTCCGCTCCAACAACCGGATACCAAGATTTCGCGGCATGAGCACTGATAGAAAACTCATGAACTGCTTCGTCATGACACTGAGCACAGTTATTTGGTGTCGGTGCTGCAACCATTTGGACTTCATAATGTACAGTTGTCATTTTTTCCTGGCCTTCTAAAGGTTTATGACAATCCAGACATTGAACCCCTCTCTGAGAATGTTTGCCATCATGGTACTGATCAAGAATTCCGGGACTTTCATTCTGATGGCACTCTATACATTGAGCATTCTCCGGACTCGATGTCAGACTCACTTGGCTTAATGTTGGGAATGATATTTCAACTCCCTGTGGCCCCACAGCAAACCGATACATTTGAAGTAGCAAAATTACTCCTACAACTGAACCAAGCCCTACCAAAAGCAACATTTTGTAAAATTTAGAATGCATTAGTCACTTCCCTTTCAAAGAATCGTTGTACTTTAATAGTAATCTACCACCTTCCTCCTTTCATTTGATTAACTCATTATTCTCTTTGTTATAATAAAGAGATTCTCGCTAATTTACATAATTTCATAATATCAGAAGGGACTATGAATTGTGTGATTCATATCACAAATATTATCATTTTTCGAAGTGCAAGATTACCAAAGTGCATTAGAAAACCTGGCTAGCATAGCGGAGAAGCCTTCAGGTGCAGGGCGGTGCCTGACACCAACTTATCAACTTATTGTTTAGCTTGTGAAAACTCGGGTTTGAAAGTCTGTAGGTACGAGAAGTGCCTCGTGAATTAAAATGTTCTTGTGTTACCTTTGGAGCCGTTCATGTTTTCGGCATGTTTCGCGGTAGATTAGGATTATAGTTGTAGGTAAGGAGAAATCAAGTTCTTGATATTTAAATGAGAAAGAGTGTTTTAGGGGGAAATATTATGGAAGAGAATCGATCTATGGTTAAGTTCACTATGGTTATCGTCATGATAACATCCTTCATTGCCCCATTTATGGGCAATGCCATCAATTTGGGTATTCCACAGATGGCTCTGGAGTTCGGCGTCGGCCAATCTTTGCTGAACTGGGTCGTAACCAGTTATCTCTTGGCATCGGCTGCTTTTTTACTTCCCTTTGGACGTTTAGCGGATATTGTGGGTCGGAAAAAAGTCTTTACAGTTGGAATGTTCCTTTTTGCCTTAACAGCTTTAGGCAGTGGATTCGCTTGGTCTTTCTCTATGTTTATAATCTTTAGAGTTTTGCAGGGAATCGCTAGTGCTATGATTTTTGGGACCTCTATGGCGATACTAACGTCAGTTGTCCCACCAAAAGAGCGTGGAAAAGCGATGGGTCTTAGCGCTGCATCGACCTATATCGGTCTCTCATTAGGACCTGTATTAGGGGGCGTGATATGTAGTACGATAGGTTGGCGAGGTATCTTTTATTTTAACTTTGCAATTGCTTTAGTTGTCCTCTGCTTAACATTGGCTAGGCTCTCTGGTGAATGGTTGGGGGCAGTGGACAAATTTGACAAGTGGGGCGGTATTCTTTGGATCTTGGGCATATTGCTCTTTCTCTATGGGTTAACTGATATTACTGCAGGTTTTCAATATATGATAACCTTTATTCTCGGGCTGACACTTTTGATCGCTTTTGTTGTCTATGAAACTAAAATTTCTAATCCTTTATTGCCAATACGCATGTTTATGAATAATCGAGCCTTTACTTTTTCGAATTTGGCTGCTCTCATTAATTACAGTGCTACCTTTGCTTTAACCTTCCTGATGTCTTTATATCTTCAAAATGTACAGAATATCGAAATCTCTCAATCAGGTTTGATTCTATTGTCCCAGCCAATACTTATGGCCGCTCTTTCTCCTTTAGCCGGACGTTTATCGGATCGAATCAATTCCCAAATACTTGCTTCAGTAGGGATGGCTATTACCACCTTGGGGCTGTTCTTTTTTATCTTTCTGGATGAAAAGACCTCTATTTTACTTGTTATAATTAATCTGGCGTTTATCGGTCTGGGCTTTGCCTTTTTTTCGTCTCCCAATTCAAATGCTGTCATGAGTTCAGTGGATCGAGCGCTTTATGGAGTAGCTTCTTCTACCCTTGGAACCATGAGACTGCTCGGACAGACCCTGAGTATGACGATTGTGGCCCTCATCACTTCTATAAGTATGAAAAATTTAACTCTCGATTCACCGGATTATGTTACGGGTTTTCTGCAAAGTTCGAGAGCCAGTTTCATTGTTTTTTCTGTTCTTTGTTGCATTGGGATCTTTGCCTCTTTAGCAAGGGGGTCTGCCCCCCAAACAATGAGGAACAATTCTGATTGAGCCTCGAAAAGTTCTTCGTTGGAGCTTTCACTTCATTTAATATTATAGTGAAGTTGCCTATGCCACAACCAAGGCGGCCCTGATTGGCTTTACCAAAGCAATGGATCGAGAAGTAGGCTATAATATTACAGTGAATGCCTTCTGTCCAGGTTACGTGCTGACGCCGATGGTTAAGGAGATGGCGCTGAGAGCAATCCTGAGAATTCACAAAGTGTGCATTAGTAGTTTTAAAGATAGGTCCAGCATAGTTTAATTGAAAGAACAAAAAGGCCCCCAAGGTAATTATCTTTGGGGGTGATAATAGTTATACAGGGATTTATTGGGCGTTATTAACATCAACAAAAGGAACAGCCCCACCAGTAACATTCGGTAGTTTACCATCCCATTTTTCGATGGCTTTAATTTGAGCTTCTATTTCTCTTAGTTTAACAAGTTCGGCAGTGACTTCTTGTTTTTGGAGTCGTAGAGACTCAGCTTCTGCTTTAGCTTGTTCAATTTTTTGTTTAGCCTCGATCTCTATTCTCTGCAGATCAAGATTGGCCTTTAGAGCTTGCTGCTCAGCAATTTGTTTTTGCTCAATCGCGTTATTGAACTCTTGACTAAATTTAAATTCTGTAATATTAATTTCATCGAGAATCATATAATAGGTTGCTAGCTTTGAAGAGAGAGTCTCTTTGATCTTGCTGCTTACTTCAGAACGTTTAGAGATCAATTCCTCAGCCGTATATTGGGCCGTTACAGCTTTTACCGCCTCGCCGATGGCGGGATCAACGATTCGCTCTCCGTAGGACAAACCTACACTTTGGTAAAGTGTATTCGATTGATTGGGATCAAGGTGAAAGTTAACAGCCACAGTTGTGGTGACGATTTGGAGGTCTTTGGAAGCAGCAGTTTGATCGGATTGAGATTTCTGGACTCGTACATCAATAGGGATCACGTCTTGAATGAACGGAATCTTAAAATGGAGTCCTTCAGTAAAGACGACGGGGCGGACAGCTCCCAATTGGAGAACGATACCTCTATGACCAGCATTAACAATCACAAAAGAATTAAGCGCTATGAAAAAAATAACAATAATCACAATGCCAAATGTAACAAGTCCTGGACTTATTTTTAGTTTAGGGACCATATTAACAATTTTTTCAGAATCCAACGGGCATCCTCCTTTTAATTAATTTTTTAGTCAATAGTTACTATACCTTAATTGAGTAATAAAACGCTATAAAGAATATGCGCTCAATTTCATATATTATCTGTTATAACAGATAATATTGTCTAAATACGTCAAATTTGTAGTGGAAGGTCTGCTTAAAAACTACATAACATGGAGTGAGTGGCAGTGGCAAGGCAAAAGAGGAAGACAGCGATGGTCTTCCTCTTTTTGTTGGTGCCTGTATTTTCTTCAAGCTTTCGTAAACTTGTTTCCCCGGGGTCTAAGAGCCCAGGCATGTTATACAATGATCACACGGTAACCAGGGGGAGACTCTTGCAAGCTCTCTTGGTGACAGGAGTATAGGGTACAAGCTTTCTCCCGAAGGGGACCGTACTTCTCGCAATTTGTCGAATCCCTTTTGGGGTTGGTTAATGTAACATAAAATAATTGAGTCATATTCGTCAAAACTCTAACCTCTTGGTAACCAACACATATATAACAAAGCAACTATTCCTTTTTATGGAATGAATAGTTGCTTTGTTGTATAATGGAGCTATAGGTTCGTTATGCTTAGTTTTGATAATAAGGGTTGTCTGTTGGTGAGTGTGTCAAACTACGGTGAATTTGCTAAAATGATACTAAGACTAGAGAGAGGATGAAGTTATAATGGCTGGGAGCAAGAAGAGTAAACGCAAACAGATACCAACGGACGATGGATTTCTGATGTCTCCAAAAATAGACTTCGTGTTTAAACTAATCTTTGGAGATGAAAAAAATAAAGATCTGCTGATAGCTTTTCTAAGTGCTGTACTTGGTGTGCCAGCGGAAGACTTTGAGGGAATAGAAATCATTAACAGTGAGCTACTGAGAAAGTTTGCAGAGGATAAAAAAGGAATTCTGGATGTGAGGGCAAAGACCAAGCAAGGAAAACAGATTGACATAGAGATACAGATATTACCGACAGAATTCATGTCCGAAAGAACTATGTTCTACTGGTCAAAGATGTACACAAGTCAAGTAAAGCCAGGCGAAACCTATTCCAAGCTAAAGAAATGTATCACTATCAACATAGTTGATTTCAAATGTACCCCACTTCAAAAGTTGTACTCCAGCTATCATTTGACAGAGGACGAAACCGGATACAGGTTGAGTGACATATTAGAGGTCCATTTTTTAGAGATCGTAAAGCTAGCAGATTTGAATATTCAAAGAGACGAGAATGATCCCATTGTTGAATGGATGGAATTCCTAGATGCAAAATCAAAAGGAGTGATTGAGATGTTAGCGGAAAAGAATAAGGACATCAAAAAGGCCTATGATTTATTGCAGATTATCAGTAAGGATGAAAAGGCAAGAATGATGTACGATGCCAGAGAAGCCGAGCTTCGTGACCAGCTAACGAGAATAGAGAGCGCGGAGAATAAAGGAAAGGCAGAAGGAAAGGCAGAAGGAAGGGCAGAAGTAGCGAAGAATCTTTTGGACTTAGGCATGGAGATCTCAACGGTAGCTAAAGCAACAGGTATGACGGAAGAAGAAGTCAAACGGCTGAAAGCATGAAGGAACCCGGTGCCTCGTGCCGGGTGTCTGACACCAACTTATCATTGTTTAGCAGTCCTCGGAAACTTTCACTGATCGAGGGATGCCCTCCCATCCCCACTGCGGTTCCCGTTAGTTAGTACCCTAAGAAGTTTAGTGTATCTTGCAAGGTGGAAGTCCTCCTTTGAGCGAAATTATCGAATCTTTTTCTTCGCATTTCAGATGATGCCAAGCATCACTATGGGTGTTTAGAAGTCGCCGGATAGAGTGGCAGTGGCAAGGCAAAAGCAGGAGGATAGTGGCATGAGCCGGAGGGAAAATACTCCTAGAGGTGACCTGGCGGCAACATAGAAGACCTCTGAATCGTACACGCACAACAATAATTTGTCTCTACATAAAATAAATGAGGAAAAATATGGAGAACAAAGAGGTGTCTGTGATGTACCATACAGCTAAACGAGGAGATTCTTTATACACTATTTCAATGCAGCATAAAACAACCCTTCAACATTTGATCGATATAAATCCTCAAATCAGCAATCCAACTATGATTCGTGTTGGCGAAAAAATTGAAGTTGGCAATCCATGGGTTCTCAATCCATGGCGGGGAAACGAATGGCAGATGGGCATGGAAGAGTATCAAAAAGGTATTGAAGAATACCGAAAGGGCCGTGCCGAGTATCGTAAGGGTCGTAAAAAACAGCTGAAATATCAAAAACGATAAAGAATTTTAAAACTTAAAAAAGAGGAAGACGGCGATGGTCTTCCTTTTTTTGTTGAAGCATTATTTGAGTATTCCGTAGAGGCCTACAATTAAAAGTTGAAAATAATAAATTTATTATTGATTAATAATTAAAATAATTATATTATAGTAGATAAGAGTAACTAATAATTTTAAACAAAAGGAGGAAAAGGAAAAGGTAAGAAAGCAGGGGGGTTAAGTAGTGAATTGGTTATTGGAATAGGTTCAACTCAATTTAACCATGGATAGGATGGCAAGCCTGGATTTGTTCGATAGATTTGGAGTTCCAAGTATTACTAATATTCGAAGCAGATAGGAGTCGTTTAATGATGAAAAGTATAAAGATGAAAATGATTGTATATATAGGAGCTCTGCTATTATTTGTTTGTATTGCTTTGGGTCTGGCCTCCTACATAACCGCTGCTGGGGCAATAACATCACAGGTTAATGAGACCCTTCCTCAAGTAGCGGCTCAAGGGGCCAAGGTTGTTTCCGAAAGGATGAATGCTTTGTTAGGGACTCTTGAAGTCCTTGCGAACCGAGATCGGATCAAAGATGTTAACAACTCATGGGAGGACAAAAATAAAATTCTCCAAGAGGAGACTATAAGAAATGGATATACTTCGATGTTGATTGCTAGCCTCGATGGATCGACTAATATGACAACGGGAACAGAAATCAATATTAAGGATAGAGAGTATTTTCAGAAGGCTATAGGGGGTAACAGGGCAATATCCGAACCCATCATCAGTAAAGATGATGGCTCTTTGATCATTGTCTACGCAGTGCCGATAAAACAAGGAGGCGCAATCGTTGGGGTTCTGGCGGCACTGAAGGACGGTAATGATTTAAGTGAAATTACGAATGATATTACCTTCGGTAAGTCAGGCAAGGCTTTTATGATCGATGAAAAGGGTACAAAGGTTGCCCATTATAACTCGGAACTTGTTATAAATATGGATAATGATTTTAATAATGTTCAGCAGAATTCCAAGCTGGAGTCTCTGGTTACACTAGAAAAACAAATGACAGAGGGTAAAGCCGGCGTTGGTGAGTATGAGTATAATGGGGAGATTAAATATCTTGGATTTGCTCCTGTGGAAGGAACAGGCTGGTCTTTGGCGGTGGCGTCTCCTAAGGATGAAGTGATGTCAGGGATCAAAACTATGCGCAAATCAGTGCTTATTGTTTCAGTATTCGTTTTATTCCTTAGCTTGGGGGTAGGATACTTTGTATCCAAGCTAATTTCTAATCCGATCTTGTTGGCTTCGGAACACCTGAAAGTTATTGCAACCGGGGATTTTACTCATGAGTTTCCCCAAGAACTCATTGCGAGGAAGGATGAAATAGGGGCCTTGACTAAGGCCATTGAAACCATGCAGAAATCAGTCAGAGACGTGGTCAACGGAGTGATTCTCGAATCTCGAAATGTGGAAAGCTCAGTTATAACTTCGGTACAGGCAATCAATGAGTTAACCCAGCAGATTGAAGAAGTATCTTCAACGACAGAGGAGCTGTCGGCAGGCATGGAAGAGACTGCCGCATCAACTGAAGAAATGAGTGCAACAGCCACTGAAATTGAAAGGGCAGTGGGCTCCATTGCGCAAAAAGCGCAAGAGGGAGCAGTGTCTGCCGGCGAAATAAGCAGAAGAGCAAGTGAACTCAAACAAAACGCCATCTCATCACAGAAGAGTGCCCAAGATCTTTATTTAATTTCCCAGGATAAATTGATCCAAGCTATTGAGAAATCTAAGGCAGTTGAACAAATTAATGTACTATCGGATTCTATATTGCAAATTACATCTCAAACTAATCTGCTTGCCTTAAATGCAGCTATAGAGGCGGCAAGGGCTGGCGAAGCGGGGAGAGGGTTTGCTGTTGTTGCTGATGAGATAAGAAAATTGGCTGAGAACTCTAAAAGTACTGTCAATGAGATACAGGAAGTGACTAAGCAAGTTGTATCATCCGTAGAGAATTTGTCGGAAAGCTCTGCAAGGGTTTTGGCATTCATTGACACCCAGGTTCTTAAAGATTACCAGTCTATGGTGAAAACCGGTGAGCAATATTACAAAGATGCCGAGTTTGTAGACAGCCTTGTAACTGACTTCAGTGCAACTTCTGAGGAACTTACCGCTTCAATCCAGGAGATGGCGAAAGTCATCGAAGAAATTGCAGTAGCGGCAAATCAAGGGGCTGAAGGGACAACGAACATTGCTCAAAAAAGTATAACGGTTGTAGAAAAATCCGATGAAGTAAGGAAGCAGGCAGATGTATCTAAGGAAAGCTCAGAAAATCTCCTTAAGATAGTCGCGAGATTTACAGTGTAAGTGGGTGAACTTTCTCAGACAAAAACTAAAATCGGGAACGGCGCGGTTGTCTGCATGGCAAATGATCTGCTTTCCATTGATGCAAAGAACGGGTATGTTTCTGTATGGATGATCTAATTGTTATGTAGTCAGAAATTTGCGGATTGGTACTTAGACGATTCTATGGTAAAATGTACAGGTTGAAAAATTGGTTTTTAGTGTTGTCCGGATTGTCGTAAGTATTGCTAATAAGGACGCCTTAACTGTTTCTTGTTTACAAACGAGAGGTTAAGGAGTCCTTTTAGATTGCCTGGACAGGATTATGATGACTGTAAAGACTAAAAACCAAAATAATAATGAAAAGGTGATTAAATAGTGGAAGTCCGTGAACAATGGGGTACAAGAGCCGGTTTTATTTTAGCTGCCGTAGGGTCTGCTGTTGGGCTGGGAAACATTTGGCGTTTTCCTTATGTAGCTTATGATAACGGCGGCGGCGCATTCTTTATTCCCTACTTATTTGCGCTTTTGACAGCGGGTATTCCCCTGCTGATGATGGAATTTACCATGGGTCATAAGTATCGGGGCTCTGCACCCTTAACCTATCTGCGCATGAACAAAAAGACGGAATGGATCGGTTGGTGGCAGGTAACCATCGCTTTCGTCATTTCTACCTACTACTCGGTTATTGTTGCCTGGGCCATGGCTTATGCCTACTTTGCCGTAGGGCTGCAATGGGGGAGTGACCCGGGGGGATTCCTGATGGGGGAATATTTGCAGCGGGTGGATATTGTCAACGGCGCGCCCATTGGTTCGGTGGGGTCGATTGTCCCCGGGGTTTTCATCCCTCTGATCCTGGTCTGGGTGATTAGCTTAGCAATCTTATTTAAAGGTGTCAAAAAGGGGATTGAGAAAGCAAACCGCATTTTTATCCCCCTGTTATTGGTTATGTTTATCATAATTGTGATTCGCGCCCTGACCTTGGATGGGGCGATGATAGGCCTGGAAGCACTTTTTAAGCCGAATTGGAGTGAAATTGCTTCTCCGGGGGTATGGGTTGCCGCCTATGGCCAAATATTTTTTAGCTTATCCATTGCCTTTGCCATCATGATCACTTATTCCAGTTACTTGCCCAAAGGGGCTGACATTAATAACAATGCTTTTATTGCTGCTTTCAGCAATTCAAGTGTGGAGCTTTTAGCCGGCTTTGGGGTTTTTGCTGCCCTGGGATTTATGGCCAAGCAAGCCAATCTTCCTATTGAAGAAGTGGCAACGGCAGGTATTGGCTTAGCCTTTGTCGTGTTTCCGGAGATTTTAAACTCTTTCCCCGGTTTTAACGGGTTTTTTGGGTTGATGTTCTTCGGCTCCTTAGTTTTTGCAGGGTTATCCTCCTTAATTTCCGTTGTGGAGACATTTGTGGCGGCTATCCAAGATAAGTTTAATCTGTCCCGGGTCAAGGCGGTGATGATTGGCGGCGGTCTTTCCGCCTTGATTTCCATTTTGTTTGCCACCCAAGGGGGTCTGTTCTTCTTGGATGCGGTGGATTACTTTATCAACACCTTTGGGATTGCTTTAGCGGGGTTGGTATCGGTTATTACCGTTTCTTGGTTTCTCAAAAAATTAACCTCCTTCCAGGATCACGCTAATCTCACCTCAGACTTGCGCACAGGTTTGTGGTGGAAGGTCTGCTTACAAATAGTCACTCCGGGGGTCTTAGGCTATATGTTTATTTTGAATCTCATGGATAACTTGAAAAGCAATTACGAGGATTACCCCGCGGCGTTTCTGCTCTATTCCGGTTGGGGAGTAGCCCTGGGAGTGATCGTTATCGGCTTTATTATGGCCGCTTTGAAGTGGAGAAAAAATGAAGGAGTGGATGAAGCGTGAGCGGAAGCGCCATTGTCATGATGTTGGTGGGCATTATCGTAATTTGGGGAGGACTGGCAGCAAGTATTTGGCATGCGGTAAAGGCTTCGAAGGAGAAATAAGGGGTTGTCAGATTTTCTCCTTCAAACCTTTCGTTAAAAAATCAAGTACTTTGTTTTTATACGTTCAAATACGTGGCCGGCTTCCTGAGTGTGCTAGACCTCATCTAAACAGCCTGTCCGAGAAACGAAAGCGCTTTCGTTTCTCGGACAGGCCGGACACAAGGAGATCAAGTTAGGTGAGCTTACATTTATCCTTTAGGTTGCTCATACAGGTCCTCTGTTGTTGGAAACCAGTCCCCCACCTAAAGTGAAGAAGATATCCTTGGCGATGATCGGTGATTTGCTCCATGACGGTTTTGATTTCTGCGGATGTTATACCTTCTTTTGGTTGGTCAAGTCTCTGATTAATTATGCCTAATATTCAGATAGTTACTTAAAGCGCGTCAATTCATTATTTTCCATTCTCAAAATGACTTTCCTTAGTAATCTAAGGCTGTCGAATCTCTTAAGGGGTTGACTATGTTACTTAATATAGTCGAGTTACATCGAATGTCATTTCATTCTATATCATAAAAATGTTTGATAAATGCAATTGGGCTTAATATTTTTATCCAACGATATGGATTTAGAGTTAGTAAGTCTTCATCACCGGATATAATAAAATTTGCGTTGCCATATACTGCAGCTTCAAGTATCATGTTGTCTTTTGGATCACGACAGTCACTTATCTTTCCGTAGTTAGAAGGTACTATTACTTTCAAACTTAAAAGACTAAGGAACTCGTCAAGTTCATTAGGGTGAATGTACTTACTGAATTTGGGGCGGAGGAGGACCGCCTTTATTTCATGAAATTGTTCATGAGACATTACGACTTGATGCTGCTCTGAGAATATATCCCTAACAATAAGTTTGGCATTCTTGCTTCCGAGAAATGCACTCACAAAAATGTTTGTGTCAACTACAACCTTATATTTTTCCATAGTTAGTATTCCGGACTTCCTCGACTTCTTTAGTGATATCGTCCGCTGAGATAGGCATTTTCTCTGCCCGCTCATTTATTACATCAAGGAAGTCAAGCAGCTTGCCGTTAATCTCATCGTTCATCTTCTTATATATTAACTTTTTTTCATCTGGGGTTAATGTTTCGATGAGTTCCATGACCTTCTGGATATTACTTACCACCGTCAGCGCCACCTTTCACTATCTTATTAATAGTATACCACAATTTGGCTAATATCTGCTCAACTACAATTCCTCCATCCCTATGGTATAATATGGCTATACATGGGGTCCGGTGCCTGACAGTGGGATGTGCCAGGTCGTAAAATATAGTGGGTGGGAATCCCATCGGGTAAGGCAGACCAACCGCCCAAAGGAGCCACCCGAATTGCGAACCGGTGGGCCAAAGATGGGGCAAGGTCCAGCCTGCACTATGGAGGCGAAGGCCTTTTCAGTCCACCCATCGAACCAAGGTGTGTGCGGGCGGCATGGTATGGTATGGAAGATTCAGCAACCACGATTTCTTTCCCTTAAGAATAAGGCGCTTTTTATGACTGTGCTGTTGATATGGGTGGATACAGTGTAAGCTGGAATTCGGAAATTGACTATCAACTTATTTTTCAGCTTGTGTTAAACATAATTCGGTCCGAATGTGAACAATTATATACTGTCTGGGGAATATTGTAATTATTATTAGCAGTTGTCAGATTTTCTCAGTTAAACCTTTCGTTAAAAAATCAAGTACTTTGTTTTTATACACTTCATGGGTATCCGGATCATTGGCAGCTAACTCGCTCATTTCCCAGACCAGTTGCTTGAAGGTTTTGTCCAGATTCTCGTATAAAAAGGCAATTTTATTGGCGCAGGTCTTGTGCTGGGCGGCAATAAGGTTCTTATTCATCTTTTGGAGGCCTTCGTAAGAGGTGCTTTTCTCAAGGGAGCTCAATTTTGTCTCCAGGTTTTGGGCCTTGTTCTCCAGCTCTCCTTGGGACTTGCTTAATTGCTCTGCCTTAGTTTTCAGGTTGTTGCGCTCAGTGGTCAGCTGGGTTATTTGGCTCTCTTGCTCATTCAGGGCTTGCCGGAGATCCGCTTTTTCCTGCAGAGCCTGGTCTCGTTCCTGAAGGGCCTGGCTCCGATCCTTAACCGCCTTTTGCAGTTCGCGGGTAGACAGGCCTTCTGCGTCAATCTCCGCGATGAACTGCGCCCGTTCTTCCTCCGGGACTCCTAAGAGGATATAAGCCTGGGTATAATTCAAATTCGGCAGCTCTTGGCTTCCGTAGGCATTAAAGATGCGCAGAAGCTTTTCGGCGGTTTTCTGGGAATAGCTGCAGGACGCCTCCAGCCATTTGCCCCATTCCCCATAGGGAAGCAGGTCCTTGGCCTCCTTCAAGCGCCGGCCAATCTCTATGGTGCCGGCCAGGAGAACTTTTCTGGTCTGGTATTTAATAGTGTTTATTTCAGCCGCGATCACGAGGGGCGTGCGGTCTGAGGTCAAATCCTTCATAAGGGTGGTCATCCGCCTTTTTTGTTATTTATTTACAGAATATGTAGCCGGATCCATGAGTGTGCTAAACTGAATAAAACAGCCTGTATGAGAATCGAATGCGCATTCGATTCTCATACAGGCCTGACACAAGGAGATTCAGTTAGGTGAGCTTACATTTATCCTTCGGGTTGCTCATACATGTCTTCTGTTTTGGTATCCACAATTTTTATATCCTTTTTGGAAACCAGTCCCCCACCTGAAGTGAAGAAAATATCCTTAGAGATGATTTGATCCATGACGGTTTCGATTTCTGCGGAGGTTATACCTTCTTTTGGTTGGTCAAGAGTCATGGTCACGGTTTTGCCTGCGGCGTTGGTGAAGGTCATCCGCAAGACTTTTTTAGTAGTAATTGCCATTTCCCGGCACTCCTTTCCTTATTAAATAGTCTCCTGTCTGGCTTAAACACGAGGATGCCTCCCATGAGCACTAGGATTCAACAAGGTCGACGCGATTGTCTCTTCGCACTCCGATTAAAGAGTGATCCTGAAGTCCATAAAGGGCGGCAGCGATATCGTAAACATCCTGGTCTGTGGCAGTTGCTCTCACATTAGAGTGGCTGCGCTGTCTCAAAATGGGTGCGCCCTGGGGGGTTTGCCCCGTTTGAATGGTAATGACTATCACACTGTCTCTGTTGCTGGCTATAACAGCCATAACAATCAACTCCTTTTTAAATAATCAGGACAGGAGGGGTTTGTCCCAGGTGTCTGTCCTACTCTATACTATATTAACTTCGGTCGGGATTTGTTACTGTATTTCCTAATTATTACATTTTGAGAATATTTTCACAAGAAAGAGACTCTCCCTGTCGACCAATTACATACATGGCAAGGATAGGGATTTGGTTCTGGTGAAGTCGAGCAAGGAGTTGGACCCAACCAGAGAATAATGAGTAAATCATTGTTCTGAACGTGGATAATTTTGTATACCGAATTAAAAGGTAATATGTAAAGACATGGCGAATATTTAGCCATGAAGTAACGCTAGAGGTGAAACTTAATGAAATTTGCAAAAATACTTATGTCAATTATTCTAGTTCTTACCCTTTCAGGATGTGGAATTTTCAATTCCCAAAGTCCGGTCACGACCAATTCTCAGACCCCACTCTCTGAGTCACAAGCATCCGATTCGCTGGAACAACAAGAACAGACCGCACCAATCACTCCCACAGAATCGACGGATGTCTCGGTTTCCTGGATAGGAGTGGATCAGGATGTATTAGGCCCAAATGATTTAACCCTCGATGAAAAGCCTGATGGGCACTTTCATGTGACTCTTCCCTTCAATCAACCCTCAGCCGTAAAATCTATATGGATTAGGTATTCCGAATTTGGTAAGTCGTTGAAGTGGGGATGGATATACAATCAAAACCTTCCTCTCAACGGATATGCCATGGCAGTATTAGATAATAGCGGCAAGGCCGTATTGCCACAGAGCGACAATGGATATCGTGTTGATGGGTTAACGGATTTTGATTTGTATCTCTCGGAACTAGAGAATCAAAATGGCCGAGATACCTTAAAATTCGAAGAAGGGCAAACCTTTAATCTTGAGATTGATTATGTAACTCAGAATAATGTCGAAAGGCAATTTAATTCCTTGGTTAAGATTACAGCAACCAAATAGGGGAGTTTACTATACTTATGTGAAAAGAGAGACGTTGCATTTTCAAACTGCAACGTCTCTCGTATTTGTGCATATCCATTAGCTCTAGATACTGAAATCCTTCTTTTTTAAATCATCATAATAAGATTTAACTGGGCTGTAATCAGGGGTATATTTTTCGTCTTCAACTAAGGGTTCGTTATCATCTAAGTAAAGAGTGGTTAAGTTTACAAGCCCTTTTAAGGGTGTGAAGTTGGTAATATAATTGTCAGATAGATCAAGATAGGTGAGGGAGGTTAAAGTTTTTAGGGCGTTGATATCCTTAAGGCCATTATCGTTCAGCTTCAAGGTTTGCAACTTGGTCAGCTTACTTAGGGCAGTAATATTGGTGAGTTCATTATTGCCAACATCAAGGGTCTTCAAGTTTGTGAGGTACTCTAACCCGGCTAAATTGGCGATGTTATCATTGCGAAAATATAAGGAAGTGATATCTATAACATCACTCTTATAGATTGATTCAGACCTGCTCTTATGCAGTTTACGTCGTATGGCATCATGTAACTCCGGATCAGCAAAGGTGATTTTAGCATCTTCGGAAACTTTGAGGGCCAGGCTGACTTTTTGAGTTAAGCCGTCAACGGTTCCTTGGAAGGTGTAGCTTCCGGCCTTATTTAAGGGGACAATATTGCTGTTCCAGGTTACAGGATAGGTTTCTGCGCTTCCATCGCTCATGGTGACTTCTATGGTATCCGGAAAATCATAGGATTCTCCCATGATGATTTCAGCGGTTATATTCGTCACTTTCGATACTTTAGGATAGATGGTTAATTTCAGATAAACACTGTCGCTGTAGTTCTTTATCTGACCTGCGAATTCATAGGTTCCGGACTTTAGGGTTTGTACTGAGGACAGACTCCAGGTGACAGGGACTTCTTCCGTCAATCCGTCTGATTTTATGACGGTAACCATTTTAGGGGGAGTGTATTTTTGCTGTTCTTGAATACTGTCACTAACGTCAATCACTGACTCAATCTCGGCTGGGAGTTCAGCCAGGGATGATTCCGTTGAACTGCTAATAACACTTGTGCCTCCCAAGATTTTGAAGTGGGAAATAATCTTAGATTGGATATAGGTAAGAGTTGGGTAAGGAATCGTATCGCCATCGAGTAAAATCAGGGGGTTCTTTCCCTTTTGTGCTAAGGCGGAGGCGGTGAGGCCATCAGGAAAAGTTCTGCCTGTGGCGACGTAAACCGTGTCAAAATTTAGAGTGTTTGAAAACTGGTTAACCAGCTTAATATTTCTGTCATAAGGGTCTGAACCATAAATCAGCTCCGGATCAGTAAATTGGCTGATCACCTTGTCGCTTAAATCATAGTACCCTGTCACAATAATAGTGGAGGGGATTTTACTCTTAGCTAAGAAAGTTTTCTGGGCAGCCGTAAGATCCTGGGCCGGTACGAGGATAATGGGCATTTGATTGGCGGCTGCAATGGGTCCCAGGGATAAAGCATCTGAAAAATTTGCACCGGATGTTACAAAAACTCCCTTACTTAATCCGACTGATTGAGCTACAATGATGGAGGTTTCATAGAGATCATTGCCGGCAAGTCTCTCGGTGGCTATTTTCAGTAACGAAAGCTGCCTTTCCACTTCTTTAGAGATGACCGCTTGTCCTCCGATTATGTAAACTTTTTTGACCTTCAGACGTTTCAACTCGGCTTCGGTGTCAATATTTAAGGAGTAGGTACCTGTCAATAAGATGGGGGCATTGTATTTACCTGATAATGGACCGGCACTTAAGGCGTCGGGAAAATCCTCACCAAAGGCAAGAATAGCAGAATCTGATCCGGCAGGCCAGCCATTTTGACTGATGGCAACAGCTGTTTGATATTTATCATAGCCTGAAATCCGTTCTGATGTGGCGGCACTCGCTATAGGCGCGTAGGCGAAGACAAGAACGCTTATTAGAAAAAAGCTGATAATAAAGTGTTTTTTAATGATCAAAATGATCGTCCTCCTTTTCCTATTATTTCTCGAAATATTGACTAATTCCTTCTTTTAATTTAAATAAATACGATTTATTCTTGATGAGAAGGATAGAAAGAGTGTGGGGATAGAAAATTAAAATAATTTATAAATTGATTTAATATCTATCATTTTAGACTCAATATGTTAAAATGGTACTAAATATTTAGAAATTTGTCGGACGTTGATGATTTTAAGGAGGCCTTTATTTGAAGCAAGATATTCTTTTAGAAAGTGGCATTAATGAATTAGAAATCGTTATCTTTAAAGCAGGGAACAGTGTGCTAGGGGTTAATGTTGCCAAGGTTGAATGCATTCTTACCCATCAGCCTATTACGGATGTTCCAAATTCCAATATGAATATCAGCGGAGTCATTAACTATAGAGGACGGGTTATTCCTGTCTTGGATTTAATTAAAACTCTCAAGCAAACTTGTCCTAAAACCTCAAAGGAAAGATTATTAATTCTTATTAATATTAACAACAGTGATTTTGCCGTTGAGGTAAGTTCTGTCAGCGGGATCAGGAGACTGTCCTGGAAAGAAATTGAGACACCCTCCTCGATTCTCCTAAGTCAAAATGAAACCCCAATAACAGGAATTGTGAAGGCTGAAAACGATGAAATTATTTTAATGCTGGACTTTGAAAAAATACTGGGAGATATTGATCCTTCCTTGGCCTTGAAAGAATCCAGCGCCACAAAAGGACTGGAAGGGAAAAAACTTGTAGTGGCAGAGGACTCGACCTTCTTATTAAAAGTCGTTAATGAGTCTCTGTTAAAAGCCGGGGCCACTGTGGAGAAATTCGGCAATGGCCGGGACGCCTTAACTTTCCTGGAGAACAGTTCTTTAGACGAAATATATTGCGTTATTACAGATATTGAAATGCCGGTTATGGATGGTTTAACCTTAACAAAGCAAATCAAGAGTAATTCTAGATTAAAACAGATACCTGTTATTTTGTTTTCTTCCATTGCCAGTGAAGGCTTAGCCCATAAGGGTTTAAGTGTCGGTGCCGATGCCCAAATTACCAAGCCTGAAATCGACAAGCTTGTGGAGATGGTAATTAACATTAGAAGCTAGGTTTTAAACCTCTTGGCAAAGAAGTAAAGAGTAGAGGGCGTAACGAAACTTGTGATTTTTTCAAGCTGGTGGTGCGTTATCCCAAAAAAGAGGACTGTACACCTTTGAAGTGGTGAACAGTCCTCTAATATATCAGGGGATTACAAATAGAGTGGGGATGTAATAAACCGGAAAACAAGTTTCGTTACATCCCCTACTCTTTTTGCGATTGTACAGGAAAGTATAATTTTTTGTTTTGCGGATAACTGATGATCAAATCCCAATATTTCCGCAGGCACCGGAGCGAATTCTAACAGCACTCTCTATTTTTCATGATTGCCTAGGCATTAAAGATTCACAGAAGGTGCCTTCATTTCAAAGCCTGAGTAGGCTTCCATACCGTGTTCGCCGATATCTAAGCCCATGACTTCCTCTTCCTCGCTAACTCGTAAGCCAAGAGTTGCTTTGATGATACCGAAAAGTACCAGAGAAGTGACTGCTGTCCAGGCGAAAACTGAGGCTACGCCGATGATTTGAGTGATTAATAAGGCACTGCCCCCGCCATATAAGAGGCCTCCGTCCACGGCAAAGGCTCCCACCATAATTGTCCCAAAACAACCACAGACACCATGGACGGAAATAGCTCCGACGGGATCGTCAATTTTAAGGACTTGGTCAATAAATTCAACGGAAAGAACAATTAAAATACCGGCCAAGGCTCCGATGACAGCTGCTCCAAGGGGATTTACAGCCAGGCATCCTGCTGTGATGGCGACTAAACCAGCTAAAGCACCGTTTAAGGTTAAGGAAACATCAGGTTTCTTATATTTAATCCAAGTAAAGATCATGGTCATTGCTGCACCTGCGGCAGCTGCCAGGTTTGTGTTCAAGGCGATTTTGCCGATATCGGGGTTTGTTCCGGAGAGGGTACTTCCCGGGTTAAAGCCAAACCAACCAAACCAGAGGATAAATACGCCAAGAGCGCCCAGGGTAATATTGTGTCCCGGAATGGCATGGGATTTACCGTCTTTGCTGTATTTGCCAATCCGCGGTCCGATGAGAAGGGCACCGATTAAAGCAGCCCAACCGCCCACGGAGTGAACGACTGTCGATCCTGCAAAGTCTATCATGCCGCGTTCCATCAACCAGCCTCCGCCCCAGATCCAGTGGCCAACCACAGGGTAGATGACGGCGCTGATGACAAAGCTGTAAATCATATAAGAAATGAATTTAGTGCGTTCGGCCATAGCCCCTGAAACGATAGTAGCTGCCGTTGCAGCAAAGACAGTTTGGAACAGGAGGAAAGCGGGAAGAGGGATCGATAATCCCAGGTGCTCAAAGGTATCGGACATGCCGAAGCCGGTTGTGCCAAAAAGTCCTGCTTTGTCTATTCCAAACATGACGGCAAAGCCAAAAAGCCAGTAAATTATTGAGCCGATGGAAAAGTCCATTAAGTTCTTCATGATAATATTGCCTGCGTTCTTGGCCCGAGTAAATCCTGCCTCGACCATGGCAAATCCGGCTTGCATGAAAAAGACGAGGAATCCGGCAATTAGAGTCCAGATAGTATCGATAGCGACGGCGTTGCTTTCTACGGTAGGGTCGGCTCCTAAGGCAACCCCTGGGATCGTCAGGAGTAAAGCGGTTATTGTTGCGAGGATAATTCCTTTTTTTACGGATTTTGTTCTCATTTTTCTTTTCTCCTTTCAAATCGTGAGTTCTCTATGTTAAACAAAAAAGCGCCTACGGGTAGCAGTACTTCTACCCATAGGCGCCATTGCCTAGCCATTAACCATTTAAACAGAAAGTGCCCTCAGGTTTCCCTGAGGGCATCTTTGACCTCAATTCGTTTAAACAGGATTAATGATTTGACTTTATAGTAGCACGTCTTTGGAGAATGGGGAATAGGTTTTTGCTATGAATTCTGTATTCATAATTGTACAGAGTTGTTTTCGGATTGAGAAAAATTCAGGTAGGGCAATCACGTTGATTACTTTTATCAAGCTAATGATTTTCGTATGTGGTAGAATAAACTTGGATATTTTTAGGCAAGTCGATTTTTTTTGGTTCTGCTCAGAGACCTGATACAAATCTGAATTTATTTAGTTCCATTACGATATTAGGGAGAGTTTAGATGATCGATATCCATAGCCACATCCTGCCCGGGCTAGATGACGGGGCAAAAAGTATCGAAGAAACGCTGGAAATGGTTAGTCAGTTGCAACAGTCGGGGTTTAAGACTCTGATTGCTACCCCCCATGTCTTGGAAGACAATTTTTTGTCCCCGGCAGACATTCTGGCTTACACAGAACAGGTGGGCAAGCGGGTTGCGGAAGCCGGAATTCAGATTGAGATCCTGCCGGGTTCCGAGAACTATATCTTTCCGGAGATGGGGAAGTGGGCGCGTGAGGGGAAACTGATGACCTTGGGAAACACGGGAAAGTATATTCTGGTAGAGCTGCCAATGCTCGAAATCCCTCAATATACAGACCAGGTGTTTTTTGAATTACAAGTTAATGGGCTGACACCGGTTCTTGCCCATCCGGAACGTAACAGAGGGTTAGTTGAGGCTCCGGAGCGTTTGTTGGAGTGGGCCGGAAAGGGGGTTTTCTTTCAGCTGAACTTAAGGAGCCTGGATGGGCGTTACGGCCCTCAGTCCAAGGGTTTAGCTGAAATACTGCTCCACAGTAATCTAATTCACTTTATAGGGTCTGATGCACACCGTGTGTCCCGAAGAGAGTCAACTTATCCGGAGACACTCCGGAGTGTCCGGGAACGGGTTGGTGAGAGCAGGTTCCAAGAACTGACGGTGATTAATCCAAGAAATATCCTTAGGGGGCAGGGGATGCAGTGCCGAGGAGAGTATGTGCTTATTGAGCCGGTTAAGAAGAGAAAACAAAGGTTTTGGAATTGTCTGAAAGCGGCTTTTAGTAAAGGTCGATGTTGAAAAGCTGAAAAATAAGAGGGAAGTCAGAGAATTGTATTGTAAATAATTGGTTGAATTAAGACGCCATACCACAGTATAATAAGCACGATCACAAAAATTTAATAGGCCTTATTGTAGTGTTCGGAAAGAAGTAGAGATAGACGATAGACACGAGATGGATGGATAGACACGAGATAAATAGATAGATAGATACATAGATAGATACATAGATAGATAGACGCAAGATAGGAAACGACAATGAGAAACGCTCCGTCAAGTTATAGCGGGGCGTCTCATTGTCGTTTAGGTTTATACCTAAAATTTTGTGATATACTGTAATTGATAGTTATTGATACTAAACTAATCACTATCTGGAGGGCAATATGGACCTAAAAACCTTTACAGAGATGTTCAACGATAAGAATGCACTGGATTTTAAGGGCAATTCCATGGTGCTGCTTCCTTCCAAAATCAACATGACGATACAGATGATAAAGACGCTCTCAGCCTCTTATTCAGTTGAAAAGTACAGCATACAGGCAATGGAGGATGAGATTATTTCCACGCTTTCCATTGAGCAGATTGTATCCTCAAGGGAGAGCGTAAGGAGAATTTTAAATGGAGCTGCGCCACAAGGGGGGCGTTCTTAGGCAAGAGTGACAAAAAGGCAAAAGAGACAAAAGAGGACGGTTCTTTGTTCCGTAAATGGAGCAAAGAGCTGTCCCTCTTTTCTTAACTGTTTATTTCTCATTGACAGTCCTAAACTTGATTAGTATTTAGTTTACATTGATCAAACTCGGCTTGCATCTTTTCTGATGGTTTAGCCGTGAGCAAGCTAACCGCGACGATGGCAATCAGGCAGGCAAAAAATCCCGGGACCAGCTCGTAAAGGGCGTTTTTTAGGACGGGGAAGCGGGTCCAGACAATTACTGTGGCGGAACCGGCAATCATTCCGGCTAAAGCACCCCATTTGTTCATCCTTTTCCAATACAAGCTTAAGAGAATGACTGGTCCAAAGGCTGAACCGAAGCCTGCCCAAGCATAACCCACTAAGCCGAGAATAGTGTCACTGCGCTGATAGGCAATCATTGTGGCGACGACTGCTACAATGAGAACGCATAAACGACCCACCAAGACCAGTTCTTTGTCGGAAGCTTTGCGGCGAAACAGGCTGTACAGATCTTCAGTCAGAGAGCTTGAGGTGACAAGGAGTTGGGAAGAGATGGTACTCATAATAGCGGCTAAGATTGCGGCCAGGAGGAAACCGGTAATAATCGGATGAAAGAGCAATTTGCCTAACTCGAGGAAGACGGTTTCCGGATCGGCTAATGTAATGCCTTTGTTGGCAAAGTAAGCGATGCCGAGCAAGCCGGTGAACATAGCGCCAACGACGGAGAAAACCATCCAAAGCATGCCGATTCGACGAGCTTTTACTATCTCTTTAATTGAAGAGATGGCCATGAAACGAATGATGATGTGGGGTTGTCCAAAATAGCCTAAACCCCAACCAAAAAGGGAGATAATACCTAGAAGGGTTGTGCCTTTGAAGAAGTCCAGGTAGGCGGGATTGATGCTGTGAATAGTATTGATGGAATGTTCAAATCCTCCGGTAGCCTGAATGGTAACGAGGGGAACCATTATCAGGGTAGTGACCATGATGAGGCCTTGGACAAAGTCGGTGATACTGACGGCTAAGAAACCTCCGAATAAGGTATAAGCTACGACGACTCCTCCGATAACCCAAAGTCCGGCATGATAATCTACATTAAAGGAGTTTTGAAATAAGACTGCCCCTGAAACGAGGCCTGAAGAGACATAGAAAGTGAAAAAGATAATAATGACAAGGCCGGAGACAAGCCGCAAGACTCTGGAGCTGTCCTCAAATCGGTTACCTATGTAGGCTGGGATGGTGATAGAGTTGTCAGCGAGCTCTGTGTAGGCGCGCAGACGGGGAGCAACATAAAGCCAATTGCAGTAAGCTCCCAGTGTAAGACCAATGACGATCCAAGCGGCGCTGATTCCTTGGGTAAACATGGCACCGGGAAGCCCTAACATGAGCCAACCGCTCATATCCGAGGCTCCGGCACTTAATGCCGTTACCGCAGGCCCAAGATTTCGTCCCCCCAACATGTAATCGGAGAGGTCGGTGGTGCGTTTGTAGGAGTAGTAGCCGATACCCAGCATCCCTATCATGTAAATAATAATCGCTATTAATGATTCCAAGTTGTGGTTCCCCCTTAAGTTATGCCTTGAATTTTTGCTGTGGGCTAAGTTATTGTACCATATTAGGGACAGGAGGAAAAAGATAATACTGATGTTATGGATATGGTATGATGTGGATAGAATTTAGGAAATAAAAATAAGCCCTTGAAGGGCCCGGTGCTGTGAAGAAGTTCTTGGAGGAAAGAATATTGAGTACGGCTTTAAAATTGATTACCGCCATCATAAACTACTTCCACGATAAATTAATTTGGTTGACAAAGTTCTTAGGTCTTAGCCTCAACGATAAACAACTGCATTTTTTGGTCATAGGGATGATTGGAATCCTTCTTTTTGTCTTGGTACATAAGTTATTTAAGTATTTGGCTAAGTATAGTCTGACGGCAATTTCTTTTATCTATACCTTTACTGTCTTGGTGGTTTTTGTTTTTGCCATTGAGATTGGGCAAAAGGTAACCGGTCGCGGCAATATGGAATTTCAGGATATTGTGGAAGGTCTTTGGGGGTTCATGGTTGCCTTTGCAATTTACATGGCGGTTGTCACGTGTGTTTATTGGGTGAGAAAGTTTTCCGAGCGTCTCAGGTAGGTATTCATAAGTCAAGAAGTCAAAGCGAAATAGGCTATCACTAGTAAGCAGATTGCAACCGATGCTGCAATGATCAAAATTTCTTGGCGAGTTGGCAAACGAAATGGGGAGTCTTTATATTGCTTCCAAGGCATATAATATCACTCCTTACAATTTATGGTATATTGATATTCGGCAGCTGTTTCGTGTTTTCCTTCAATAGACATCTCCGATTAGTCAGTATCCTAAGATTTGTTTTCTGTCTTAACCATAAATTTTCGGAAAGAAGGTATATAGTACATAAGATATAACTTTTCTGTTACATTAGTTCGCTCTTTTGTTACAATCATGTAAAAAAGTTTCTTAATTAAAGGGGCCAGGGAAATACCTGCAAAATAACAACAATAATATAGGCTAAAGGTTGACAACACCAGTACTCAAATGCTAAAATACTTAAATGTGGTGACTTCTCACCGCAACCGCTCGAATCAGGTATCAACAGGTTTTTACATAAAAAGCCGACCTGCAATGGCGAGTCTAGGGCATGGGAGGTGTAATAAAATGTACGCAGTAATTGAAACCGGTGGTAAGCAGTTCCGCGTTCAAGAAGGCGACGTAATTTACGTTGAAAAACTGGATGCTAATGTAGGAGATGCCGTAACGATTGATAAGGTTCTCCTCGTGGAAAAAGACGGTTCGGTGAATGTTGGAACCCCGGTTGTAGCAGGTGCTACAGCAGTGCTGAAGGTTGTGGAGCACGGTAAAGGGGAGAAGATTGTTGTCTTCAAATTCAAATCCAAGAAGAACTATCGACGCAAACAAGGACATCGTCAACCCTACACAAAAGTTCTTGTCGAAGCACTCCAAGCGTAAGGACCAAGACGGTATTCGTCTTGTAGTATGGTCAGATGATCAGGGGCAGATTCGTGAATTCGAGCTGTCCGGACATGCGGGTTTTGCAGAGGAGGGTCGGGATATTGTATGTGCGGGTGTTTCTGCACTGAGTATCGCGGCTGTCAATGGGTTGGAGCGTTTCTTGCCGGTTGCTCCTAAAGTACAGGAGGGGGATGGACACATCACCTGCCGGCTTATGGGGATTTCAGACCAGGATTTAGAGAAGGCTCAGTGGATTCTGCAAACCATGATGTTAGGTATCGAACAAATACAGACGGCTTACAGTCAGAATTATATATTTATTGATCGAAGGAGGTGGACTCCATGCTAAAAATGAATCTTCAATTGTTTGCCCATAAAAAAGGGGTAGGTAGCTCGCGTAACGGTCGGGACAGTAATGCTCAACGCCTTGGCTTAAAACGTGGCGACGGCCAATTCGTTACTGCAGGTACGATCATTGTACGTCAACGCGGTACGAAGTTTCATCCCGCCAAAAACTGTGGTCTGGGTAAAGATGACACCTTGTTTGCTTTGATCGATGGTTATGTGAAATTTGAGCATAAAGATCGATTGCACAAACAAGTTAGTATTTATGCTGAGCGCCCAAAAACACCGGTGGCTATCGCCCAATAAGCTGTCTCTTTATTACCCCTGGGTTTTCCCAGGGGTTTTTCGTGTATAGACGGAAAGTATCAACTGACTGTATATGAGTACATAAGGAATCAAGGTTCTGCAGTAAAATAAAGTGGTGGGATGAGAGGAAAACGATGACTATGTCAAAGTTAGATGAAGTTCTTTTGTCAGAGCTGTTACAGTGGTATCGCCTGCAAAGACATGATTTCATGAACCACTGGCAAGTAATTATGGGTAATTTACAGCTTAATCGGCCGGAGGAGGCTCTTTTCTACATGCAGCAGACGGCTTCTGCATCGCTGGAGGAGCAGAAGATAGCGCAAATTCCGGAACCTCATTTAGGGGCGATTCTGTTGGGTTTTATGATTCGTCTCAGTCAGGAAAAGGTTATGGCTACGATTGATTTTCCGGAAGAGATGAAACAAGAAGAGTTTTGGAAAGATCATTGGCAGGAAGAATATGTGGAAGGGTTATACGGGTACACTAATGAATGCATGGCAATAGTTATTCAGTCTATGGCGTTAAAAGACTTGAATGCTGAAGTGTACTTATTTGATGAACAGGGTGGCTTAGCGTGCCAGTTTATCTTATCCGATGAGGAGACAGTGCTCTGTGATCAATTAATTAGATTGAATCAGAGCAGCTGAGTTGAGCCTAAGGAAGTCGAAGATAAGATTGTTATGAGAGACTGCTAACAGTTAAGGAGAATCATTGTATGTTTTATGATCAGGCGAAGATTTATGTTAAAGGCGGGGATGGCGGAGCGGGAGCTGTCGCTTTTCGTCGAGAAAAATATGTCCCTGAAGGCGGCCCGAGCGGTGGGGATGGCGGGCGCGGGGGCAGTATTGTGTTTGTGGGAGATGAGGGTTTAAGGACCTTGGTGGACTTTCGCTATAAGCGGCATTATAAGGGTGACCGAGGGGACCATGGGCAGGCGAAGAATATGAGCGGTCGGAGCGGTACGGATACTGTCTTGCGTATTCCTGTGGGTACAGTGGTCTTCGATGACGGAACCGGGGAAACGATTGCTGATATCGTTGAGCATGGACAGCGAGTTGTTGTGGCGGCAGGCGGTCGTGGCGGCAGGGGTAATGCTCGGTTTATGAGCAATACCAATAAAGCCCCCACCTTGGCGGAAAATGGAGAACCGGGGGTGGAACATTGGCTGCGTTTGGAGTTAAAACTCTTAGCTGACGTTGGGCTGGTCGGGTTCCCTAATGTGGGGAAATCCACGATTATTTCCAAGGTGTCTGCTGCCAAGCCCAAGATTGCCGATTATCACTTTACTACCTTAGTTCCGAATTTGGGGGTAGTGGATGTTGAGGATGGGGAAAGCTTTGTTATGGCAGATATTCCGGGGCTGATCGAGGGTGCTCATACGGGGGCCGGATTGGGTCACGAGTTTTTACGCCACACAGAGCGCACACGCCTGATTCTCCATGTGTTAGATATTTCCGGCTCGGAAGAACGAGATCCTCTCGAGGATTTGAAGATTATTCAGGATGAACTGCGGCTCTATAGTCCTGTGCTTGCCCAACGGCCAGTGGTTATTGTGGCCAATAAGATGGATATTCCGGGAGCGGAAGAGCATTTGCAGCGTCTTAAGGAAGCCATTGAGGGAAGTAAGGAAATCTTTGCGGTATCTGCTGCAACGGGGGCGGGTCTGCAAGACCTGGTCTATCACATTGCTAAGATCCTGCCGGATATCTCCGCACCGCAAATTGTAAGTCTTCCCACAGAGCACCGGGTTACGAAGGCTGATCCGGACAAGCGATTCGAAATTCGTAAAGAAGAGGACTTCTTTATTGTTGAAGGTCCGGAAATCGAAAAGCATGTTAAGATGACCTTTTTTGACCGAGAGGCCAGTGTTCATCGTTTCCAAAATATTTTAAAGGTTATGGGGATTGATGACGCTTTGCGGGCGGAAGGAATCAAAGAAGGGGATAAAGTTGATATTGGTGGGGTTAAATTTGATTGGGTGTAATAGTTAAGTCTTAGGCATTTCGTTGGTTTGGGGGGGGACAATGTGAGGAAAGGTCTCTGGTGGAAGATTGGGGCAATGCTCTTAGTTCTTGCGTTAGCCTTTGGTGTATGGTGGTTTTGGGGGAAGCCTCAGGGTCCGCTGCAAGTCAAAGCTGGAGTGGTCACTCCGATTTCGATGCAGGAAAACGTCTTTGCGACGGGGAGCGTGGTTCCGGTGTCCAGCCAGGAAGTCCGTGTTCTGACTCCCGGACGTGTAGCAAAGGTGGCTGTCAAGGTGGGGGATACTGTCCGGGCGGGAGAGACTCTTGTTGGGCTGGATACTACCCTGGTGGATGCCCAAGTGGCCCAGGCGAGGGTGAGTGTCGAGGCAGCTCAGACGGTTGTAAGCAGCGCCCAGGCTAATTTGGATGAGCTGAAGAAAGCCCGGACAGCTGCGAGTACAGCCGGTCTTTCACCCGATAGTTCTGCAGATGGGGCAGGTGTTGGAAGTTCGACGCTTCCTCAGTTTTTAAGCGAAGAGAATAGTACTCTTCAGGAAAACCTGGTAAGCCCGGTGGTCATAAGACAGGCAGAGGGCGTCTTGGCCCAAAGTACGGCGGCCTTAAAACAGGCTCAGGAAATGTTGAAAGTTGCTCAGGTGCAACAGGGTCAGCTAATTCATAAAGCTAGTATGGCGGGTACTGTGGTTGAAGTGAATGCTCAAGAGGGTAATTTGTCTTCTGTGCAGGTGCCCTTAGTGGTGGTGGCTGATCTGACCCAAATGAATGTCGAGGCCCAACTGAACGAAATTGATGCGGGAAAGGTTCAAGTTGGGGGGGAAGTCAGCATTTCAAGTAAGATGTTAGGAGACACCTCTGTTCAAGGGACGATTGCGGAGATTGCCCCGACGGCAGTCTCTAAGACTAGCCTTCAGGGAAGCGCTTCTCCAACCGTGGGGATAAAAATTCGTTTAGAGAAAGCTCCCCTTGAACTGAAGCCTGGCTTTACTGTGACCATCGAAATTATTGTGGCGACTAAGGAAGGGGTCTTAGCTGTTCCCCAAGAGGCCCTTTTTCAAGAAGGCAACAAAAACTATGTTTATAGAATCCAGGCAGGCCGTCTTGAGAAAACAGAAGTTAAGCTTGGGATTGGGAATGACACACACCAGGAAATCACCTCCGGCTTAAAGTCCGGAGACCAGGTGGTTTTAAATCCCTCCAATGATTTTTCGGAAGGAATGCAGGTTCTCCCTGAGGCGGGAAGTGAAGGGGTATGAGCCTTATTGAAGGACTGCGCGGAGCACTTTTTAGCTTGAGAACCAATAAACTGCGTTCGGGACTGACGATGCTGGGGATTATTATTGGGATTGCCGCTGTGATTGCTGTGGTCACCATCGGTCTGGGAGGCAAGGCGGCCATTATGCAGGAAATGGAGAAAAGCGGGGTCAACTTGTTTGTTTTGTACCCTAAGTCAGTTGGCAACAGCGGACAAAATGAGGGGGATCGCTTAAGTCTGCAGGATGGAGAGAGCTTGAAACGAGCCTTGCCCCAAGTCAAGATATTGATTCCCACGAGTATTGAATACACTGCCTTAGAGGTGAATCAAAAGCGTTCTTCAGCTATGGTAGTGGGAACCACTCCTGAATTTGCGGACTTGCGCAACCGGGATATTGCCAGAGGGCGATTTTTCTCTGGGGAGGAGTTTACGGCGGACCGTCGGGTGGTGGTGATTGATCAGACCTTGGCAGAGAGTTTATTTGGGGCCGGTAACCCTTTGGGACAGCAGGTTATCGTCCGCAGTGTTCCCTGTCGAGTGATTGGGGTTTTGGCTAAGGATACCTCAGCCTTTGCCCAATTTAATGTAGGTCCGCAGAATGCCTATGCCTATGTGCCCTGGGGAACCTGGTCGGATGTCTTTCAATCCCAGCGAGTAGACCAGTTGGAAGGCGCGACTTACCGAGAAGCAGATTTGGCAAGTACCATTGATAATGCTAAGCGGATTTTGAACGTGCGCCATGGGACAACCGATCAATATGAAGTTTTTAATGTCCAGCAGCTGGTGCAATCAGCTAATACAATTATGCGGATCCTAACCAGCTTTATCGGTTTGGTTGCTGGAATCTCCCTCCTAGTGGGAGGAATCGGAATTATGAACATTATGCTGGTTTCTGTGACAGAACGCACCCGGGAAATCGGACTGCGCAAAGCTGTAGGGGCCAAAGAGCGTGATGTTTTATTGCAATTTCTATTAGAGGCTATTGTTTTATCTCTCATTGGTGGGATTCTGGGTATCGCTTTAGGGGTAGGGAGTGCGCTGATAGCGTCTCACCTTTTGGATTGGCCGCCGCTTTTGTCCGGCTGGGCCATAATATTTGCCGTGTCCTTCTCCATTGGAGTGGGACTCTTCTTCGGTTTTTATCCGGCTTTAAAAGCGGCCAAACTCGAACCGATGGCGGCCTTGAGATATGAGTAAAGATTGATTTTAGGGGGAAGATTTCCGTGTTAACAGGAAAACAAAAGCGTTATTTACGGGCCATGGGAAATGAAATGGTGCCGATTCTTCAAGTGGGGAAAGGCGGAATTACAGAAACCGTCGTCACCCAAACGAACCAAACTATAGAAGCTCGGGAGCTGATCAAGGGACGAGTGTTGCAAAATTGTCTGGAGGAGCCGAAATCTGTGGCCACTGAACTCGCTGATCAGACCGGGTCTGAACTGGTACAAGTGATTGGGCGTAATTTCTTGCTGTACAGGCCGTCTAAGGATAAGCCGGTTATAGAGTTGCCGAGATAGGAAAAAGGAATCGGATAACAATATAGATGGGGCTGTAACGAAACTTGAGATTTTTTCAAGCTGGTGGTGCGTTATCCCAAAATAGAGGA
>NZ_JAJDOO010000044.1 GCF_020595055.1 Desulfosporosinus shakirovi | reverse complement strand
CTGATCTGCCTTTAGGAATTCGGATGGTTTTTGCGAACATTTATTGACACTATCGATAAGGTATTATAAATTTCGCAAATAGAAAATTATGTTCCTAAAAAGAGGACATAGAAGCAACCGCTTGGAAAGATAAAGTTACCACACCAAATCTACCAAGAAAGGCGGCTGCGACTATGTCTGAGAAGATTATACACCTTAAACGAAGGCGTCATAAAGCAGGAGTTAAAGGAACTAGTCCGTCACAGCGTCGAGGAGACGCTTAATAACCTGCTGGATCAGGAAGCTGATGAGCCGACGAATGCTGGTCGATACGAACGCACCGAAGATCGTAAAGGCTATCGATCGGGTCATTACGAGCGGAATCTTACCACGACCTCTGGGGAGGTTAAGCTGAAAATGCCTAAGCTTAAAGGAGTTGCCTTTGAAACAGCCATTATCGAGCGATATCGCCGTCGAGAAAGCTTCAGCTTCTCTACGTAAAACAGGATACGAAATCATGAGGTACATAAAGTTAGCAAGCCGTCTGAAGATGACGCTGTTTACCAGTATATGCTTAAGAAAGAAACTGAAGGGAAGCCAAAAAAAGTTGCCAAAATCGCTGCGTTAAACAAGTTCCTACGTATCTACTATGCTAGAGTGAAAGAGGTTTATGCGGCGGCATCCTAATGACTCATTTAAGTTCAAACCGGCCAGCAGCCTTTCTGTATCTGGTCAGCTTTGCTATACTAATTTTCATATTGATATTTCCAGAAATTTATGGTTGACTTTTATTAGCAGGATTATCCATGTTTTGGAGTGCTTCTAAGTATTATGGTGTTCCTTGTGGCTACCACAATTTTAGTCAGTGGTCTCGAAAGTGCGGTTACCCATCGAATTTAATATTGAGCAAAACGCATTTTGACTTCAAATAAATCATTCGACAGTAATATATTTTTTGCCTTTATTTTCAATGTGCAAGGTTTAAAACCCCCGCCTTTAAGGCGGGAAAGCTTTTAGCATCGTAATGAAAAGTCCTGGTATTAGCCATATTACTCAGAAGGGGTGAGTAGTATGGTTGAGTATAGAAAGAGTAGTCACGCGATATACGATATTAAATATCACATAATTTGGGTTACGAAATATAGGTACAAGGTACTCAAAGGCGACATAGCCTTAAGATTAAGAGATCTGATCAGGCAAGGATGTGAAGCACGAGGGATAACAATAATTCAAGGAAGTGTAGGCGGAGATCATTTACATCTTCTTGTATCATGTGCAACGGACCTTGCACCAAGTAAAGTAGTTCAATACTTAAAAGGAAGGTCTTCGCATTTAATACAGGATGAATATCCAGAGCTGAAGAAAAGATATTGGGGACAGCACTTATGGGCAAGAGGCTATTTTTGTGCCACAGTAGGAACAGTGACTGAGGAGACAGTTAAAGACTACATTGAAAATCAGGGTTTAAAAGAAAAACCAGATAATTTCAAAGTTGAAGAATAAGTTTCAGTTATGGTCTTTAGTTTGCTTTAGCTAATGGACTTTTTAGAAGGCTTCAGCCTTTAACGCGAGTTTCACTCGCCATGTTAAATCCACCTGCTTCAGCAGGTGTGTTGTTTAATTTACTCTTGAGTCCGATAACCAACACTATGACAAGTTAATTAATATTCATTTTCTCATATTCGGTCAAATTTAACCTTGAGCGCCGATTTAACTGTTTCAAGTTTACTGATTTATAGGTTGATTTTACCATTTTTACAACGAACTCCTTTTTACTATGATAGTCATTTTTGAACTCTCTTACATCCCTACAATAGTTCAACGTGCGTAGTTGGTCGCTAAACTCCCATTTACTAAATGATTTAGGAAAAGTTGACCTGTACCACACTCTATATAACTGTTTTTAATAGTAAGCCTTGGAATGAAAGTTGGACATATGAAACTGCAAGAGAGAGATTGACTGATTTATTACATACTCCTAAATTCCTTGGCTTTGTATTTTATAGTGATAACAAGCTAATTGGATTTATTGCTGGTAATAGTAAGAAGTCTTATCAAGGGGTAACTTATTATTTGGCAGAGCTCTGTGTAAATAACGAAATTCAAGGTAGAGGTTATGGCTCAAAAATACTTCGTTTGTTAGAAAATGAATTACAGAAAAGAGATATTAAAAGTCTTTACTTATTAACTGCCAATAAAGGACTTGCAGAAGCCTTTTATAGAAAAAACGAATATATAGTAAACGAGAATAGGATAGTTATGAATAAAGATTTATAATCGAAACGGGAGGGCAGTTACTTACGTAAACATTATGTTTCACCCAAATAGTTGAAAAGGGTTTTAATTTATAAGAAATTTATTGCCAACAATTGAATTTTGGACAGTAAGTGCCGACTAACCGACTATAAACCTTTTGAACAATAAAGTCCTTTTTTACAAGGATAATTTATTTAGATAGAATTCAGCCTTATATTGCAGGGTTTTATATAGTGTAAGGTCGCCTCCACCAAAAAGACATACCTTCCGCCAAGGGAATGATATGTCTTTCTTTATGTGAAAAAACATGGACAATTATATCGTTTGATGATAAAATATATACCGTTGGACGATATAACGGATGATGTCATAACGTGAGGTGATATAAATGTCAAATGAAAGTCCCGCCCTGACCGAAGCCGTATACTATATTTTGATTTCACTCTACTCTCAAATGCATGGGTATGGAATTATGCAAAATGTCGAGCTTATTTCGAACGGCAGAGTGAAGCTTGCTGCAGGGACGCTTTATGGAGCGCTGAGTACGATGCTTGAAAAGGGTTGGATCTGTGCGTTGCCCGGCGAGGACAGCAGAAGAAAGAAGGAATACATCATTACAGTCCTTGGAAAACAAATGGTAGAAAATGAAGTGTCAAGACTGCGCGAGTTAATTGCAAACAGCGAAAGGATCACAGGAGGTTATTAGAGATGAAATATATTATACGAAAATGCTTTTTGTCTTGGAACTTTGATATAGAAGAAAAATGGCTCAATGAAATGTCGACAAAAGGGTTGCAGCTTACATCAGTCGGTCTTTGCAAATATGTTTTTGAGGATGGGGTTCCGGGTGAATATCTCTATCGACTGGAACTGTTGAATAATCTTCCCTTCACAGTTGAGAGCCAGCGTTATATAAGCTTCATTGAAGATACCGGTGCCGAACATGTCGGCACACTATTTCGTTGGGTGTATTTTCGCAAGAAAGCCGATCTGGGCGAGTTCGATCTTTTTTCGGATATTGATTCGCGCATCAAACACTTAAGCCGTTTGCTGGTTCCGCTGTTCGTAGTCGGTGTATGTGTTTTTATGACTGGAATTGTAAATATGTCGGTTTTTTTAAACGGCGGTTTTGGAAGCAATTTGAAATTAGGCATAATTGATGTTGTCCTTGGTCTGCTGCTTTTCTACGGATTTGCGAATATTCTTTTTAAAAAGCGCAGGATCAAAAAGGAACGTATTCTGCACGAGTGATAAGTATATATCACATTATCACCGATACAGGTTGTGTAGCGAGTTCCAAGAAAAGGCAACCTCAAAAAAATGAGCACAGTAATCATTGACTTAATGGCATCTATATTCACCTAACTTGCCAAGTTAGAAGCTACATTTTCTTGTGAAAAGCGCACAAGAAAATGTAGCTTATTTTATATATTAGCAATAAAAATATGATTTCGACATGATGGTTATTTAACTGTCATGTCTTTTTATTTTTGGGAAAACAGGAAGGAGAATAAAGCATGAACAATATTGTCATTGAAATACCGTCTACCAAAAAAGAAGTTTTACGTGTTGCTGCTTACTGCAGAGTCAGCACAGCTTATGAAGAACAACAGACCAGTCTCAATTCGCAGATTCAATATTATACAGATTATATCAACAACCGTGAAGGCTGGATATTTGCAGGTATCTATTCTGAGCAGGCATCGGGCACATGCTTTGATAATAGAACCGCATTCAACCGTATGATGAAAGACTGCCGTGCCGGAAAAATCGATTACATTATTACTAAGTCTATCAGCCGTTTCGGACGGAATACCCTTCCTTTTTTGCGAAGCTTCAATGAACTTATCGGTCTGGGTATTACAATCTACTTTGAAATGGAGAGGCTGGATTCGTCTGATTGGCGAATGCTAAAAATCATTACCGCAGCTGCAGCTGTTGCTCAAAGTGAAAGCGAGTCAAAAAGTGCGAATATCAAGTGGGGAATTCAACGCAGTTTCGAAAAAGGGCATGTAAAGCTGAATCATACCAACTTTCTTGGGTACACAAAAGATGAGAACGGTAAATTGGTTATCGTTGAAGAAGAAGCTGAAATTGTCCGGCTCATTTATGACTTATACCTGAAGGGCTGCGGCTACCGTAAGATTAAATCCTACCTTGAGAAAAATGGAATCAAAACTGTGACCGGCAAGGTGGAATGGAGCACATCCACTATTGACCGGATTCTTTCTAATGAGAAATATATCGGAACCGTATTATCTCAGAAAAGCTATGTTGAAAATTGCCTGACTCACAAACAGGTGAAAAACAACGGTGATTTGCCTATGTATCTTATTGAGAATAATCACGAGGCCATTATCAGCAAGGAGATTTTTGACGAAGTGCAGCGCAGGAAGACTTCATAAATCTATTTGTTTAGACGAAATATGCAACCAAATAGTGATGGATGGAGATATTGTAGCAAGCTTGCAACACCAGTTTTAATTATGGCGGATCCGCCATAATTAAAATTCAGTCAGATTTTACGACTAATAATTTCATAATTTCATATTTCGAATAAATAGGTATATTTTCGATAATAACCTCTTGTATTATTAATAACCTCTTGTATTATTCGTGTTCTAGCTATACTATCGAAATATACAATATTTTCCTTGCAAAGGGTTGATTTTATGGACGATATAACTGAGAAAAATGTCTGATAAATGGAATATTACACAGCGCAAGCTACAGGCGCTATACGTCCAGGGAAAGACACCAGGCACCGTTCTTTTTGGCGACACTTGGGCGATACCAACGGAAGCTATGAAGTCTAAGGACGGAAGATACAAGAAGATTCATCAATAATCGACTGTATTTTAACTGAGATTGATCATATGTCTGCAATTTGAGATTTTACTAAAGGTTAAGGTAAGTAAACAACAGAAGGTTAAAGTTGAGGAGGGATCTGGATGAAAGCTAAAACAAAGCCAGCCGCATTTGCGCCAGATTTTGATACCATGAGGGATATCATAGGCAACTATATCCAAACAGAGGAATCCATTGTCAATCAATTGTATTTTACAACAAAGCACGGTCCAACTATAGGTGGTTTTCGAGAAGAAATATGGAAGCAACTTTTTGAGCAAATCGTTCCCAAAAAATTCGTCATTGAGCAGTCTGTGTTTATTATTGACTCCAAAGCGCAGGTATCGAATGAGGTAGACCTTGCTATATTTGATGAAATTTATACTCCCTATATATTCCGCAATGGCAGGCTGAAGTTTATCCCTATTGAAGCAGTTGCCGCTGTTGTCGAATGCAAAAGTACATCATCACCAAGCAAGAGTCTGAAAAAATGGAGCGATAGCATTACTAATCTTCAAACATCAAGGGACGCTATCGCCAGGATGCATCCGTATATCGCTACTAAGAACTTCAGGAAATCTTCGGATAAACCACCGGAAACATCTACCCAAACAGGCACAAGGCCACTGCAGATTCTATGCCATACGGGGGGGATCCGCAAAGCGCCGGCTGAATTATTTGATTTTGTATTGCAGGCTATAAAAGTGTCAAAAAAGATGGCCATTAAGATGAATTGTGGAAATACGACGCTCAAAGATTGGTTTAATGATTTGAATCATAACGATCCAGATGTCGAAGAAGATCATATAAATTCTGGAATAGGCTTTATAGATGAGGGTAACGACAGAAACAATTATTCTTTGGATGATTATCGAGTGTTTGGGGAAAAACAGAGAGAAGTCTCCTTACTTTCCTTTAATCTGCAATTTAACCAACTGCTAATGCTTATTAACAATCCCATGCTGTTTCCGCACAAGGCTTATGCCGATATGTTCAATAAAGCATATAGGACGAAGCACAGCCCAGCATCGGAGGGTGACGGACAATGAACAAAAGCATTCTGCACTGTGCCGTAATCAGTCCAATGTTCAGCTATGGAAATCAAAAACTCGAATTACGACCAACGGAATTAAAGGGGATAATGCGGTATATCTATCGAATTGCTAACCACAGCGTGGACACTAAACTGTTATATAAGGTTGAGTCGAAATACTTTGGCGATGCCGAAGAACACGCTTCACCTGTTCGCTTACAAATGAAAGTGGCAGGTATAAAACTTGGTTTACAGCCACTTTTGTTGCACAAGCCGATTGACGATAAAAATAAAAAAAAGCCACATTTTGAGATAGGCACTACATTTGATGTTGTAATCAGAACACTATTCAGAGCCAATAAGGACGTTGATGAAAAGCCGCACGAATGGTATAAAGAGCTTGTACTTCTATCGATTGTCTTAGGGGGACTGGGTAAGCGTACCCGCAGAGGCAGGGGCTGTGTGACAACCACTGAGCTAACGCAGAAAAATAATCAGCAGCTACTCATGTGGGTCACCGACCATTTAAACGAAATTAACGACAACAAATTTTTATATGAAATTAAAAATGGTGTAATTGTTGCAGTAGCCGATCTATCCAGGTTTAAACGACCTGTCATAGAAAAGATTGAAATTGGAAAGGAAATTAAAGATATAAATGCGTTCCTTGAATCAGTAGATGAAGCGGCCCATACGATCAAGTGTACTTGGCACAAACGTATGCCAGATGATAAATTTGCAACAGGGTTTGTTGTCCCCAAAAGAGATTCTAACGGGTCTGGACGTTTTTCATCTTCCGTTATTGTCAGCGTCACTCAAACCAGCGACGGGATTTTTCCAATCTACACTTACGTCAAGGCTATTTATAATAGCTCACCGTTGGATATTGACTGCCAAGAGCGAGATGAATTTATAAGTCTTATTAAGGGGGGCTTGCATTGAAAAAGGCCTTGTTTGTTTTTACAATTGGTCCGGTAAAGTCATTGATTAATCAATCGCGGAAGATAAGAGATTTGTATGCAGGAAGCTATCTGCTATCCTTCCTAATGTCAAAAGCTATTGAAGAATTACAGAAAAAAAAGCGTGTTGAAATCATCTTCCCAAGTGTGCAAACAGATAAAGATAATAGCATCCCCAACCGCCTTGTTGCCATTATCAGTGGATATACCGAGTCGGAACAGGAACGGCTTGGAACTTCTCTTGCGGCGTATACACAAAATGCGTTTATAGATATCTGCAATCGTATATTTGACAAACTATCAATAACCCCAAATCAGTGGGCGAAGGAACAATTGGAGCGTTTTTTAGAGGTTTTCTGGGTTTTTCAAGAATATGAGCGCTACGAAGCCGGTTACCCTCAAATGGTGCGGAGCATTAACGGCCTAAAGAAACTTCGAATGTTTGCCCAGACCAACGAACCCTATGGCCGAAAATGCACGCTTTACCCAGAATCGAACATCGTCTTTGCCAAAAGTTCAAGCGGCAAATTTCAGAAGTTTGTCTTACCGGAGCAGATCGTTGATATAACAGATACCGATAGTTGCAAATATGCGATAAAGCCCACAGAGGGATTATCTTCGGTTGCTTTGGTGAAAAGAATGCTCAGCATCTTATGGAATGAAAAGGAAGACGGCTCACCTGTTTTGACTGGTTATCGGTCTAATATTTCGTCAGTCGCTTACATGCTCCTAAAAAGCAGGCTGGGTACAACCTATGAGGCAGACTTAAAAATGCTGGGGGATGAAGCGTCAGAAACCATCTTTGATCTTCAAAACGGACAAATTCTCTCAGAAGACGAGTATAGATTGGAAAGCATCGATGCAGCAAAAGAATTATACAAAAAAATAAAAAATAATCATATCGTGATAAGTCCCTACTATGCTCTTGTGAAGTTTGACGGTGATGGCATGGGTAATCTGTATCTAACACATCCCGATATGGATTTTCACCAAAGACTAAGTGCAGACTTATGCGGATTTGCCACAAGCGTACGAGGAATTATTTCAAGGCATCAC
Organism: Desulfosporosinus shakirovi; assembly: GCF_020595055.1. Classification (GTDB taxonomy): domain Bacteria; phylum Bacillota; class Desulfitobacteriia; order Desulfitobacteriales; family Desulfitobacteriaceae; genus Desulfosporosinus; species Desulfosporosinus shakirovi. The sequence continues at coordinate 23,285 of NZ_JAJDOO010000044.1, read as the reverse complement.
GGTATATGTATTTATGCAGGCGGTGAGGATTTTCTCGGATTCCTTCCGTTGGACAGTTTGTTTAACGCGCTTTTTGAGTTACATAAAGAGTTTCCGAACCAGGTGAAGACACCGCAGGGACACTCTACCCCACTAACTTTTTCAGCGGGTATTGCCATTGGTCATATTATGCAGCCCTTGGATGAGCTGATTGCCAAAAGTAGCGAATTAGAAGCTTCAGCTAAGAGCATTGACAAGAATAAAAATGCCTTTGCTATTGAGTTGATGAAGCGGAGTGGGGAAAAAATAACGATTATCAATAAATTTGGCATAGATTGCGAAAATCTAAAAATAGTGTATGCCACCTTGCTTGACTTACAAGAAAATAAGTACTCTAAGGCTTTTGTTCAAAATCTTACGGAAGTGCTTGAACGTATTAAAGACACAGAAGATGATGAAAAACATCACATGGTTCAGACACTTATTAAACAGGCATTGAAACTGTCGGATACAACTGTTAATCATGATCAACAGGCTGAAGATTTCTTTAGGCTCTACCAAAGATTCAGTTTTAGCATTGCACAGTTTATTGACGTTTTACAGGCAGTTAGTTTTTTATCCAGGGAGGTGGAGTCATGTTCTACAAAATCGATGCTGTAGATACTTTGTTTTTTCGTTCGGCAGCACCATTTGATGCAGGGGTTAACTATGCTCCGCGCAGCCTTTTCCCTCCATTACCGTCTGTGTATACCGGCGCATTGTATTCATGTGCGCTACCTCAAAACGATGCGAAGATCTCGGCAAAAGCGCTAAGTCTGTCCCGTCAATTGAAAATTGGTTTTAATGGGGTCATGATAAACAATGATTTTTGTTTCCCAAGACCACTGGATACAATTGTTGTGGAAGGGACCGGCTTGGATTTTATGTATTTATCGCCTTCACCAATAGGCAGTTATCCTTTACAGTATTGCCTCTCGGACGTTAACAGCCGTTACCAAAAGCAACTTGAGCCAAGAGGCGGAGGATACCTTATTAAAGAGGATTTACAAACATACTTGGCAGGAGAAAGCAAAGGCATGGCTTGTTATTCTCTTGCCGATCATTACCATGAGGAAGACCGTATTGGGATACAAATTGACAGAAACTCAGGCGCCGCGCAAGATAAGAAAATGTATCATATCAAAATGGCACGCCCTGCCGATAGAGAAAACAACAAATGCAGCCTTGTAGTTGAAGCAAACGGGATTTCTTTGCCGGAACAGGCAGTTGTTAAAATCGGCGGAGAAGGCAAAGTTGCTCAGCTTTGCAGATTGGATCGAAGTATTTCGCTTTCTCCCGTTGCCGAAAAAGCAGAGTTTTTCAAACTTTATTTTGCAACTCCTGCTATTTTCAAAAAGGGCTGGCTGCCGTGGTGGATTGATGAAAAGACAAAAACAGGGGTTTTTGCCTATAAAAAAAGGCAGATACGCGTAAAGCTCATCTGTGCTGCTGTCGGCCGATATATCCCCACAGGCGGCTTCAGTGTTGATCCTCATGATAACAAAGCGAAGCCCCGAGAAATGCGCTACGCAATTCCCGCCGGAAGTGTATACTATTTTCAAATTATCGAAGGAACCTTTGAGGATGCCAGCAAGCTTTTTCATCAAAAATGCCTAAGCGACTACCGTGAAACAAGAGGATTCATATATGATAATTGGGACAGAATGCGTTACTGTGATCGTGGCTTTGGCTATTGTTTTGTAGGAGCGGTAAAGAATGAGGAGGGGCAAATTTTATGTATGAAATAACAAGGACCATGTTTTTAAGCGTTTTGACACCGTTGCATGCGGGTGGATCAACACGGCTTAGTATTATCGACCAACCGATCCAGCGTGAGGGACACACAGGTTTTCCTAAAATTGAGGCCTCCAGCCTTAAAGGCAGTATACGGCATGCCTTTGAAAATAATGCGGACGGGGCTATATCAAAAGATAGCATAACAATAACCCAAATTTTTGGCGCTGATGACCAAGACAAGATTGTGGCATCCGCCGCCTCATTTTCAGATGCACGCTTATTATTTTTTCCTGTCCGCTCTGCCAAAGGGGTTTTTGCCTTCGTAACCTGCCCCATGGTTTTGAAGCGATTTGCGGATGATATGAATATTGTTGGCATGGATGATTTTAGTAGAGATTTTAATTTTCAGCCGGATAAACTTCCGTTGGTTACACCAAACTCCAAGCTGTTAATCAAAAAAAGTGCCGACAGCCCTGATGCTGTCATATTGGAAGAATTTTTATACAATGTTTCGGTTGAAAAAGGGGAGGCATCTATTCTTACCTCTTTTATCAATAAGCTATTACGTTATTTACCTGAAAATGAACTCCTAAAAAGTATGTTGCCCCAAAACACCATAGTGGTATCAGATGAGGACTTTGCGGATTTTGTGAGGTTATCCACCGAGGTGATTACCAGGATTAAAATTGAAAATGATACAGGCATCGTTAAAGATGGGGCGCTGTTTAATGAAGAATATCTGCCCTCCGAAAGTATACTTTACAGCCTTATATTTATTACGTCCTCCCGGCAACCTAAAAACTCTAATGTAGAAACGCTAGAGCCGAAAAAAGAGGCCGCGCAAATTGCCAAAGAGATAGAGGATGGTATGCCAACCATCTTCCAGGTAGGCGCTAATATGACTTTGGGGAAAGGGTTTGTGGCCTGCAATATTGTTTCCGGGGGTGAGCGGCATGTCTAATGCGATAGAAAACGGCAGAGCATCATTTGCATACGAAAAAGTTTCTAAAATTTCACAGAAAGGATGCAAACAAGAGTATCGCTCTCTTGTCCGATCTTTTCCCGTTATGATTCAAACCAACGGATTCGGAGCTTCTATAGCTTTTTTATTCTCCAAGTCTAAGAAAGAGGCCCATAAAGCTCTCTATGAGGACATTTCAGCATGGCTAAGTAAGGAAAATCTTATCAATGCTGATTTGATGGGTGCAGTCACTAGGCAAGATAGAGATGGCTACAAAATGATGACCAATGAAACCATGGCGTTGTTGCTTTGGCTAAAACGGTTTGCGGAGGGGATGATTAACAGTGAAACCGACACCAAGGAATAATGCTAAACTAATGTACAATCTCCCTCGTGACACTGTGGCTACGCTTGAATCAATGGGATCAATGGGCGAGATTGACAACTTATACTTAGCGCTCAACCGCTTTTCGTATCGCCAATTAGATCGCGGCCGTTGGCCTTCTGAACCACATGGTTATAAAAGAAATCTTTCCAATAAGCGACCCCCGATTATACTTGCTATAAACCAGCGTATGGAAGCAATAGTCAACTCGCTGCCCTTCAAAATAGACATCATCTATAAACCGGAGAAACTTATGATTGGGACACTTTCGCCATACGGCAATATTTCTCTTGTGGCCCTTCATCCTGTATATGGCATCCCGTACATTCCGGGCAGTGCGCTAAAAGGAGCTATTCGTAATTGTTGGATACAAGAGAACTATGGTGGAAATGAAAAAAATGCTCTAAAAGACAAGCTCTTTCAATCTCTTTTTGGTATTGGAGCTGATGAAAAAGAGATTGCTAATAAGGGTAGTTTGATCTTTTTTGATGCTTTTCCCATGGATTCTTATACTATAAGATTTGATGTGCAAACACCCCACTTTAAGGATTATTATGATAATCAAGGAGCAAAGGCTCCAACAGATGACATATCGCCAACCCCACTTTTCCTTACAGCCGTTACTGATACTACCTTTAGAATTAGGATAGGAATATCCAATCCTGAAATACTTGATCAACCGATCGAAATTATAAAAAATGGTATTTCCATGGCCTTAAGTGATTATGGAATTGGTGCCAAAACTGCAATCGGCTATGGGATTGGTGAAGTGGAAGTAATTGATTAATGGCAAGAATGGCATAGCGAGGTATCGTGGATTCCTATCTCAAAAAATCAATGGGTAGCTATAAATTCAAAGGAGTTGCACGTATCCAAAAAACTTAAGGAATATTTGTGCAAATAGTTGGCATCTTTTATTACCTAACTTCTCAAATAAGAACTTAATAATCGATACAATTATATGTGACCCGACCCCATAAGTTAGCCGCTTTGGCAAACTTATATGTCGTTTTTATTTTGGCAAACTTATATGTCCTCCATAAATTCTTCTGCTAGGCCAATTAAATATACTATTATGCGTTCATGCAAATTGAGGTTTGACGTTTAGCACGTTATTTGTACAAAATAATATGACAACAAGAAAAGACTAGCCATTACATAATTAGGCTAGTCTTGCTTTTATATGGAGAAGGGGAAATTTGGCAACATGCCGAAACTGTATATATTATTGTTTAAGATAAGCAATAATATATGTTCCTGTGGACAGGACACGTGGAGTGCTTGATAGTGCTATATTTGCTTTGAGTGAAAGCATTGGTATAGCGGGTTTGAGAGGCGTATAGTCTTTTTGGAGTAAGAGGCGTACGGGGAACTATATTGGATTTCTATTGCCAGATCAGTTTAAAATTTGAACGGACTGGCTTTTTTGCATTTTATTGAGGAATTTTCTCGATCTTAGGAGGACGATCAGGAAAGATGTGGAAATAATTAGAGGGAATTGTTTGGAGAGCTTTAAAGACACCTTATATGGGTTCTTAAACGCTATGAACGGTATACGTTTGTTTACGGATAGTGAATAGGAGTGTGATTTAAATGTTGTTTGTTGGAGGAGTGCATGGTGTAGGTAAATCTTATTTCTGTGGTCAGGTTGAAATTGAAACCGGTTTGAAAGTATATTCGGCTAGCAAGCTTATTTCGGAGCTTAGGAACGAAGAGTTTACAGTAAACAAGAAGGTAAATGAAATTAACGACAATCAGGGTTATCTATTGGAAGCAATGAGAAGGTTATCGACATTAGAGGGCGAATTTTTACTTGACGGGCATTTCTGTTTGCTCAATGGAAATGGAGTAGTTCAAAGAATTCCTATCGCAACATTTAAGCAACTTTCACCAAAAGCAATTATTGTTCTCTATGACACTGTTGAAACAATAATATCTAGGCTGAATAAGCGTGATAATGTTAACTACGAATTTCCAACGATAGAAGCGCTCCAAAAAGAAGAGCTTAATTATTCACAGGAAGTATCAGTTGCTTTAGGTGTTCCGTATTTGGCTATTAACAATGCTTCGCTTACCGAAAGTGCTTGCACTTTTACACAAGATATAAAGAATCTCCTTTCTTTTAGGTAACCTTGCTGCATTTAGAAATTTATTTTTAATAAAACGATTACAGTGTTAATAAATCCCTATGATTGATGGAGGAGGAAAATATATGGCGGACAAATTTCATTGGTGTAAATTCTCAAACTGTAAGCTTAGTGATACTTTTTTTGATTCTCTAAGGAGCGATTACCCTGAATTCGATGCTTGGTTTATCAAGAAAAGCGAAGAAGGAAAAGAGGCTTTCGTATTTGAGGATGAACATGGAATAGGCGTATTTCTCTACTTAAAGCCGGAATGCGAGACAATCGAGCTTGTTGAACGAAGTTTACCTGCAGAGCAACGATTAAAAATTGGAACACTTAAAATTGCTGATAGATACCAGGGACAGCGCATCGGAGAAGGCGCTGTCGGTGTTGCTCTATGGCGTTGGCAGGCTGAAAAATGCGACGAAGTTTATGTCACTGTATTTGAAAAGCACAAAACGATGATCAGTCTCCTCGAATACTTTGGGTTTAAATGTATAGGTACAAAAAAAGATACTGGCGAATATTTGTTTAGAAAAAGCCGTCGAAATTTGGATTTTTCAGATGCATATAAAGCTTTTCCATTCATCAGTGGGAGCTTCGAAAAGGCAGGAATAATTCCTATTGAGGATATATATCACGATCAGCTCTTTCTATTTTCCGAATTGAAAGGGAACAAGCTTGAAGTAGAAGAGGAGATAGCAGGAAATGGTATAACAAAAGTGTTTATCGGATCTCCTAATTCTAATAAGTATTTTGTGGGAGAACCTGTTGTAATCTATAGAATCTACAAACAACCTCTTAATGGACGAACGTATAGATCGGCGGTCACTTCTTACGCATTTCTCACTAAAGTTGAAATTATTAAGAAAAGTGGACAAGGACTACAATCTTTGGATGATTTTATTCGTATGGCTGGAAATAAAACGGTTTTTTCTGCGACTGAGTTGAATGAATTATATCGTACTAAAAAAAATCTGGTAATGCTAGAAATGACTTATAATGGTGCCTTTGGTAAAGGGCATAATATTTCACATGCCGAAATAAAGGGTAGCGGACTCTGGTTTGGTGGTCATCCATATGGTTATGTATATAATAAAATGCAGTTCATTCAAATCCTAGAAATGGGAGATACTGACGTACAGAATGTTATTATCGATTAATACACAAATATATCACACAATAATATAAAATAAACAAATATTGCGTTGCTAAATAATCGAACATTTAATTGTTACAAAGAAGGATTTTAAAACATCGAGGGTGTATTGTATTGTAAAAGTAGGATAATTGTAATAGAATGAATCGAACAAATGTTCCACGGAAGGAGTTCGGAATGAGGTTAGCAGTCATTTCTATTAAGCCGCAATATGTTGAAGCTATTGTTGAAGGTCTAAAGGTCTACGAATTACGCCGACGAAAGCCGAATCTTGTTCGAGGAGATTTACTATATATTTATGAAACCAGTCCTGGGAAAAAAATAACAGCTTTAGCTGAATTGGAGAGGATCATTGATGAAAACATCGATATTCTCTGGGAGAAGGTTAGTGAAAGTTGCGCAGTAAATTTTGAAACCTTTACGGATTATTTTAAAGGCTGTAAAAATGGGTATGCTCTTCAACTTAAAAATGTTAAACTATATAGAAATCCATTAAGTCTTGATGATTTAAGGGAACAGATGCCAAAATATATGCCACCACAATTTTTTCACTATTTGGATGAAGAACATCCTCTTTACACTTGTATTACAGAATCATATTAAAATACTGGAATAGGAACAGTTGCAAGATTGTTCCTATTATTTTTTTGGAAAGAAGGAAATTATCGAAATAGACAGAAAACCTAATATAACAAATCCCTTTGAATGGAGAGACCATATGAGGATATTGCTTGACACAAATGTATTAATACCATTGGAAGATTCGAAAGTACTTAATGCAAATATAGCCAATCTTACTCAATTAGCCAATAAGTATCAGTGTATTCTATTGTGTCATCCGAGTTCAGATAAAGACATTCAAAGGGACAGAAATCAAGCGAGAAGAGAACTATTACTGTCAAAAGTTAAGAAGTATGTGGTTCTAGAGCCACCAGGTCAACCTGATGAAGAATTTCTAAAAGTGATTAAACAAGAGAAGTTAAGACCTAATGATTTCATCGACAACGAATTAATCTATGCTGTTTATAGACATAGTGTTAATTTCTTGGTCACTGAAGACCGAGGAATTCATAAAAAGGCGAGGCGTTTAGGAATTGATGCTAAAGTTTATACCATTGAACAATGCATCGATGCTCTGATCGGTCTGTTTGAAAAGAAATCGTTAAGTCTACCCAACATTCAGGATATCCCTGTCTATCAACTACAGATCAGTGATCCGTTCTTCATATCTTTAAAACAAGATTATCCCGATTTTGAGAATTGGTTTAAAAGAATTTGTGAAGAAGATAGAAAAGCCTGGAGAATTTTTAAAAGCAATGGGGCCATTGGAGCGTTATTAATAATTAAGGAAGAAAATAATGAGAGATTAATACCTGGTCCCATTAAGAAAATATTAAAAGTTTGTACATTTAAAATTGATGAAGAATTGCGTGGGCGCAAAATAGGAGAGTTATTTTTAAAAGCTTGTTTTGGTTATTGTGTTGATAACCGTTACGAAGCTACCTATATGACAACTATGGCAGAAAAGAACAGAGAATTAGTAAATCTTTGTATGGACTTTGGGTTTATTCAAATCCCGTATAATGAGAGAGAGATTGCTCTATATAAAGCATTTATTCCTCCGAGTCAAGTTAATGACTCGCCGCTAGATCCTCTTGAATATCATGTAAGGCATTACCCGTTTTTTAAATATGGAGCGGGAATTAACAAATTTATTATTCCAATAATCCCAGAATACCACCGTGTTTTGTTTCCAGACTGCCAAAAACAGTTTGAACTGTTTTATACTAATGAAGCGGTTAATAATGGGATTCTTAAGGCTTATATATGTAATAGCAATAACACCAAAATTACACGAGGGGATTTAGTATTATTCTACAGATCACGAGACTGGCAATCAATTACTACTTTAGGTATTGTAGAAACCGTATTGAAAACCGATGATCCAAATGAGGTGGCTGCTGTAGTAAGCAAAAGAACAGTGTATACTTTTGAGGAAATTAAAGAAATTAGCAGGAGGAACGCGTTGGTAATACTTTTTAGGCAAATTAAACATGTAAGTAGTCCAATGACCTATCAAGAGCTTCATGAAAGGGAAATTATTAAGAATCGGCTAGAATCAATAACATCGATAAGTGAACAGAGTTTTTTAGATATTATAAGATAGGTTGGTTAGCGTTAAATTGGGGCTCTTAAGTTTAAAATCAATGGCGGTAAGGCTAAAAGGACATCATACTCTTTCAAAGGAAATTACCATAAGTCAGGCCGCTCAACTACACTTTGATCGCATTGAAGTGGGTATTGTTGCAGATGGCGGAGGCATAAACAGCATCGATATCGGGATTGTAGATCTAAACGTTCAGTTCAACGTGAGCACAGCAACTTGGGCACTCGATAGTTACGAGAAAGATTTAGGTATAACAACGGATTACAGCAAGCCTCTGCGTTACCGACGAAGTGTCATCGAATCAAAATGGCGAGGAAGTGGAAACACTGCACTAGAGCCAGGAAATCCGATTTTTATAAGTTACAATGAAGATGGTAATGTGGTAATAAAAGATACGATTAATATCCAGTGGTGTGGTTGTAGACATATTGTATTGCCTAATCTGTCTGGACAAATGCATTGTCGTCTCTGATAGGATATTGTAATTAGTCTCACTTGCTCTCTTTAAATGTGGTTTAATAAATGTAGGTTAGAAAATTACTTTAGAGGTACCGGCACAGAGCCGTCCTTAATAGATATACATTATTACAAAAGGCACAACAATGATGTTGTGCCTTTGACTATTCTATAGAGATTAGAAAATTGATAGATCCTAATAGATTTCAAAATCTTCCTCAGGGTCAGGATAGAAAATAAAAAGTCCGGTATTAATGGGCTTTTCGGCTATATGGAAAAGATGAAGCATCGTTTGAGACGGTGCTTTTTCTACTTTTGCACCATTACCGTTAAATCTGGTGGGTATTATCACGCCGTTTAAGGCTCAGGTTCAAGCGATTCGGGCAGAATTGAAGAAAGTACTACCGGTTTATCATTTGAAAATCAGTATCGGCACAGTGCATACCTTTCAAGGGGCGGAAAGAAGAGTTATTATCTTATCCACAGTATACGGTAACCAAGATGGATGTTATTTTATAGATGCCAATAACAGTTTAATGAATGTAGCAGTTTCCCGAGCCAAGGATCACTTTTTTGTTTTTGGCGATATTAATTGCTTGCAGGGTCCTCCAAGAAGTGCTAGCGGAATGCTAAGAGGATTTATTGAAGCAAACACAGTGAGATAACGGTGGGTAAAATAGGGAGAACTATGGATATTCCTGTCTCAGCCAGTTACTCATCTAGGATTATCGTAGAACCAAATAGCTTTTTCTTCAAGACATGGGGCTAAAGAAGGGCAGGAGACCGAGGGGGAATCACCCCTGACCTATTACTATGTGGTTCAACTCGGTTAAACGGATCCTGAAATGAAACTGGGCAATCATATGTTATAATTGTGATGATGATGATGATGAGGGGGAGCAGTATCAGAAATGGCAGAGTCTTACATCTTGAAAGTCAGTTTAGGGAGGGGCCAGTGGCGGCGAATTCAGATTCCTGCCGACGCAACCTTGCACAAATTCCATCAAGTCATTCAGCGTGGCTTTGGACTGAATGATGATCATCTCTATGCTTTTTTCATGGATAATAAAGCATGGTCCCGTAATGGAGACTCTGCGCAGGGACAATCAAATACGGACGATTCATTCCTCGTTGGCGATTGAAAACAATTCCCTGTCCCTGGAGCAAATGACGGATGTGATAAATGGCAAGCGTGTTCTTGGGGCACCAAAGGAAATTTGTGAAGTAAAAAATGCCTACGAGGCGTATAACCTTCTACTGTCCTTTGATCCGTGCAGTATTGACGATCTTTTAAAAGCGCATAAAATCTTAATGCTGGAATTGACCAATGAATCCGGTCGATTCCGTTCCGGAGGGGTTGGTGTTTTTGCTGGGGGAACGCTGATACATATGGCTCCGCCGGCTGATCTTGTGCCAAAATTGATGGGCGGTTTACTTCATTGGTTAAAACATGCCGATACCCATCCACTCATTAAAAGCTGCATCTTTCATTATGAGTTTGAGTTTATACATCCTTTTGCCGATGGCAACGGGCGCATGGGGCGAATGTGGCAGACCTTGCTGTTAAGCCGCTGGAAGTCGGTATTTCATTGGCTTCCGATAGAAACCCTGATTCACGAGCGCCAAAACGAATATTATGAAGTACTGGCTGTTGCGGATAAAGCCGCAGATTCCACTGCCTTTATTGAATTTATGCTTAGGGTAATTCGCGATGCTTTGCGGGAGCTTATTCAAACCGAACAAGTGCGCGAGCAAGTCACCGAACAAGTTCAACGCCTGATGATGGCCTTGGGGAATGAAACGCTTTCGGCAAAAGAGCTTTTAGAACGTCTCAGACTAAAACACCGTCCTACGTTGAGCAATAACTATTTGCGTCCGGCCTTGGAACTTGGGTTGATCGAAATGACTGTACCAGATAAGCCAAATAGCAGCAGGCAGAAATACCGGGCAATTAAGAACATAACATAGACGGAATTTAGTGAAGCTGGCTGTTACACGTATGGAGAGAAAGGCTGGTAAGTCCATGGGAGGACGTGCTAGCCCGCTGGTTATTTCTTTTAGAAGGCTCAGAGAACGAGGAAATTTTGAAGACATTGGAGGAGATTGCGATGCAAGACCCAGTGTTGAATCAAGCGATGGAAGAATGGGAAAAGTCAAGCGATGATCCAAAGGTATGCGAAGAATATTATGATAGACGCAAGGCGGTTCTTGATGAAATGGCTGCGGTTAGAGAAGCTGAACTGAGGTTAAGAGAGGCAATAAGGCAAAGCAAAAAAGGTATGCGGGAACATAATATTTTGGTATGATAAAGGGCATCTGCTGGATCATTTCGGCAGGTACTTTTTAATACTCGTAGATTACAGAATGCAGACTAGAAATATGTTTCTATGCATGAGAAAATAGAGTAGGATTAAGGATTAAGCAAGGAAATATAAAATGTTAATAGCAAATTGAGCGAGGAGCAATTAGAGATGGACTTAAAGGAGAAATATATAAGCTACCGGAAGAGACTAGTTGAAATTCATATGCAGATTTTAAAAGAATTTGTAAATGGGGAGGACTACCTGAAAGCTGCTTCGATTCTAGGAATTCTGGACAAGAATAATAAAGTCGTTATTGAATCTACTTCCGAAAACGATGCCATTTATGATTTTAACATATATGGAAGCGTTAGAAATGGCAGCAATGCATTTTCTGAGTACATAAATAAATATCCACCTAGCAGCAAAGTGGATGAAGAGCTATTAATAGCAATGAAAACATCTGATATAGGACTGTATAATATAGCCGACCATGCTCAAGAGAATGGAATAATCATGCTCAGTGATGTAATGAAAGAATCTGAACCTATAAAGCTAATCGATATCGGTATGAGCGAAAACTTAAATCCTAATATTTTTCTGGTTACGAGATTGATTAACCTAGACGAGTTCAGTATGACGTCTGGATTAACGTTTGCATTTGCCATGGATCATAAAGATTACTTGTTGAAAAATTCTCGTAAAATGATGAAGAAAGCTACAGGTTTCGATGAATCTGTTGCAAAATTTATTGCCTTTTTCATGCTCAATCGATCTAATGGGTTACCCGTGTTGCTTGAAAAAGTAAAATGATATGGAAGCCAAGACTTTGTAAGGAGTAGAGAATGTGAGCCAAAACCAGATTAAATCATTAACTCTTACTCAACTTAAACAAAAACTCAATGAGCTTTCAAAAGAGGAGGTTATAGAGCTTTTTCTAGAGACACTCAGAGGAGATAAAGAGGTACGGACTTTTGTTTCAGTAAAGCTTCAAGGTGAGAAGGCTGTCCTTGAGATAATCAAAGAATATAAGGAGAAAATAAGGAAAGAATTTGATCCACCCAGAGGAGCTCCTAAATTGCGGGTAGCAACTGTAAAAACGGCAATTGCTGATATCAATAAGATTGCCAGAGAAACAGAGTGGCCGCTTGAATTAATGGTTTACTTTGCTGAAATGGCTGTTCAATTCATCCATGAATGGGGCGATATTTCTGAAGATATGGGATATTATTTTACTGACACATATGAAGAAATTATCCAGTTGCTAAATAAACAAAAGACGCCTGACCTGTATGATAAGTATAAAGGGCGCTTGAAAAAGATTATGAAAACAAAGAACTGTGGGTGCTGGGGGATTGAAGATTCCTTAAAGGGGTCTTATTCTGTTTTGAAATGGGTAGAACAGGTTTATTCTTAGAATTAGGAACCAAAGCTGTTTGTGAAGAAAAAGTAAACTAAGGCTGTTTATAAGGGTAGGTGTGCTAATGTTAAAAGTTTCGGCTACGGAAAATCTAGCTGGAGTAACAATTTCTGGTGATCAAAGCGACTTTGAAACCCTTTATGATTCACTCCACGAAATAGTAGGTGACGAAGAAGATCATCCTTACCATGAGGGCGCGCGGTTACGTGTTCTCGGGGTTTGCTATGACCTTCGTCATGCCCTGATGGGTGACAGGGAAATCATAATGATCAAGGACTATGCATGGCTAGAAAATTATATAACACAATACTTAGACGTTTTGAAATGTAAGATACTTGGGTATGGACAAGGCTAAAAGGCTGAAAAACCTTTCAATAATGGCTAAACGCTTAACTGAAAAGGTCGATGAGTACAGATCTATTGAAAGAACCATACTTGAGGCGGCTAAGGAGTATAATCGTAGCCCTGAGGATATCAGTCTTAAATTAGAGTACCCAGAACAAATTGATTGGTAGCATTTATATAGTAGTTTTGAGTATTAGGGGTATCTGCAAAATTAAGCAGATGCTTTTACTCTTTAGACTACTCGGCGGAACGGCTAACAGGCTGTCATATATTGTCGTTCCGCGCAGGTTCCAGGTACCTATGCGAAACGACAATATATGATTGCCCTCAAGCATGTTTCGCCGAATACTAGCAAGATAAATGATTGGTTGATAACTGGTGTCCATTTTGGAATAGCCGCAATGAAAGAAAGATTGGAGGGCTTGGGTGGTGATCTTGACATCGAGTCGACAATTGGTCAAGGCACGATGCTTAAAGCCACTATCCCGATAAATATAACTAAAACAGAGTAATAACCCCAAAGGGATTTTCTGGAGGTAGATAGGATGTCCTTCGATTCTGAAAGAGTAAAAGTCTTGGTAGTAGATGATCATACGCTTTTTGCGCAAGGGACTGTTGCCTTGTTATCTTCTGAGCCCCGTATTTCGGTAATGGGGATTGCGAAAGACGGAATGGAATGCACTACGGTAATTAGTAAAATTAGCATTGACATCGTATTGTTGGATATCAAGCTACCTGATGCAAATGGAACAGATTTAATAGACGAACTAAAAAGTACAACCAGATGTTAAAATTATTATGATGACCGGACATAGTCCGCTGGGTTACGTTACTAAAGCTTTAAGTAAAGGTGCAAATGGGTTCATACTTAAAGACTGTACAAGCCAGGAGATGATTCAACTCCATTGCCTATCCGAAGTTAAATGTTAAGATAGCCGCTACCCATTCCGGAATTACGGTCGGAGAGGACGGAGGTTCTCACCAGGCCATTGAAGACGTCGCGATTATGCGTGCTGTACCGAATATGGTTGTCTTAGTCCCCGCTTTTTTTAGTTCGATTCCCTCGCTAATTCCGCTAGCAGGCTCAGGGCTATAACTTTGATTTTCACAGAACAAAAGATGGAATCTCAATAGTTTCTAACAGGAAAACTACGATATGTGTGGAATTAATTAAGAGTTATAGATAAAAAGGGCGAGGCGTGCGAAAATCAAGGAGGACAATATGATTTAGTTAATTAATGTGTCCAAGATTTATCCGAATGGTGCCAGAGCCCTTGTTGATGTCAATCTGAAAATTGGCAAAGGGGATTTAGTTTTTATGGTTGGTCCCAGCGAACTATCCGGCGGAGAACAACAGCGCGTTTGTGTTGCTCGGGCAATTATTAATAATCCTGCCCTCTTAGTTGCAGACGAACCCACGGGTAACCTCGATCCTGAAACAGCATGGGGAATTATGGATTTGCTTTATAATATCAACAAACGAGGAACGACGATCGTCATGGCTACTCATGCCAGAGCGATTGTGAATAAAATGCAGAAACGGGTCATTGCAATAGAAAATGGCAGGATTGCCCGCGATGAAGAAAAGGGGGGATACGGCTATGACGCATAATTCCACCCGTTATATTTTGCTTGAGACGCTCAATTCCATGAAACGCAATCCTTGGTTGAGCATCGCATCGGTGTTAACAGTTATGGTTTCCCTCGTAATTTTGGGGTTTTCTGTTTTTTTTCTCGTGAATGCTTCTAATATGGCACAATCCTTTGAAGACCAGCTGGAGATTAAAGCATTTGTTCATGATAGTGTAACCCAAGCTGGCCTCGAAGCATTACAAACTCAGCTGCAAGGTATGTCAGGGGTCGTTTCTGTAACCTTAGTTACGAAAGATCAAGTCTTGATTAATGTCGGAAAAACTATGGGCAGCTCCCAAAGTAATCTGTTGGATGATTTAGGAGGAACTAATCCCTTTGCCAATGAATTAACGCTTAAAATAGCGGATGCTCAAAATGTGATAGTCTTAGCTGAGACCATATCTGCTCTGCCTGAGATCGACAGAGTCCGCTACGGACAGGGCTATGTGGAAAAGCTGTTGAATTTTACGAAATGGTTAAGGTGGATCGGCTTTGGAGTAGTAGCCGCGTTTGCCATTGCTGCCACCGTGTTAATATCGATTAATGTTAAAATGAATGTCTTTTCTCGTCGCCGAGAAATTCAGATTATGAAATTAGTGGGCGCCAGCAATGGTTTTATCCGTTGGCCATTTCTTATTGAGGGCATGGCATTAGGACTGGTGGGAGGAATCCTGGCAGCCGGCATTGTTGGTTTGGGCTACAATTGGATTGCGATGAATGTTCAATCGACCTTAACCTTTCTACCAGTCGTGCAGAACAAGGCTCTCTTCAGCCAAGTTTGTTCAGGATTGTTGCTGGTAGGTATGACGATGGGTGCTTTGGGGAGTGGGGTTTCTTTGCAGAAGTTCTTGAGAACATAGACTCAACGAGGGGACGGTTCCGAACAAAGGGCAGGGTCACGCGACTTCACCGAGCTCTTAGACGCTTCGACGCTTAGGAAGATGAGCAACTTATTGATTATGTGAGAGCCAGGCTACAGTGTTACAAACCTCAAGCAGTCCGCAGAGTAGAAATACTGAAGGATAATGACGCAACGAAGAAGCGCCCATTGGGAATACCGATGGTAAGTTCATAATGCACCCTCCTCAATAACGTTTTGGAAAGAGGCTAAACGACTATGCTAACCTCAAATATTCGAGCCTCTAACTTTAAGGATCTTGGTCGAAGTATCAGCGTAAGTACTCAGAGCTTTTTCGGTAGGTTCGTCGATTATTATCCTGTATGGCCGTCCTGGTCCTAATTGTTTGCCCTGAATTTTGCCGGTTTCAAGCCAGTAGTATACAACTCCAGGGCTCACGTTGAATTTGGAGGCTACCTCTTTAACGGTAAGTTCATTACTCTGTTTAACAAGCCCAGGAATCTTGTAACGGTACCTTAGCCATGCAATAGAACTTTCTGTAAAAGTGCGTCCTTCTGGAGTACGGCATCCGTTCTTGTTGAAATGATCCGCGATTTCGGCACTAGACATCGTCTTAGCCAGTTCTTTAACATGTTCGACCGTGTCGGGAACGTGCTTGCGGGTAATTGAGGGAGGCAATGATTTCTTTGTGTGAATCAGTTCGCTGTGTCGGCTGCGCCAACGAATGCCTAAATGCACATCTGGGTCAAGAGGGTGGCAAGTCACTGTGACATCTTCAAGCAAGAGGCGAACGAGCCGTTTTCGATCCTTCATAAGGGTCGTTGAAGAGTTCCAAATGCGAGGTATGTCCTCGGCTAAGCGCAGAATCATGCGGCGATCCTCGCTCGTTGGAGACCAGGCTCGCTTTGTTTTATATTGTTCGTATTCCTCCTTTAACTGACCTAAAGCCAGCAGTTTTTCGTTCCATTTAGCTTCTAACGTGCGTACCACTAGACGGTTTTCTGGCTCAGATAAATCGTATTGGCGGTAAGCTCGATCTACTTCAAATTGTGATTGTTCCAAAGCTAGTTGCCAACTCTTGTTGGCAGCATGATCTTGGACACTGAGTTTATCTAGAGAAAGCAGGGCTAGTTCTAATTCCGCAGGTTGAAGAATTTCCATAATCCTTTTAGCAATAGCCTGATCAAGCGGTTCAGCTCTAATCGATGAACAGGTGCAAGTTTTACCGAGTTCCCAACGCTGTTTGCATTCGTAACGAGGTTGAATACCACCGTTGCCAGTATAGCGAACAGACATGTGCCTACCGCATTTACCGCAAATAAGTAGACCTTGCAATAGGGTACAGCCTTCCCGAGCCGCACCACTTACTTCTACATTGGTGCGGTTTTGTTGTAGTTGGAGCAAATTCTCCTCATATTGGGACCAAGTAATATAGCCTTGATGGTGATCGTGGATGAGCACTTCCCATTGGTCTCTTGGTAGACGAACCATATGAGTTTTAAAGGCACCTTGGTTGTCTAGCCTCTTGCGGTATTTATAGCGGCCAAAACAATAAGCCCCGGTATAAGCGGGGTTAGACAAGATACCAAGCACCCTAGAGTGAGTTAACGTGCCCCAGATCAGTTTGCCGGCCCAAACACCACCATAGGCTCGTTTGGGAAACTGCAAACCGTTAGTAGCGAAGAATTTAACCACACCATAGGCACTACCAGAAGCTTGGAACGATGTAAAAACATGACGAACAGCAGTTTGAACGGCTTCATCAGGGTCTAAAGACGTACTACCGTAAGATAAATATAGTAACCTAGTCATAATCTCACCCGATATTCACAGACTGATACATGCAACCAAATCCGAGACAACTCATCAAATACTGGCGAAACTCAAGCTATCTAAAAGACAGATAGCCAAAGTGAATAAATTCAGAGTACAAGTAGGAAATATTGTGATATAAGGAAGTAGCTTTAGATTGATGGAACGCCGTGTGCGAGGAAACCCGCATGCACGGTGTGGAGCAGGGGAAAAAGTGGAGATGACATCAAAGCTTTACCTATTGCTATCCTATGCGAAACGACAATATATGATTGCCCTCAAGCATGTTTCGCCGAATACTGATTCTGTTCAAGTTCAACCGCACAGAAGCTTTAAGTGGTGGGAAGCTGTTAACCAACAGCTCAATTTTCCTCAAAGATACCTTGATATAGACCATCAAATAGATTAAATCGTATATGTGTGGAAAATAAAATTCCTATCCAACATAAATTTTTTATAAAGTTTTTAAAATTGCTTTATAGTATATTTAAAACTATGAATTAAAATAAACCCATGAGAACAGCAAGAGCGGTTTATGATAAAGGGAAAAACAATGTTAAAAATTATCAAGGAAGAAGGTGAACAAAGTTGAGATCAAACCATGATTTTCGTAAGTTTTATCATCGGCTTCATCAAGAAAAGTTGCATCATGAGAAATATCGTCATTTGAAGCACGGGGAATTCCCGGACTGGAATTACGAGGAATTCCGCAGCATGCGCAGATCCATGAAGTTTTTTCGCCCCATCGGTTTCCTTTTAACTCTGTTTCTTTTATTCCTGCTGTACTATTGGATGGGACTGAAGGCCATCGGCGTAATTTTTGCATTTATCCTTATTACCAAGGAAATGGTCCACTTTATCTTTTACCGGCGCTTGGAAAAGAAGGTCTTTAAGCCGATCGAACAGCTGAAGAATGGATTCACCGAAATCGGCCAAGGCAATTATAATGTGTCGATTCAGCCAGAGGTTCAAAATGAGTTTGCGCAGTTAATTCATTCATTTAATGAGATGGCCCTTAAACTCCAGGAAAGCGAACGAATCAATCAGGAGTATGAGGAAAACAGAAAGAATTTGGTCGCGAACATTTCTCATGATTTAAAAACGCCGATCACGTCGATTCAGGGCTACCTGGAAATGATCATGGAGGGATATGTTACCCAGCCGGAGCAACTGAATCCGTACCTGAAGACCATTTACAGTAATACCATGTATATGAACAAGCTGATTGATGACCTGTTTTTATTCTCTAAACTGGATATGGACAAATTAAATATGAATTATGAAATCCTGAACATCCAAGCCTACCTGGAAGATTTGGCCATTGAACTGAAGTTTGAATTTGAAGAAAAGCAACTTGAGTTTTCCTACCGGGATCAGACAGACCAGGATTATCCGGTCAGGATTGACGGGAAACGGGTCTATCAGGCAATCAGGAATATCGTGGACAATGCTGTGAAATATGGTCCGGTGCAGGATCTAAAAGTGGTCATGGAGTTATCTGAGCAGGAGGAGTATGTTTGCATCAATATCGCAGACAATGGTCCGGGAATTCCGGCCGACCGGCTCCCGCACATCTTTGACCGATTTTACCGGATTGACCTTGAACGTTCCAAGGATTTTGTGAGTACAGGGCTGGGGCTGGCGATTGCCAAAGAGCTGATTGAGGCCCAGGGAGGAAAAATAGCGGTTGTCAGTATCAGCGGGGAAGGGTCCCGTTTTACAATCAAGCTGCCTGTTCAGAAATAGAGGTCATGAAAGTGGGTGGGAGATCATGAAAAGTGTCCTGATCGTTGAGGATGATTTAAATATTGCGGAGATGGAGCGGGATTACCTGCAGCTCAACGGCTATAAGGTGGACATTGTTATGGATGGGGAGGCAGGGCTACAGAAAGCTCTCACCGGGGTCTATGACATTCTGATTGTGGATTTGATGCTGCCGCAAAAAGATGGTTTTACGATTATCAAAGAAGTCCGGCTGAAGCTGGAGATTCCGATTATCGTTCTGTCGGCCAGGAGTGAGGATATTGATAAAATCAGGGGACTGGATTATGGGGCCGATGATTATCTGACCAAGCCTTTCAGTCCAGCGGAGCTGATGGCCCGCATCAAATCCCATTTAAACCGCTATGAACGCTTGACGGGCAAGAATTCAGCTCTGGAAATCATCAATTACCGCGGGTTGGAAATCAATACAGCCGCCCATAAAGTCTATGTCAACGGCAAAGAAGTGCAGCTCACGGCCAAGGAATACGAACTCTTGCTCTTTTTCGCCACCAATCCCAACCTGGTGTTTAGTAAGGAGCACCTTTTCGATAAGCTTTGGAGTGCGGAATACTATGGTGATCTGGCAACTGTGGCCGTTCATATCCAAAAGATCAGGAAGAAGATTGAAAAAGATCCGGCCAATCCGGAATATATAGAGACCCTCTGGGGAACCGGTTACCGCTTTAATTCCTGAAGACTTATAAGTTCAAGTTATCAATCGTGCATTAATGAGCATTAAAAGAAAAAGTGCAAAGTAGTCAGAGGAGTGTTGATTTATGAGTGTAAACGTTAATTTGAATCGCTGCGATGGCTGTGGTGTCTGTGTCAGCAAATGTCCGGCTAAGGTACTGGCCTTAAAAGAAATCAAGCAGGAGGACTATGACCGGCTTGGTATGTTTGGGAGATTGAAAATCAAAGTCAAGGGTAAATCAAGAGCTTATGTCATTAAGGCATCCGCCTGCACCCAGTGTGGAAAATGTCAGATTAACTGCCATGAGCGGGCGATTAAAGTAGGGTGAATCTCCTAACCCCTAATGTCAAAGGAGCATGTGCGCCTACGTTTTAAACGTTTGGTGACATGCTCCTTTGATATCTACTCGGCGGAACGTCTAACGGGCTGTCATATATTATCGTTCCGCGCAGGTTCCAGGTACCTATGCGAAACGACAATATGTGACAACTCTCAAGCATGTTTAACCGAATAAATCAAGCGATCGCCGGGGTTAATTATGCTTCTGAGCAGCTGAAAGCTAACTGGTCCTTTCCAGACGAAATTGCCTGTCTCATAAACCTCTCGCAGTATTCTGGTACCTCGAGTGCGGAGGTTATATACATTCCGTGAAATCGCCCCTGTCTTCAGATTCTCCTGATAGCGTTGATCTAGCTCGTTCAGCAAATCTGCACTGTAATATATCTCCTGCTTTTCCTTGAAGAATTCGGAGATCGGTTTTAAATTTATTCTTAAACACCTTGCTATTGAATTGGATCACGTTTTTCACCATTTGAAGTTGCCGATACGTGGGCAAAAACGGGTTGCAAGATTAATTAAGATGAAATAAGCGAATGACCAACTGTCCGCAGATAGTTGGTGACTCTGTGTGAACCATTCGATTTTTCCGAATAGTTGCCGCCAAGGGGATGCCAGCTTTTGCGAGCATCTTTTTTATATTGAGATAAGAACATTCGTTTGGTATAATCTTGCTAAGGTACATTAACCATAATTTGGAGGTTGAATGACTTGATTATAAGCGCCAGCCGGCGAACAGATATTCCAACATATTATTCTGATTGGTTCTGCAATAGAATACAAGAAGGCTATGTCTTGGTTCGAAATCCTATGAATATCCATCAAGTAAGCAAGATAAATCTTTCACCAGATGTGGTAGACGGAATCGTTTTTTGGACAAAAAATCCTATCCCAATGATGAATAAGTTAGATGAAATAAAAGAATATCCGTATTATTTTCAATTTACGTTAAATGCATATGGAAAAGATGTGGAGCCAAATGTGCCTTCAAAAAATGAAATTATCATCCCGGCGTTTCAAAAACTATCACGGAAAATTGGTAAAAACAGAGTTGTGTGGCGATATGACCCAATCTTTTTCAATGAAACTTATACGCTTGAATACCATGGTAAATATTTTGAGGTTCTTGCAGACAAGCTACATAGCTTTACCGAAAAATGTACGGTAAGCTTTATTGACACCTATCGAAATACGGAAAGAAACGCAAAATCGCTCAATATTATCAGCGCTTCTATTGATCAAAAGCTTGAATTGATGGAGAAGTTTTCTGTTATCGCATCACGCTATGGGTTGCTGATTGATACTTGCGCAGAAGGAATTGAGCTTGATAAATTCAGCATTACACATGCTCACTGTATCGACAAAGAGCGCTTAGAAAGCATTGGAGGTTATTCGCTCAATGTCGACAAAGATAAAAATCAGAGACTTGAATGCGGCTGCATTGCAAGTATCGACATAGGGATGTATAATACCTGCAAAAATGGTTGCTTATACTGTTATGCTAATTATAGTCCAAAGACTGTTCAAAACAATTTTGGAAAACACAAAGTAGATTCTCCGCTCACTTGTGGAGAACTCGCTGAAGATGATAGTGTGAAGGAACGACTTGTAACATCGTGCAGGAATTGTCAAATTAACTTATTTTCCGATACAGTATAATTGTCAAAAACTCTTCACATGGGAGTGGATTGATGAATGTGAGATAATATTCTCCGAACTCGACATATCATGCCACATAATACAGTGCGACGAAAACAAGTCAATTGAGAGGGATTAACGACATGAACACCTTGATTGGTTGACATTAACTCCCAAAGGCATTAAAATGTTTGTATACAAATAAATCGAGGTGTCATAATGTCAATTTTTTCTCCCTCTCAATATATTTGCTTTAAACTTAGCAGAGCCATGCGAAAGGTTCAGCGTTACTACGAGGTGAATCTGGCTCCATTGGAGATTACCACAGTTCAGTTTTACGTGTTAAGTTCTCTTTGGGAAACGGATGGAATTAAATTCAAAGAACTTGCCCAAAAACTGAGTATGGACGGAGCAACCCTCACTGGTATCCTCGATAGGCTTGAACGACAGGAATTTGTCTTACGTGCGGATGATCCTGAAGATCGTCGGTCGGTGCTAGTTTTTCTGGCGGAAAAAGCCAAAATGTATCGCGATGAATTTCAGTGTCTAGCAGAAACCCTTGATAATGAGATCAAACACCAGTTCAGTAGCGAGGATTTTGCGATTTTTTCGAGGATGTTGAACCAAATCGGGGAGAGCTAAAAAATGTATGCAAATTATTCGTATACAAATAATTTGCATACATTGATCCAAGAAAATGGGCAAAAATAGCAAGTATTCCTTTGTCTACCCCATTCGAGATTCACAATGATAGAAAAGCCATTGCCTTAAAACATGCTGCTAAAGGAGTACCAGACTGCAGTAGCCTATATGAAATCAGTTGACCGAATACCTATATGATTAAAGTAAAAAATCAGGAGATGAAAACAATGACGAAAATAACAGAGAAAAATTTGACTGTGAAAAACATGCCCATTCCTTCGATTGCCCGATTAATAGGGTTTAACATTGTTGAAATTGGCGAGGGCCGCGCAGTGATGGAGCTTGAAGTCGAAAAGAGGCATTGTAATCCTATGGGTACTCTTCACGGAGGGGTAATATGTGATGTTGCTGACGCTGCTATGGGAATGGCTTATTACTCTACCCTTGGGGAGGGGGAATCATTTACCACTATAGAGTTGAAGGTGAATTTTTTGAAGCCAGTGCGTGAGGGGTTATTAAGAGCCGAAGCCAGGGTTATTAAGGGGGGAAAGACAATGGGGTTGCTTCAGTGTGAGGTAACGGATAGTAAAAACAGTCTGGTAGCCTTTACGACGAGTACCTGCATGACTTTACGGGGAGAGTCGGCGGAGGGACGATAGTCTCTAATTATCAAGCGGAAGATTATCAAATTCAGATTGGTATTCTGATGCTCATTCCGTAATTAGGCTTTCTACATCGTAAAGCCGTGGTAGATTTATGCCGTGCTTTCTGGCCTCTGATAAGTAAGCGATGGAACAAACACCGTCGTGTCACCCAACCTCCCATTTGATACACTTA
>NZ_JAJDOO010000043.1:20715-32575 GCF_020595055.1 Desulfosporosinus shakirovi | reverse complement strand
GAGTAACCGATGGTTTTCCCTTTTTTAATTTTGCGAACTTAATTGTACTCTATCGTTCCAATAGTCATATTTGAATACTTTTCATCATTTCTACGTTTATACGCGGATTAGTATAAATTCAAATGTTTTCACATTTCGATTCGTATGCGAACCCCATAAATGGCGCTAGTTTAACCGTTTCGGGAGGTTATGGGGCGAATATTACGGGGTCTACGGATGGAAATGGGTACTACACTTTGACTGTTAAACCCACGAATGTTGGAGGTCCATTTTCCCTGAATTTTTCGGTGACGAGTTCCTATGGCAATTACAGTACGGTACAGAATAACCTGACGGTCACGGCTCCTCTCATCGTACCCGTAGATAAAGTCCTAGCAGGGACCACGATTGACGGACAAACCGGGACAATGACCAATAGAGGCGCAGTAACGATCGTTCCTGGGGTAAATAATAAAACAATTCCGGAGGGGTATCATAATGGTAGTGGTACTGTCTCTGGCGATACAGATTTAATTGCAAGTAATATAAAAAGTGGTGTAAATATATTCGGAGTTACAGGAACCTTATCTACTCAGAGCAAGAGCAAGGTGCTGATATCTTCGTTTGATACCAGTATTGATGCAACGAATTACTGGCAAATAGGCTATCATAGTAGTTCTAGTCCTAGTCTAAGTATTTATAGCAATGAAGTTAGTGTAATTTTTAGGAAAAGTAAATATAGTCAAACGGCTGTCTCTAAAACAAAATATAGTTTTGATAGTGTAAATAAGATCATACTCTATCTTGACAATGATGTTTCAAATGTCTATCTTTCATTAGCAACAACACAATCTGACAATGTTGAATCTAATGTAGTTAGAAGTTGGCTAATGCCTAGTTACTATACGAGAGGAGTTACAGCTTTGGATACATCAGGGTTGACTGGTGATTATTACATTAAATTTGGATTTATAGATCAAGGTAGTTCTGGTGATGCAGGATATTCTTGCACTTTGTTTGATATGATTCTTACAAATTAAAGTCCTTGCAGTGATCACGATTGACGGGCAGACAGGGACAACTGACAAATTAAAGTCCTATAACCGAGGGTGGCTTTTCAAGTATTAAACTAGTTTATATCCACTGGTACAACAAGAGGGGCTGTTACCGTTAGGTTGCTCATCGTACTGTAGTTACCATAAGGACTCGTTACAAAAAAACTTAGTGCAAATAGATCGCCAATATTCGTGGGTTTTACGGATAAAGAATAAGTACCCGTTAATATCCGTAGATCCCGTAACATTGTCTCCATAGCCACCAAAAGCCAGCTATTCTATCATTCCTGTTAATGATAGGATGGCTGGCTTTTAGGTACCCATATTGATGGATAGTATATTCGGTTGTCACCTAGTGAACCTTAGTGAATAGAGATGTCTTCAATTTGGCGTACACTTCAAAACGCCAATAAAAGCTATTACCGGCACCCCAAATACGCAATTCAACTAGATCTCCCGCGGCAACCGCTATGTTATCGCTATATGATGTATGTGACGTATAGTAAGCATTGGTGTGTATGGCCCCTGTGCCAATCCCGTTAACGTATATGCGACCGGACACATTCCCTTGTATGGAGAATATCGTTTGCAAGGTACCACTGGCCGATACTTTGAATGATTTTATAGTTGTTGGGTCAGTGTATCTCACGGGTGTAGTATTCTGGGTGTTATCTGAATAAACCTCATACTCCGAAACTGCTCCTATAACGTAGTCGAAGACATCAACTGTTGGTGTAATCGTACCAGTAACTCCGAATATATTTACACCACTTTTAATATTTTCTGCCTTTAAATCTGCATCCCCTTGTACTTTGCCAGCACTGATCGTACCATCATAATACCCTTGGGGAATAGTTTTATCGGTTGTCCCTGGTGTGATAACCGTGCCGCTACCCACCTTATTTATCATCGTACCTGTCTGACCGGCAATAGTTACGCCTGCAAGAACTTTATCAATTGGAATGACAATGGGTGCTGTTACAGTTAAATTGCTTTGTATGGTGTTATAGTTACCGGCAGTACTAGTCGCCGCAAAGCTCAAGGCAAATGGTCCTCCGATATTGATCGGCTTAATCGAAAGAGTATAGTAACCGTTGGCATCTGTAGTCCCTGAAACATTAGCCCCATACCCCCCCGAAACGGTCAAACTAGCGGCATTTATGGGGTTCGCATACGAATCGGTAACTGTACCAGAAACAATGGGTAAAGGCACATGATTAGCAGCCGTCCACACTTCAGTAGTAGATGGCGAAACATTTGCTACGACTAGGTTTGGAGCACCTGGGAGCACTTCAAACGTGGCTGTTCCAATAACATTAGATACTCCATCCATGGTTGCCGTAATTGATTCATAGCCGACCTTCGTAACTGGCCCAATTGTTACCAGAGCTTGTCCATCGGCATCCGTCGTAACCTGAGTAGTCACGAGTGCAGAAGGTTCTGGACTCTCAGATAACTTGATTAATTTGCCTACTATGGGCGTCCCTGTGTTATCTTTAAGGGTTATTGTCGCGGTAAGCGATCCGCCGGCCGCAACCTGACTATCTGACGTATTAACTGTAAGGCTATAAGCGCCCGTTGGTAAAACATTAACAGCTACTGTACCACCGTTCAGGGTCGTCCCAACCGATTGCACTTTGAGTGTGGCCATGCCCGGTGTTGAAACCTTTTGAGCTGCTGCGAATTGTCCTCCGGATTGCGTAGTTACGTTCGTTGTTGTATCCGGCCCGACCAGTTCAATCGCCGTACCTGGCTGTACTGGATTCCCATAGCCATCCAGGATTTGACCAGTGACCGTGACGGTCCCGCCTGCCCCAATCTGAGTTGGAGTTGCCGCTAAATTTGCCACTTGGGCAGCTGCTCCAGGGTTTACAGTGACTTGGATTTGGGCTGGGGTATTAATACCTGCAGTAGTTGCCTGTATCTTCTGAATACCAGCCTGGCTTAAAACAATATTAGCGCTGGTATAACTTCCTGACTCATCCGTTGTTATTGTCCCATTTGGGGCAAAGTCATCGACGCCATTGGTGGGAGAATCAATCACTATAGTTGCTCCCGCCACTGGTGAGTTATACAAGCCTGCTACATTTCCCTTAAGATTGATTTCCTGACCAGCTGTGATCGTCAGCGGATCAGAGCTATAGGCTGTACCAACACTGCTCTGTAAGGTGATTGTTTGGGGAGTCCCCTGAAGAATATCCACTAAAGCCGTCGTCGTTGCTGAACCTATCGTGAAGGTAATATGCTTCATACCTATGAACTTTGGAGTATAGATTAAATTGAAGGCACCCTGGTGATTGGTTTTAACGGTCTGGTTCGGGACATCGGGTGTGTCTGATGATACATTGGTTATTGCTGAAGGGATAGGGTTCCCGTTAATATCCACGACACTTCCCTGGATTGTTACGGCCCTACCAATAACCGTTTGGTAATCAACCCCACCTTCTCCGGAGGTATTTGTTAAGAGAATCTGGGCTGGATCGCTTGCTGAAACTGTGACTACTTGAGCTGCCGACCCAATACCGGCTTTTGCTGCCAACAATTGCGGCCCAACGTTTGGAAATGACATGGTGGTACTAAAACTCCCGTCGGCTCGGGTTGCCACTGCCATAGTTCCGTTTGGAGAACTTACCTCAACTTGAGTACCAGCCGGGGCTACCGTAGCTCCCATATTGACGATACCACTATACTGAGCACTCTGCCCTACTGTGACGGTATCTGGTCCTGTCAGTGTGACTGATGTTGGAAAAGCAGGATTTGTTACATCGGCAACGGGTGTTTCTCCTAAATCTGTTACGGGTGTTTGGGTACCACCGAAATCTGGAAAGGACCCTAAGCAAACGGACGTATCGCTTGACATTCCGACGACATAATTTGATTTTACATTGATGATTTCTTCTTCAAGGTACAAATCATAGTGCAAACCCAGAAACGGGACGTTAATCGGGAAATTATATCCTATAGCCCCATTACCGGCGCTTGATCCGTAACTTTGCCGACTCGTTGAAGCATCAAAGTATACTTTCGATGGATCCAATCCATTGGTGCTTAGGTAATTCGCAATATTGGTTTGGTCGGTCTGAGTGACACAGCCGTTAACACGAATTGATTCGGAGATACGCTTAGCCCCTTCAGCCAGCGTACTTTTAATGCTACCAACCCTTTGAAATTCAACATTGATTCCAACGCCAACGCCTAATAACACTAAAAGACCAAAGATCATTGATAAGACTCGAGCTTGAACTCCTCCAGCCTCGGGATCCCGATAACCAACCCTTTGTTTTTTAGACACGTGTTCTCCCCCCTTTAAATGTGTTTAAGCATAACTGGCTAATCTACACAAACTAACCAGTTATGCTTAAGTAGCTCGTCTTTATCATTCTGATTAGTTGGTTATTTTCGCAAACGCTGATGCTAGATAAACAGGCAAATTCGTCGTAAGAAACACAATCATAATCCCAATAACTACCACAACCACCGCAATCCCGCCTACTTCTGACATTGTGTCCTTGATTGTCATCTTGTTTTTCCTCCTTGTTTTATTAGTTACATCTATAGTAAGAATGTATCCCACAAGATTGAATTGAAAAACCTAAAATAGGGTTAATTCTCTAAAGGCTGATAGTCCAAACGGTATTCCAATCATTAATGCAGCGCTAACCAATCCAGCCAACAATAGTAAGCTTAATTGAGCTTCCATACTTTCTAGATCGGTCATAGATCGGTCAGTGATAATCCGCGACAAATTTTCTGCCATATCGGCAAAAACAGTTTGCCTATCCGTAATACCGTTATTGTGATAACTCCGAATGCTTTGCAATACAGGGACGACATCCATATCATCCATCTGATCAATCATCGTTTCCATTGCTTCGTTAAAGCTCATCTCTCCGTCGCTCCAACGAATAATTTTCGTAATAAGTTTCTGCAAAGGACCCCAAATGAACTCTGAGGATGTACGAACGGCCTCCTCCATAGTATCACCGGCAATTATGCTTACTTTAAGATAATTTACAAACTCTGGTAAGGCCTTCTTTAAATCGTTCTGATGGTTGTTCCACTCCTTTGCAAGAGCACCTCTGACAATGATCACCCCTAAGATCGCACATACGACGGCCAGTCCAACGGCTTTCCAAACAGTCAATTGAAAAATGACGCTTAAAATAGCACCTGCCAAAATCCCCAAAAAAGGTGTAACCAGCATATACTTAACATACTCTTTCGGTTCTGTGTCCACTTTTTCTAACCTATCGATGGTTTCTTTCCCCAGGCGGTTACCTACAAAGTTTATGACCCTGCTCACGAACTTTTTCATCCATTCTTTTAGGTTTCTCGGCCTGCCGGGATGATACATTGCTGCTAAATAGGCCTGACCGTGATCATAGAAAAGGAGATAATGGATAAACAAACTTAGAAACACCACGAGAAGTCCCAGGCTTACGAAGCTCATTAGACGAGATCACCCCTTTGCGCATATAAGCGCGTAAATCTTTTTAGCCCATGAGAAAGGTATAGAACAAATATCGCTCCAATAACCCAAGCCCAACGAGCAGAGCTTTGAGTGGTAAAGTCCCACAAATCAGGCTTAATCAGTAACATAAGGGGTGGTATCAAAACATTGATGGTCAAAAAGGGGTAGAGCCATTTGAAGTACGTCATAATAACCTGTGTCCTCTTGTTGGCATTCTTTTCTCCGTCTGAAAGCCGATCGTCAATTTGCTTGAAGGCAAACCCGATTTCTCGTTGTCCCTTTTCTAACCCTTTGGCGATGATCCGACTTAAAAGCATATAGACCGGGTTAATAAGCTGAACACTTAAATCAGCCATAGCTTCCGGAAGGGTTCTATTTCCCCGAGTTGTATTAAGGGCTTGCAGCAGCTGGCTGCGTAACGGTTCCTTGATACGCTGGCCAGAATGCAGGGTCGCTTCAAGGATGGATTCCCCGATTGTTAAATTATCGGCGATCCCACGGACAAACTGCTGAGTCTGTGCATCCTGCATGTACCGTTTATGGGCAGCCTTAAAAGTTATATAAATCCGGATCAGCATCCTGCCCACGAGGGCATAGATTAACGTCGCCAAGATATCCCGTGTAAAAATATACTCATATGAAGCTGCTACTACCATGACTCCAATATCCCATAACTGAAATTTTCGCCGACTTATAGTCAGGACTGAGAGAGATTTTTCCAGATCTAAATCAACCTTTCGAGGTGGGTTTAGCTTTTTCTCTGTTTTATCAGATACTCGACCCTTGCCCCGTTGGATATAAGGAGAGAGCCCACATCTGGAGACTACGAGGAAACATGCAAAAAGGAGCAATGCCAAACTAAGCACGTTTCATTCCCTCACTTTCTTCAACATATTTCTCTGGGATCAGGACATCATTTTCGAAGCAGTGTTGATACATTCGTCGGCTTACTTTCCCACATTGAACATGCTTCTTCAGCTTAAAATCATACGTAAAGATCTCTCTGAAACCAAAGATCGTTCCATCCCAGGGCAAAACCTCCCAAACTGAGGTAATCTTTCGAGGACCAGATCTCAATCGTTTGGTAAACACTAAAACATCCAAGGAATCATGGAGCATTTTCCGGAGATAATGTTCATCAATGTTCATGCCCGACTCTTTTAGCCAAATAACCATCAGAGAGACGAATCGCTCAGGGTTTTTGGAATGCCCGGTTGTAAGGATACCGTCGTGTCCGTGATTAAGTATTTTAAGGAACCCGGCAGCTTCCATAGCTGCGCGCATTTCCTGGATTAAGATGCGATCCGGCAGCATGGATAAAACTTGGGCAATCATTTTATCAAAATCAACGCGTTTCTTATCTCTGGAAACAGTTTGCATACTGATAAAATGAGGGTGTATCGGGTTTGTCTCTCGGGTATCTCCGATCTCTATCACTCGATCTCGGGTCGTGTGTTCTTCGATCAGGATCCTGTTCACCGTTGTTTTTCCTGTACCTGTTGCCCCAAGGATCACAATATTACAGAGCCCTTCTGTAGCCACACCTAAGAGCTCCATGATCTCTTCTGTAGCGGCACCTGTTTCTATAAAGCTCTTGGAGGTGTATCTCTTCGTGCTTTCCGTGGGTTTACGTATATTGAAGGTCGGATAACGGACAACAGGTGTCCAGTTAGCGGTTATTCGAGATACATCCGGAAGTTCAGCTCTATCGAGACAATCGACTTGGTCGATGGCGTGCCCAGTTTTGCTATAGAGCTTACGTACATATTCAGCATAGGACTTAGGATCTGCAAACTTTATATCGGGAAAAAGCGTTGTCCCTGGACCAATCTGATATTTTTGTCCACCAACTTCTACAAAGATACTGTCATAGGCGTTGCACATAATCTCAGTGATACTCTTGTCTGCCCAAAGGGGTTGCAAAATCCCATATCCGATGTAACTATTCGCTACACGGTTAAATATAAAGCGTTTTTCTTCGAAGTTGAGATTCTGTGACGATATTATATTTGCGATGACTCGAGGAAGATCTCGTTCCAGGGTATCCTTATTTCCATCAAGGAGATGGCTGTAGTTTCGGTTTATTTTGTTATAAACATCTTTTTCAACATCCAAGATATCGTCGTAAATAGTTTCTAAACCAATTGGTGTGTTTAGCAAGTCTCCTAGCTTCTCTCCAAGATTTAAAAAGTTGGCCTTTTCCTCAATACCGAGGTCTTCATCTTTGGCATGGGTCCGATACTCACGTTGCCGTTGAACATCCAGTTGTATACGATTGACGTCGATTTTTGGTTTCACCTTCAGCTTATAGGAAGAACTGACTTGCCCCTCTTTGTTTGACATCACTTTTTCCTCCATCTTGTAAAGAACTTGGCAAAGGGGCTTTTCGTTTCACTTGCCAGGACAATGGAAACTCCAATATCTTGGAGCACAGTTTCACAAAATTTCTCCCACGGGGAAGGTCCCTTTTTAGGTTTATAGGGTCTGCCCTTGTCCGCCGCATTACGATAGCCTTGAACGTCCAAGGGAACTTCTAATATGATCGGCATATCCATGGCTTGTGATATTGCACGAAGCTTAACAGGATCATCGTCTGTACGCTTGTTAATGATCAACTGATATTTTGACGATTCAACGCCTAATTTATAGGCTTCTGAAAGGTGGGTTGCAGCAGAGTCCAAGTAAACTTTAGTTGCTTCCATAATGTAAAATATACGCTTGGCCATCTCCAGGGCTTTAAATACTGGGGGGTCAATGAGGTTAGGGTTTGTGTCTACAATAACGATTTGGAATTCCTTTAGCGCGGCTTTAAACAGTGTTTCCGCTTGCTGGCAAGCATCATTCGAAGATTCCATATGAAACGGTAATATAGCTTTCTTGGAGCTTATCGGACCAGCCGGCAAGACATAAAGTCCTCGTACCTGACGACTTGTCCTCTTGATGGCGGTCATGGCTGCACCTTCGTTGCTGAAATCATCCGGCACCCAGGCATCGAGTCCAGGGCAATCTTCTGAGGCACCTGTTCCACGTAGAAGTGAAGGCTTTTCAGAGTCTAACTCGATAATAATAGTTTTGTACCCCATCTTTGCAAAGACAAATCCTGTTTGCTGAGCAATGGTACTTTTACCGATACCCCCACCTGTACTATGAGTGGCGAAAAGAACTGGACTCATAACAGTCGTTATTGCTTTGGGAGCATAGGGTGAAGAAACCGGTTCCTCATCCCACTTAAACTCAATCGTTGGGCTGCTAACGATAGCGCCTTGGAGCACACTTAAAAGGTTTCCGGGCAGCTGAGGTATTACTTGCCATTCAATGTTGGCATTCTTCAAGTGGCTTTTGTAGGTTGCTGAGTAGTCATCGCTTTCTCTTTCAATGACAATAATGCGTGATTCAAAGGCATGGCTACGCAACTCTCTCATACTTTCCACGAGATTACCCTCTAAACCAGGCAGATCACGATGGACAACGATGATTGAGAAGATCCCAAGATCCAGATTTCGCATCAGATTAGAAAAAGAATGAACTATCTCTAAGACCCGCAATTCACCGCCACTTTTTTCTTGTAAATAGGGCTGAAGCTTCTTCACTTCATTACTAACAAGGGGAAGTGCTATTATAAGTTCTTTACGAGTGTGATCCGGATACTCTTCAGTCACTACCTCATCTTCAACAGAAATTTGCTTGTCAGGTTGTTCTGGTACCGCTTTACGAATTCCTAACTTCCTTTGCAAGCCAAGACCGCGCTTCTTTTCGGGAAATCCGGGCGAAAGAGCCGGCGGTACCGTAAAGCTACTACCTTTCGTAAGTATGGGATTTTGGATTTGGGCTTGGGCATGGAACACAAATTGTCTTTGAATTGCCTCACCGTTGTTCACATCCTTTATATAAGCAATGCTTTTTTTCTGGCATTCTTCCATAACTTCTGGCTTTCCTACGACAATGCTACGAGAATCCGATGCAATAAGGCTCCAGTCCTTTTCCTCGGGATCCACCCATAGCAGCACGTTGGCTTCTTCTCTCACTACGACCTGAAAACCAATTTGAGCAAGCCATGATTCCCAATCGTTTGCCCCCATACCGTGGACATTGATTAATACTGGTTCATCCGTTTGGCGAACTGTGTTTTCTTTGAGCATGTAATCTCCTTCCTTCTTAAAAAAAGACTCTCACAAGTTATAAGGGTTTTTCCCACAAAAATAAGCCGGGAAATCCCAGCTTTAAAAGAAGTTTGTAAAATATAAAGAATATTTTCGTGACGAAACTCCACGCAATGCTTTTCATCAGGTTTTTAATACGCATTAATAAAGGAGCTCGTGTGGAAAGGAGAAGGTTGGCAGGAAGCGGTTGATTCCGACGGCAAACTAACGTTCCGTTCTAAGGTTGTAGAGCAGTCACTGGAGGTCAAGGTGCCCATCGTCCAAGATGAGATCTCCACTGAAAAGAAACGAGGAAGGCCAAAGAAGTATAACCACGAAAACATTCCCGTCAAGATACACCTGACATGGTCAGCCAAGCGTGCTGAAAAAGACCGTTCCGACAGAGAACGTATGCTTGAGAGGCTTAGGAAACGCCTTGACAAGCCATATCAGCTCAAGGCTGCCATAAAAAGAGGCTGCACGTTATGACGGTTATTATGCGGTTATTACTAACAATTTGGACTTAAGCACTGAACAAGTTGTCAGGATATACGGCGGACTATGAGATCGAAGAGAGTTTTCGGATACTGAAGACTGATCTTAGAGCGCGTCCTGTCTTCGTATGGAATGACGAACACATAAAAGGTCATTTTGCTATGTGCTTCATTTCATTGTGTATGCTGCGCTATGCACAATACCTGCTTGAAGAGGTTGGCGGAAAGAGTATCTCTGCCGCTCAGATCATGCAGGCCATTCAGGATCCACTAGTCCTAGTTCAGGGAGACTATCCCAACAATATAGTCACACCAACACAGATATCCCAAGTATATTTAGATTTGGCAACGATCCTCAATCTTCCTCAACTGAAGACACACATGACACTGACTAAGTTTCGTTCATGCACAAAATTAGACTTAACAAAAAACCTGAAATAATAGGACATTTTTAAAATAGCCGAATCGCTTGTGCTCCAAGCGATCCGGCTATTTTTTACCCCTCTAACTTCTAAAGTCAGGACTTACTTTAGTCGAATATTACTTGCCTAGCAAAATATACAGTCTTGCCAGGTTATCTCCGATTCAGTATTAATGCTTTAGCGACAGCTTCTCCACGGCGTTCGCTTTATCCCGCTCAGAAGGCTGAGTGTACACCCTTGTCGTATTCAAACTCTTGTGCCCTAGGATTTCCGCGACTATCTCCAGCCCCTCACCAGTTTTTAAGAGGTTTCGAGCGAACGTATGCCGCAGAGCGTGGCGGTAGAGTTCAGGTAGTTTTGCTAGGTAAGCGTACTGATCTATAACCTGCCGAATTCCGCTGGCTGTTAGACGGTTGGTCACCTTTCCCCTCTGGCTCAAGAACAATGGCACTTTTGTGCGACCGTTCATATAATCACGCAGTACCTTCCTAGTATCGCTGTTAAGGGGCACAGTGCGAGATTTACCACCCTTTCCCAGACGTACTTTGAGACTGCCGGAGCGATCAGCAATAATGAGATCATCAATATCCAAGGCGGCTACTTCGCTAATACGAGGGCCGGTGTTAAGCATGAGCGTAATCAGAGCAATATCACGTGGTATGCTTTCATGTTCCACCGCACGTGTAAGTGAGCGTTGATCCAACCGTTCTAAGTAACACGCTCATGAGTAAGTGTTTCTCCATTCGTAGATTCAAACCACTCAGCAAACTTAGCACTCTCTGTCGATAGGCTCGGAGGGTGTTTTCACTTTTGTTAGCATGACAAAGATGTTCTAACCATGCAATGAGATCGATTTAGTTAGTCTCTGTCAAGACATTCGCCTTTTTTCTTTTGATTAGCCCTAGGATTTCTCCTTGTTTGTGGGCCTAAAATCTTATCTCCTGAGTTTTTTGGCACTTAACGATCATAACGGCTGCGAGCGTATTGTCTGGAACCCGTAGATCATGCTTTTATAAAATCAGTCTATCACAGTTACACAAGAAATTTTTTCAATTTTACTCAAAATATTCACTATTCCAAAATCAATATAATCTAATTGAATTTATTACTTCTTTAATACATATAAATCATTTTTAGTGGAAACTTAATCGTAACTACCTAAAAATACTTATTCAGGAGGAGATAAGCTGTGTCTGATCGGTTGCGTCCTGGTGAAAAACTGCACCCAAGTGAAAAGCTCATCTCTGAAAATAACACCTTTACTCTTGTTATGCAGGATGACGGCAATTTAGTATTGGTA
>NZ_JAJDOO010000043.1:0-20621 GCF_020595055.1 Desulfosporosinus shakirovi | reverse complement strand
TGTCATCTATGCTGCTGGTCAAGCCTTATGGGCCTCTCTTACTCACGGAAACCAAGTTGCTTATCTCGTTGTTCAAAATGACGGCAATGTAGTTATTTACCATCAAAATGGAACTGCGCTTTGGGCCACTAATACTGTCATACGGCATCCAGGAGCTCTTATTGCATATTCTGTAGGTTTACGCGAAGAGGGAGGAGCGTCTGAATCATCCGGGCCTTCCATCCCCACGGCTGATTTTGACCACACCTTTGTACAAAGTATTGATGGCCATAAGTGGGGATGTTGGGGAAGAGACGACGATATTATGAAAAAAGAAATTGCAAACGGTGGTGGACGTCATAGAATTAAAATGGCAAAATGCCTCGCTGAGCCGAATGGAACTGCGGGGATAATTTGGGCTAAGACCGGTACCTGTCATCAATGTGCTAACCGTATTCTTTTTCCAACACGATTAACTGTTTCAAAAGCACGCGGGTATGCAGGAAGTGTGTTTCTTTACGGAGTATACGGTAGGGATTATCCAGTATTTATGGCTAACGTAGCGAGGTGTGAACTTTCTGTTAACGGAGTTCCAAATCCGCTCCCAATTGATTTACCTGACCTCCCCTCACTCGATGATATAAATTCATTAATGGATGAATTGGAATCATTTACTACACCATTGAATGAAGAAGAGAAAAGGTACCATCAACAGTTATTCAACCTTTATACCCATGAAAGAGACTTACAAAAAGCTCTGGCAGGTGACCTAGAATTACTTATGCAACTTCGTTTGGATAACCGCATCAATTTGCTACAGATGAATAATTTGAAAAACTTGCAGGTAGATTTACAAAAAGATCATTTGAAACTGGTTTCAGTAATGGATGAAAGCAAGATTGACCATAAATTATTTGTACCCCAAATGAATGAATTACTAGAACGTGCGATGCGACATATTGAAAAGATAATTGGAGAGAATAATTTTTTGCTAACGTTTGATTCACCACCTGATAAAGCATCTAAGATATTTACAATTCCTAACCTTTCTGATACGGGTGTTTGACAGTAAGAATATCTTTAGTGTTCAAATTCAAATACAATAACGGTTCCGTGCAGATTTCAAACTTTACATTTGGCCCAATGGGCCATTTTTTCCTCAATGTGTTTTCGAACCGCCTTATCGCGTTTCGCTTCATCTTCATTAAGACAGACAATATAGCAATTTTGATTCAGTATAACTGTCAAACGATAGTCTAAGGTGACCTTCGCTGAACGTCTGGTTAGCATTTTTTAAAATCCAAACCGTCTTGAATATGTGCCTTAGCTTCATCCAAGGAAGGAGGCTTTTATTCTATGCCAAATTCTTTTTTCTTTTAAAGATTATCCACAACCTGAGCTTTCTTCTTTAAGCAGGTATTCTCCGATTACCCATATTCAGTACCGCTTCTTATAGAATGCTCTTTGGAGAAAGACAAACTACCCTTTAAGAGTGATATGGCAGTATGCCCTTTAAAAATCCTTTCAGAAAAAGTGGTTTCTGCCCCGGCAGCAGCTGGAAGATTAGTATAGGTTAGAAAGTTTAAATATCCTCCAGTAAGGCTGTAAGAAGATTGGACATACTTCCCCCTTGAGATTTGGGCTTCGATGATGCCCTTTTGACGGAGCTGAGATAAGGCTTCTTTTAGGGTTCTGTAGGCAACACCTAGACGTTCTGACCAGCTTTTTGAGTTTCAGTAACGGTTTTATGTTGCTGGAGATCTGCAATGATATCATCTTTGACTTTTTGAATACAAAAGAATCAACCGTGAGGGAAGGTTAAAATCCGAAGTTTACATTGTAAACAAGAACCGAGGTATTATCGAAGAGGTGACAAGACAGCTAAAAAATGTCAAGGTGGGAGAAACCATTCCACTTGACGTAAAACAACTTGGGGATGATAAAAAGGCTACCTCCTTAAAAGATACCAAAGCTACAAAATTTATTAACTTTGTCAAACACCATGAACCCTGTAAGTATCGTAAAAAAGTTGTATACTAATTGCTAGGATGGAAAAATGATAAACACATTTCAGACTTTCTAAGAAGAAACCCAGAAGTACAGGCACTGAGAAAAGCTGATTTTGTAGATTGGGACCATCACCATATTACTATTCACACTAGGGCTGTAGCTAAATAGCTAATGTCTCTCTGCCTAAAGGCATCGAGCCACCTTGTTCACTTCGTTCCAAGACCCACAAACTGGTGAAAATAAACGTATCAGTAAGTATGCTAAGAGTCGACAGGCAGGAGGCCTAAGACAAGTTACTGGAGTTACAGCATGCTCAAAAGATTGGAACTTGTGTATTACCTAGCAATGTGACACTAGGAGATTGGATGGACACATGGTTAGATCAGTACGTTAAGGGGCATAACAAGCCCAAAACCTATAGTGACTATGAGTGCTTGATACGGATACATATAAAGCTCTCAGCAGTCGGGAAAACTGCACTAAAGGATATCAAACCACGTAATCTCCAATCCTTCTATAATCATAAATCTTCAAGTATAGCCCTTAATGGCAAGGGTGGTCTACTATCTCCATTAACCGTAAGGAAAATTCATGCAATCATTCATAAAGCTTTAGACCAGGCAATCTTTAATGGACTCGTGCCTTGTAATCCAGCAAACGGTGTAAAACTTCCTCATCATGAGAAAAAAGATATGAGAGTGTTAACGTCTGAAGAGCAGCAGAAACTTCTTGATGCAATTGAAACCGATAGACTTGAAGCTGCTTTCATTTTAGAACTAGGTTCTGGTTTGAGAATAGGTGAGCTATTGGCACTACAATGGAAGGATATAGATATAGATATAGATTTAGAAGGAAAGACACTTCAAGTTCGACAATCGTTGGGGAGGATCAGAACACCAGGGGAGGTCCAGAAAACCCGTCTCATTATTCAAGAGCCTAAAACAAAGAGTGGAAAACGTAGCATTCCATTGGTAAGCGGTGGAACCACCGCTTACTGTTTTTATATTCCCATGAGCAAGGTCATTTCTTGTTTTCACAAGCAAAGCGAGATTATCAGCGTCATATTTTATTTTTGTTTGAACTTAGATAATTTCCTATTTTATAATATGTATCTTTAGATAGCATGTCATTTATCGTTTTGTTGATTTGATTCGCGTATGTTTCTAGCTTGGAAGCATATAAAGAAACCGTTACCCATCCCAGCCAACCTTTTTGAGTGACCGTAGCATTCCAACAAACACCATCGTCATAAATGACAGTAAAAGTATTCTCTAACATTTCTTCAAAGTTATCGAACCCATTTATCTTTGCAAGTGAAAGCCCCAGAAATATTAAACTTAATCTAGATTCCAACTGACTTCTAACAATTATCCTCTGAGAATAACGTTTCCGAATTTAATTCTTTAAAAATATTATCTAGAATACCTTTGTGTACCTTGCATCTATAATTCGAAGGCATTTGCCCAAAGATTGTTTTTTGCTCTGTGTAATTTAATATAGGGCATGTTCCACAGTATGGGTTATACACACACTCAGCACAGGAGGGCAACGCTTCAATACAAGAAGCTATGCATACTGATTTTGTGATAGGATTTTCAATAAGGTTAATATAATTATCTTTAAAGACATTCCCCACGCGAAAACTTTCATCACCGCTTTGAGAGAGCATTCTACCTTCATCACATGTGTATATATCACCATTATAATTGTAAGCTAATTGTCCCAACGCCCCACCACAAGGAGACCTCAAATCCATATAATTGGTAGTGCCCTTTTTAAAGATTCGCTGTAGAAAAATATGCGTATGCACATCAAAGATAATGGTGCCTTGTTCATTTAATTGATGCATGTAGTCTATACACTGCTTATAAAACTTCAAGAACTCTTCAGGGGTATAACCAATACTTTTTATATTGCGTTTAGAAATTCCCAAAGGTGTCAGTGGACGAAGAAAGATACTACTAAACCCTAAATCAATATATGCGTTAATAATCTCCCTTGGACAAGTCAAACTTTCCCTAGTCGTCGTCAAGATGGCCTGTAGACTAACATTAGAGTTCATCTCGCTAATCTTACGATTAAATCTTTGTACATTTGCTTTAACCAACTCAAATGCACTTGCTCCTTTAAGTGGTCGATTATGGTCATGAAGCAACTTTGGGCCATCAATTGACGTTGATACATTTACCTGTTCATTAATAAGAAACTCAATTGTAGATTCGTCGATATAGGTTAGGTTAGTAACGAGGTTATAGATAATTTGTTTGTCGTCCGACCGAGTTTTCGTATATTCAATGATATGCTTTAGTGTCTCCAAGTTCAGTAACGGTTCTCCCCCTTGAAATTCAAATGTTAGATATTTTGAGGGGGACTGCAATGCTATATCAACAGCTTTTTCCGCTGCTTCCTTATCCATATCGAGAGACTTTTTCGCCTCAGATTGAGCCGTTGCTTGACAGTATATGCAGTTTTGGTTACAACGCAAGGTCAGTACAAATATATGAAGTTGAGTAGAACAAAACAAATGCCCTTTTCTTTTCTTGAGTTTTTCAGAATTGGACAATACAAACAAATCTCTATTATTGGAAAATGCAAATTCCTTCTCTTTTAGGGTCAAAGATAATTCTGCATCTTCTTCCCATGACCCATCAACCAACTTTGCAAATTCAACGTTCGTCAAAAATATATAACTTCCAATATCATTTGTTATTAAATAATGCTCGTTAAACTTCTTGAAATTAAAATAGGTTAGCTTCGTTAAGGCCTGCTCATTATTACTCATTTTTTCTCCAGTCTTACCCTTCTTTTGAAAACTAACGACATATGGGTTTAACGCCTAAAACACCCGCTTGCTTTAAGCTCGATACGAAAAATCCACCACAGAACTCCATTGCATCACAATTGGAACATTCAGGTAAAAATTTTGCCTTATGTTCTGATATGCTTTTAACGGATAGATGCCACAGTTCCGAAGGTACGTGACAAAGCGGAAAGTTGTATAAGAATGTGCTAATGCCATGTTTTATTAAGTGTAATATCGCCTTTGATACCTCTGGTATTGACTCGTTAAAATCAATCCATACCTCTTCTCTATTCTTAAAGGCATTTCCCGACATCTCAAGAGCCATGAAATTAACCCTGAAAATCGTTGGAAATAGGCTTGTTATCAATTGAGCAATGCCTTCCAAAACTGATACATTAAGTCTACTTACCACAATTCTGATTTCTACAGGGACTCCACTCTGTATTAAGTTGGCTATTCCGCTTATAGTCTGCTCAAAACAACCTTTAACGCTTGTGATGTAATCGTGTTGTGGTGAAGAATCGGAATAGAGCGGTATTCCCACTATCATTTGTTGGGGTTTGTTCCTAATAAACTCGTCGGTAAATCGCTTCGAACTAAACATTCTCCCATTAGTAAGCATAATAAAATGGGTATTTGTAAACCGTTCCTTACATAACCCCAAAACGTCAAACAATTCATCGCAAAGAAGCGTTGGTTCTCCTCCAGTAATACAAAGATAGGGAGTTCTCACGTCCATCAAAAGGATAATCTCTCTAAGTACATCCAATGGAACATTACTACGAGTTTGCCTAACCGTTGCAGTATCTGGACAAAAAACACAATTGTTATTACATTGGTTCGTAAGAAACAATACGTTCTCTTTGGCATCGGCTCTGTATAGAACACGCACCCTTGTTTGATTGACATGTACGATATCGTTATTATTAACAACATCAAAATTGTTGAACTGTTCTAAGTATGGTATCTTATCCTGTTCAAGCTGCAACTTCTTTTGCAAACTAATGGTTTCTCTAAAAAGATAACCACTGGAAGTTCCCATAGAGTTTACAACACAAATTTCGTCTTCATTATGCTTTGTAACTCTACCTAGTACATTAATTTGCGCACTATTCATGAGACTTTCTTGAATTCCTGTTATTTCACTCACTTATTACGTCCTCTCATAGTATAAAATGTCTAAGAAATATGAGTACCGAGCCTAAAAAGATAAATGGTGCAAAAGGAATATGCCTAACAATCCTGATTTTATCGAAACCAAATTTACTTGTCTCCCAACGCTTAATGCTCTGTACTTCATCAATCGATAATCGCGACTTAGTTGTTTCATCTGTGAATTGAGGCAACCCACTAATCTTAGACCTTTGAAACATTAAAACTGTATCAAATGCTAATATATTTCCTGCGGATACTTGACTAGTGGGAATTTCTTTATAGTTATAAAAGTTTCCTACACTCCGCATAAAGACTATGGCCGTAGCGGTTAAAACCGTTCCAACCAACTGCTTATAATTTAGCCAAGGTGCATTTCCTTCGAAAATAAACAATACCCCAAAACTAAGAATAGCTAATATGATGTATGTTCTCGTGCTCTTAATAAACTTTAAGATAGCAAGAATGGTCAAAATGCTAACGAAATAGGTTATCCATAAATTGGATATGAGAAATTGAGAAGGAAATATTCTCACGAGTAATCGACTTTCTAAAAGAACCAACATGAAGGAGAAAATATACCTTGGGATAACCATATTTCCCTTTGGAAATGGATTTTTATAGGCTTGAAATCGACCTTGTCTTAAATCTTTAAATAACAAGTATACTGTTTCAGTTAGAATGTACAAAAACCCTATACTGAAGACGCTCACGAGCAACCAAAATCCAGGGAAAATATTATTAGCACTCTCAGGATAAATTTCATTAGGAACAATAAGCAAAACTAGTGAAAATAGTTTGGCATCCCCACCAGCCCATGCTCTCCAGTAGTAAAGTAGTATCGCAATAACCGTCCCTATAAGAAAGTTCACAATAAAAAGCAAGACGGTCTTATGGTCTTGCTTAGTTATGACAACATTGGCAATATCAATAACCATTATAATAGGGAAAAATTTTAATAGATGTTTGTTATATATTTTCCCCCTACTCATATCTGTAAATGATGTCGTCAAACCAACTAGAAGCATTATGACAAATGAAATCCCAAAATAGACTTCTATCATAGACTCACCGATACAACTGCCAGTAGATAGTTAAGGAATTCATCCTTAATCTTATTAACATTGCCATCATCACATGAACAAGTGAGCAATATCTCGGTGGGGCTTTGGTACTCTAACTTTACTGAGACTAATTTCCTAAAGGCTTCAATGGTTTCATTAATACATTCCAAGGGATAAATCCGAGTATCAAGCGTTATTATCATTTTTGTCCTCCGCTGGAAACGCATCGAACCAATTCTGTGCGATTCGGGAAAGGTCGTCTTCTTCGTGTGTGAGTGAACTGCTCTCCGTTTTTTCGATATTCTGCAAAACTTGCGGTTCATCAAGCTGAATACTAGCACTATGCAATGCCCTAGCGAAAATCAGCTCTCTAATACCTTTCGTTTTTGAAAACACTTCTAAGCGAATGGTCTGATTTAAGAGTTCATTGTTGAACTCACCGATTGTGTCTTCCAGTTTTGAGGATGACATTTCTTTTTTAGGTTTTAACTCAACTTGGATGATATTTGGCTCAAGATAATTAAGGTACAAATAGAACTCATCTATAAAGACATAGGCAGTTTTCATGATTACACTTAATGGGTATATACGCTCATCTATGCTGAAAGAGCAGAAACCATCTTGAATATTATGTTTAAATTTCATCAGCTTGATATTGCTCCTTACTTCATTTACTCAGGGAATGGAGTGGTTGGTGGTATTTGTGGTATCTGCGTGTCTGGAAGCGGTTCAGGTTCTGGAGTAACGGCTGGTGTAGGGTCCACTGGATAGGATGGCGTAGGGTCCACTGGATAGGATGGTGTAGGGTCCACTGGATAGGATGGTGTAGGGTCGTATGAACCATCAGAAGAAGAATAATGAGATACATGGGAAGCATGCCCCCCACCCGAGGAGGATGAGTAATGGGAAACATGAGAACTATGGGAGCGATGGGAAGAATGCCCCGCGAATGCGTCATCTGCTGCCATCATAATACCAACTACAACGAGCATTGAACCAATAAGAAGCATATTGCTTCTACTGATATTCCCTTCTTCTTCATATAAGAAATCACTAATTGACTTTGAAAAACGCGGAATTAATTTATCATTATCATCAAATGGATTATGCAATTAATTATCCCCTTCCTTAAGAAATTTAATTAGCATATTTGTTATCAATCCATGTTCCTAACAGAGATTGGCCATTTTTGAAGATGTACTTACCCGTTCCGTTCATCTTGTTGTTTAACCAACTGCCCAAATACTTATCACCATTTTTGAAAGTATAGCTACCTTCTCCACTCATAAGGTCGTTTTTCCATTCACCAGTGTAAGTTTCGTTGTTGAACCATTTGATATAACCTTGCCCTTCACGTTTGTTGTCAACGAATGTACCCGAGTATTCCGTTCCATCGCTATATACTAGGACACCACGTCCATTCATTTTGTCATTTTTCCATTCACCTGAGTAAACATCGCCGTTTGCCCATGTATACTTACCTTGACCTTCTTTCTTACCATCAACTAATACCCCTTGGTAATTTTGTGGTTTTCCATCCAATATGTTCTCAGCCTTTTCAATTAAGGCATCTGGCACAACGGAACTTCCACCTAAAGCACGAACATTTGGACGAACTCCGCTATGATGCAGTTGTTGTAAATAACTTGTAATTGATGGAGGAAGTATATTTGCTTTTTTATCAATAAGTAAAATTGGGTCCCCACTCTTTGCTGCTAAAGCGCTTCCAGCGAGTGCGTCTGGAAATCCATAGCCATCAGCAAAATATATGTTTTGTGGGCTAGATGCAAATTCTTTAGCTACTAGTCCAGCAGTATCAAAACGGTCGTTACCAGCAAGACGTTTAATTGTAGCACCAGGCACTAATGTATGGAGTTGATTTTCGATATCTTGAGAAACTACGGATGTTCCACCCGTAATGTAAATATCAGTAGGATTAATGTTTTCTATAAATGCTTTTGTTTTGTCAGGGAAATAATTTGCCCCCACTAAAAGAGTTGGAAAACTCTTTGCTCCCGCAAAACTTGAAACACTTAATGCATCAGGGAAGGTGTTTCCCGACGCAACAAAAACTGGAGTACCCTTCGGTACGTTAGCTTCACCAACGACAAGAAGGTTAGTATCAAAGCAATCATTGCCACCAATACGTTTGATGTTGTTATATCCTGACGAGTTAAGCTTATCTTCTATGTCTTTGCCAACCGCTGATGTTCCTCCAATGATATAAACGGTTCCAGACGTTGTAGACAAGTGAGCAGAGATATACGTAAGCGCTTCGTTCGTGTTTTCATTAAATTTGTTATCGACTAGGAGAATTGGGGCATTGAGCTTTTTTGATAAGATGCTGGCTGAAAGCGCATCAGGAAAGTCTTTT
Source organism: Desulfosporosinus shakirovi (assembly GCF_020595055.1). Lineage (GTDB taxonomy): Bacteria > Bacillota > Desulfitobacteriia > Desulfitobacteriales > Desulfitobacteriaceae > Desulfosporosinus > Desulfosporosinus shakirovi. The sequence continues at coordinate 11,239 of NZ_JAJDOO010000043.1, read as the reverse complement.
CCATATGCCAAAATAACGTTTTCACACGTTGAGTTATTATAATCCTCGGAAATCGCCTTTGCCGTTTGATATAGATTTTGACCAGATAGACGACTAGCTCCAGGATTTATTCCATAGGCGTGAACCTTTGGATAGAAGAAAATAAAAATGCCTAGTGCAAATAGACCAAATAGAGCACCACCTATAGTTATTTTCTTTTTCATCTTCGTCCTCCTTTATTCGTTTATCACTACCATAGACTGCTAGTGAAAAGTTGAAGTTTCACAAAACTTAAAACCATATGTAAGTAAGATTATTAATCATACCTATTCCCACAATTTATCAAACATGGTCTTTGTTACTTTTTTTGTTCTTTCGGTTTCTAGCTCGTCAAAGACATATGCTCCATTGATACCTCTAATAACATCTCCTTCCCTTACTCCCGCAGGAAGGTCACTCTTATGAATATCGACCATTTTTCTCCCCTCAAACTCTACCACTACATAGTCCCCTTCGAATCGGTCTATGATACCCTTCATTAGTTACAATACCCTCCCTTTATTGAGGTGGATTACATATACTACACGGCGAAAGGCCACTGGACTTCGCATCGTTAATGGTCATTGGTATCTTACTCTTAGATAAATAACGGCATCCATCGGCATGATATTTTGCTCCCGTCCTAGTTCCGTAAACCGTCACCCCTTGATTATTACTTTGGCTTGGTGATGACGATGACTTTGTAACAATATTAGAGCTTGGAGAGGGGCTGACTACGACAGGTACTGAGCTAGGGGCTCGTGGTTGAACGGAACTCCCTAATGTTTTAAAGGTTATTGTTTCTCCATCCGATTCGCAGACAATGGTCCCTGATTCATCGGTTCGAAAAATTGTTGCACCAACACCGTTCAGTCTTTCTAAAGCATCCGAAGTAGGATGTCCATAACTATTATCCTTACCTACCGAGATGATTGCGTATTTTGGGGCAACCTGTTTGATAAAAGCTAGTGTGCTTGAGGTTTTCGAGCCATGATGTCCAACTTTTAAAACATCGGCCTTGATTTGACTCCCAAGTCGTAACATTTCCAACTCTGACTGGGTTTCCGCATCTCCAGTAAAAAGAAACGAATTCTTTCCATAAATTAAGCGAAGAACAGCACTATAATCGTTTATATCTTCATATCCTGAAGAGTTCGGGGCAAGTAACTCTGCGTAAAGTTCCGAACCAAAATCGAGCTTTACACCTGCTTTAGCCTCTATCGGCTTTAACCCCTTTTCTGTAATCGCTGTGATGACATCTCGGAAGGTTTGCGTGTTCGACGTTTCCTTGGGCATAACTATTTGGCCTATATCAAAGGTTTTTATTACGGTGTCAAGGCTCCCTATGTGGTCTTCATGACTGTGAGTTGCAATCACAAAATCTAGCTTACTAATATTTTTACTTTTAAGATAACCTGTGATGGTATTGGCATCACCATTATTCCCTGCATCGATAAGAATATTTTTTTCACCAGGAGTTTGAATAAGAATGCTATCTGCTTGACCAACATCTATGTATGAGACCTTTAATTTATGTCCTGTCAAAACGGTCGTATTCATAACAACATCAGTCGATGCTTGTGGACTTGTAGAACTGGTTAATGGGTCCACTTTAACTGATTCTACGGTGTTAGCTTCAATCATTGGCTTAATGCTAGCTGCTGTGGGGTCAGCTTGAGCCGTTCCACATCCTGCTAGGCTTAAAGCTATGAGTATAGTCATAAACAATGAGGCAATCTTTTTCAAATTAGAACCCCTCTCTTGTTATCTTCTGTATTAATGCTATTATACACTGAGAAATGCTCCTATGGATTTTTTTCGAAAACATTGTTGCTTTGTATATTTTTACAGTTCCTTGTACCCCTACATTTTGGGTACTGAGTACAACCATAAAACGGTCCGTACTTACCATTTCTTAATATCATTTTGAAACCGCACTGAGGAGACCACGTATTTACCATGAAAACCCATGAGGCAATTTATAAAAAAATTGTGAGAGAGCAAAAACGTGGGCATGTCGAGATTTTATATTATAAAGAATTGAAAACTGCTTTGATTATTGAATACTTATTCCTATTCCACTGTTTAAAGAGGAAAAAACGCTATATCATTACTTTTAAGGTTATTTAAGATACATAATCCATGAATTTAAGGCTAAGATATAGTTCACGATAATGCTCGGAGTATAATTTAAAGTAATATCAAGAAACACAAAAGAAACTGTATATAGCTCAATTATCACGGACATACCCGAAGACTTTTCAAGCAATTTATAGATTATGACCGATAGTGTTAGGTATATTATTTGAAATGAAAAAACGATCCATTTTAGCCCTATAAAATACAAAACAAGCAATGGATCACTTAATAATAACGGGGCCAAAAGGAAAATAACTAAATGCATTCCTCTGATATCCCTATTCTTCAAAGCCTAATCTCCTTTCAAGAACTGAATTCCAAATCCCGCACTATAGTTAGCGTGTATTTTAGAACCTGTTACATTCCCTCGTTAAAAGTTACTTTATTTTAATAAGAAGGGAAAACAAAGAATTTCACTTTCCCTTTCTTTTGCCTAGATACTTAAATACAATATTTGGGGTTCAAGATTTATGAAACAATTATTAGCTGTAGCTATTACCTGACGTTATCGGCACCACAACATAGTCCGTACCCCATACTTGTATCTGAGCCGATGTAGATCCTCGCACATCCATTTCTCCGGTTTCATACCAGCAACCATAATCATCACATACCAGATATCGATAAACCACATGCACTACGTAATCCACACCAAGGTCGTTCGCCGGCTCAGGTATCTTAAGTGTTGGAGCATTAAAGGCCCAATCCGGTGTTTCAACCATGTAATTCCCAGGTTGCCAACCTCCCCAGGTTTCTTCAAATTGAAGTGTCGCTGTTAGAGAAGCAGTTATATTCATAGGTTCTTGGATAATGCGGGTAGGCCACTTTGTGCCATCTTTATAACCTTCCGGCCTGGTTATCGTTGCGGATGTCAGATGTGCCGATACTAAAATATATGACGGATCCGGAAGTTTTGGTGTAGCCACCGAAAGATCTACGAGAATTGTATCGCCTAAATACGTTGTTCCGATCGGATGCTGCATTGATAGTTGGTCCCTTGGCCATGGTTTAAATGTTTCTCCCTTTTCGACTCTGTTTTGTGGCATGGCATAACTACCTAAAGTTAAGACAGCTCCGTCATCATGCGGTACTCCTCCGGGCGGTTTAACTACTTCATATACAGCTGCGGCATCCATGGGAGAGGCCGTTGAGCCTGGAGAAGTAAACCTTAATTGTACCGGTATACTGTAATTGCCAGGGGACTCTGGAACTCTAAAGGGAAGCTGCCAGCGATAAACCATCGTTCCATTAGGTCCAGGCGATTTTGAGACAAAGGTCATTTCGGTCGCAATAGGATTCGGTACCCCATTAGTGTCCGGTAGCTGAGCTACTATATCGCTCATAGTATTGTCTATTGTTGTCTCTACATAAAGCGTAGACATTGCATTGGGCTGGTTCTTAAGTGGATTAACCGTCGCTGTAAGATCACTTACTTGAGGTACCCAAAATTCTAGGGCACCATTTCGCCCGCCTGCTACTGCATCATTGGTCCATGAGGTAATCAATTGGTTTGGTCCGGCGTCCATAATTACCGAAACATACGGCGGTGGAGCGTAGCCTTTTGCCGATGTCGATAGTCCGCCATCGCCCACAAAGATCCCTCCTGATGCGCTATTGTAGGCTGATATATGAATGTACCCATTTGCGTCATTTACAGCCACTAGGCTTGTATGTGTAGTTGGATTAATAACAACGCTAGGATCAATGAATCCTGTCGCTCCAGAAAATACAGTCCCTTTATCGCTCATTGTGTATTTATCAATTGCATGGACTTCGCTATGTCCAGCTTTAACAGCAAAGATATAATTGGGATCAACAGCGAGGTTCGAGATAATGAGATTCCCGTTGTAAAGCGAAGTGTTCTTTGCAATGTAGTCGCCGTTACCGTTAAAACGATAAATGTTTCCCATTTTATCTGGAACATAGATGTTCCCAGTGTTTGAATCAACAACCGGCGCGCTGGCAACACCGTATTTTATGATTCCAGCGCCAATATAGCCGATGGTCATTGTTGAAGGATGAAATACGAAAAGCACTGGATATCCACCGTCTACGCCGAAAAGTATGTCTCCATAGCCATCACTTTGGATGGCCGGTGATGAAGTAAATATTTCTCCGGCCCATGAGGGGTTGATTGAGGTTGTAGTGAAGCCACTTGGAATAACAGATCCGGGATCAATATTTAACGGAATATATAATGGAGCAGCAGTAAACCCACCATTCCATGAGCCGGCACATGTTACAGGAACATTAAAAGTAGTTTGGTCGAATGTATTGATATCAGTTCCTTGCCAAGAATAGGACTGTTTAGTTATTGCTGGACTCATTGCAATAAGATTGGTATCTTGAGATGGATTTCCTGTTATTGTGTATCTTGAAAAAGCCTTCATTACTCCACTACTGTTAGGAACATTGGGCGATCCATTTACACTCATCGGCCAAGAGTAAAGATATTTCCCCACAGCAATGCTCATGAATTTTCCATCTGGCGATATTGAAGCTCCCGGACTCCCATCCACTCTTTCTCCGGCCTCTGCGCTAAATTTTGCAGCCCAAAGCACCGGAAAATCTGCCGCACTCTGCGGATTTGATTTTGATATATCGACTGCCACAAGATAACCATTATTGCTATCTGTATTCCATGCGTACTGATATAAAATGTTCCCATATACTATTGGTGTAGAATAACTGTAAAGCCAAGTCCCGAGTGCATCACCTATAGAAACTGCAATAGGGGTCTTATTATATAGCTGGCTCATTTCGTCCACAGTTGCCCGTGCACGTGAATAATCTGTATCCCACGTGATATTATTTGCGGCCATTGCCGATGTTGGAATTATAAGCATTAAGCATGAGACTAGAATAATAAATCGTTTTAACATAACCTTCCCCTTTCTAAAATCCTCTCCTTATCTATTTAAAGGATTCTTCCCACAAAAAAGGTCAGTCACTAAAATTCTATTTAGCGACTGACCTTTTTTGTGGCTACTATGCTTTTAAATATTTGAGCTTAACAAAAATTACAAGTCCAATAATCAAGATCCCAGCTCCTGCAATTTCAGCGTACATCGACCATGGGGTTTTCACGGGTTCATTATTCATTGCAACTGGTAGTTCAATCTTGGTCGATGTTTTATCATCCAACGCCATAATCGGAGGATCCGTTCTCTCCAGATCAGCTTTAGACTCAGAGGCTGGCTCTTGTGCTTCAGGAACTGGATTTAAATCAGTTCCGACTTTCGGCGTGGACGGTGTTGTTGTCGGGGTTGTCGATGCAGGAGTGGGTATAGGTGGGGCAGGCTTAAGTTCTGGTGGAGTTGGAGTTGGATTTACTACAGGCTCTTTAGCCACAGACGCAATTGTAGGTTTGCTTGCAGTTCCCAAAAAACCAGAAAGATCGGGGGCTGGTACACCTACGCCTGTTAGAACTTTGTCAATATTACTGCCATAGTTCGCCTTACCTACAAGATTTGCGGGGGGAGTTGACCCTGGCGGAACATCGGGACCTCCTAATTGATTCAAATTGACTCCCTGTGCTGCAAGGGATTTAAATATCGAAGGATCGTAACAAGTCGCATTAATGCTTTCTAGGATGTTACTGTTAATTCCGTATTGTTTAATATAAGCCAAAATAGGCGCAGCCGAGTCATAACTGGTCCACGAAGGATCATTTTCATGCCCTGCAACCATTGATAAGGGGATTGGTTGCGTGGATACTAACGAAGCACCATCACTGCCAATGTAACCAAAATTTATACTAGCAGTGTTCCCTACTACACCCATTTTCCACATTTTAAGTTCATAATGTGCGCTATCTGCTGCCCTAACCATCGTCGGAATAAAGAGCATCTGAACAACCAAGGCCATTAATCCTACAAACCCAACCAACTTTGCTTTTTTCAGTTTCATGGTTCATACACCAACCTTTCTACTGAATACTAAGGAAAAATCCCACAAAATCAACGAAATGTTGTTAGAATTACTTTTAGGTCATAGTTCAATTGCGAAAGATCATTCTGAGTTATTGCCCAAACACGGGACATCTGAATTTTGCCATACTCGTGGGCGATCACATTACGCAAGCCCGAGATATTTAGCCAATCAATATGCTTATTGGTCTTTTTAATTTCATCAGAAATCTTAGAACAGTAATTACCGATATTCTGGATTGAAAGACAAACTGCTTTTTGTTTTTCAGAGTTAAGCATGAATCTTTCCTCAGAGACACCCGACAAATATGATTCAATATCGGAAATTTCATTCAACACCATCTCAATGAATAAAACATCGTCATTGTCTTTTCTCATAAATAACGATAACCTCTTTCTCCATATTAATTCGGATACTTTCAAACATCGTTTCAGGCTCTACCAAATCAATTTTCCTTTTTAGTGCATTCTCTAAACGAATTTTCAGACCTGAAAACGCAAGTAACCCAATCTCTCCATCAAATTCTATTACAAAATCAATATCGCTTTCCTCATCAGCTTGGCCCCGAGCGTAAGAACCAAAAACTCCAATTTTCCTAATGGGGTATTCCGAACATATAGGTTCTATGATGATCTTTATATCATCAATGTCTAAAACATCTTGAACTGGCGGCAGCCCTTTACTCTTTATCAATCCATCGACTAAATCAAGCAATTCATGTTTTTGCTCTTCGTCCAAATGCTCTAAACGGTTTAGGAATTTAGTTTCGATACTCATGGTTATTTATGCCTCCCTTCTAAACAATTTGTGTAAAGTTTTCTTTATCCTAATAGTTATATGTTGCCATTTCATATGCGCTTAAATCGATTCCGATTTTATACCTTTTTGTTGCCCTGTTCCCATCAACAGCCACAACATCTTCTGAACCTAAACGATCTTTTATCCGTATGACAGCATCTCGATGGTCTTTAGCTACAACAACCACATTAGTTGTTTCATGTTTTTGACTAATTATAGTTATCTCAAACTTAGTCATGCCTTCACCTCTCATAGTACTTCCAATAACTTCAAAGACGTTCATTGAGCCATGTTTTTGATAAATAATACTGCCGATAATTTTTCGAATCTGAGAAAGCGTGAAATTCTCAGTTCCATTAAGCATATAATCCCGATCAAGAAATAACTTGTTGTTAACTGCATAATCAGCCATAAAGTAGGTATCTTCGAACGAATAAAACTTTGAATCCTCATCATCTTTATCTATCCCAAATAACGTACCAAAGCATCTCAAGGCATTAATTGCACTCCACCGATCTGCAGCCGTTTTAAAACGAGCTTTCACCAAGAGTATGGGCTTTTCATGTTGAGTCATCACTAAAAAATTCAAAGCATGATTGGGGGCTAATTTTTCGCCGGTAATATAATTATTTCCTTCTAACAGAATGCCAAAATCGTTTCTTATACCAAGTATCTGCAAGATTGAAAGGGTCTCGTGGGGACTACCCCCTCTGTACCCACAAAGCGTATTTAACCATATCTCATTGCCTTGCTCATCTTCAATCCCAAATGAATAGTATTTAGTTACGCCATCTTCCACAGAAATCAACGGAGAGTCTTCATATTCTCTGAACATCTGAAATCTGCAGATATTACCGATTAGAGGCAATACATTCTTTACAAAGTTGACCGCCGTGCCTCCAGCTGAACTTTGAAATTTATATTTCACTCTTACCCCTCGCTTCCATCGGTAACCCGAAGTATTTAGGTCTTGTTAATTAGCGCTTCGTCCTTGTTCATAAATTATTTTAACCTCCTGTAGAACATGATCACGGATTTGGGGATTGATAGCACAGAATTGGAAAATATCAATCTTTTTGCCCAGGGCTTCTTCGAGATCCGCCTTGAGGCCACCCAACTTCATTAAGCCAATGACTTCTTTAAACTCAAATAAAAGGTCAATATCACTTTCGTCATTTGCTTCTCCACGAGCATAGGAACCGAAAACTCCAGCCTTAACAACACCATATTGATCTACAACCTTGATGACCTCAGCAGTAATCTCTTTAAGATCTAAAACATCTTGCTTAAGCTTTATTCCGTTGGATTCTGCCAAAGAATTTATGTAGTTGAGTACCTTCGACTGTAAACTTTCGTCGAATTGTTTTACCCTCGAAACAATCTTATTTTCAATGCTCATTTATACACCTTCTCTCTTATATTTCATTATCAAATTTCTCCTAAAGTTTGGGATATTCCTTCTCTTTGCTAGACCTTTTAGTAACTTATTTACCAGTCCCACTATTTAAACTTTTTCTGATATACCGGTATAATGTTGCCTGGCTTATTCCGGTCATTCCTACTATTTCGCTAATACTGTATTCTTTTGAATCATATAATTTCAGAGCTTTTTCAATAGCTTTATCTTTAACTTTGGGTCTTCCGCCTTTTCTTCCTCTGGCTCTTGCACTCTCCAAACCTTCCTTTGTTCTCTGTGCTATAAGATCCCTTTCAAACTGACTAAACGCTTGAAATACTGTAAGCATTAACTTCCCTTGGGGTGTATTTGTATCAAAATTTTCTTTAAGGCTTATTAATTTGACTCCCTTATTTTCAAAGTATTCTACAAGTTCTATCAGATCCTTTGTGCTTCTTCCCAGTCGAGAAAAACTTTCTATAATAATAGTATCCCCAGATCTTACTTTATCCTTTAAACGGAATAATTCAGGTCTATCAGCTTTAGTACCCGAAATTTTTTCGGTCAATATCTCATTACAATGGCGTTGCTTAAGCATATCTAATTGCCGGCTTAAATCTTGTTGCTGAGTGCTTACTCTTGCGTACCCGTAACAATAATGTTCACTCATTGCACTCCCCTCCCGATCTAGGTTTAGATTATCATAATGGGTGGATATTGTAAAGTTGATTTTGACACTATATTTGATAACCATTTCAGTTGGTTTAAAGATGCTGTCGAAGTCCATTTATTTCCCTATCAAATACCGTCGTTAATGATCAGAGAGCGAACGTTGCTTAGAGTTGCAGTTTTATATGCATATAGTTATTTTGCCCCACGCTGCGAAAAGGTAGAATAAGCAATGTGATATAATAAAGAGCTTGTCAGCATAACCGATGGGCCTCGATCTTTGTTATATAGAAATAGTACTGAAACATCTTAGCTTTGTCTTTTAAAGTCCTTTTAATTGATTCTGTCAAACCACTGTTGTAATGGTAAAAAATGTTTCCTTATTGCACTTTTTTTCATTGCTACACAACAAACCCCAAAACCCTGTATAATATTGAACAAAACTAATGAGCAGCAATTAAATTCATAGATTAATTAAAAACTATACATAAGGGGGAATATTTGTCTTGGTATTTCATATTAGGTCTTTTCCTTGCGTGTGGGTTGGCGACGCCTCTCCTCTACGGTGCAAAGTCCGTATTCTCAGGAGACTTGGTATCTATTCTAATAAATCTCTTGTGGTTAATTATACGCTACCGAATTGGATTGATCCTCTAGGGATAAAAAACAAGCCGGTTCACACTGGCTTGTAACCTTCTAAAAAGGGGTTTTATCCACAAATCGTCCAAAAATCCGGTAGCTTTTATAGAGGTAGTACCAGCGTCAGTTTCCCAAAGCTAACCCCGGATGCCTAACACGTTAATATACTTTTTCTGCGGGTTGTGCAAAAATACTCATTTTATACACTTGCGAAATTCTATAACACAATATAATGACTTATTAAAGGATAGGGGTAAAAGAATTTGGATCTATTTCATGGCACTACTTCCATTCGAGCACAAGAGATTTTTCAATCTGGAAGCCTAAAAGCGAATGTTGATAGAGTTTACTCTGAATCTTAGTACTGTTCCAACAACTAATGGTTTTATTTATTTAACAAATAGAATATCAAATGCTTTAAGATACGGTAACATTCCAATAGTTATCAGGTTTGATGTTTCAATCCGTATTTGTATATTCAAATTAAAAATGCCCGATAATCTTCTAGAACCAGATTTGGACGAATTCAATTATTTAATGCTAAATGATGATATTAAATTAAAAATACAAAATAACAATCCGCCAACAGTTAAGGACTCTTTAGAATTTACTCGAAGCGTTAGAGTAAGCCAAGATATTGAACTAAATAAATACCTTCTATCTTTCGCAGAACTTCCATCAACTTTACAATTTGATGATCCGTTATACAAACTAGTAAAAAAAGCAGTGGAAGATAAAAGGTATTCTGAAGATCTGCAAAATGAGCTGATGAAACAGATTCCATGGACACATGCCTAAATCTAGCATTAAGCCTAATTCAAATATTACATCGTAGAATACAAGATTCTACGATGCTTTGTGGGGGAGAATTTTATATACCCCTTTCGAGATCCTTTTTATATTATGCCGCCCATATAATAATAGCCAGAGAAACATCTTGCATTATGGTTTACGAAATAGCTTAATTAAGGAAATTTAAGCTTGGTTAACTTTTCCACTGATACATCATTCAAATCGACTTGGATAAAATCGAAATTTCGGTTGTTTATCTATTGTAATAAAAACAAACACTCATTTTCACAAGACTTGTAGCAAATTCTTTTTGAACAGAACCTTCATCCAAGCCAAGATATCTATCATGGTATTACTGTTATCTATTATTTCATCTAATGGTAAGCGATGGAACAAACACCGTCGTGTCACCCGACCTCCCATTTGATACACTTAGAGAAAGTGATCAGATGGGAGGTTATTAATTGAAAACTACCACTCAAAACCTGATGCTCTGGGAGCAACGGATAAAAGAACGGGTACAAAATAGAATGACAATTGGGGAATGGTGTAAGAAGAATGGCATGAGCAAGTATCAGTCTAATTATTGGAACCGGCGGGTGAGTAAAAAACAAAATACAGACGAAGAAATCACGTTTGCCGACATCTCCTCCATCCTTTCAAATAATAATGCAAATAGACAGCATTCCGCATCAGCCTTTGAATTCCAAATCTTCTTCAAAAGCATGCAGGTAACTGTCCCCAGTGAGTTCAATCCAACTGCGCTAGCTGGACTGATGAAGGTTCTGCAGGAATTATGATGCAGCACATCGCCGATAAGGCAGACCACATTTACCTCGCCCTGGGAGCTACGGATTT
>NZ_JAJDOO010000042.1 GCF_020595055.1 Desulfosporosinus shakirovi | reverse complement strand
ATCTGCCTTTAGGAATTCGGATGGTTTTTGCGAACATTTATTGACACTATCATACACCTAATCCCTAAATTGTTTTTTACAGAGATCTTAATAATAGTTACAAAATGGTTAAAGAATAAGCTTTATTCATTTGAGCTGGATTAAACGAAATCTCCTCTTACTTTTAATATAAAAATGGGGCCGTAACGAAACTTGAGTTTTTTCAAACTGGTGGTGCGTTATCCCAAAATAGAGGACTGTACACCTTTGAAGTGGTGAACAGTCCTCTATTATATCAGGGGATTACAAGTGGAGCGGGAATGCAATAAACTGGAAAACAAGTTTCGTTACATCCCCATTTTTCCAATGGCCAAGGTTCAATGCTTTTATACTATTATGATCTCTTTAAGCTCTTTTCCGTAATTTTCTTTCCATGGTCTTCCTCCGGCAATATTCCATCGTTTTTTCTCTTAGTCCCCCAAGTAATAGTTTGGAAAAACATCATCACCCCTTTAGCACTTGATAATATTTCATTAAACGTAGCAGTTCCACCCTAGAAGGTTGTATGTTCCGTCCGGGTGATAATCTCCTCCTGCAACGCCTCACTTAGATCACAGAAATAGTCACTATACCCTGCCACTCGTACGATTAGGTCCCGATATTTTTTCGGCTCAGCTTGGGCTGCTCGCAAGATCTTGGCACTGACCACGTTAAATTGAATATGGTGTCCCCCCAATTTGAAATACGATCGCACTAAATGAGCCAATTTATCAATTCCCTCTTCTCCCTCTAAGACTTGAGGTGTAAACTTCAGATTTAACAAGGTCCCTCCAGTCCGTGCATGATCGAGTTTGGAAGCTGATTTAATGACCGCAGTTGGGCCCAAAAGGTCCATTCCCTGAACTGGAGAAATCCCTTCCGAAAGCGGTTCCCAAGCTTTCCGCCCTTCCGCAGAAGCACCAATGACGGAACCAAAATAAACGTGGCAAGTCGTCGGCAACATATTGATCCGATAAACTCCGCCCTTAGTATTAGGCCTGTCATTAACTTCACTATAGTAAGTATTAAAAATATCCACCATTACTTCGTCAGCATAGTCATGATCATTTCCAAAGTGGGGTGTCTTGTTCATCAGCAACTGGCGCACCGCCTCATGTCCCGAGAAATTAGCGCTTAAAGCATCGAGCAACTGATCTATGGCAAGATTCTTCTGCTCAAATATATGGTATTTTACTCCGGATAATGTGTCTGTCAGACTTCCAAGGCCAACCCCTTGCACATAGTTGGTGTTATATCGAGCACCACCATCATTATAATCCTTGCCCTTAGCAATACAGTCATCAATTAGCAAAGAAAGAAATGGAGACGGCATATAGGTTGCATAAAGACGTTCAATGATATTACTCCCTTTAACCTTAATATCCATAAAGTAGTGAAGTTGTTTCTTAAAAGCTTCAAACAACTCATTAAAGGACTCAAAACTCCTGGGATCTCCAGTTTCCAAGCCCAGTTGCCGGCCTGTTTTGGGGTCTAGCCCATTATGCAAGACTAATTCAAAAACTTTCGGCAGATTAAAATACCCTGTTAAAATATAACTTTCCTTGCCAAAGGCCCCTGTCTCCACACAGCCGCTCGTTCCCCCTTGCCGGGCATCCTCGATCAGTTTACCCTGGCGCAGAAGCTCCTCGACAACCGTATCCGCATTAAATACTGAAGGTTGACCCCAGCCCTTGCGGATGATCCGTGCCGCACGTTTCAAGAAGCGATCCGGGTTTTTCTTGCTTAACTGAATGTTTGAGCTTGGCTGTAAGAGGCGCATTTCATCGATTACATCTAAGACCAGGTAAGTGACGTCATTGACCCCGTCTGAGCCATCCGCCTTAAGTCCGCCGCTGTTGATATTCGCAAAATCCGTATACGTTCCGCTTTCGGCAGCAGTTACCCCCACTTTAGGAGGCGCTGGTTGATTGTTAAACTTTACCCAAAAACACTGAAGGAGTTCTCTAGCTTGTTCCTCAATCAGGGTTCCCTCATCTAACCCTTTTTTATAGAAAGGATACAAATGTTGATCCAGTCGTCCCGGACTAAAGGCATCCCAGGTATTAAGTTCTGTGATGACCCCTAAATGCACAAACCAATAGGCTTGCAAAGCCTCCCAGAAATTCCGCGGGGCATGAGCCGGAACATAAGAACAAACCTCGGCAATCCTCTCCAATTCTGCCTTACGAATACGGTCTGTTTCAACTTGGGCTAGTTCTTGAGCTTTTTCAGCGTGACGTTCAGCAAACCTAATGATGGCTTCTGCACTGATCCGCATAGCTTTTAGTTGTTCTTGCTTGTAGTACGCTTCCGCATCGTTAAAGTAGTCCAGTTTGTTCAAATGCGCATCAATCTTTGCGATAAAGTCTTGAAAACCTAAGCGATAGATTTTATCATCGAGTACGGTGTGCCCAGGGGCTCTCTGCTCCATAAACTCTGTAAAGATGCCAGCATCATAGGAAGTCTTCCATTCCTCGGACATTTCCGCAAAAATCATATCCCGCATAGAATTGCCTTGCCAAAAGGGGATGATTCGTTCTTCGTAAGCTTGACGCACTTCCGGAGTGACCTTGAAGGATATTTTCGGACGCGAATTCAGGATATCCAGATCCTTCAGACTATGACAACACAGTTCGGGGTATGTATAAGTAGCCTTAGGAGCCGGCCCTCTTTCTCCTACGATCAATTCGTCCTCATTAATGCAAATCTCCTTGTGCTCCAACAAATATTTAAACGCTAAAGCCCGTTGGACAGGAAGGGAAGTATTTCCTGCCGAACGATAGAATTCTGTGATCAACTCCGCTCTTTCTGCGGATATATAAGCTTCAGCCTCAAGGCTGCGTTGTCTGAGCATAGTCACTCGTTTATTCATTCTTAGGTCACTTCCTTGCTTGTAGATTTACCTTACCCTCGCTTTATAGCAGTGGCCGTATATTATCCCCCAATTTTCACCTTCAACCCAAACTGCTCCAACCTCTTTGCTATCTGTACCATGCGTTCATCGACAGGGGACTGTATATCCGCCAGACTATACTCCCGACCAAGCCGCCGATACTTATCCACTCCCGCTTTGTGGTATGGCAAACAATGAATTTCTGCTATACATTTTAACGCCGAAACAAATTCACCCACTTGTCGAAGATTATCTTTATCATCATTGATCCCAGGAATGATTGCTACACGGACAATAACTTGTGGATGGTTCTCGGCAAGCCAACGAAGGTTTGCTTTAATCAGTTCATTAGGAACCCCAGTTACATCTTGGTGCTTCCTGCTATCCATAAGTTTCAAATCATATAAGAAGAGATCCACATAGGGGCTGATCATTTGCAAGGAATCTAAGCTCACAAATCCAGCCGTCTCTACCGCAGTGTGAATTTCCTTTCTTCGGCACTCCTTAAGTATCTCCAGCAGAAAGTCCGGTTGCCCAAGCGCTTCTCCACCGGAAAAAGTTACTCCTCCTCCGGATTCGTCATAGAATATTAAATCTTTCTCGATCTCAGCCATGACTTCTTTCAAAGACATCTCCTTAGCAACCAGCTCTCTCACCCTTGCATGGCAAATCCTGCTGCATTCCCCACAGGCCAGACACTTTTCTCTTAAATAAACCAGTTGTCCCTCAATAGAAACAATCGCTTTGCTTGGGCAGACTTTTATACACTGCCCGCAACCAATACACCTGTCCTGCCGATACATTAACTCCTGATCGAATCTCTGTCCCTCTGGGTTATGACACCAGGGACAGCGGAGAGGACAACCTTTGAAAAATATTGTCGTCCGAATGCCCGGCCCATCATGGATGGAGTATTTCATAATGTTAAAAATCCTGGCCTTAAGCAAAATTCCACCACTCCTGCTTTTTAAGAACTAATTCAGTGCTAAAGATTAAGGTTCCCTTTCCCTAGCAGATGGTTATACTCGAAGATAAATTTAATGGGATAGATCTTTTAATTCTCCACAAACCGTTTAGTTCCCTCTACACAGATAATAACCTTTTCGTTTTAATGTTTAACGTTGCTTAGCGGTTATCCTATTTAATATTGATTTATTCAAAATATAAATATCTGATTTGTATTTTGAATAAAATAATTGATGAAAATTTCGCGGACATTTCTTGAAACTATCGTATCCTACAAAAACTCAGAAGAATACCCTCACATCAAATTTATGATATGAGGGTTTCTTATTCAGCCTCTTTTTTAAATTGTCCTTGACATAGGGTCCACTTTATTACTGTTTTGAACAGACCCCTTGTTTTACCCATTCTGTTCTTGGGATAATCCAGATTGTTTACGATTTATAAGAGTATTCTCCCATTGCAGGGGAATTCAAACTACACTAGTCAGAATACAATAAGCAACAAATTATTTTATTTTATTCCTCTTCCATGTAAGGATAGTTAACTACTGTACGCGGCACAAATGTCTCTTTAATGGTACGTTGACTCATCCAACGATATAAGTTGATTGCACTGCCAGCTTTATCATTTGTACCGGATCCACGACTGCCGCCGAATGGTTGTTGCCCAACAACCGCACCGGTAGGTTTGTCATTGATATAGAAGTTACCTGCTGCATGATCCAAAGCCTTTGCCATCTTGATAATTGCAGCTCTGTCTTGTGCAAATACAGAACCTGTCAATCCATAAGTGGTTGCTGTATCACATTCTTTTAAAGTTTCTTCTAATTTGTCATTTGGATATACATAAATGGTCATAACCGGCCCAAAGATTTCTTCTACCATTGTCTTGAATGTCGGCGACTTAGCTAAGATTATTGTAGGCTCTACAAAGTATCCTACACTATCATCGCTTCCCCCACCAATAACAATGTCAGCATCTTTAGATTCCCTCACATAATCAAGATAACTTTGAATATTTTTAAAGGATTTTTGATCAATAACAGCATTTACAAGGTTGGTGAAATCACGAACGTCTCCCATCTTGATCTTGCCAATTTCTTCTTCAAGACGTCTTTTTAAATCCCCCCATAGACTTTCAGGGATATAAGCACGGGACGCCGCAGAACACTTTTGCCCTTGATATTCGAAAGAACCAAGAACGATTGCACAGGTAAGTGCTTCAATATCTGCCGATTCATGTGCAAAGATAAAGTCTTTACCACCTGTCTCACCAACAAGACGAGGATAAGTAACATACTTATCAATATTTCCGCCCACTTGATTCCAAATGTTGTTAAATACACCTGTGGATCCTGTGAAGTGGAAGCCTGCCATCTTAGGATGACTGACTACAACTTTACCAAAGTCAACCCCTCGGCAAGGTACGAAGTTGATAACCCCTGCAGGCAAACCAGCTTCTATAAGAATTTGCATGACATAGTAGTTTGAAAGTACCGATGTGGATGAGGGCTTCCATAAAACAGTGTTACCGGCCATAGCTGGGGCAGTAGCAAGGTTACCACCGATTGCAGTAAAGTTGAAAGGTGTGATCGCTGCAACAAAACCGTCAAGCGCACGATATTCTACGCGGTTCCAAATACCACTTGAGTTGTTGGGTTGTTGTTTGTATATCTCTTGTACATAGTAAGTATTAAAGCGAAGGAAATCTGCTAATTCACAGATGACATCGATTTCTGCTTGAAAAGGATTCTTGCTTTGACCAAGCATACAAGAAGCCGATAATTTTGCTCTGTATTTTCCAGTCAACAAATCAGCTGCTTTTAAGAAAATAGTAGCCCTATGTTCCCAAGGCATGTTTTCCCATTCGTCTTTGGCCGCTTCTGCTGCGTCGATTGCCATAAGGAGTTCCTTTTCACCAGCTACATAGTATTCGCCAAGTACTTTCTGATGATCATGAGGGCAAATCATTTTTTCTTTATTCTCTGTACGAATTTCTTTTCCACCAATAATAATCGGCACTTCCACTGGGTTAACTAATTGTCTTTCAAGTTCTGCTTTTAAAGCAAACCGCTCAGGTGATCCCGGCATATAACCTTTAATTAGTTCATTTTCCGGAAGTTTAAGTTGAAAATATGCATTGTTCATTTTTAACATTCCTCCTAGTTTTTTTACATCATACCACTGCTGATTCAAGTAACAATTCTCCCCCGCTGAAGCGTTCCAAACCAAATCGTTCAATGGGCATAAAACAATTTTGACCTAGAATTTTCTGAACCAGAAGAACCGCTGTTTGAGGAGCAACCATAAAACCATGACCGCTAAAACCTGCGGCCACCCACATTCCTTTAGCGTCCGGAACTTCATCTAAAATCGGATTGGCATCAGGGCTCATATCATAGAGACCAGACCATTGACGAACAACCCGCAGGTTCTTTAAAAGAGGCAAGACTGTGGTCGCTTGACGAGCCACATCCTCTAAGAATTCCCAGCTGGAATTAATGTTAAAGTCCTTGGGTTCATTAGGGTCACCTACTCCCATAATAAAACTACCGTGTGGGGTCTGCTGACAGTATAAACGATGGTGTAGAGAGATAACCATCGGCCCCTGGCATGGTTCAACCGGTTCGGTAACCAGCGCCTGATGCCGCTGGGGATAAAGAGGCAGTTCAAAACCGACCATTTTACAGATCGTACCCGCCGCATACCCGCAGGCGTTAATCACCATCGAAGCCGCGATATCACCTTTAGAGGTCTGAACAGATGTCACCTTACCTTTTTCCCGCGTGATTCCAGTGACGGAAGTGTAGGTCTCAAATTTAACCCCCAGCCGACTGGCAGCTTTATAGTAGGCATCCACAACGTGAAACGGGTTAGCATGACCGTCCGACTGACAGAAGGTAGCACCGATTAGTCCATTAATATTCAGATGGGGCACAATTTCTTGAGCTTCCTGAGGAGTGATCATTTTAGTAGGAATCCCCAGACTATGCTGAACGGCAACATTTTTTTTATACTGGTTCCATTCGTTTTGAGTGTAGGAAACCATCAGGTAACCGCCTTGCTTAAACTCGATATCTCTATCATATTCCAGTTCTTCATTCATACCCTCAAAACGTTTCACACTGTCACGGGCAAGAATTGCGTTGGTTTCCGTTCCCCATTGCTGGCGAACACCGGCACCGCATCGTCCCGTTGCTCCTGATGACAGGTATTGCTTTTCGATAACCACAATATCCTTAACTCCACGGACGGCCAATTCATACGCAGTGGCGCACCCTGTAATCCCACCGCCGATAATTACAACGTTAGCTGATTTTTGCACTTTATTCACCCCCCGCAAAGGTTCCCAGTTTCACCGGTCTCACTGTTGGCCGAAAGGTAGGCATCAAAACTTCACCAACAGGGATCCCGTAATATTTTGCCAATTCCTGCGCGATCAGCATCCGACAAGTACGTCCTTGGCAAGGACCCATTCCGGCGCGAATAACACGTTTAATTTCATCAATAGTACGGTAACCTTGATCAATCAACGACTTTATTTCCTCCAGAGTGATATCTTCACATCGGCAGACGATCGTTTCCTTAGTTTGCATGCCTAACCCCTCCCAAACGAATACTGCGAAGGTCCATGGCCAGATTATTAGGTACGACTATCCATAGTGTGTATGTCTTATTTTTCCGGCCGCCTGACTGAACTTTAATCACTTCAAAAACGCCAAGTTCTTCGCCGGCTCTGCTCAAGCCAACTACTTTATCGCTTACTTGAGGGACTGGAAGATATTCAAAAGGAATCCTGACAACCGCTTCCGTATCGCTATAAGAGGCATCTACAATGAAGATGGCTAACCCAGGGCAACGGCTAAGACAGACACCGCATCCATTACATTTATCAAAATCAAGTCTAGGCAGGTTATTAATATCCTCCATCGGTTGAATTGCACCTTGCTTACAGGCTTCTGTGCAAGGATTACAGGGAATCTCCTGGAAACATTCGATAATGGCTACAGGGCCTTTTTTAAGCCGGTCCTCGGAAGGGGCAACTTTTTTAACATCTTCAGCTGTTGGAATACCCGTTTTGTTTAGCATACCGCTCCCCCCTTATCCATTAGGTTCATTATTCCCCTCAGCGTCTTTTGACCGGCGGGACCAGCACGAAGTTCGCTTAATTCGGCCAGGGCTTCCGCTTGAAGCTTCGGAGCAATATCTTCTCCATACCCCAAACTGCAAGCAGCACTTATACCTGCCAAGCGACCTTCTACCATAGCCGAACTTGCTTCTTCCACCCCACTGACATCCCCCGCAACATAAAGTCCCGGGCGAGTGGTTTCTAAATGTTCGTTTCTAACAGGCACATGTCCGGAAAGCTCTGAGACGTATTTCATCTGGCAATCTGCTTGAAAGCAAAGTTCGGTTAATGGGCTCAACCCAACCGCCAGACAAATCACATCAACTTTCAGATCTTGCTCACTCCCTGAAACCGGTTGCCAGCCCTCGTCGAGCTTGCAGATAATCGCACCCTCAACACTTTCATTACCATAAGCTTCAGTAATAGTATGCGAAGTTAAAATCGGTACCCCAGCGCGTCGAATCTTAGAGGCATGAACGAGATAACCACCGATGGTCGGTGCAGCCTCAATAATCGCCGCTATCTCCACACCTGCCTGCATTAATTGGTAGGAGACAATTAGTCCAATATTACCCGCTCCGATCATTAAGACTCGTCTTCCGGGGACAATGCCATGAACATTCATCAAAGTTTGTACAGCTCCTGCCCCGTAAATGCCCGGGAGGTCATTATTGGGGAAGGTAATCATTTTTTCAGAAGCGCCAGTGGCTACAATGATCTTTTTGGGATTTATTTTTAGATGTTTTGCCCGACCTTCAGCCGTTACCACTCCATCTTCGTAGATTCCAAGAGCGGTGGTGTTCGTCCAGACTTCAACCTTAGGATTATTTCCGCACTGCTCTATAAGTAAATCGCCAATCTGGTAACCTCGATCACCAGCATATTGCTTCTTTGACCCGAAGAATTTATGTGTCTGTTTGATCAATTGACCGCCGGGTTTTTCGTCCCGTTCCAAGACTAGGACGCTGGCACCCAAGTTGGCCGCAGCAGAAGCAGCACTTAGGCCTGCCGGTCCGCCGCCAACAATAAGGATCTCAGTCTCTTTCACCTTAGGCACCCCTTTCCCTGCTGAGTCTCTACCCTCATTCCTGGTTTCAACGTTTCCACACAAATTCTAATGTTGGGTTCTCCGTCCACATCCATTAGACAAGACGAACAATTTCCGATCGCACAAAAGAGACCCCGGGGACGATTCATTGCGTGGCTGTGGCCCAAAACTCTAACTCCAGCCGCATGAAGTGCAGCAGCAATAGTTTCACCTTCAAAGCCCTTAAGTTCCTGCCCATTGAAGAAGAAAGAGATCTCTTCACCACGCAGAAATTCTAAAATCGGATGCTCGGTGATACGCATAAAAAAAACTCACTCCCCTATTTATAAATAGTTGAAAGAATATCCTTTCATGTCGTATTACTATGCAATTCCTGTGCCATGATTTAATAGTTAAGATAATCCACACTTCATTAGCTTTATATACGGAGACTAAAGGAAAAAAAGAGAGTCCTTCTCTCAAATCTTGTAAGTGTCAGTTATTCCGAACACCGTCAGATTGAAAGAAGAACTCCCAATTTTTGAGATTCCTCAATTTTTTAGCTATGAACTAATTCCGTTCCACAGGTTAATAACTATTCTCCGAGGTAAGACTTACGTATATCCTCATTGGTTGCTAACTCTTGGGCCAGACCTTCAAGTACGATTTCCCCCGTCTCCAGGACATACGCCCGATTAGAAATTTCTAAGGCTAGGTGAGCATTCTGCTCTACTAGAAGAATTGTCGTTCCGGCTACATTAATATCCTCAATGATGTGGAAAATCTCTTCCACCAGCATGGGGGCAAGACCCATACTGGGTTCATCAAGGATGAGCAGGTCAGGCCTGGCCATCAGGGCCCTGCCCATGGCAAGCATTTGCTGTTCCCCTCCGGATAAGGTGCCCGCTAACTGCTTAATTCTCTCCTTTAGTCTGGGAAAATGATGATATACCCGCTCAAAATCTGCCTGTCCAGGCTTGCCCTTCCTACTATGCGCACCCATTAGAAGGTTCTCATAGACAGACATCTCTGGAAATACTCGACGCCCTTCCGGAACGTGAGACAGACCCATCTCCACAATTTTATGCGGGAGGGCTCCTTGAATTTGAACATCCTTGAAGGTTATCTTACTGTCTTTATTTGATGGTTTTAGAAGTCCGGAAATTGTGCGTAAAGTTGTGCTTTTCCCTGCTCCATTGGCCCCAATTAAGGCGACGATCTCTCCTTTTTTCACTTCTAAAGAAATGCCGTGTAACGCCCTAATTGAGCCATAGCTTACATTTATCTTTTCTAACGTCAACATGTCTTGGCCCTCCCTAGCGACGAATTCTGCTTTTGAATTTACCGGAGCCCAAGTATGCCTCGATAACGGCGTTGTTGCTTCGAACCTCTAAAGGCGTCCCCTCAGCAATCAATTTACCATAGTCCAGCACCGCTATTCTCTCAGAAATACCCATGACCAGCTTCATATCATGCTCAACGAGAAAAATTGTGATACCTGTATCACGAATTCTGCGAATCATTTCCATTAAGACGACTTTTTCCTGGGGGTTCATTCCCGCAGCAGGCTCATCTAAAAGGAGTAACTTTGGCTTGGATACTAACGCTCTTGCAATCTCTAAACGTCTCTGTTCTCCATAGGAGAGGTTTTTGGCCATTTCCTCACATTTTGTTGCCAAGTCAAGGAATTCCAGCGCTTTAATTGCCTTTTCTTCTATTTCTGCCTCTTCTCTTTTCATGCCTGGCAAGCGTGTAAATGCTTGAAACAAGCCAGCTTTTCCCCGACAGTGGGCACCAATCTTCACATTATCTAACACAGAAAGTTCACTAAAGAGACGGATAGTCTGAAAGGTTCTAGTAATACCCATTTCTGCAATCTTGTGAGTAGGGATCCTAACTAAGGATTTGCCAGCTAATGAAATTGTACCTTCGGTGGGTTGATAGATACTTGTGATCAAGTTAAACACCGTACTTTTACCCGCTCCATTAGGCCCAATCAAGGCCAATATTTCACCTTGATTTATTTCTAGATTTACGGTATCGACGGCAGTCAGACCGCCAAAGCGGATAGTTACGTTGTCTAAAGTTAATAAACTCATCCCTATTCCTCCCGTCCGGCCTGTTTTTTCTTAGGAAACATCATTGCACGGCGAAGGGCCTGCCTTAAGTTTACTCCGCCCATTAAACCATAGGGACGAAAGATCATGATCACGACAAGCAGTAACCCGTAAACGATCATTCTATAGTTAGACAGCGGTCTCAAAATCTCCGGAGCGGCAGTAAGAACTATCGCTCCAATTATGGTTCCGGGGATACTCCCTAAACCACCCAAAACAACAATACTTAAAATATCGACAGACTTTTGAAATCCAAAATCAGTCGGTTGAATAAATGTGGTCGTATGAGCAAATAAAGCTCCCCCCACCCCTGCACAGAAAGCACCAATGGCAAAAGCCTGAATCTTATACAGCGTGGTGTTAATCCCGACTGCTGAGGAAGCAACCTCATCTTCTCGAATAGCAAGCATAGCCCTGCCGTTCCGAGAATTTTCTAACCATACCATAAGGCATATCGTCAGAACTGCAATAGTCATAACGATAGGGAACGTTGTTGATCCCTCAATCCCAAGAAAACCAATGGCACCATTGGTAATCTTCATATTCGTGAATTGGACTCGTACAATTTCCGCAAAGCCCAGGGTGGCAATAGCCAGATAATCCCCGGTTAGACGTAAAGTCGGAAAACCAATAATAACTCCAAAAACACTTGCAATGAGACCACCAATTAGTACCCCGAGAAGAAAAGGCAGGTCATAATTCACAGTAGCAATCGCCGAAGAATAAGCCCCGATACTCATGAAAGCCGCATGGCCTAGGGAAAGCTGACCCGTTACCCCCGTAATAAGATTTAAGCCCAGAGCCATGATTAAATTTATGCCAATAAAAAATGCAATCATAAGGAAATAGGGTGGAATAATGTCATTAATCATTTGTGAGCCGTAAGCAGTTAAACCAAGCAAACTGAGGAACAGCAGAACTTGTACAATCCAATTATTAAGTAATTTTTTCATTGCCATTTCCTCCTTACACCTTCTTATTGGCTTTTCGCCCCATAATTCCCGATGGTTTAAACAGGAGCACCAATATAAGGATGGCAAAGGCGAAGGCATCCTTGTACTCAGACAAATTCACGGTCACGCCCAGTATTTCAGTTAAACCAATCACCAGTCCACCGATCATTGCCCCTGGAATGCTTCCGATCCCTCCAAGGACAGCCGCTGCAAATGCTTTAAGACCCGCTAAAAGCCCCATGTAAGGCTGAACTGCGTTAAAATAAATACCAGCTAATACTCCTGCGGCCCCTGCTAAGCCGGACCCTATGGCAAAGGTTACAGATATTACTCGGTCAATATTAACCCCCATAAGGCTGGCTGCATCCTGGTCCTGAGCACAGGCACGCATAGCTCTCCCCATTTTAGAGTAGGTTACAAAAAGATGTAAGCTAAGCATCAAGAGACCGGCTACTCCGATAATTACAATTTGGTAAATTGTAATCTGGAAATCTCCGATTTCAAAAATTCGATTTTCAAAAAGGGTAGGAAACCCCCTGGTATTGGGTCCCTTAACCCGAACCATTAAAGATGACAGAAAGAACGATACTCCGATAGCACTAATCAGCGCAGAAAGTCTTGATGATCGACGCAAGGGTCTGTAAGCGACCCGTTCGATAACCACCCCAAGCACCATAGTTATAAACGTTGCACCTAATAACGCTACGTAAACATTAACATAATTTGTCAATGCTAAAACTAGTCCAGCATATGCGCCAAACATAAAGATTTCGCCATAAGCGAAATTAATCATACCGATAATACCGTACACCATGGTGTAGCCCAAGGCAATCAGGGCATATATACTACCTAGGGCAAGTCCGTTGACCAGCTGCTGCATCAAATTGTTCAAAATCGGCAAATTCGGCGCCCTCCTTAAATAAAACCAGTAATTGTACTATTCTGAATTTATCTTAATGTTTTGTAGCAGCACTGGTCCTGGGACCTAATGCTGCTACAGCTATTAGTTAAGGAAACGAATCGAGCACAGGTTATTTTATTTCTACAGGAACCTTCTTCAATAAGGCAAACTTGCCGTCTTTAACTTCCAATAGATATACTGGACTCTTAACTGGCTCACGGTTTTCTTGGAAGGTAATCGATCCGGAGACACCATCATAATTCTTAGTTTTAGCAAGGGAGTCTTTAAATATCTCGGAATCAGCACTATTAGCATCTTTGATAGCCTTAGCGATGAGCATTAAGGCATCATACCCTTGAGCAGCAAATAGATCTGGCAATTCGTTGTTGTATTTTGCTTTATAAGCATTAATGAACTTTTCGGTATTAGGTGTTGGTTGCTCAGGAGAGAATCCAGCATAAGAGATTGAGCCTTCTACAGCGGCTCCTCCGATTTTCATGAGATCGTCCCCTTGAAGGCCGTCTCCTCCAACCATAATTGCCTTGATCCCTACTTCACGAGCTTTCTTCATGATCAGGGCTCCCTCAGTATAGTAACCGGAAAAAACAATAACATCTGGGTTGGCTGACTTTATTTTGGTGATCTGTCCACTAAAATCCGTATCTTTATCTTGGATAAATTCTTCGATTACAACCTTACCGCCATTTGCATCAATAGCATCGCTAAAGATTTTGGATAAGGATACGCTGTAATCATTGTTCTTAGAAGTAATCAAGGCCACGTTTTTCCAGCCTTTTTCCTGAATAACGTACTTCATCGTTGCAGGAGCAGCAATTGTATCAAGCAAAGTATCCCGGAAAACGTATGGTCCGATTTCAACCACATCCATACCTGTCGAACCTGCAGACAAGATAACTGTCTTTTTGCTGTTGGCAATCTGTCCCGCCACACGAGTGATACCCGTTGTTGGATCCCCGACAATAGCCGCAACCTTGTCTTGACTGATCAACTTATTGGTAATGTTAATCGCCTGATCCTTTTGTCCCGCATTATCCTCTTCCACCAGTTCGACCTGACGTCCGAGAACACCCTCTTTATTTAGTTCTTCTACTGCCATGTTGAGGCCCTTCAAGGTATTTAGGCCATACATTGCCACGTCCCCAGTCTTAGCACCCAGGAAACCAATTTTAATAGGCTCTTTGCTGTCTGCAGCCGGTGTGGTTGCTGCTGGCTTACTCGCCCCGCAACCACTCACCATGATCAAAGCGGACATAATTACACTCATAACAACCAGGGATTTTCTCTTCTTGTGAAACATTTTTTTCCTCCTTCTTTCTATAGATATACTGATATGTATTATTAGACAGAATTATAGAAATCCCTGCAGTACTTTAAAAGAAATATTGTATTTTTATGTGTTTAATGGGGATGGTCCTTTTAAAACAATAAATTGCCTTAGAAAGCCCTTTCTACATACACACAACGAGCCATATGTTCAAACACTTTAAACACTTTTGTTCAAAGTGTTTAAACACCCCTAGGCAAATATCACTTCTTAGGGTACATTTAATATACGAGGAGTGGTAATATGAAGTCTCTATCCCTTTCATTACTAATGGATCAAAACGTAGCGATCATTCAGTCCAATCAAAGTCTTCGTGAAGCTTTAGAAAATGCGATTACCCATCACTTAGTCATCAAAGCTGAAAATCAGCTGATTGGGATCCTTACCATAGAACAAGCTGCTATACTCACCCCAACAAACCAGTTGTTAAATGAATTCAACTGGGTACCCCCATTAATCCTTGAACCAGAAATGGATACCATCATTTTTTGCCAAGAACATCTTAACGGCTTACGTCCTGTTGTCATAATGAATGCCAACGGAGAGCTATTAGGAGTAGTCACTCCCTCTCGTTTAATTAAAGGTTTGTTCGGCTCCTGGAACACTTTAAATACTTTTTTCAATACCCTGCTTGATACTGTTAATGAAGCAGTCGCCGTGGTTACTCAAGAAGGGATTGTCAGCCATTGGAATTCCAACGCCCAAACTATGTACTCCATAACCGAGGACTCTATCATTGGGAAACCTATTTCTGATTTCTTTGAACCAACGGCCTTAGCAACACTGGCAATTCTTGACGAAGGACGGCCTATTCGCCAGGCTTACCACAGACCTCGTCCCGAAACACATGTTCAAATTAACGCCTCCCCTGTAATCGTAGAGGGTAAGATTGTAGGTGCAATATCAACAGAACAAGACATAACCCAAGTGGTTCGACTCAACGAAGAATTATCCTATGCAAGTTCTCAATTGCTAGACCTCAAACAGAAAACAGCCCCTTCCAATGACCCCTTCGGCAGAATTATTGGCAAAGGCCCTTCAATCCAACACACGATATCTATCGCGCGTAAAGTTGCTAACAGCGAAGCTACCATTCTGATCACGGGAGAAAGCGGCGTAGGGAAAGAGCTCTTTGCTCAAGCAATCCATAAGGATAGTCTTCGGGCTTCTAAACCTTTTATTGCAGTCAATTGTGGAGCTATACCAATGGCCCTCTTTGAAAGCGAATTATTTGGATATAGGGGTGGGGCCTTCACAGGAGCCGAACGCAAAGGTAAACCGGGTAAATTGGAATTAGCCAATGGCGGCACCCTCTTCTTAGATGAAATCGGAGAGTTGCCAACTCAGCTACAAGTAAAACTGCTGCGAGTTTTGCAAGATAAGTGCTTCTACCGCGTAGGAGGTACAGAGCCGCTGACTGTTGATACTCGTATTGTCGCAGCAACCAACCGTGACTTAGATAAGATGATTAAAAGCGGAGAATTCCGCGAAGATCTGTACTACCGTTTAAATGTCATCGCCCTCGAAATACCGCCTCTGCGCACTCGAACAGAAGACATTCCCGATCTGATACAAACCTTTCTCCAGGAATTTACGATCAAATACAATAAACCCATACCAACTCTTGACCCCGAGATAATGCTTAATTTCTTGAGGTATGATTGGCCTGGCAACATCCGTGAATTACGTAATGTCATTGAAAGGCTGGCTATACTGGCCGAGGGTACGATACTGAATGCTCAGTATCTTCCTTCTAATCTATCGCCCTTTAACACTGGCATCCCATCATCCCCCTCCATTTTAACTTCCCAAATTATGCGACGAAATCTCCACACTGGGGAAAATTCGGGGGAAGTAAAACACATTGCCTTCACCTTAGAAAAAACAAACGGCAACAAAACAGCCGCTGCAAAGCTTCTCGGCATATCCCGTGGCACCCTTTACTATAAACTTAAACAATATGGCCTAGCCTAAGAAGAAATTGTAATAATACATAAATATCAAAGCCGATAATTCACTTAATTGGGAATTATCGGCTTTAGGCAACTATTTCTTTAGCTTAGCTAAGGCATCTGCCAAGGCTGTATTTATCGGTCCACTATCCTGTTGGTTCTGTAAATATTTACTGACATCTCGCTTATTTAGATTCCCCTTCTCACCTTCTTTTCGTTTTGTAAAGGCTGAAAGTTTTTCACGATATCCACAAACACAGGAGAATAGTTTGTTGTCCCCGTCGCCTTTGATCTCCATCTTTTTATGGCATTCCGGACACCTTGCATTTGAAATTTGAGAGAGCCCTTTTCGGTAACCGCATTCTCGATCTTGACAGACAAGCATCTCACCCTTTTTAGCTTTTACTTGCAAAAGGTATTTTCCACACTCCGGGCACTTGTTCCTTGTCACGTTATCATGCTTGAACGTTTGAGAACTTCCTGTCACCGTTAATACAAGTTGTGTTGCATATCCTCTTATTCCTGTCAGAAAGGATTGACTTTTAGCCCGCCCTTTGCTTATTTCTGTCAACTGCTGTTCCCACTTAGCGGTCAGAACCGGGGACTTTAGTTCTGAAGGAACCAAACCGATAAGCTGAATCCCTTTGGATGTAGGAATGATCTCTTTGCCCTGTCGGCTCATATAGAAGGAATTGAAGAGTTTCTCTATGATCTCTGCACGTGTTGCAGGGGTTCCCAGTCCATGACTTTGGTCCATCGCTTCCCGCAATTTCAAATCTCCAATTAATTTCCCCGGATGTTCCATCGCTGACAGCAGTGTAGCCTCAGTGTGTCTTGCGGGCGGTTTAGTTTTAGCGGACATTAACTTAACAGAGGGGTTTTGGAACATATCTCCCTTACGAATTTCCGGAAGAGTTTGTTCTTCCTCCCCCTCTCCATTTACTGACTCATCATCAAAGTGACCCTGACCTTCGTATACCTTTCGCCACCCTTTAAGTTTCACTATTTTTCCTTTGGCGCTAAAGAACTCCCCGTTAATAGCTACCTTAACGAGGGTTTGTTCATATTCAAACGCTGGTGAAAGAACGGCAAGAAAGCGTTTAACAATCAAATCATAAATTTTCAGTTCCTCCGAACTAAGCCTAGACAGCGTTGGGGGCTGTTCTGTCGGGATAATTGCGTGGTGATCGGAAACCTTCGATCCATCGACAAAGCGTTTTGTGATGATAAGTTTGTTGCGTAAAATGCTTCGAGCTAAATCTACATAAGGTCCTAAAGCAACGCTTTTTAGGCGTTCAGGTAAGGTGGATACCATATCTTCACTAATATGGCGAGAATCTGTGCGTGGATAGGTCACTAATTTATGATTTTCGTATAATTGTTGCATCACCGAGGAGGTAGTCTTGGCTGAAAAACCATATTTGCGATTGGCATCCCGTTGAAGTTCCGTTAGATCATAGGCCAGGGGAGGAAGTTCTTTTTTCCCTTCTTTTTTAACCTCGACCGCTTCTCCGGTTTTTCCAGACACTTTTGCCAGCAACGCCTCTGCTTTATTCTTATCAAAAATTCGGGTTTGACCACTTTGATCTTGCCAGCGAAGTGTAAAGCCATTTGTTAAGACGTTAATCGACCAAAAATCTTTAGGAACAAACTGTTTGATTTCATTCTCTCGTTCAACTATCATCGCCAAGGTAGGAGTTTGCACCCTCCCCGCGGAAAGCTGAGCATTATATTTACAAGTCAACGCTCTGGTGACGTTCAAACCGACTAACCAGTCTGCTTCTGCACGACATTCTGCGGCGGCGTATAAAGACTCGTACTCTTTACCTGGTTTTAAATTATAAAACCCCTCTTTGATGGCCCGTTCAGTTAAGGAAGAAATCCACAGTCTTTTGATAGGTTTTCTCCATCCGGCTTTTTTTATTATCCAGCGCGCTACCAATTCCCCTTCCCTGCCCGCATCTGTCGCGATAATCAGGTCCACAAATTCCGGGCTCTTCATAAGGTTTTTGACCACGCCAAATTGCTTAGAGGTTTCTTTCATAACGACTAATTCCATCTTAGCAGGCAACATCGGCAAATCCTCTATCTTCCAGGATTTATATTTCTCGTCGTACATTTCCGGGTCAGCTAAAGTCACTAAATGCCCTAGAGCCCATACTACCACGTATTTTGCGCCGATGAAGCATCCGTTGCCCTTTTGATTGCAATTGAGGATTCTCGCGATTTCACGGCCAACTGACGGCTTTTCTGTTAATATTAGTGTCTTTCCCATGTCATAGCTCCTCATCTTTTTGTCTTAATAACATATTCTCAGATTTTCCCTTAACCTTAATTTGCTTAAATACTAAAAGACATTATATTGACTTTTCAGACAATCACTTTGTTCTTATTTTACATAATAAGCAACAACACAGCTAACTGCTCCGTCTAATAAAGAACTCTTTCTTATTTGGACTTTAAATCCGCCTTCGAATCTTGAATTTCGATTAATAGGGTCCTTGACGCAGAAGTGTTTCTTTGGGAACACTTCTCTGATAGTTGACAATGATTAGCCCAAGTGCGACTAAGGCTAAGGCCATGAACATATTGACTGTCAAACCTTCCCCCGGTATCAATAATGCAGACAAAATGGCTCCCGAGACGGGTGTCATAAACTTATAGACACTAATTTCCCCTGCCTTATTGTATTTCAAAATTGCATACCATAAAGAAAATGCGGTAGCGGAAAGAAAGGCGGAATAAACTAGGAGCATCACAGCTTTATTGGAAAAAACCAAAGTGTGAGGTTTCAACCCAGGTGTTCCAACCGCAATAAGAAGCAGAGATCCTAGCAACATTTGCCACCCCGTCAGAACAAAGGGATGAACCTCTTTCGAAATCCGTTTTGCTAAGATGGTTCCTAAAGCGCTCACAAGGCCGGATAAGATCATGAATCCTTCGCCTTGCCATGAGAAATTCAGAGTAAAGTCTTGACCTGAATTAATCAAGATAATCCCCACAAAACCAGCGATTAAACCCAATACTTTGCGAAAATCTAATCGATCATTACAATAAGCGAAGTGGGCTAAAACCACAACAAAAAAAGTACTTGACGAAGATAAAATTGCGGCTTTCATCCCGGAGGTGTGAGCTAATCCATTATAGAAAAAAAAGTATTGTAAACTAATTTGCAGTATACCCAATAAAAAAAGTTGAGGTAAGATTGTTCCCCTTACCTTTAGGGACTGCCGAAATCCCACCACAGTTAAAAGAAAAATCAAAATAGCGGCCAAAAAGAAGCGTATTCCAGCGAATACTATAATAGCAGAACGATCATCCGGCAGTATACCGAGTTCTAAATAGCTTACTTTTAAAACTGGAAAGGCACTCCCCCAAAGAACAGCGCAAAAAAGGGCAATAACTATGACCCAATATCTATTAGTTAAGTAATGTCTTAGACCCTGTTCTTTTCTTGGTAAAATCAAATTCATTTTTTGTCCTTCCGATTATCAATTCTACTTTACTATCTTTAAATAATAGTCCTTATTGCAGAAATGGTCAAATTACATTGCTTTACCATTCCACTTTAAACCATACCGCAGTCTTATCATAAAACGCAAAGAGAACCTAACCTTAGGTTCTCTGCTGTATAAATCCCTTACTGCCGATATCCTTTAGCCCACTTAATTATCTTTAAACAACGCTGACTATTAAGATTGAATCACATCCACCCATTGAGCCTTTGTCAATTCTTCTAATTCTTCCACGGTTAACTTTATAGCTGTATTTGAAGCACCGGCAGCCGGAAAAACTTGGGCATAAGATTGCAGTGAATGATCCAGATAAATAGGTATGGGATGTTTCAACCCAAACGGACAAACCCCGCCTACAGGATGCCCGGTTGCCTCAGATACTTCCTCCGCTTCGGGCATCTTTGCCTTAGTATGAAAAATTTCTTTGAACTTTCTATTATCAAGCCGCTTATCTCCGGCCATTAGGATCATTATAAACTCGTCTTTCACTTTAAATAGCAATGACTTAGCGATTTCTCCCGGAGTCACTCCCAAAGCATCCGCCGCCTTTGCTACAGTACTTGTATCCTGAAACTTTAATATCTTAATATCTTTTTTGTTCTGCTCTAAAAAAGCAGCTACTGCTTCTACAGACATAACCCGAATCCTCCAATTACTTATGATTCGCCCAACATAAATCTTCATTTAAACAGATTATTGCTTTTGAATACATTGCCCGATCAATGACAAATTGCATGTTAACCTGGCGAAGAGACTGGGACACACATTTAATGTTAATATTATTCTTAGCCAAGGCATTAGCGGCTCTGGCTAAAATCCGAGGCATAGCAATATTTGAGCCGATACAACAAACAATCGCAGCTTCCTGGACTGTAACCGTTCGATACTCAGCTTCTAATTCGGCTACTAAGGATTCAGCAAGATCTGTCTGCCATATTACGAGGGAAATGCTATTAGCATTTGTGGTTTTCATGATATAGCTAATATTATACTTTTTGAACTTCTTCATAATTTCCAGATCGAATCCGGTTTCACCCACCATAGATGTATCGTGAATTTCTAAGATAACTATTTTATCCGAACCGGCGATAATTTCGATCTTCGCCTGGGGACCAATATAATCATTTGAAATAACTGTTCCAGGGTGGTTAGGTTCAAAGGTATTCTTAATGCGAAGGTTTATTTCAGCCATTTCTAATGGTTTAGACGCATTAGGATGAATGGCTTCCATGCCTATATCAGCAAGTTGGTCTGCAACATCATAATTTGTTCTGCCTACTGGAATAGCTTTATCGACACCCACTATTTTCGGATCAGCTGATGATAAATGATATTCTTTATGGATAATTGCTTCATCTGCATGAAGATGGGTTGCGATCTTTGAAAAGGTTATTTCAGAGTATCCCCTTTCGTATTCTCGCATAATTCCCTCGATCCCTTTTGTATAACCAGTTGCCACAATGATCGCTTCATGAGGATTTACGTTCTTGAAAGACTTTTCAATACGTTCACTAATTGAGAGTTGTTTAGAATCTCGGAAACCTGTTAGGTCAACCAACTCAGCGAGAATTCCATTATTACGAAGAATATTCACCGTATTGAAAGCGGAATGCGCCTCTCCTATCGATGCCAGTAACTCTCGCGCGGCAGAATAGATACTGTCTCGTCCCACATAACCGGAAGCAACAATGTCTTCCATACTATTAAGATATGCCTTCGTTTGCACAACTCGTTCTACTAAAAAATCTCGACACACTTTAGAATCCAGGCCTAGTTTAGTAAAAGCTTCATTGATATCCAAGGCCATACCTAACAAGTCATCCATAGCTGATTCATAATCTTCGCCCTTGACAAATCGTTGATAAACTCCCGGTGCTTTGGTCTTTTTATCTTCGAGAAGCATATTAGTTACCCCTGCATACGCCGAGACGACGAATACTCTTCCATAACGAAAACCATCTGAACTTGGGTAGCTGATTATATCCTTGAGTACATTTTGAAATTGCAACATAGATGTTCCACCGATTTTCTCCACAGTTAACATAAAATTATTCGAACCTCTCTTCTGTATTTCTTATTTCTGCACTATCATAATTCGTCGAAACTCAGCACATTCCTTCAAAACTCTCAGAATTTAATGGGTTCCATTAAATCCCCTGCACCGATTGTACCAATTATACGCTAAAACTAGTCTATGATCCACTTCTAGGGATATTTGAACATATTTGCGATACAATGCAAGGCTAAGTATTACTGTAAATATCCCGACATAAACCAAAGAAAGCCATCAGATGTATAATAACATCGATGACTTCTCCACTTGGCAGTTAATTAACCTTAGGCAATACTCAACCTGTACTTCAGAGATATTGGGTTGAATTCTGTACGACGTTTACGTCGTTCAACTAAATAATCAAGAACTCGCTCGGGCGATGTGTTAAGAATCTGCTGTTCAGAAATCCCGGTCTCCCTCACCAACTCTAACGCTTCACTAAACTCGCCGACTCGATCCCAAAAGTGAGCATCACTTCCCAAAATCACCGGACCTTTATACTTTGCCATGTAGCGGGCAATAGAGTTGCAATTTATCCTTGCTTTGCCCTTTCCGCTAATCGTTGCAAGTGAACTGTTATTAACCTCGACGGGGACATTCAAAAAGGCAGAAGCGTGTGCGATTTTTTCTAGATCCATCTCAAAATCCGGTCGCCCTGGATGAACCATTATATCTGTATAGGGATTTAACATTGCCTTGAGATAAGCTTGAGTATTTTGTTCGCATGTCCCACCAGGATAACAGATCGGATGCAACCCTACGAGGATAAGCTTCAATTGCTCTAGATATCTCAACGGCATATCTAACTCGCCTTCATAGTTCGTGATATTGGCTTCAACACCAGGTAAAATTTCAACTCCGAATAGCTCATCCGGAAGGATTGATAAGTTGTCAAAATGAAAAAGGTGAGGAGCACCTGGCATTTTTGGGCCATGGTCTGTCATTCCCAACAATTTGATCCCTCGATGTGAAGCTGCCAATGCATTTTCTGTTACTGTACTGTACGCATGTCCGCTGGCAATGGTATGGGTATGCAAATCAACTAACAGTTCCATTTTTACACCTCATTACCTTTCTATAATTTTCCCTTAAATCTCT
The DNA here is from genome assembly GCF_020595055.1 of Desulfosporosinus shakirovi. GTDB lineage: Bacteria > Bacillota > Desulfitobacteriia > Desulfitobacteriales > Desulfitobacteriaceae > Desulfosporosinus > Desulfosporosinus shakirovi. The sequence continues at coordinate 10,095 of NZ_JAJDOO010000042.1, read as the reverse complement.
GTGTAACCTATTATATAAGGTGATTGTTAAAAAGGAATTATCACTGGGTAAAGTTTAGGTTAAAGAATTAGATTGATATATATTGGCATTTGATTTAATTTTTATAAGAGCAGACAGAGCGATTAATCTTCTTAATTTTTATTTGAAGTTTAGGATATAACTATTATGTTAGTGTTTAAGTACGTGAATCGACTTTTTCCACGTATAGCTAAAGAACGGTGAGGTGTTAAATGGATACCCTTCTATTAAAAAATTGCCTGACAATATGCCAAGAAACCGGTAAAAAAACACTTCAAGATATTTTAATTGAAAACGGAATCATTAGCCAGATCTCTCAAACTATCGAGAATCCTCCTTCAGATTGTAAAATATACGAGATTGGAGAACGTTATGTACTGCCAGGATTAATCGATTGCCATACACATTTAGGCATCATCGAGGAGGCTACCGGTAATATAGGAGTCGATAACAATGAGACATCTGACTCTGTTACCCCTCATTTACGAGGACTTGATGCCATTAACCCACAGGACATAGCGTTTTGGGATGCAATTCGCGCAGGAGTTACAACGGTGATGACTGGTCCAGGAAGTAATAACGCCATAGGTGGAGTAAACTTAGTTATTAAAACCCATGGTAACATTATTGACCAGATGATAGTAAGAAGTCCGGCCGGTCTCAAAATCTCACTGGGTGAAAATCCAATGGCAACTTATGGAGTCCATGGTAAATGTCCTGTCACGAGAATGGGTATCGCTGGGTTAATAAGAGATTTATTTATGAGAGCTCAGGATTATATAGAATTAAAGAGATCAGGCAAGCTAGATTACAGGGATATCCGCTTAGAAGCTGTAATTCCTGTTTTAAGTGGCGATATCTCGTTGCGAGCTCACGCACACAGAGCAGACGATATTGTTACTGCTGTGAGAATTGCTGAAGAATTTAAAATTAAAAAGTTAGTGATTGAGCATGGTACAGAGGCCCATTTAGTTGCTGATTACTTAGTTGAAAGAAATATTCCCGTTGCATTTGGCCCTATGCTTACACCTCGAATCAAGATGGAGCTGAAGGCTAGAAATTACGATTCAGTGTTGAAGCTAACGGAAGCGGGTGTTAAAGTTTCTTTAATCTCAGATCATCCGTACAATTCCATTGATCAACTAAGGACAGTGGCAGGACTTGCTATCTCCGAAGGTCTTTCCGAACTGGACGCGTTAAGATGCCTGACAGTCCATCCAGCGGAATTGCTGGATTGCGACAATCAAATAGGGAAGCTTCAAGAAGGGTTCGATGCTGATATCGCCATCTATACCGATGAACCCTTCAGCACCATGTCCAAAGTCATGATGACCATATCAAGTGGAAAAATAGTTTATCAAAAGGACTAAGATTTTAAATAAGTGAGGGGCTGAAACAAACCATTCAGTTCATTTCAGCCCCATTTTATTCTAGTTGTATAACAAGAGGATCGTTCAAACTTCTTGGATTTTGTTAGCGGATCACCTCATACTAACTTCATTAAAATAGCGACTTGAATTTGCTAAAATAAAAAGTGGATTCCGCAAGTAATCAATTGGGTACAAATCATCTCTTGCAGAAATGAGTGCCATAATCTTAGCAACCTTTGTTGACGGATCAATCGTTAGAATGACAAAGGCATCTTTTTTTGCAGATAAAGGATAAATAACATTGTTTTTATTAAAAACATCATGGTGAGCATTCAAGGTAAGGACTCTAAAGTCACAATTACGCCAACGAGTATCATAAAGTTTAAACGCCTGATGTGCAACCAGAGTTAAAAAGATGTCCTCGGTCAAAGATAGTTCGATTCCCATCATATAACCTTCACCATCTAGATCATTCCAATATTCACTATGAAACGCCTTATCAACAGCCTCTCTATATGTCTTCGTGGCCAAACGCATTTGACTCAAACTTTGGCCCATGCTGAGCCATTTAATCCTTGGAATGTTAAGACTGTTCACATCATAGTAAAGACCAATATCACTTTTCTCGAGAGTATAGTCGTCTACGGTTTCATTAGGCATTAGGTAGATATAGCCCATTTGCATGTTATTATCGCAGGTAATAAGCAAGGAACATCCCCCCCTAAGCTTCGAATTCCAGTCTCATTATTCTTATATTGATTCTGCGCAGTTGTACCTTTTTCCTCTATCTTCAATGATACAATATTCGACATGTGTTTACAACTCAAGAAGATTACAGCAACAGGAGTCCTAACAGCAGTAATTCTTATACCTGCTGATGCAAAAAAATCCAAATCCCTCATCATAGGATTTGGATTTCTCACATTCCCTCCATTCCCTTATTAGACGAGCAGCTATCAACTATGATATTCTTAATTGATCTTCACGCGCACACGGAAATATACTGTCAAAGGAGTATTATATGTCTCGTTTTATTCTAACAGAACAAATAATTCTAGATCTTGCAGACAATGATCGTGTATATAGAAAGGGCCTCTCTTATTACATGGCAGGCAGAGTGATAAATTTTACCTTTTCACCCGATAAAGGACTTGTTAATGCTTCAGTCGTAGGTGGTTTACGATATGTAGTACAAGTTGCCTTTGAACGTGAGGGCTTGATTCGCTCTTACCGTTGCACCTGCCCCGCCTTCACAGACTATCCGGGAGCATGCAAACATGTTGTAGCTGTACTGAAGGCTTCCCAACAGAAATTACCCGTTGCCTGGCCGGCTCCCATCGCTGTGAACCAGGTTGTAAATAACCTTCTGGCTGCCTTCGCCAATCATCCCCAGGAGACCTTCTTGGATAAATTAACTATGAACGTGGAACTTCAAACTATGCCTAACCACAGGCTTTCTACTCATCTGCAACTGAAATTGGGTCTTCAACGCCTCTATGTTGTTAAAGACATTGGACAATTACTTAAGGCGATTAAAACAGGACAATCACTGGAGTTTGGCAAGCAATTTACTTTTGAACCTGCAAGGCAGACCTTCAAGGAACAAGACCGCGCAATAATTACTATGCTGCAGGAAATGTTTGACCAGCATACAGCCTTAACTGAAATGCAGGGCCCGTATTATTCCACAGCGGTGTTAAATCAAAAAGCATTGCCTTTAACTGGCTATTACCTGACGAAGTTTTTAGATGCCTTGGGGGAGAAAATGTTTCTTTGGGGAATCGGATCCAGTCCTCTTGAGCCTACCCAGATTGTTCGAGATGGGTTACCTATGGAATTCTCTTTACAGTTACAAGGACAAGATCTCTCTTTAGCCCTAGAAACGGACGAAGTGCCCCTTCTACTTACGCAAGATGGCAATTATTACGCCTACCAACATAAAATTTACCAAGCCTCTCTCACTCAGAAGGACCTGCTCCCTCCAATTATAACTGCACTTCGCGAAGGGACTAAAACCCATATTGTTATTCCCTCAGCACAAAAAGAGTTTTTCGCCTCAGAAGCCTTACCCTTGATTGGAAAACTGGGGCAAGTTTCAATCGATCCCCTCCTTGAAGACAAATTCGCCCATCCGGATTTACAGGCTAAGATCTATCTTGATCGCGCATTAGATATAGGTATTACAGCCCGCTTAGAATTCCACTATGGGAATACCATCATAAACCCATTTGCTTCAACTCGAGAAACCGTCAATGATTTCGATGCCAATGATGTCATTCTTATTCGTTCTGCAGAAAAAGAACGTAGAATTTTAAGTATTCTCGAACATGCTGATTTCACAGTCTCTAAAGGAAGCATCCACCTTGAAGAGGATGAAAAAATCTTTGAATTTACCGTCAACTGGCTTCCTCAACTTCGGGACCTGGCAGAACTATACTATTCTGATCAATTTAAGCTGAAAATACGTACTGCAACCACTTTTTCTGGTCATGTTCGGCTAGATGAAACTTTAGACATACTGGAAATCTCCTTCCAATATAATGATATCCCCCAAGACGAGTTGGCTAACATTTTCGATTCCCTCCATTTAAAGAAAAAATATCATCGCCTTCGTGACGGTTCATTCCTCGACTTGAATCAGCCAGAATTAACGACGGTTGCTGAACTCTTAGATAACTTAAACCTTGGTGCTGATGATCTAAACAAGAAACTGCTCAATTTACCCAAATACCGAGCAATGTACATAGACAGTTTTTTACGTCAGGCTAACCTTCCGGGAGTACAGCGCAATAAAGCCTTCAAGCAATTGGTGCAAAGCATCCTCGAACCCCAAGATGGAGAGTTTGAAATCCCTGAAGAACTACAAAATATCTTAAGAGATTATCAGAAGACCGGTTTCAAGTGGTTGAAGACTTTAGCCTCATTTGGATTAGGCGGCATCTTGGCTGATGATATGGGGTTAGGAAAGACCCTGCAGGTCCTCTCATTTATTTTGTCAGAAAAACCAACCTCCAAAGGACCGGCACTTGTCATCGCCCCCACCTCTTTAATCTATAATTGGCAAGAAGAAGCAAAGAAATTCACTCCCGCCCTGCGAGTGCAAGTCGTAGAAGGTACTCCCCAAGAAAGACAGGCTCTATTAAAGAATTTAGAAACCCATTGGGACTTGGTGGTTACTTCCTACCCCATACTGCGGCGAGACATTGATGAATTTGCTAAGATTGAGTTTTCATACTGCTTCTTAGATGAGGCGCAACATACTAAAAATCCTCAAACACTCAACGCTAAATCAACTCAACAAATTCAAGCTAAAGGGTATTTCGCTTTAACAGGAACACCCATTGAAAACGCTCTTTCCGAACTCTGGTCCCTCTTCAATTTCGTAATGCCGGGATATCTCCTTACTCTCCAAGAATTTAGAAAGCAATATGAAATTCCAATTATCAAGGGCGAGAACCCTGCCGTTATTACAGAATTAAGTCGGCATGTTAATCCCTTTATTTTACGACGTCTAAAAAAGGACGTACTAAAAGAGCTCCCTGACAAGATCGAAACCCAACTAAATGCTCCCTTGACAGAAGAACAAAAAAAGCTATATGTTGCTTATTTACAAGAAGCAAAAAGCAAAATAGCCCAAGAAATTGCCACAGTGGGTTTTAACAAAAGTCACATGAAGATTCTGGCAGCCCTGACCAGGCTTAGACAAATTTGCTGTCATCCTTCAATGTTCATTGAAAATTACACTGGTGAAAGCGGTAAGATGTTGCTTTTGCAGGAAATCCTCACGGATGCTTTAGACAGCGGCCACCGCATTTTAATATTCTCTCAGTTTACAACCATGTTAGATATTATTCAAAGCCATCTCATTTCCGAGAATATCGAGCATTTCTATCTTTCGGGTTCTACTAAAGCCGTTGAACGTTTGAACATGGCCAATTTATTTAATTCCAATCAAGGCAAGGTCTTTCTAATTTCCTTAAAAGCCGGCGGCACAGGATTAAACCTGACTGGGGCGGACATGGTTATTCACTACGACCCATGGTGGAATCCCGCTGTTGAAGATCAAGCTACAGATCGAGCTCACCGCATCGGCCAAAATAACGCTGTTCAAGTGATCAAACTTATTACCCAAGGAACCATCGAAGAAAAAATCAACGTCTTACAAGCAAGGAAAAAGAAGCTGGTTGATTCAGTTATTCAGCCTGGAGAAACCATGCTTTCCAAGCTAACAGAAAGTGAGCTGAGAGAGCTCTTCGATATACCTTGATGCTCAAATGATATTATAATCACTATTGGACATAACTAACTACTTTTTAAGAAGGAAAAGTAGTATAAAAAATCGTCCCACTGCTCCCTGTTTTAAATTCGAAACCGGCTCCATGTCTTTGAGCAATACCGATAGATATTGCCAGCCCGAGGCCTGTACCACTGTCTTTTGTTGTAAAAAATGGAGTACCTATTTTTGCTTGTACTTCTTGAGGAATGCCTTCGCCTTGATCCTTAATTTCTAACACAACTTTATCCTCTTTTAAATACGTGCTAATCATGACACATCCATGTTCCGCAGAGGCCTCCAAACCATTGCGAACCAAATTCAAAATAAGTTGTTTTATCTCATTCTCATTGATCAAAATGTCCGGCACCAGATTTAAATCTGCAGTAACCTCTTTATTATTGTTATAAGCATCGGCTTGGAGCATAGGTAGAACTTTACTAATAACTTCATTAATATTCTGGTGCATAATGTTATCTGAGCTTTCTTTAGCCAAAGATAAAAAGTCAGTTATTATTGTATTGGCACGATCAATCTCAGAAATCATCAAATCCATATATTCTTTATCATTTATATATTGTGATTTTGCACCAAAAAACTGTAAAAAACCTTTGACAGTCGTTAGTGGATTTCTTATTTCATGGCTGATTCCCGCTGCTAATTGGCCAATTAGATTAAGCCTTTCTAATCGGTTAAGTTCTTGTTGCTGCCGTTTCGACTCCGTAATATCTCTGAAAAATACCGTCAAACCTTCATTATAGGGGTAAGCATGAAATTCATGGTTTTGATCAGGGTTTGCTAAGCCTTCTGCTTCCCAATGAACTGATTCATTTTGAGACATTGCTTCGTATATCTTATCATAAGTTACAGAACCTTTAATTTTTGGAAATACTTCCCATATGCTTTTTCCTATAAGTTCAACATTATTCCCGCCAATAAACTTTTGTGTTTCCTTGTTAATAAAGGTAAACTGCACATTGCGGTCTAAGGCATAAAACCCGTCTGAAATCCCTTCCATAATTTTAATTATGTTAAGTTTTGAGGCTTCCAAGGCTACGTTTGCTTGTTTTAAATCATCTGTAAAACAAGTTATTTTATTTAAAACAGGTTTCAATTCCGGTAATTTATTTATAATATTTTCATGTTCACAATTATCATTCATTATAATTGCACAAAATTTTTCTAAATATAATTTAATCTGCTTCATATGATTTCTAATTGAAATTATAATCAATACCGATAAAGTTAAAGATAGTATTACTATTACACTTAATTCATTAAATGACGTCAATACTAAATCAGCATCCTGAGCATAGGCCCATACATAACTTACTATTTTTCCCTGGTCATATATTGGTAGGATAGCCTTAATTACCTCGTTACTTTTTGATATGATATTGAATTCACTCAATGATAGCATTTCAGGGCGTATTTGCTCAAATGAAATAGCATCAATAGTTTGATTGTTAATGACTAAATCTAATTCTTTATCATAATAACCAATAACATAGCTATCATTTCCACTAATAATTGACTGGATTATTTCATTTATTTTGAATACTTTATCATCCTTCGTTAAGCTCTCATTTCTTTTCAACTCTTCTATAGTAGAAATCCGAGATTGTATTTCTGTTTGAACTCTTGAAGCATTTAATAATAAGTCGTAATTGAATTTTATGCCTTGTTTCTCCCAGAAACTTTGCCCATAAAAAAATATAAACAAAATTAGAAAGGCAAAAATGCTAAATATAACTTTAAATAAAGTCAATTGAATTATAGATTGCCTTTTATAAATATATTTGAAATTAAAAACCATCAAATTTATCCTCCAGCTGTCCAAATAAAAAAGTTTCCAAAGAGTTTTGCCAAAATATTAAAAGCTGGGAATATCCATCCCAGCTTTTAATATTGTTAGCTACGAAATGTGATTACTCCAGGTTCTAAACCTTCCATTTATCTTTGCAATGATTTCGGAGTTTTTGGTTGATATGCCCAAAATGTGCACGCAAAGACGGAGGACGCACTAGCTAAAATCATTAATAGCGAAGCAACTATGGAGAAAACATATTTTTTCATAAAATAATTACTCACCTCCTCACTTATTAAAAACAGGCAGTAAGGTGATGCTTTGATAAACCACACCTAATACTGCACTAACAATTACCAATTCAGAGTCTACTAAAGCAACTACTAAAAAGGAGATAATTACAAAAAGGATAGAAAAAATCTTCAATCTATATTTAAAACTAGTGGACTTAATCGGCTTTGATTCACTGTCTACAGGAGCTAAGAAAACTACTGTTAACAATGAAATTAACAAAAGAAAAATTAGAATTTGCCTATTAGTTAAATCATATTCCACAACTTTTTTAGTTGAAACCCCCAAGAAACTATAAACTATAGTACCAAAAGCCAAACACTTGAGAGGAGTATCAAAGTGCGCTCCTCCTGATACTCTTCTTAATGAGCTACCGAAAAAGGCCGCAATAACCGTGGGCATTAAAGCATTTAAAGAATATCCTAAAAGTATAAGACAAAAAGAGCCTAAGACAAATAGCAGTGCAGTTTCAATTGCGTATGTTATAATTTCCTTCTTATCATCATTATAATTTAGTTCACGTGTTATTAGTTCAGAAAGTTTATTACTAATGTTTTCAGTAAAATGCATTTATCCTACCTCTTTTCGAATAAGTTTATTTATTAAAAAGGCTAAGATAAACATAATAAATACTTGAGGTTCTGTTATCATAATCCTTATTACTAAGTTTTCAAATAGTGTTTCAGGAGTCACTCCAAAGACTGGCATTAGTAGTGATAGACAAACAAATTCGATGATTACTAACACTAAGATACTTAATAGACTTGCTATTAGGGACAAACTAAAATCTCCATTGCCAAACAAAATTAAGGCTAATAACAGAAAAATCATTTGGATAATGGTATGAATCCCAAAAGGCAAGGTAAACATTCTCATAACATACGAAATAAATGCTAAAGCTATCCCCAGCATAATAATTTTTTTCCATCCCATGGGTATCTTTGCAATTACAAAAGCTAAAGTGACTACTGCGATTACTTCTGGTATACCTTGTACGAGAAATGCAATAAATGGAATATCTATGAATTAACCCCCTCTCCCACATTGCATGAATAAATAGGACCTAGTGAAACATAATTGGCACCTTTTCCATAAGCAAGGAACTTACGCTAAAAGCCTTCCCTCTTAGCAGTTCGAGTAACTCGTTTAATGTATGATTTATTCAAAACTAAAGCTGCGCTAAATAAAAGAAGGACGTGTATTTCTCCTATTCCAATTCTTACAACTATGTTTGTAAGAAAAATTTTGGGTGTTATATTAAAAACGCCCAAAAACAATGATAAGCAAGCACACTCAAATATAGCTAAAATTAAGTAGCTTAAAACACTTGCCATAAAGGATAGGCTAACATCCCTTTTACTTAGTTTAGTTAGACACATAAATAATAAAAACATTACCAAGATAGTATGAATTCCAAAAGGGATAGGACACAATCTTACTGTATAAGCACTAAAAGCTAAACATGTACCAATAATAAAAATTCTATCCCACTTTATAGGGACCTTTGCAATTATAAATGCTAAAGTTGTAACTGCCGCTTGTTCTGGAATTCCTTGTATAAGCAAAGAAATGAATGGAATCTCAATAGATCATTTCACCCCTCTATTTAAAATTCTGAATAAACTTGCCAGCCATTAGTTGCTCTATAACGTCAACATACTCCATTTATTAATTATTACACACTCTAAGTGTCGAATTCGCGTAAATCTTGTCTATCTTAAGCATTGAATTTTTAAAAAATGTATACTCCAAAGCAAAAAAAGCTTTGGAGTATACATTTTGTATATGAACTTATTCTAAGAAGAGGATTCTACATGCAACGCCCTGCTCTATTTCCAAAATTCTTATTGAAACCACCCTTGACTAGGTTGGCCTTGCTGCATTTGCTGACCCTGCTGTTTTTGACCTTGGCCTTGCTGTGAGTTTTGACTCATTGTTTGAAGTTGTTGCTGTTGATGTGACTGGGCCTTAAATTGAGTCATATGTTGAACTAATTGATTTAATTGTTGTTGCCCGGATCTTGAGATTGTTGTGTTTGAGTCTGTGAATTCTGTTGAGTCTGGTTCTTGAAGGTGGAAAAGAAGACTTGCTGCATCCGATAAAATTGATCTTTCAACTGCCCTAATTCCATGGCTACCTCCATATCATATATCATCTTCAGCGGCTAAAGATTTTAATTCTTTGATACCTTCTTTACTATTACTCATTACAAATACCTCCCAAAAGTTTTGTCGCCTCATATGGTATTGCCTTAATTGAATAAACGATGTTTGGTCATTAACCCCCTGAGTTAGAATAGTTGTCATGGACCTCCGAGAGAAGTATAGTGAGTTAAC
>NZ_JAJDOO010000041.1 GCF_020595055.1 Desulfosporosinus shakirovi | reverse complement strand
TTATACTGTAACTTAAGATACTTGGGTCCTGGGTTCCACCCGTTCGGGATCCACATTGCTGGAGTTTGCGTCACGAGTCGCAATGTGGCGAAAGTCTCGCCCGACTTTCGTCACATGCAAGAGTGTGCGTTACAAGTCGCCGTGTGGCGAAAGGCTCCCCTTCGCCACGAAGTGTTTCTTTGGGGCGGGTGGCTCGGCGATACTGTCCACAGGACACTATCGTGGCTTTCGTATCGCCAGGTAAACAAGCGAAAAACTACCTTTAACGAGGTAGTTTTTTGCTTGTTTTTAATACTGTAATGTAAATGTAAGGAATGAAAGTACCGGGGGTCCTTCCTTTGGTATCCACACTGCAGGAGTGTGCGTTATGAGTCGCTGTGTGGCGAAAAGCTCGTCCTTCACCAGAAGTGTTTTTTTGTTGGGAAATGAGGGGAACGAGGTTGCAATACCTCAATATATGGGAAAAGTACTGCTTTTCGTCAACACTGCCAGCAAGTGCGGTTTTACTCCCCAGTATAAGGCTTGGAGACTGTTAAAACCGGACTTGGCTGGCAGTTTGATTGTTGCTGAGGTTACGCCGGAGCGATACCCAAGCTATTCACCATCCTAAGCCCGTCTGCGTATGCTGTCATTAAAGCTATTAAAAAGGCGGGTGTCAAAATGAAGGAACCTATCACTGAACGTACGCCACTAGTTATCGCGGCTGAGATTAATAGGATCAAACAACAAACTTGTAAAATCATGCTTAGCAATGCCATGGAGATCGGTAAGCGCCTGAAGGAGGCCAAGGCCCTGCTTCCCCAATGGAGAATGGGGAAAATGGGTGGTGGAATCAGTGAGCTATTCCCAGCGCACAGCAAACAAGCTGATGCAGCTTTTTCAAGAATATGGAGATAAACTATTTGCTGCCGGCGGCAGGTCAAATTCGCCGACGTGGGCGAATTTGAAATACTACCAGGCTCTTCTCCTGCTGGGAATTTCTTAAGATGAGCGGGAGAAATTTATCCTGCAGCATGATGTTGAAGATATAATCAAATGTATGGTCGAAAGGCTTAAAGAGTGGTCGACTGTTACTACGACGAATATGACGACCGTTGAACCCTCAGCTCTAATATCAACAACCGCAACTTGTGAACTCGTCGATCAAGGAACAAGGCAAGTCATAAAGGGAATCGAAGCCTAATTAACCACTGAAACCAACGGAACTAAAACCGTTGCCCTCAAGGCCTCCGAAGCCTTGGTACTAAAACAGCTGGCTGGAAGCACAAGTCCAGTCTGCGATTTGTAAAAACTTGGTTTTCCGGCAGCAGCCAATAGGAATTCTAACTTGACACTTTTAACAGCAGTTAAAAATAATTTATCATCATATACTTTACGGAAGCATAAGGGCACTTTAAATGTGGACAATTATTCCATATTATTCAGTATGCCAATTATATGAAAGATTGTAAAAAGGAACTCTTTCATTAATTCAATTTGACTATTGAGTTTAAAACAGCCTTTTTAACCTGCCCGCTAGTGTTTGCCACGGTTTCTTCGAGGCCTAGAATAGTTTTTTCTAAAATAGATAATCCATTATATGGAAATACATAAAAAGATATAAATTTATAATCCAATAATAATACCAGAATTGTAATGACTCTTAAAAGTCATACCTTATAATCTCAATTATAAAAAGGTGTTTTTTATAAAGACATCAGGCATTGGATTTCTGAATTGAAAGGAAAATATTGGTGGCAAGTGCATCAGGTGTGATCGTGCAGTCTGTAAATCGGGCGTTAGATATACTTGGATGTTTTAAAGGACAAGCGATAGAATTAGGTATTTCAGAAATTCCCGAAAAAATGGAGCTAAGCAAGAGTACGGTTTACGGATTGGTGAATACACGGCTTACAAAAGGTTATTTGGAACAGAATCCCCAAACAAAACGCTATCGATTGGGAATCAAGCTGTTTGAGTTGGGCACTTTGGTGTATAACCGTATGGATTTGCGAAACGAAGCCAAAGTATTTTGTGAGGAGCTTGGCGGTAAATACAATACCACCGTGCATCTGGCCGCTCATTATGGTGATGAGATTGTTTATATAGATAAGGTTGATGCCCCCGAGGCTGTAATTGTTTATTCCCAGACAGGTAAATGCGCTACTATGCATTGTACAGGTGTGGGCAAAGTAATCTTGGCTTTTTTGAGCGAAGATGAATTGAAACAGGTTTTTGCAAAAGAAGATTTCAAAAAATATACAGAGCATACAATCACGGATCAGGAGGAGTTGTACCGTGAACTGCGGCGTATTCATTCACGCGGATATGCTGTTGACAATGAGGAAATTGAAACTGGTCTGCGTTGTATTGCAGCTCCGATTTTCAATTATATGAATCAGCCGGTGGCAGCCATTAGTGTTTCTGCTCCGACAGTGCGGTTGCCGTTAGAACAAATTGAGGCTATCGCTAGGGATGTACAATATTACGCTCTCCAGATTTCACAAAGACTAGGGTATAGAAGCTGACTGAAACTTTTTTAACAGAGTTTAATGGCGTATTAAAAGAACGCTATTTTTTAATCCGAACTATGTTCGTCAATGACGAACACTTAGTAATTCTTCTATTGTATTAGTTGCATAAATCATAAAGAAGATGGAAAAATATTAACTTTGATGTTGAAATCTGAATGTTAAAGACGAAAGGAGATCTGAAGATGGGCCTAAATCTTTTGGAAAAACAGAACTCTGGATCAACCATATTACCCTCGATCATGTAAATTTGACTCAACTCGCCCAGACGGTGGCGGATGTGCTGGGACTTGAAAGAAGTAAAGTGCTGGTAGTGAATGTCCGTTCGGATCATATTGCCCTTGACATTATGGAAAACGATATTCCCGCCGGAAATATTGTTGGCAAAGAGCGGGCGGTGCTTGGCGCGCTTGCCAAACTGAAAGGCGTCCGCCTCTACGAGGATTCCTGTTTGCACTCCAACGGGATTCTCGGTCTAATCTGTCTGGAAGGGGAAAACTCGGTGGAAATGAGCAGGACAGTCAACCACATGGTGGATGAAATCAAAGAGCGCATTTCAAAGCGAGCGATTATCTTTCCGACGGGCTTTGTACTGAAACAGAATTTGATAGAGGACACTAATACCCCCTATTTAAAAACCTTTTAGAAGGGGAAGGCTATAAAGTGACCATCGGGGATATTATGGAAGACGATTTGGAGGATATGGAATGCCAAAATGTTGCGACTACTCAGAACCAAGCCCAGATAACACATGACATAGAATCGGCTATGGCAGAAGTAGTAAGCAGTGCTACTGGTCTATACGAGGAAACAAAAACAATCTAAAAATTTGCTCATTAATGAATATATCCGGACATCCAGGGATACGGACTCGGGGTGTAACTCGGATTTGTTTGGAAAGGAAAAATGAAATGGATAAATTAATTCAAGTATTAACTAAAAAGAAGATATCTTTCCAGAATATAGAGAAACCTCAATTGGACTTCTTTTGGAATATCATAATCTTCATCGTTCCTTTGATTAATATTCGAAAGCACAGTTATTAATAGGAATGTGTATGGATAATCGAAAACATCTTCACGTTCCAGATAATTTTGCCTATATAATTCGCAGTGGCGGGGGAAATTTACGTTACAGCGAGTTTAAAGTATCCTATGCTATTGCTATTGGCGGCGTAAAGGCGATAGCTCTGCTAGGCCATAATAATTGTGGTATAGTAAATATTTATTCTAAAAAAAGAGAAAAGTTTATTGATCGGTTAGTTGAAAATGCAGGATGGAACAAGAGATATGCCGAGGAGCATTTTATGAATTTTGCTCCAATGTATGAAATTGGCAATGATATAGATTTTGTATTAAGTGAGGCGGCACGAATAAGATTAAGATATTCGAAAATTTTATGTACCACTATTTTACAATATAGAGGATAATAAATTTTATCGCATGATTTTAGTCCAGTTATTTCACTAATAGTTAAAACACAGTATAAAGAAGATAGTTTTATATCTCCTTAATACTGTGTTTTAATGTGTCTAACAGGTATTGCCAGGCCGGACAACATTGATCTGGCAGCACATAAGCGGTTTACTTTTTTTCTCAATTACGGATTAGTGAGTGAACTATTTAAACTAGGTTAAGAAATATTATCTTAAAATAGGGAAAAGTTTGGGAATTCACGAATATATCTGGTCCGACCATCAGACATTGTGATATAATATGGAGGTAAATAGGTTTTAAAGGAGATGGATTTGTGGTCTCTAAGCTTAGTAATTTTGTTGCCAATAAAATAGCAAGTTTTATTCATGAACAAGGTGGGTTTGCTGTTATCGTATGTGATGAATCTGGGATAATCATGGCAGATTCTGCCCAAACTAGAGTAGGGGTACAGCATAAGGGAAGCCAGCAAATAATGACTACTAATATAGATTATACAGTTGTAACTCAAGAAGAGGCTGACGTTTCAAATGGGAAGTTAAAAGAGGGTTACAACCAAGCAATTAAAGTCGACGGTGTTAAAGTCGGCACCTTTGGAATTGCTGGTCCTTTAGATATCGTTAGTCCGGTTGCCAGGATTGCTGCGGGTATGGTTGTAACGATGCTGAGAGATGAAGAATTGAAAGACATCATGCGCAATCAAGTAAAAGCTTTAAGTAATGCTATAGAGCGAGCTGCCAGTGCTGTGCAACAAACAGCTGCTTCGGCACAAGAAGTAGCCGCGATTAGTCAAGCTATTGCGACAGAGGCGAAGGAGGGAGAAAATCAACTTAAATCCACTTCAGATATCTTGGGGCTTATTCGTAAAGTAGCCAAACAAACTAATCTTTTAGGTTTAAACGCAGCAATTGAAGCAGCTAGAGCAGGAGAACATGGGCGTGGCTTTTCCGTGGTTGCAGGTGAAGTTCGTAAATTGGCAGATGAAAGCAATCGTTCCGCCAATGAAATCAGTGAACTTTTACTGGAATTTCAGGCCATTATTCAAAAGATTACTGCAAGTTCGTTGCGCAACAGTGCAATCACGCAAGAACAAGCACAGGCTAATCAAGAAATTGCCAAATTAGTTGAAGGTTTACAGGAAGTAAGTGGACAGTTAGAATCGTTAGCTTTAAGTTTATAGGTCATGCCTAAAGTGCTTTATAACTAGACAGTATGATGCTTCATACACATAACATATCAAAGAAAAGGAGATATATATGGAAGTTTTTTTAGCCTATGGAAAGAATGGTTTGAACATAAATGTACCTGAACATACGAGAGTCGTTGAACCGACTCATTTGAAGTTACCAGAGAATGACCATGAGCTTGTATTAGACGCTCTTCGAGATCCTAAAGGGACAAAGCCGCTTAGAGAAATGGTTAAATCAACAGACAGGGTAGTCATTGTAATTAGCGATATCACTAGGCCGACCCCAAACTATAAATTAATTCCTTGGTTGCTTGAGGAACTTCCTCATGTGCCTATAGAAAATATTACCATCATCAATGGCCTTGGAACTCACCGTGACCAAACAAGGGAAGAATTCATCGAAATGTTAGGAGAAACAGTAGTAGATACTGTACGTCTTGTAAATCATCATTGTCACGAAAAATCAGAGCTTTCGCATCTGGGAACAAGCAGCTTTGGGTGTGAGGTATATTTAAATAAAGAATATGTTGAAGCAGATTTTAGAATAGTAACAGGGTTCATCGAGCCTCATTTCTTTGCGGGTTTCTCTGGTGGACCTAAGGGAATTATGCCTGGCATAGCGGGAATAGAAACTATATTAACCTTCCATAACGCTAAAATGATTGGGCACCCACTGGCTACCTGGGGAGAACTAGATAAGAATCCACTTCAAGAAATGACGAGGGAAGTTAATAATTTTTGTAAACCGAATTTCCTTCTTAATGTAGCTCTGAATGGAGAGAAAGAGATCACCAATGTATTTGCTGGTGAGTTGGTTGAAGCTCATGCTATTGGCTGTGCATATGTCAAAGAGCAAGCCATGGTCAAATGTGAGAAGCGTTATGATGTTGTAATTACAACGAATGCAGGTTACCCTCTCGATCAAAATTTATACCAGGCCGTAAAGGGCATGGATGCTGCTCGGATGATTGTCAAACAAGGTGGGACGATTATTTGTGCCGCAGAATGCAGTGAGGGCATGCCTGAACATGGGAATTTTGTTAAAATACTCCAAATGCGCAACTCACCAAAGGAACTTTTAGAAATGATTAACGAGCCGTCATTTCAAATGTTTGATCAGTGGGAAGCACAAAGATTGGCTATGATTCAGGAGTGGGCAGATGTATACTTGTATTCCTTGTTGCCTGAAGAATCGACAAGAATTGCAAATTTAACTCCTACGAGGGATATCGAACAGACTTTGAGGGAACTAACGGGTAAATATGGAGATAATATGAGTATTGCTGTTTTGCCACTTGGACCTCTTACGATTCCGTATGTCGAAGAATAAGGTGTACCTAATTTTCGCTTAGGAGTAGTTTTAGTATAAATAAATTAATTAGAAAGGGACGTCGTTTATCTGAACGAGGTCCCTTTCTAAAAAATAACTAATCTATAACACCCGAACCCTGCTCGGCCATTTCCTTCTCTGCAAAGGTAATCATTTTCTTGACCATATTGCCGCCGATTTGACCTACTTCTCTGGTTGTCATATTTGCAAACCCTTTTTCTTGAATGTCATCGTCTAAATTTAGCTCTTCAGCTACTTCCCATTTAAGCTCATCCAACTGCCTTTCGGATTCTGGAACTTCAGGTGTATTACGACTCATATTTAACCATCCTCCTTTTTCAGTTGTTTGTTTAGACAGTATTATCCTAACCATTTAAAAGGTCTTTATACGTTTAATAAAAGCATAAATTTAGCCATAACTTAACAATATGGATTAATTATGTCCATAGAAGACAGTGTACTAGGCTTTATTTAGCCATGGCAAATAATAAGTATGATTCAGATGATTGTGTATTTTATAGACAGGCATAAAGGATATTTGCACCTCTTGTCGAACTATTCATACTATGTAGACCAAGCCTTATAAAGAAAACTTGTCTAGCGCCAAGCCATAGGCGCTGGCCAAGGATGGCCGAGTGTCCCTGTAGCCAAGGATGGCGAGAAGGGGCCTTCCCAAAATATATAACTATAAGTTGAACTTTCTGGCTAGTATTATAGTAAGAGTTCACTCATTATTATAATGAAGACATGTAGAAAATGGAGTTAATAAACTTGGATAAGGGATAAGAATAACTGAAAGGAAAGGTTAAGTTTTTCCGAGTTTTCTTAACTGGAGACGATGTGCATGAAATGTCTTTAATGGGAGGAGTATTTGAGGTCATTGAACAGACTGTCTCCCAACATAAAGTAAAGAGAGTGCTCCAGGTTAAACTAAAAGTTGGAGTACTTACAAATGCGGAACCGGATGCGCTGCAAATGGCGTTTGAAGCTTATGGCAAGGATACCATATGTGAAGGTGCAGAACTGTTAGTAGAGCGTATAGACGTGCTTGGTCGCTGTCAAAACTGTCATTACGAGTTTAACGTGACGGGGATGTTTTTTCTCTGTCCAAAATGTCAAGATATCAACATTAAAGTTATTCAAGGTGAGGAACTATTACTTGAAAGCCTGGAGGTAGAATAATGGAAGCAACACGGCGTGAAATTGAAGTCATGGCAAATTTACTTAACTCGAATGATACTCAGGCAGAAATAAATCGTGCTCATTTTCGAAAGAGTCATTGTTTGGCTATTAATATGATTGGCTCACCAGGAGCAGGAAAAACTTCGCTTTTGGAAAGGTCGTTGCCCCTCCTAATCAGAAGTCTTGGTGTGGGGGTTATAGAGGGAGATATTTTTACTAGTAAAGATGCGGATCGAATAGCTATACACCAGATACCTGTAATCCAGATTAATACTGGTGGAGGATGTCATCTTGACAGTAAAATGGTTAGTAAGGTTTTGTCGGACTTTGATTGGGATGCCATTAATCTGATGATTATCGAAAATGTTGGGAACTTGGTTTGCCCTGCGGATTTTGATCTGGGTGAAGCATTTAAAGTCATC
Source organism: Desulfosporosinus shakirovi (assembly GCF_020595055.1). Classification (GTDB taxonomy): domain Bacteria; phylum Bacillota; class Desulfitobacteriia; order Desulfitobacteriales; family Desulfitobacteriaceae; genus Desulfosporosinus; species Desulfosporosinus shakirovi. The sequence goes on along the minus strand of NZ_JAJDOO010000041.1, from coordinate 25,632 downwards.
GTGCTTAGCATTGTTGAAGGAGATGATAAACCTTCGAAATATCCTGTGATTTTCCGCAATGCGAAAGCGGTTGTTCTAAATAAGATGGATCTGGAAAAATTGACTGACGTAAATATGGAGACGATGAAACAAGATATTCTAGCGATTAATCCACACATACGAATTTTCGAAGTATCTTGTCGCAATGGAAATGGGATAAATGAATGGATTAGTTGGCTAAGTCAAGAGGTGATAGAGTACCGGGAACAGGAAGGGTAACAATAGGGATTGGTTAGTTGAGGCGCTGGAAGTACTGCGAGGTATAGCTAACTGCCTTTCGAAGAATAATTTCAAGAATAACAAGAATAATATGTATCAAAATAAATGTAGGAGCCTTTCACCACTGCAAAGATTTAGAGTGGTAAAAGGCTCTTGAATTTTATGTCGAACCAAATTTTCCTTCGTGCTGAATGGAGTGAATTTCCTTTATTACTAACTCACTCAAACGAGGGAATAGGGCTTCGATTTCAGGGCTTATTTCTAAGCCCCATTCTAAACTTTTAGGTTGAATACCAAAAATTAAGGTTTGTGGAGCATGCCCTAATAAATTAGCCATGGTTAGTACTTCAACGATGCCAATCTGATGAAATGATACTTCATATTGTTCGGGGATTATTTGAAGATCCCCTGGTTGAAAGCGAAACAGTGCTCCAGGTTCAGCGTTAGCATTTAAGGCATCGACGATAATAAGAAAGTCTACATCTTGTATTAAATGAACGAGCTCTAGTCCAGCTGTCCCCCCTTCAAGCAGTTCTACATTGTCGGGGAACGTACTCTTAGCTAGTTCGTCCAAAAAACGAACTCCTAAACCTTCGTCAGATAAAAGGATGTTTCCTACTCCCATCACCATAATTTTGGGCGATTGCATGATTATACACTTTTCTCCTTTCTTATCTTGCCAAAAAACATGAAGAGAAACTGTTCATAAGCAGCTGTAAAGACAAGATAAAGATGAACTGCGATTACAGCGATAAATAGCCACATTAAAAGATAATGGAATCCTCGAACAGCCGCTAATCCTCCAAAGGAATCAGCTAAACTTGCCAATTGAACGGGCTTGTAGAGTATGAAGCCTGTCACCGCCTGAACTACAGACATAATAGGCAGAGCAATATAGGCCATTTTTTGAAGGGGGTTGTATTTCCCGGTTTTGGGATGTTTGCCCAAAAACAAATAATATTTAATTTGAGGCCAAGTTGTTTTTAGATCCTGAGAGTTGAAAAAGAAGGTGTCATAATCTTTATGCTTCCCAAAAAAGGAGTAATAGAAACGGACGATGCCATTAATGATTAACAGATACATAAAAACAAAATGCAAATTCCGAACTAGGCTCATAGGCATTCCTTGATAAGGGGAATGAATGAACCAACCTGTGATGCCTAAAATCAAAAAGTTAATCAAATTGATCCAGTGGCTAATGCGCTGAAACAATGGGTGGTCTAAGTCTAATTGGCTAGACATGTCCTTCACTCCTTTATTACCAGCCGATCCGGAATTTTTTTATCTGGTTAGTTTCAGGATGAATGAGGTGAATCGCACAGGCCAGACATGGATCATAGGAACGAACGACCCGTACAATGTTGACAGGATTTTCGAGATCAGGTACAGGAACACCTATTAGGGCTTCTTCAACCGGACCACGGACACCCTTGTCATCCCTTGGAGAGAAATTCCAAGTAGTCGGAACAACCATTTGATAGTTTTCAATTTTATGATCGGAGACTTTAATAAAGTGGCCAAGAGAGCCTCGGGGGACTTCAGTCATGCCAGCACCTTGACCAGTGGCAGGAGCTTCCCAATGATCAGTATCATGAATGCGGAAATCCTTAGATCCCATTTCTTTTTCTAGGGCATCTAACCAATTGAACATATCTTTTGCCATCATAACTGTTTCATAAGCTCGAGCAGCATGACGCGCTACAGCACCCGGCTTAATATTATACTTAGAGATGATGTCCATCAGACCTTTTGGTTGCATAACCAGCATTCGGGCGAGAGGTCCAACTTCGATCGGTTTACCATCGTAGCGGGGAGCTTTAACGAAGGTATAGGCATCTTTCTTATCGAGATCAGGAACAGTATCCTCAGTATAGGGTGTTTTACCATTTGGGCTGGCTTTATACCAGGAATATTGAACATCTTCAGTAATTTTCGCTTCATCGACCGGTTTGATATTGCTTAAATTACCATCCATGATGATTCCTGCCTTGAAGAACATATCTTTGCCGGCATCGTCACGGGCAAATCCACCGTAGGAAAGATAATGAGGACTCCCCCCGCCTACACCCGCTTGGGCTAAAGGCAGAAGTGGACCAGTACCGAAGGTTAATACATCTTGCAAATACGTTTTCTCGATAAAATCAAGCTGTTCATAAAGCATGGAACGGAATTGTTCAACGACTCCAATGCTTGGAAGCATAGTGACGCCACCAACAACAATCGAAGATTGATGGGGTTGTTTTCCGGCAAACAGTGCAGACATCTTCTTGGCTTTCGCTTGCATCTCTAAAGCTTTAAGATAGTGAGCAACGGCCATGGTCACTAACTCGGGATCGTTAACGCTGTAATCATCCGGTTTGTAACGAGGAGTGAGTGGGGCAGTATCTCCGGCAGTCACCAGCTTGACAATTTTGTCTTTTACAGCCAAAAGTCCAGGGTCTTTTCCTTGATATTGAGCGACAGCCATAACATCTAAGTAGTCTAGGGCACTTAGATGATAAAAATGCAGAGGGTGGTCATGCAGATACATGGCCCCAATGATTAGATTTCGGATAAGCCGACCACCGGCCGGAACGTTTGCTCCATAGGCTTTGTCAAGAGCTAAAGAGGACGCCCAGCCATGAGAACCAGCACAAACACCGCATACACGTTCTGTAACAAAAGTAGCATCTCTGGGATCACGGCCGCGGAGCATAGCTTCAATCCCACGGTACATGGTTCCTATGATATGTGCGTCAACAACTTTTCCATTCTCGACTTCTACTTCAACTCTTAAGTGTCCTTCAATGCGTGTTAAAGGATCGATAACTACTTTAGCCATTACATGTCCTCCTTATGATCCTTTTTGCTCAGTCTTCCGCTAGCCGCCGTAGCAATTAAATGGGCACCCAGACCTACTGCAGCAGCGCCTCCAATAACCACTCCCACGGTATCGGCATTAACTTGACCTATACCTGGAAGCTTAAAGATCTCTTGCTTGGAATATAAGGGACTAAATCCATCATAGAAGTCTTTCTCTGAACATCCGGAACAGGGAGATCCTGCATTAATACAGAAGTTGGCGTTGTCATTCCACCAAACTTGCGCACAGTCAGTATAAGTCTTTGGTCCTTTGCATCCCTTTAGTATTAGGCAATACTCTTTTTGAAGAGGATCGTTCCAATCTGTAAGGAAGTTTCCACTTTCGAAGTGACCGCGGCGTGGGCAGTTATCATGTAATAATGAGCCGTAGTAGGCTACCGGTCGATTTTGCCCATCCAGCTCTGGAGCCTTCTGGTAGGTCAAGTAGTATAGAATTGTGCCAATTAATGTATTGGGTTTGACCGGACAACAGGGAAGATTAATTACGGGTTTGTTAATTCCCTCGTTTCTCAGGAGTTCCGCCACTCCGACGGCACCGGTCGCACAAGCCCCTGGAATTCCCGCTCCTTCAGATGCACAGCTGCCGATAGCGATAATTACCTGAGCTCTTTCGGCGGATTCTTTAAGGATGTCCTTGAATGGCCTGCCTCCAATCATGCAGAAACGGTCTTCTTTGGCAGGACATGATCCCTCTACAACGAGAACAAAGTTTTCTTTAAGAGCTTCTTGGTATGCTTCTTCGGATGTATGACCGGATCCAGCCATAATGGTTTCATGATAACGAATTGAGAGCATGTCTAAAATGAGTTCAGCGGGTGAAGGATTTAGGGTGGAAATGGCTGATTCTGTGCATCCAGTACAATCCATGCCTTCCAACCAGATAACAGGTGGTTTCTTTAGTGCTTGTTCTAATGCATTAGCCGCTTGAGGTACGATAAGTTCGGGAAGTCCAAGCGCTGCAGTTGTTGCTGCAATCAATTTCATGAAATCACGCCGAGAAACCCCTTTGACTTTGAGTAAATCAAAATTACCCATACTTTACAGAACACCTCCTGAATTAAAATTGCTCCTTCAGTTACCTTAGGTCTTGGTGTGACAAAACGATATATGTAACTTATATTCGGGAAGAATTGTCAGTCTCCTCTTTAACTTATGAATATTTAGAAGATTGACAATATTAATTTATAATTTCGTAATCATAAATACTAATGACAAGAGTTTTTCTTTAAAGAAAATAGGCAAAGGAAAAGACTTTATGCACTGTTGTGACTTAATCATGGGCGGTTAAGTCTTAGATTGCGCATAGATAATAATACTTTTGACTATTGCGAAAGGTTTAGAATTAAATTACTTGAAGAAAATAGATGTTGGCGTGTACAATTAAGAGTGTTAATATTAAGAATTATTACAGTAAGGCTGAAAGCTGGTCATTTAACAATGAAAACACAAGCAAAAACTATCTATTTTAATGGTATTGTTCAAGGGGTAGGTTTTCGACCGTTTGTTTTTAAGCTTGCAGAAGAACTAGGTATTAACGGATGGGTAAACAACTCAAGCCATGGTTTAACAATCCATGCAGAAGGAAATAAATTAGACTTGTTCTATGATCGGTTGCTTAATGAAGCTCCTCCTTTGGCTCAAATCGTGACAGCACGATTTGTCGAGACTGAGCCTAAGAGCTATAAGACGTTCGAAATTGTTGAGAGTGAAGCTGAGCAAGATGCGGATGTTTTAATATCGCCGGATGTTGCAACATGCAGAGATTGTCTTAAGGACATGGCTGACCCTATGAGCAGGTACTGGGCATATCCGTTTACAAATTGCACGAATTGTGGTCCGCGCTATTCAATAATTCGTGACGTTCCTTATGACAGGGTGCAAACCTCTATGTCAGAATTTCCAATGTGCAACTCTTGTGCAGCAGATTATAGCAATCCAAGGGATCGACGATTTCATGCACAACCGATTGCCTGTGAAAATTGTGGGCCTAAGCTTCAACTTAGTGATGCTCTTGGTCGCCCGCTCACAGGGATAGGCGTAGATCAGCTATCCCAAGGCGGGATTATTGCGGTAAAAGGGTTAGGGGGCTTCCATCTTGTTTGTGATGCTCGAAACACCGAAGCCGTTCGTCGCTTGCGAGAACGAAAGGAAAGAGGATCAAAGCCTTTTGCGGTTATGGCGAGATCTGTGGCAAAGGCTTGTAACGAGGTTAATATCAGTGCTAAGGAAAAGGAATTGTTACAGTGTCCGGCGGCCCCTATTGTGGTCTTGGAACGAAAGTTAGGGCTTGCGGTGCCTTTACCAGAGAACATCGCACCGGGAATACAGACATTGGGAATCATAATGCCATATACCCCAGTACATCATCGCTTGTTTGAGGGACCCTTTGATTTTTTAGTCATGACGAGTGCCAACCTCAGTGGGCGTCCATTAATCTACACAAACGAAGAGGCCTTTGAAGCTTTACAGGGAATTGCGGATTATTTTCTTATGCATAATCGAGATATTTATCATCCCTGTGATGATTCAGTCGCTCAGGTTATTGGTCATGAAATCGTCTTTTTCCGCAGGGCCCGCGGTTATGTTCCTTTACCAATTTTGATGTCCCAGATTAAAATTAAGACCCCCCTTCTCGGTGTAGGGGGAGAACTTAAAAATACATTTTGTCTCGCCTTGGGGCAACGGGCTTTTGTGAGTCAATATATTGGAGATATGGAAGGGTATGAAAATCTTCAGCGCTTTCACAAGGAACTGGAATCTTTTCAACGAGTCGTTAATATAGCCCCAAGTGCGATTGCCTACGATAAACATCCAAACTATCAACTAACGAGATTTGCCTTGGAACAGCCTTGGCCAAAATATGCCGTGCAACATCATCATGCCCATTTAGTTAGTGTGTTGGGGGAATGGGACAGAACCGAACCAACCCTGGGAGTTATCTGTGATGGAACTGGTTACGGAGAAGATCATTGTATCTGGGGGTTTGAATTTCTGTATGGAAACTCCTCAGGGTATGAACGCAAGGGGCATTTGGAGTACTTAGGTCTTCCGGGGGGAGATGCAGGTGCAAAACAACCTTTGAGAATTGCTTATTCGTATCTTAAAACTCTTTTTGACAGTGCAGAATGGGAAAAGACTTCGTCCTTTTGGTCAGCCCTTTCAATCCATGAACGTCAGATCTTAGACCGTCAACTCGAAATCGGAATTCAAGTCTTCCAAACTTCGAGTGCAGGGAGATTGTTTGACGCGGTCAGTGCCTTACTGGGTGTATGTACTAAGGTAACCTATGAAGGACAAGCTGCAATTGAGCTGGAAAGTCTTGGGTCTGAGTTCTTAAGGCAAGAACATCTTCAAGACGCAGAATATCGGAGGATAAATGAACAATTACTCTATTCATATGAAGTAAGAGCTGAGAACGGAGTGCTTATCCTTGGAGTTAGACAGCTTTTCGAAGAATTGGTTCGAGATGTTCTTCTTGGCGTGAGTCGGGAAGAAATTGCCTATCAGTTTCACCAAACGATTGCTCAAGCGATTGTGGATATAGCCCTGCAACTGGGGGCAGGTTGCGGTCCTCTGGTTTTAAGTGGAGGGGTATTTCAAAATAAACTCTTAACTGAAGCAGTCCTTGGAAATTGTCAAGCACAAGGAATAAAGGTCTTGCGTTCCCGAAGCCTCCCTCCAGGGGATGGAGGCCTAGCCTTTGGACAACTATTAATTGCGAATGAGGTGTTATAATGTGCTTAGCCATTCCTGCTAAAATCGTTACGATCGACGGCACTATTGCCAAGGTAGATATGATGGGAAATGAACGTATAGTCAGTATCGACTTGGTCCCGGAGGTTGGAATTGGAGAATACGTGTTAGTTCATGCCGGGTTTGCCATCAGTATTATTGATGACGAAAGTGCCAAAGAAACGGAAGAACTGCTGCTGGAGGTGGCTGAGGCCTATGAAAAAGACCAGTAAGGAGTTAATGGCTAGGGCGAGCATCCTTCTCACCGAGATTAAGTCCTTAGCTCAAAGTCCATTTACTATAATGGAGGTTTGCGGAACTCATACTGTAGCAATCGCCAAAAATGCCCTTCGGGAATTATTACCATCTACTGTGCGGTTAGTTTCGGGACCCGGTTGTCCAGTCTGTGTTACTGCCGGTGGAGATATAGACCGGTATCTTTATTTAGCCGCTCAAAGAAATGTCCTCACAGCAACGTTTGGGGATATGATTCGGGTGCCGGGTACGGAAAAAAATTTACAGGAGTTAAGAGCTGAAGGCGCAGATATTCGAGTCGTTTATTCAACTCAAGATGCGTTGGAGTTAGCTCGACAAAATCCAGACAAAGAGGTTGTTTTTCTGGGGATCGGCTTTGAAACGACTGTTCCTACTGTAGCCGTGAGCTTAGAGATAGCTAAACGGGAAGGGATAAAGAATTACAGTGTGCTCTCTATGCACAAAGTGGTCCCTCCGGTATTAAAGCTACTGGCAGAGGACAAAGAACTGGTTGTCGATGCTTTTCTTGATCCTGGACATGTTTGCTCAATTATAGGTATAGAGCCCATAAGGTTTATGGCTCAAGATTATGGTAAACCCGGCGTTGTTACAGGATTTGAAGCCTTGGATATTCTTGAGGGGATAGTGATGCTCCTTCGCCAACGTGCAGAGGGACGCTCTGACATTGAAATTCAATATCATCGTGTAGCTAAGCCGGAGGGGAACCCTCAGGCCAAAATGTTTATTGAACGGGTCTTTGAGCCTGTTGATGCGTCTTGGCGAGGGATAGGAGTAATACGTCAAAGTGGCTTGGGTATACGGGAAGAATATAGACTTTGGGATGCAGTGGAGAAATTTTCCTTGCCTGTTTTTGACTCCGGGGAAACACCCGGTTGCCGTTGCGGTGATGTCTTAAGAGGGATAATTTATCCGACTGAATGCCCTTTGTTTGGAAAACATTGTACACCGATGAAGCCTGTTGGACCTTGTATGGTATCTACTGAAGGGTCTTGTGCGGCTTATCACCGATACGCTCAAAGGAGTGTGGATTAAATGGAACGCATTATGTTGGCTCATGGAAGCGGTGGGCGGCTAAGCCATGAATTAATACTAAACCTTTTTCAGAAACACTTAGGAAATCCTTACTTAAATCAGATGAACGATGCTGCTCTGGTGCCCGGCAGGGAGCGGATCGCCCTAACAACTGACTCGTTTGTAGTTTCCCCTTTGTTTTTCCGTGGGGGAGATATCGGCAAGCTTGCGATATGCGGTACGGTCAATGATTTAGCGGTGAGTGGAGCAATTCCCAAATTTATAACTCTGGCACTTATTTTAGAAGAGGGTTTACTTATGAAGGATTTAGAGCGGATTATTAAAAGTATTGCCGAGACTGCGGCTGAAGCCGATATAGTCATTGTCAGCGGGGATACGAAAGTTGTGGAACGCGGAAGTGCTGATAAAGTTTTTATAAACACCACCGGAATAGGGTATATTACAAATCGTTTAGTTGGTCCGGAGCAGATTCGGCCCGGTGACGAGATTCTTATAACAGGAACGATTGGGGATCATGGAATAGCAATTTTATCGGAGCGAGAAGGGCTTGAATTTCAAACTCCTGTGCTTAGTGACTGTGCTCCTTTAAATAAACTGATTGATACTTTTTATCTGCCAGGAGTCAAATGTATGAGAGATCCTACCCGTGGCGGCGTGGCGACAACTTTAAACGAATTAGCGCAACAAGCGGGAGTGAGTATGCTTTTAAAGGAAGAGCTCTTACCACTGTCTCCAAGCGTAGGAAGTGCCTGCGAGATGTTAGGATTGGATCCCCTTTATTTAGCGAATGAAGGAAAGGCTTTGGTCATTGTGGGGCCGGAAGATGCGGATGAAGTGCTCATGAAGATGCAGGCTCATCCATTGGGGCAAAATGCAACACGTATTGGACAGGTACAAGAAGGAAAGTCGGGGCTTGTGCTTTTGGAAACTTTCCTCGGGGGGAAACGTATAGTTGGCATGCTCGAAGGCGAACACCTTCCCCGGATATGTTGAGAAAGTATGAGGCGGTATTATGCGAATAGCAGTCATTGATGGACAGGGTGGCGGTATTGGCAAACACATTGTAGAACAGTTGCGCAAAAAGATCCCGGAGTTAAATATCCTCGCTCTCGGGACAAATGCGCTGGCGACCGGTGCCATGTTGCGCGCAGGGGCCACAGAGGGAGCTTCCGGTGAGTCTGCCATTTGCTACAATGTGGAGCGTGTAGACATAATTGTGGGATCGGTGGCAATTATGATGGTCTACGGTCTTTTAGGTGAGATTACAGCGTCAATGGCAACAGCAATTTCGGCCAGTAAAGCGGAAAAATTGCTGTTGCCAATTCAACGTGGAAATATTCAGCTTGTAGGGTTTCCGCGCATCCCGCTGCCCCATCAGATCGAAGCCTTAGTAGCAGTAGTAGAGGAACGATTAAAAGGTTGAATAGCAATTATTGAATTATACCGAAACTCCTAGATTACTTTCGGTGGAAATAGAGTGTTAGTTTGATTTGTAGGAGGGTTGAAAATATTTATTTTAAGAGAAGTTCGGCGGTTTTTGATTTTCTTTATAATTCTTGTATTATTATCAGTGTATTGGGTAGAAACTACTTTTTATAAAGCTTCGATTGTTGCAGTTGGTTTTTGGAGTGCAATGAGAATCAAGTTGCATTTAACAACGTTATAATTTCGAAGCATAAAGTACCACGGTACGGGCTTTATTGCAATGAACTCCTTGAATAGTAGGCACTAAGGTTGGAATACTTAATTTGCCCGGAGACTGGTTTTCTTGACAAGTGGAATATTCGTTGTTATTATTAATCCATACTAAATTGATATGAAATGGGGTATTTAATATGAGAGTCGTTGATAACATTACAGATTTGATAGGGAAGACCCCTTTAATTCGTCTGCAACGTTTGGTTAAGCCTGGAATGGCTAATATCTATGTTAAAGTTGAGTCTTTTAATCCAGGTGGAAGTGTCAAAGATCGTATTGCCTGGGGAATGATTGAAGATGCCGAGGAACGAGAACTGCTCCGTCCCGGGGGAACTATAATTGAGCCAACAAGTGGGAATACGGGGATTGGACTAGCTATGATTGCAGCCGCCCGAGGTTATCGATTAATTGTGGTGATGCCAGATTCCTTAAGTGTTGAACGACGGATGTTGATGTCTGCCTATGGTGCAGAATTTGTCTTGACTCCTGGAGCAGAAGGGATGAATGGGGCAATTAATGAGGCGAAGCGGTTACTCAAGGAAAATCCTCACTACTTCATGCCTCAACAATTTGAAAATCCTGCTAACCCTGAAGCTCATCGACGGAGTACAGCCTTAGAACTTCTTGACCAGTTGAAGGATATCGATGCGTTTGTCGCTGGAATCGGGACGGGGGGGACGATAACTGGGATCGGCGAGGTATTAAAAGCTCGTCTGCCGGAAATACAGATTATCGGAGCGGAACCAGCCTCGTCTCCGGTCATTTCCGGGGGGAGACCAGGACCGCATAAAATCCAAGGAATTGGTGCAGGGTTTATACCGGAAGTTTTAAATCAGACGATCTTGGATCAAGTTATACAGGTCAGCAATGAGGACGCCTTAGAGACAGCGCGCCACATGGCACGAGAAGAGGGAATCTTGGTAGGCATTTCTTCTGGAGCAGCAGTCAGTGCGGCTCTTCAAGCAGCTGTAACTTTGGGCGAGGGGAAAAACCTCGTTGTTCTGGCCCCAGATACTGGGGAACGTTACTTGAGCACTGAACTGTTCAGCAAGTGATAGGCAGAGTAATAGTCCCCTCGTTCATTTTGGAACGAGGGGATTTCCGATAATGTTTATCTCATCTGACGGCGCGAATGTATTCGTCTGTGGATATGCCCCTTCGGCATAAGTCTAATCTCAGCGCAATTGTATTTGTAACGGGCCGTGCGCTTTCGGCGATACTCTCCACCGGAGACTTACGTCACCTAAGTCTCGATGTTCAGCTTCAACTGAACGAGTTCACTCAATATACCTTTACAAGAGAAATTAGCTTGTGCTAAACTATTTAAGACTAGCATAAGGAGGATTTAACTACATGTCAGGACATTCAAAGTGGGCAAACATTAAACATAAAAAAGGCAAGGCAGATGCTCAAAAAGGTAAAATGTTCACTAAGCTGGGTCGGGAACTGGTGGTTGCCTCCCGTGCTTGCGGGGGAGACGTTAACGACTTTCGCCTGAAGATAGCCATCGAAAACGCTAAATCAGCAAATGTTCCTAATGAAAATATCCAACGGGCAATTCTTAAAGGGACTGGCGGAGCAGAAGGAACAGTGTATGAAGAGTTGCGCTATGAAGGATATGGTCCGGGTGGGGTCGCCATTATGGTTGATATATTAACGGATAACAGAAACCGGACAGCGGGGGAAGTTCGTTATATTTTCTCTAAAAATGGAGGCAACATGGGTGAGACTGGATGCGTTGGTTGGATGTTTGAGGAAAAGGGTCAATTGAGAATCCAACGCGAGGGTATCAAATTAAGTGATGATGATTTCATGATGTTGGCTTTAGAAGCCGGAGCTGAGGATATTGATATCGATGAGGATGGCTTTGTCGTATACACGACTCCTGAGACCATGGAGGAAGTTCATCAAGCTCTTTTAGATCAAAAGATTTTCGTTGAGGAATCAGTGCTTAGTCCAGTTCCCCAAAACACCCTTGAAATTGCGGATGTAGATCAGGCTCGTAAGATAGTGCGGTTGATGGATAAACTTGAAGATCATGACGATTCTCAAGGAGTTTATTCTAACTTTGAATTAGCCGAGGCTTTAGCTGGCGAAGATCTGTAGAGACAAGCCTGTCACAAGATCAAGTAAAAGGAATATGGTTAAGACGATTAAAGTAAGCCCTCCTGGCAAGACTATAGCTAAGAAGACAATAGTCAGGAGGGTTTTTCATTATGTCCAGGTGGAAAGTTGTTAGTTTAGTTCTTATTCTAGGATTGGGAACTGGTTGCATAGTACCTGCTACAACCTTGTGGTGGTCCAACAAAGGTCGCGCGGAGTCCCCATTGAACACTTTGAATTCGGAAGATGTGTTAGCAGGTGAAGCTACTGAAAAGGAAAGCTATCATTTTGGTTTGGAACAAGGGGTGCTTTCTGTGATCGAAGGAAAACCCGGAGTGAATGGCAAGGTTATAGTAACAGGATTAAGTATAGAGTCATGGCCAAAGGAAATCACAGATATGGCTCATAAGGTTGAGTGCTATTCTTTAGATGAAGTTCAGTCGTTCATTGATTCCGCAACTGAATCCCTTTGGCTTGAGTAAATACAGATTAGTAAAGAAAGGAAATCCTCCGTCTTCTGTCGAAATCTATTAGGATTGAAAGGAAGACGTGCATGATTATTTTAGGAATTGACCCAGGAACGGCAATTATGGGGTATGGATTAATAGAACAAAAAGGGAACACCTTAAGTGCGCGCGATTATGCATGCTGGCGTACGCCGGCTCATACGCCATTGGCAGAGCGTTTGCTGATGTTATATGAAAATATCGAGCCGTATCTGCGTATACACACTCCGGATCATATTGCAGTTGAAGAGTTATTTTTTAATCGAAATACTACGACCGCTTTAGCTGTAGGGCATGCGCGCGGGGTTGTTTTGTTGGCTGGTGCCCAACATGGTCTTCCGATTTATGAATATACTCCATTGCAGGTTAAACAGGCCGTAGTAGGGTATGGAAGAGCAGAAAAAAATCAGGTCCAACAGATGGTCAGAGGATTGCTGGGGCTAAATGAAATTCCGAAGCCAGACGATACTGCTGATGCTTTGGCAGTTGCGATCTGTCATGCCCATAGCTTTGCTCTGAACCAGAGAATGGGGGATTTAAGATGATTGGAATGTTGCGTGGCAAGGTGTGGGAAATCCAGTCCGATCGTCTAGTGCTCGATGTGCAGGGCACAGGGTACTTGCTCACAGTGCCTTATGGGCTCTTGGCAAAGGCTCATTCAGGGCAGGAACTTGTCGTATATACCCATGTCGTTATGCGCGAAGACGATTTATCTCTTTATGGGTTCTCCTCATTTGAAGAAAAGCAACTCTTTCTTCAAATGTTAAGTGTTTCAGGCATTGGGCCTAAGGCGGCTATATCTCTGCTTTCAACCTTTGGCGCGGTTCAGATTGAGAGTGCTATTGTTAGTGAAAATCTAAATTTATTGACTAAGGTCCCAGGCATCGGTAAAAAGACAGCACAACGGCTTATTCTCGAACTTAAAGAAAAATTTAAAGGACACAGTACGTTTCCAATTGGAGAGAGCTCGTTCTCTGAATCCTCTTCCCATACTCAATCCGAGACAGTGCAAACCTTGCTGGCCTTAGGTTTTGGTTTGGACGAAGCACGGCAGGCTGTTGGTCAGATCCTAAAAGACAGTGGGGAATTAACCACAGAAGAGCAGGTTAAGAAGGCATTGCGGTTACTTGCTCCAAGCTAGAAAGTTAAGCTCTAAAGATACATCGTTGAGGGTGCCAGTGGCTCTCGTAACACTTGTACGAAATGAACCGTAGGGAAATCAGACGAGGGTCTCGCCACATTATGTATTGGCGGAGGGTAAGGTACAGCTATGGTTGTCGAAAGATAGCCCTCCATGTTTAAAGAGTAAGAGCCAAAAGCATTGTGGCTCTTACTCTTTTTTCATTTTAGAGTTATATGATGATTTATGAATGAATGCAGTAAACTTTAAGGTGTGTTAGTATTTCTGGAGAGACTGACGGATTATATCTTCTTTGCAGGCAGGAGTTTTATCTTATAAGGAGAATAAGTTTAGGTTGAAGATGAAGGGTTTTATACGTGAAGATTGCAAAGAGGAGCCTAGTAAAGATAAGGAAATTTGCAAACAAACCCGCTCTGAATATATTTAATTTCGTTGGTGACGAGAGGGGGATAGAATATGACTGAGCGTCTGGTTGCGCCACAAGAACAACCTGCAGATCGTGAAGGAGAGGGGCTGCGTCCTCAACGCTTGAGTGACTACATAGGGCAGAGAAAGGTCAAAGAAAACCTGAGTGTTTTTATTCAAGCCGCCTCAACTCGCGGAGAAGCGCTGGATCATGTCTTATTATATGGACCGCCTGGCCTGGGAAAAACGACTCTCGCAAATATTATTGCTGCGGAAATGGGCGTGAGTGTTCGCACCACTTCCGGTCCAGCGATTGAACGTCCTGGGGACTTAGCGGCGATTCTGACTGCTTTAGAGCCTCGTGATGTTCTTTTCATAGATGAAATTCACCGCTTAAGCAGTGCAACAGAAGAGATCTTGTATTCCGCCATGGAGGATGGGTGTCTGGATATTGTGATTGGAAAAGGGCCCAGTGCTCGTTCAATCCGCTTGTCCCTTCCTCCGTTTACATTAGTAGGAGCAACGACCCGTGCAGGACAGTTAACGTCTCCTTTGCGGGATCGCTTTGGGGTTATCAGTCGTTTGGAATTCTATGAGGTTGAGGATCTAAAAGAAATTGTCCTGAGAGCAGCAAGTATTTTGCGCTTGAGTATTACCGACGAGGGTGCGGAAGAGATTGCTCGTCGTTCTCGCGGCACGCCAAGAGTTGGCAACCGCTTGTTAAAGAGAGTCCGGGATTTTGCTCTGGTTTGGGAAGGCGGTGCTGTCACTCAAACCATAGCCAGAGAAGCACTGAATCGCTTGGATGTTGACCCCGAGGGCTTAGACCAGATTGACCAGAAAGCACTAAAGACAATTATTTTGACCTTCGCCGGAGGTCCAGTCGGGCTGGATACCCTTGCCGCAACGATAGGAGAAGAATCGATCACCCTTGAAGATGTCGTTGAACCCTTTTTACTTCAAATGGGATTTTTACAACGTACCCCGCGTGGACGAATGGCTACAGCAAGAGCTTATCAGCATTTAGGCTATTCGTTGCCCCAGAGTCGGATGGACAGCGTACTTTTCCCGGAGTAAAGGGACAAGGGACGTTCCTACCCCAGCGACCAGAAATTAAGGGGACAATTGCTTAGTGAACACATTAGGTGGAGTTCACGATATAGCGAGTAATTGCCAGAAATTGAAGAGTATTATTCGAAGCATATATGCAAAGCAAAAAGGGCACTCTGAAAGCATAAGCAAACTTAACTTCCACCATGACGTGACTATCTTATTAATGTGGAAAAGGGTGTGAAGACATGCTTCAGATTATGTATCGGTTACCCTTTTTGTGGATAGTATCATTAATACTGGTGCTGGCTCAGCCAACACTGTGTCAAGCAAAAATGGTTTCAGTAGAGCTTGTATGGAATTTCGGCCAAGCAGGGTGGGTTCAAATAGATATTGAAAAAGGCGACTATCAACTTAGCCTGGATACAGTAACCCGTAAGTTTCCGGCAGGCTCGACTCTTCAGGTCGGTTGGGGCGGGTGGACTCCCGTCTTGCGGATTAACCATGAAGAGTTTCAAATTTTTAGTGGATCAGTCTTGGAAATCAAGGGTATTAATTCGGGGAGTCTTCGTGTTAAGACTCCTGAAGGTAAAGAAGCTGCTTATCGTGGCGGATTACAACTTAATTGGCATGATGGTCATTGGCGGTTAATTAATCAGGTCGACAGCGAAGACTACCTAAAAGGAGTTGTGCCCATTGAGATGAGTAACGAATGGGCTAAAGGAGGCTCTGAGGCACTTAAGGCTCAGGCTGTAGCAGCTCGGACTTATCTAGTCAAACAAACTGACAATGGCAGTAAAATGATTACAGATTCTCCAGATATACATCAGGCCTATGCGGGGATGAGCGTGGAGGGAGAGGCCTCAAAAGCAATCGAGGCTACGCGAGGGGAAATAATTGTAGATGCTCAAACTGAGCAACCTATAGATGCCCTCTATTCTTCTCATAGCGGTGGATATGCAGAGGACGCTAAAAATGTATGGGGAAATACAGATATTCATAATGTGTCGCATCCTGATCCTTATTCGCAAGGAGTTGGGGGTGCGGTAAATTATTGGCGCTTTATTGTCTCCGCTCGGCTTCTGGGTTCAAAGTTTGGATTAGGACCCGTACGTGATGTTAAACTAGACAAGTTCCCCTCCGGCAGGGTGAAAAGTGTAAAGCTGGAGGATGAATTTGGACAGACTGCGACCGTTAAAGGCAGAGCATTTGTTCAAGCGTTCTATCCTTTTGGGCAACCAATTCGAAAGGAAGCTTTTTTGGGAAGCTTATTTGAGGCTCAGGCAGTTGTCAAAAGCGATCCACTCGGGAAATCAGATTCTGCCGGGCTTTTCGGTTCTTTTGGATATTCCGGATTTTTAAAATTATCAAGACCAAATCAGCAGGAACAAGGGCCTTTGTTGTCTAAAGTTCTAAGTTCATCCTTAGGGACAAGTGCTGATCCCCAGCCCTTCGGAGTCTTTATTTTTGAGGGACGGGGCTGGGGTCACGGAGTAGGGATGTCTCAATGGGGTGCTTATCATATGGCCCAATTAGGGTATAAATATCAAGAAATAATAGCGCATTACTATAACCATGTTTCAATTTCCAAGGGATAATGATTTTAGGATAATAAGCATGTCTTATTGAAGGAGAAGAATAGATTGAATGTCTCTGATTTTGATTTTGAATTGCCGGAGGACTTAATTGCCCAACATCCTGTAGAGCCTCGGGATACCTCCCGTTTAATGGTCGTTAATCGTCAAAGTGGAAAGATAGCTCACCACACGTTTAGAGATCTAAGTTCACTTCTGAAAAAAGGCGATGTCCTTGTGTTAAATAACACTCGCGTTATTCCTGCGCGTTTGATCGGAGAAAAAGAGGGAACTGAGGTCAAAATTGAAATTCTTTTGCTCAAGAGACTAAAACTTGATGTATGGGAAGCGTTAGTTAAACCAGGCAAACGACTTAAGGTTGGGCAAAAAGTTAGCTTCGGGCATGGAATACTAGTTGGAGAACTGCGGGAAATATTAGCAAATGGAAACAGGAAGATCCATTTTAGTTATTCGGGGATGTTTGAAACCATCTTAGATCAGCTTGGGGAAATGCCTCTTCCGCCCTACATAACGGCTCAATTGGAAGACCAAGAACGCTATCAAACAGTGTACGCTAAAGAACGGGGATCTGTCGCTGCGCCTACGGCAGGTTTGCACTTTACGCCAGAACTTTTAGATGAACTCCAGAAGACGGGTATAGAAATCGTGGAGATTCTTCTTCATGTGGGTTTAGGAACCTTCCGCCCAGTTAAAGTTGAAGATATTCGTGATCATGCTATGCACTCTGAATATTATCGTGTCGACGCAGAAGCAGCGGAGCGAATTAATCGGGCAAAACTAGAAGGACGCCGTGTTATTGCTGTAGGGACAACTGCAGCGCGAACTTTAGAATCTGTGGGTTATGAAGGGAAGGTTGTACCAGGCGAAGGATGGACGGATATCTTTATCTATCCAGGCTATTCATTTCAGGTGGTAGATGTCCTCTTAACCAATTTTCACTTTCCCAAGTCTACCTTGGTCATGCTTGTCAGTGCGTTGGCAGGACGAGAACTTATTTTAAAAGCCTATGAGACCGCCGTTCAGGAGAGATACAGGTTCTATAGTTTTGGAGATTCCATGCTTATTCTATGAACTTGAAAGTTGCCTTTTAAAGTCAGCGACATTCTGATTTGCGCTTGGTGTATGGATTAGTGGGACAGCGATTTTGATCATTGTAAAAAGAAGGAAGTGAAGGGTTTGACCGCCGTATATTTGGAAATACTTAAGGAAGATTCCCGGACGAGAGCACGTTTAGGGAAACTGCATACGCCGCACGGGATCATGGATACGCCAGTATTCATGCCAGTTGGAACACAAGGAACAGTAAAAACCATCACCCCGGAGGAGATCAAAGAAATCGGGGCAGGGATGATCTTAAGTAATACATATCATCTATTCTTGCGTCCGGGCCATGAACTGATTCGGGAAGCAGGGGGGCTTCATCGTTTTATGAACTGGGACGGGGCCATTCTCACCGATAGCGGCGGTTTTCAAGTCTTTAGCTTGGGAGATCTGCGTACTATCAGGGAAGAAGGTGTAGAATTCAGATCACATATCGACGGATCACGCCAATTCCTAAGCCCGGAAATTTCCATGCAGGTTCAGATGGCTCTTGGTTCTGATGTGGTAATGGCTTTCGATGAGTGTGCACCCTATCCCTGTACTCATGAATATGCCAAGGATTCTTTAGAGAGGACTACGCGTTGGCTTAAACGGTGTAAGGAGACGTTGACAACGACGGAAACCCAATCATTATTTGGAATTGTTCAAGGAGGTATGTTTGAAGATCTGCGGCGTCAAAGTGCTGCTGAGATCACGGAATTAGATTTGCCGGGGTATGCGGTTGGGGGCTTAAGTGTCGGAGAACCAAAAGAGATGATGTATGAAGTCTTGGATTATACGGTTCCCTTACTTCCAAGAAAAAAACCGCGTTATCTTATGGGGGTGGGTTCTCCAGATGCTCTAATAGAAGGGGTTATGCGAGGGATTGATATGTTTGATTGTGTGCTCCCTACCCGGATTGCCCGAAATGGAACAGCTTTGACCCGTTACGGTAAAGTGATTGTTCGCAATGCCGGCTCGGCACGGGATCTTGGTCCGATTGATCCATCCTGTGACTGCTATACTTGTCGCAATTATTCTCGAGCTTATATAAGGCATCTGCTCAAGGCTGAAGAAATTTTAGGTCTTAGACTAATGACTATTCATAATTTGCGATACCTTCAGATTTTAATGCGGGAAATTCGGGAAGCGATTAAGGAAGATCGGTTGCCAGAGTACCGTGAGAAATGTTTTGCTGATTACGGGTACTAATGACAGAGGTTGGAGGGACAGAAGCCAGAGATCGGATTACTAAAAAAGCAAGTCATTGACGCTGGACAAGTTCGGTCAGACTTCAGACTAAGTCATCCTAAAGGATGAACATAAAATTTTATGTAATCAGGAAGGATTTTCACTAGGATATGGTGAATAGTTCAGGAGACAAATAAAGGGGGAATTACAAAGTGACTCAATCAACGATGACATTAGTCCTGTATTTTGTAGTCTTTTTTGGGATTATGTATTTTTTGATGATCAGGCCACAGCAGAAACAGGCTAAGAAACGGCAGGCTTTAATGAGTAGCCTTCGTACAAGGGACCAAGTAATCACAACAGGCGGGATTTATGGTAAAATCACAAAGGTCAAAGAGGATTCCGTTATTTTAGAAATTGCAGACAAAGTCGAAATTGAAATGGCCAAAAGCGGAATTGTCAGTGTAGAAAACCGTGAAATTGAGCTCGATAAAAAATAATAGGCATCATAGCGATGAATTATTGCCCTTAGCTCTCTTAAAGATTATTTATGACCACAGTGCTCAAAAAGATAAATACAGAATAAAAGCAAGTGGCACAGACCACTTGCTTTTAAACTTATTTTATACAAAATGACAAATGAGGTGAATACTGCCCTTGTATAGAGATCCTATTAATAATGACCAAACGTATGAAGAGTATGTGCGAGCAGATTTGAACTGTTGGGTAAGGAAATTGTTGCAAAGGCCGGGATTAGTGGAACGAACCTCAAAAGTCATTCAAACGAAAATTAATGATAAGATTATTCCCGAAAAAATGCATACTGTAATTACTGCCACCGTTAAAGGTTTAGTTAAATCCGTCGTCTTTGGACTGGAGTATATCCCTAACAGTCCCATAATTTATGGAGTGTATCTGCAAGAGCGTGATCAAGAGGGTCAGAAGCTTTTAACAAAATACAGAAAGATTGCCGCCGCCGAAGGGGCAGGGACCGGTGCGGGTGGTTTTACCCTTGCCATTGCCGATTTTCCGGCTCTAATCGTCATCAAGATGAAATTTCTTTTTGAATTGGCACATATTTATGGGTTTTCTACCGAAGATTATCGAGAGCGACTTTTTTTGTTGTATGTTTTTCAATTAGCCTTTTCTAGTCAAGAGAAACGACCCGAACTGTACAAGGTCATTCTAAATTGGGACAAGTCCAGAGAAAGCTGGCCAGTCGAGAAAGAAAGTTTGCAGCAAGTCAATTGGGAACAGTTTCAGCGGGAGTATCGAGATGCCATTGATTTCCGTAAAACACTTCAGCTTATACCGGGGTTGGGGGCAATAATCGGCGCATGGGCAAATTACGGTTTAGTGGATGATCTGGGAAGAGTCGGCATGAATTGTTATCGATTGCGAATTTTAGGGGGAGTTAAAAGTTGACAAAGGTCACTCTGCAAGAGGTCAAAGCAGATTCTTATGTACAAGCTCTGATTGATGCCGGAAACCGTCATCTTGCGGCAATTGGTTTTACAGAACATGGGCTTAGGCATGCAGGCTTGGTTTCTCATATTGCTTCAAATATTCTGGAAAAAATGGAGCATTCCGAAAGGGCGTGCGAATTGGCAGCGATTGCCGGTTACTTGCATGACATAGGGAATGCTGTAAACCGTGTCGCCCATGCACATTCAGGGGCAATTCTCGCGGCCGGTATATTAGAACGGCATGATATGGAACCAGAGGAAATTGCGATCATCATTGGTGCAATCGGGAATCATGATGAGCAGGACGGGAACCCTGTCAACGTTATTTCGGCAGCTTTGATTCTAGCCGATAAATCGGATGTACACCGTTCCCGAGTGCGAAACCCTGATCTGGCGAAGTTTGATATTCACGACCGAGTTAATTATGCGGTTAAAAAATCGTTCCTTCGCGTCTATCCGAAAGAACGAATCGCGTTAGAACTCACGATTGATACTGAGATTTGCCCGGTAATGGAGTACTTTGAAATTTTTCTGGCGCGGATGCTTTTGTCCCGCAAAGCGGCCGAATTTTTGCTTACTAAATTTGAATTGAAAATTAATGATGTTAAATTACTGTAAATAGGCTATTTTCCGTTTGCCCAGATTGACATTGCAAACTTGAAAGTTTTATAATGGAGTTTGGTATGGGCAAGTCCCATTTCAAATTAAAAGGGAGGAAAGCAGATGAGACGGGGAAACATCATCAAGCTGGTAGCATTAGTGCTTTTAGTGGTAGCAGCTGTTGCACTATCGATTAAACCTCTAATGGATCCTGAAAAGGGCATCCTGTTGGGACTTGACCTACGTGGTGGAGTGCATTTAGTGTTGCAAGCCGAGCCAAATGAAGATGGCACTCCAATTACCAACGATGACATAGACAAAGCGAAAGCAATCATCGAGAAGAGGGTCAATGATCTGGGGGTATCTGAACCTATAGTTCAATCGGATTATGATAAAAAGCGAATCGTGATCGATTTGGCCGGGGTTACCGATCCGGACAAAGCAGTCGATATCTTGAAAACGACAGCTAAGTTAACCTTTAGGGATCCGCAAGGAAATATCGTATTAGAGGGGGATGACCTCAAGGACGCTAAGGGCGGACAAGGTCAGGCTAGTGGATACGTTGTTAATTTATCCTTTTCATCTGAAGGAGCAAAAAAGTTTGGTGAATTAACGACCCAGTTAATTGGTCAAAAACTAGGTGTTTATCTTGATGAAGATCTCTTAACAAATCCAACCGTTAATACACCAATTCTAAATGGTCAAGCGGAGATTACAGGGTACGCGACCCTAGAAGAGGCAGCAAATGATGCGGTGCTCATGCGTTCAGGTTCATTACCGGTAAGCATGTCGATTGCAGAAAAACGTCAGGTAGGAGCGTCTTTAGGGGTAGACTCCTTGAATAAAAGTATCTATGCCGGAGCGTATGGTGTGATCTTTATCTTCTTATTTATGTTAATCTTCTATCGTGTACCAGGGGCTGTCGCGAATTTTTCGTTGTTTGTCTATGCCCTCATAGTTCTTTGGATTTTCTGGATGTTTAGAGTCGTGTTGACACTTCCGGGTATCGCAGGGTTTATTCTCTCTGTCGGGATGGCGGTGGACTTTAACATCATTATTTATGAACGGGTAAAAGAAGAAATAAGAGCTGGTAAATCCCTGCGGGCTGGTGTAGAATCGGGCTTTAGCCGAGCATTTATCACAGTTATAGATGCCCATGTAACAACCCTTATCGCCGCTATAACTCTTTTCTACTTTGGGACTGGTGCCATCCAAGGGTTTGCGTTGACCTTAGGCATAGGGATTATTGTTACCCTGTTTACCGGTATTACCTTTACTCGGCAAGTGCTGCGGTGGGTAGTGGGAGCTAACCAAAAAATGAACACAACGTGGTTTGGCGTAAGGAGGGATGCATAATGAAAACTGGACATCCAGCGACTTACGATGAAGTGAAGAAAATCCACCCGCTTTTCTTTAATATTATGAAGAGGCGGTATTGGTGGTTTGCCCTTTCGTTATTAGTTTTGATCCCCGGCATGATTTCTCTTTTCATGCAGGGACTTAATTTAGGAATTGACTTCAAGGGCGGTTCAATGCTCGATATAACCTTCAACAAGCCGGTGACCCAAGCTGCGATTACAGATACGATGAAATCGGTGGGACTTGAAGGACCTGTGCAATTGGCTAATGGAGATACTTCGGCCTTAATACGCACGGAAGCGCTCGAAGAGGAAAAACGCAATGAATTATTAGCAGCCTTGGAAACCAATGTTGCAGAATATGATAAAAATTCTCTTGGAGACGATAAAGTGGGCCCAGCGATGGGGCAAGAGCTGACCAGAAATGCTTTATGGGCATTACTTATTGCTATGGGTTTGATGATTGTCTATATTACAATTAGGTTTCAGTTTGTTTTCGCAATCTCTGCAATTATCGCCTTGCTACACGATGTTTTAATAGTCGTCGGTGCTTTTTCACTGCTCCAATGGGAAATCGATTCAACATTTGTGGCGGCGATCTTGACCGTTTTTGGATATTCGATCAACGATACCGTGATCATCTTTGACCGAATCCGTGAGAACGAAGCAAAGATGAAGCGAGCAGACAGTTATGAAGATATGGCAGATAAATCCGTGTGGCAGACCATGCGCCGATCCATCAACACGTCCCTTACAGTGCTGATCGCTCTGCTCTCTATATTTGTCTTCGGTGGTCAATCAACAAAATTATTCTCCTTAGCGATGTTGATTGGGGTATTTATTGGAGCTTATTCCTCGATTTTTATAGCTAGCCCAATTCTACTAGAAATTAAGCAACGTATGAGGAAATCACGTAAAGGCGGTAAAGCAGTCCGCACTTAAATACAAAGTACAATTTAATTAAGAAAGAGATCTCGAGATGTAATTATTCTCGAGATCTCTTTTCAATTCTAAAGGTTTAAGAGTTTTAGCGTAAAGTTTTACAAAGATTTATATTAAAATTTTTTTAATGAAAAAACAGTGAGTACAAATAATATGGTAAAATAGTTTGAATAAATAAATAAATAAATAAATGAATGAATTAATTAATTATTTTATTTATTTTATTTATTTGTAGTAATTTTTTATACGAGGAGTTTATCAATGTGGAAAAAGTTATTGGAAAGATATTCTTAATTGTCTTTTTACAAATGCTTGTCCTTGGAATCAGTGGTTGTGGCGGGGAGAAGCACTCAAGCTCTATTTCACAGACCCAATTGGATTCAAGCAGAAATCCAAGCACTATATCGAGCAAATCATTAAATACGACAAAATCATCAAGCTATCAGAAAGCACAAGCAGTACCTGTCTTATATTATCATTCAGTCATGCTAGAGGAGGGAAATGAAGTGAGAATGCCTCCTGACCAGTTTGCGGCGCAAATGGCCTACTTGCAGGAAAAAGGGTACGAGAGTGTTACATTGGATCAGTTATACCAGGCATTATATAAGGGCGGGGTTCTTCCCCAAAAACCAATTGTGATTACATTTGATGACGGTTACGAAGATAATTATGCGACTGCCTTTCCTATCGTAAAAAAATATGGATTTACTGCTGCAGTCTTCATGGTATCCAGCTATATTGGCGGAGAGGGATTTATGTCATGGTCCCAGCTTAGAGAATTATCAGCCAATGGATGGGAAATTGAAGGGCATACAGTTAATCACCCGTATTTGTCTCAAGTGGATAAGACGACAGTGTTAAACGAGTTAATGAATTCTAAGGAAACACTCGAAGAGGGTCTCGGAAAGTCTGTGGGATTTTTTGCCTATCCTTACGGAGATTTCAACGCTGATGTGGCACAAGCGGTAAAACAAACAGGATACCTAATGGCTTTTACTACAGATCGAGGTTGGGCTGACCTTAATCTCGATGAATGGCACTTACAACGTGTTTACTGCTTCGCTAATATGGGACTGAACGAATTTGCCCGACGACTTCAAGAACCAAACTATTAAGTGAAGATTAAGGACTCTCATATAAAGGCTCTCCAGAGATGGGAGAGTCTTTATATATCCACAGCTATTAAATGTAAAATATTAACATTATAGGTTCTTTTTACATATCTTACTGTGAGCCCAAGAAAAACAACAAAAAATCGGAATAAGGAGGTCGCTGTTATGGCATATGGTATTGGTGCAGTTGAAGGTGTCGAAGGTGTTGGATGTGGACCTAATTTCCTACCGGGAATTGCTGTAGTTGTAGTAATCATTCTTTTGTTAATCGCTATGGGTATCGTTTTTTAAATAAGGGTTCCTAAAAATTCCAGAAATTAATATATAAGGGGGAAATATTATGTACGGATATGGATATGGAGCAGGAGCAGGGTATGCAGCAGCTTGTTGCCCTCCGGTTGCACCAGTAGGCAATGCAGTCGGAGCAGGTATCATCGCTATCGCAATTCTGATCTTAATTGCCTTAGGTGTTATATTCTAAAAATTAGTCTAAGTAGATTTTAAAGGGAGGTCATTAGTATGTTCGGAGCTGGTGGATCAGGAGTTGGCGCAGGAATCGCCGCAGTTGTAATAATCATCCTTTTGCTTATCGCAATGGGAATCGTATTCTAAACAAATTTGTTGGATTAAATTTTAAAGATATAAGGAGGAGACGATATGTACGGATATGGTTATGGAGCAGGGCGTGGAGGTTTTGCAGGAGCTTGTTGCCCACCTGTTGCCCCGGTAGGCAATGCAGTCGGAGCAGGCATTATCGCTATCGCAATTTTGATTTTAATTGCCTTGGGCGTAATATTCTAGGCAATCAAATCTAACTAATTTATAAAGGGAGGTCATCAGTATGTTTGGAGCAGGTGGAGCTGGAGTAGGCGCAGGAATTGCCATCGTGGTTGTTATCATTCTTTTGCTCATCGCTATGGGTATCGTATTCTAATAAAAAGATTTTGAAATATTCAATCGTTCACATTTGGAGGTGAGTTCATGTACGGATATGGTGCAGCTGGTGCTGGTGCTGGTGCTGGTGTTGGTACTGGTGCCGGAATTATAGCTATTGCCGTTTTGATTCTGATCGCTTTGGGAGTTATTTTCTAAGCTTTCTCAGAAAGGTGATGTTGGGGACCTCTGTTATAAGGGGTCCCTCTAGTTTTGGGTTTTACGGTCTAAACCACTGGGGCCGTAACGAAACTTGAGATTTTTTTAAACTGGTGGTGCGTTATCCCAAAAT
>NZ_JAJDOO010000040.1 GCF_020595055.1 Desulfosporosinus shakirovi | reverse complement strand
GGGGATTACAAATAGAGTGGGGATGTAATAAACCGGAAAACAAGTTTCGTTACATATTTACAACAAACACTAGGTGGGAATACCATTACAAATTCATCCACCACCTAACGAGGTGGGAGGACTCTTTGTGAACGTAGGTTAAATAATCTTCCATCCTTAAGCATTTCCCCAAGATAGGTTGACCCCAATATTAAAATCCCGCCCATAATCTGAGGGAGTGTCAATGTCTCTCCGACAAAGATCACACTGAATATAATACCAAATAAAGGCTCTAAATAACTGTAGGACACTATTTCAACAGATTTCATATGTGTATAGAGGGAAAAGAACATGGTATAGGCCACACTTGTATGTAATATACCCAAGAGAATAGTATAAGTAACTGCCCTGGCATCCAAGTCTACAACTCTTAAAATAGTTCCATCAATCAATACAAAAGGCAGTAAAACTATCATCGCTGCAAATATTTGTACAAAGGTGGCCGTTTGATTATCCACCCTGACTTTAATACTGCGGTTAATCAGCACTATGGCTGCGTAAAGCATCCCTGAAACAGCACTAAGTGCAAGCCCCAGGTATCCGTGGCCTTCTAATAAATTATGACCAATAATCAGGCAGAGTCCTAGAAAAGAGATGAAAATCACTGCAATTTGAATCTTTGAGATAGTCTCTTTCAGTAACAGCGGTGCAGCTATCATGACATATACCGGACACATATTATAGATCATAACGGCAGATGAAATACTGGTATGTTTAAACCCATAGAACAAAGTTAACCAGCCAAAACCCAGTAGTACACCGGAAATAAGATAGGGTTTTAAAAGCGTCCATTTCACCTGATCCCCTTTTTTCATTTTCATGACTACAAAAAGGACCGGCAGGGCAATTAGAGCCCTCAGAAAGGCTAAGCTTAAAGCGGACAAGGGGATGGATCTTGTAAATACACCCAGACTTCCCCATATAATCATGACAAGAACTAATTTAAATCTATTCATAGACACACTCCTCGTATCTTTGCTAAGTCCAGATTAGCCAAATAATAAGGAGCTGTATTGTATAGAATTGACACTAGCCTTTTACTTGGTGTGTATAAGTTGCCGGGGTAATGCCATACATTTTTTTGAATTCTCGTATCAAATGGGCTTGATCATAAAATCTCAATTCCTCGCAAATATCAAATACGTCCACTCCTTTACTTAATAACTTTTTTGCTTCAGCTACTCGACATTGCAAATGGTAGGCAGCAGGTGTGGTGACATATAATTTCTTAAAATTCCTGATTAAAGAAAATTTATTCAACCCGGATATCTGCTGAAGTTCATCTAAGGTTATAACCTCATTCACGTGAGCTAAGATATAATCATGGATGGTTTTGACCCTATCACTGGTATCTGTAGGAGTGATTTCCGAAATGTCTTTATCTCCAAACTCTAGCAATAATTCAATAAGGATATTTTCCAAAGTGTCTGGAATCGTTTCTATTAGCAGTTGTTCAATAAAGCCGATTAATTTCCGGACTTGATCCCCTGTCAGCTTTTTTGCTTGACTAAAGCTGACCAATTCACTGTAATAACTGGAATTAACAAATAACATAACATATGCCCAGTGATTAATATCTTTCGGTGCACATCTGTGTGTCATCAATGAGGGTATAATGACACCATCACCTGATCCATAATGGATAGTCCTGTCCCTCAGTGTTAAGTCCGTGGTTCCTTCTATTATATACCCTAATGAAAGTTCATTATGGACATGAGACTTATAAGCATGAGGGTTGTTTCTACACCGCTTGATTTCCACCCCTTCAATAATGCTTCTGCTAAATTCCATATGTCGGTCTTGTTCAAGACTACTCAGATAATCCCCCTTGTCTGATATATTCAAAATCCAAACACTTTCCTTCTATTTTTTATTGTCTGCTGTAATAGTTTCAGACCTGGGAACTTTTGTCCACTTTATTAATTGTACTATAATTTCATTGCGGTGACATATTTCACAAGAAAGAAATTAAATCGATAAGGCGTAAGGCGCGTCATATACCAGATATTACTTTTATACTTGAATCCTTCCATATAACATGGTGCACATATTGCCCAGTTGCTGACGGATGTTCGGGTCTGCAGAGACTAATAAAAGAAATCCCATGGTAGTGCAGGTTATTTCACTGGTCTGGTAAGGATGAAGCAGCCATGTTCAATGAAAAACACAAATCCCAAGTGAAAGCAGAGCAATTCCCTCTGGATTGCCAAAACCCTTTGCTATGGAAGCCAGACTGGCCAGAGTCTAACGTCTTTCCGCAAATGCGATCATTTTGAACGCGTTTAGTTTATTGAAGCCGTTTCTGTCAAACTCAATCGTATTGCTGCGCAAAACCGTCGTTACCCTAAGAACGATCTGTCCGCTCGCTGCATGCATCAGCGTATTGTACCAATGAGTTGCAAAGGAAAGGCATAGTACCATCTTGAGGTCCTATGCCTTTTATAGACGCCTTATTCCAGAATTCTTAAAAAATGGGCACACTTCCCCCTTTTAGCCCACCATGATGGATACGGCTGAGGCGTAGAAAATATAACGTCCCAGGAATTCACCCACTAATACGAGGGCAAAGGCAAGATAGACTGTATTTAGTGGAATTGCCGGGGTGGTATTTCCTTTTTTGAATAGAGTATAGACCAACAGTGCAGCCCCTATTACTGATAGGACCCATCTAATAACCATCATCGGCGCATACGTGCCTGCAAGGGTTTGGGCAGAGGCCAGGGCGGCATCTCCACCGCCGGAAAGGGCGGAGTAATAAACGGGTAGATAAACCAGTTGAATTAGCAAAGCAGCTATTCCTGCCAGGCTGATTTTTTTAAGAACACTAATTAATTCAGGGGATAGTTTATTGCCCTTTGAACCTTGAATAATAAAGGCTACCGAGCCTAACGCCCCAAAGAGGATTGTCGTTCCTAAAAAAGCTAGAAAAGTATTCCCGCTATCCCAGGCTGGTCGGATGGACGAAGAATAAATACTTGCCATGCTGAAAATCACCATAATTCCGGTTAGGGCTGTTACCCAGCTTAGTATCTTATGAACTGTCCTTTTCTCGCAACGAAGTAGTTTCCAAGGACTAAAACAAAGAAGATTCCGACGAAAAGTATCTCCCTGCTCAGCCAAGAACTTCCAATATTTGAAAGAGAGCGGTATGCTCCGCTTGGCGTACCCAGGTGGAATAGTGATAAGACTAGAGCAATGGCCATTATAACTCCAATGGCTAGAAACCCAGTGTTTTTTAATTGTGCCGCCGTTTTATGGTTCTCTTTCGATTCTAAGACCGTGCGTACGATCGTCAGAAAGATAAAAGTGCCGACCCCCAACTGAGCTAAAAGGGTAAACATCATTAACGGCCATTCTTCAGCAAACATTGCTTAACCTCCTTTATTTGATTGTAAAGACCAGCTAAGCTCTAGCGCTTAGCTTCGCTTTTCGGTTTGATGAGGAACGATGGCTTTGTAATAGAGGAATCCGGCATACCTTTGATGTCCGAAGTTCCGCCATACTCTTTTTTGAGCTCCTCAATATCCCCATATTTCAAAACCCTCATCAGACAAGCATCAACACAGGCTGGATTTTCACCTTTGTCAATTAAGTCAGCACACATGTCGCATTTTCTCACTTTACCCAGTTCCTCGATATATTGGGGAGCACCATACGGGCAAGACCAGGTACACAGGCGACAACCGATGCACTTTTCCTGATCATGCATGACAATCCCATCTTCACGTTTATAGAGAGCCCCCGAAGGACAGTTCTCTACACATTTTGGTTTTTCACAGTGATTACATGCGATGGATAAATTATAGATCCAAGGATGGGGATATTTCCCACCTTCGAAACTGGTGACTCGACGGAAAAGCGTCCCCTGTTTCAAATCATTTTTATCTTTGCAAGCAATTTGACAGGTTTTACATTTACTACATCCAGTCATATCAAAGTAAAATCCAAGCTGCGCCATTACTTAGTCCCCCCTTGTGCACTAACAATCCTTTGTGGCCACGTATCATCGGGCTGTAGCCTAATCGGACCATTATATTTTTCCACTTGAACATTACACGTATTATACCCTTGTGTCCCTTGGCCTCCACAAAGCCCGCCATTTAACACATTCACGGCTCCAGCTTTACAGATACCACTTTCCTCATCGATTTCTGCCCAAGCGCCTTGACCCAGGGTTAGGGTTCCCGGCATCATTCGTTCTGTCAGATAAAGAGGCCTGATCACACTTCCGTGACGGCTTGTGACTTTAACAATATCATCCTTATGGATTCCCCTAGCTTCTGCATCGGAAGGGTTCATATATAATTCGTTTCCGAACGCCTCTCTCAACCCAGGGATGTTATCCAAGGTGGAATGACTGCGACGAGCGTAGTGGATTGTCGTTAGTTGCAAGGGGCAATCAGCCTTAACTTGTTTTTCGTAATCAGAATAAGTTTCTTCATAACCCTCAGTAACATATTGATATTTAGCAATCGGTGCCAACTTACTCCAGCCAAACGCTTCAATATTATCCATCAAAGCTTGACTATGAATTTGAAACTTACCACTCTCTGTTCCTAACGGATTCTTCTCGGGATCCTCAATAAACTCTTTATAATCGATATGACCAAACTTATCCCCCGGAGAGCGTGGAACCTGATAAATCCCTCGTTCTTTAAATTCCTTATACCCGATGCGCCCCTGTTGTGGGGTTCCATCGACTGCTAATTCAGCAATATCTTCAGCAGTTATAGTAATTAACGTCTCATACCCTGAACCATCTTCTTTAATAACAGTACACCCAGCTACTTGGTTGAACACCTTCTGTACCTCTGACAATGAATCAATTTCCTTAGGATCAAAGCCTAGCCGTTTTCCGATCTCAATATTGATCCAGTTATCATCTTTGCACTCATACAGAGGCTCAGTAATTTGGCTATAATGAATGATCATTTCCGGGTTCCCTGTAAGGAAACCTCCGAACTTCTCCCATTCACTGGTGGCAGGCAGTACAATGTCGGAATATTTGGCGGTCGTCGTTAAGAAGTGAGCAGAATTCACAACAAATTCAACTTTACGAAAGGCTTCAATTCCTTTCATAAGATTCGTAGCTTGGTTCAGAGGATTACCAACACCTATATTAACAAGTGCTCTAATGTCACACGGCTGCTTACCCCTTACACCTGCGGTATATTCGCCAGTAACAACGGCATTCCAAGCCTCATCCCAAACAATACCATGCCAGTCTGTATGAAAGGGATCCGGTCCAGGAAAGGTAGGCTGTTTATAAAGGGGATTGGGTAAAGAGGAACCTCCGGCCTTTCCTGCTTTAACTAAGGCCGGGCCTCCATAGCTTTGAAGATTATGCCGATTATTAGAACAAATTGAAGCTCCAGGTTTACCAACATTACCCGTCATCCAGCCCACGGTTAGAAAGGCCTGACAGAATTGTTCACCCAGCACGGTTCTGGCAGCTGCCGACGAACTACTAAAGGTCATCGGTTTCGTGACAGCGACTTGATGAGCAAAGGTCCGAATAAGTTCAGCGTCAGTTCCACAGTGTTCAGACGCCCATTCTGGAGTTTTTGGCTGTCCATCAAACGTTCCAAGTACATAATCCTTAAAGTTTTCTTTAGGATCAGCGTTTTCAGGCATATGGTCACTATCAAAACCAACACAATACTTATCTAAAAACGCCTGATCATGAAGGTTGTTTGTAATCATATAGTGAGCCATGCCTAATAAAAGAGCGGTATCTGTTCCCGGACGTACCGGGATCCATTCATCGGCTAAAAGTTGTGCCGAATCCGTATAAAAGGGGTCGACCATGATAATCTTTGCTCCAGCATCTTTGGCCTGTTTATAGTTGTAAGCCGGATTACCAGCGCTACTCCAAGCAGGATTTGAACCCCAAAGGACGATAAGCTTAGCGTTTTTCAAATCAAGACGGTCATTAGAACCTCTTGACCTGTTACCATTCATGAACTGCTGGGGCTTAGGCCATGCTCCGTCAGATGTCGTGCCCCAGTAAGTCATTGAGCCACCCAATGCGTTGATTGACGTGATTGAACTTTTAGACAGAATAGACTTATTACCGTAAGATTCCTTGATTCGCTTTAGTTCAGCCGCGATAGAATCTAAGGCTTCATCCCAGGATATTCTAACCCATTCATCCCTGCCTCTGAGGTCCCTTTTTCCACCAGTTCCGGGTTCCCAGTTCTTTCGCTTCATTGGGTACTTTAAGCGGTCAGCACCAAATACTTGTTGACGTTGTGACCGACCTCTGGCACACCCTCTTTGTTGCGGATAATCCGGGGTGTCCGGATGAGTATCGTCCGTCTTTTGACGAAGAACAACCCCATCTACCACATAAGCCTTATTAAGACATCGACCTCCACAGTTGTGCCAACAAGCCGCAGTAATCCATTCGCCTTCTTTACCGGCAATTGCTGCTGCTTCGTCTGCATCAACTTTGGCTAATCCACAACCCGGCAAGGTTAAGGCTGCCGCAGTCCCTGCAGTTAGCGTCGCCGTCCAGCCGAGAAAGGATCGTCTGTTCATGCTATATTTCTTTGCATTCTCGAGAAGATTTGCCATCCTTTAAGTCACCTCCATAAATTCTAACACCTTAAATCTCTATCGCTGAAAGCTCTTCAAGAGCTTTCAGGTCTAAGCTTAAAAATCCGCTGAGGATTTTTGCCATCCCTTTGTAAAAGTCCGTGTTTGCTGATTGAATCACGGTTTGGCTAAATTGATTGATCCATTTGAGCAAATGCCCTTTGAGAAACTCCCTTTGGTCTCTGTGGATTGCGGTAACGTCCTCACAGTTCTCAGAGTTCAAGGCATCTAGACTGAGCAAACCCAACTGATACATAAAATCAAGCTCAAGACCCAGGTGATCATCTGCTTCATGTCCGTAATCTTTAGGTAAGAAATTGTATTTAAGATAAGCCCGTCTTACCTGTAGAGTCTCTTCTTGGAAAAGCAAACGATCTTCATTAAGATAAGCTGATTCCCAGGGGGGAGCTGCTAACTTATTCGGACCGATAAACAAGCGAGTGTAATCCCAATGAAGTTGATCGAAAGTCTCGTCCCTTAACGGCTTTAGCTCATTCAGGTAAGAGGTCACGTCTTTTGCGCCTTCAGCAATTAGTGAACTTTCATCACTAAAAGGAAAGGACGTCATCTGCTCGGTCTGAATTAGACTCTGGAGGAATTCCGGTGAAGGTTCTTGCCAAAAGTTCCTTCTCAAGAGATCATAGGCATGGATCCTAACCTCGATCAGAGCCCGAAGGTTCTCACCCATCGCGCGGTTATCTGAGTTTGTGCTCATGTTTAGCTCCTTTCTCAGCCACGCTTCTTATTTGAATTATAGGTATATGTGAATTTAATAACATACTATAGATTTCGCTATGATTGATCATTTCCCCTTTGTAAAAAGGGTACAATATTCCGCTGTAATCTTTGGATGTTTCTACAAATGACAACCGCCGTCGTGGTAAAAAAGACCACAAGCTCCAGCATGCCTTCCATTGTCAGCTGAACATAGTTTTTCTGTGTATATGGAGACGTTTAATATGTGGTAGTCTTGGCAGGCTTGGATAAATAGTTCAAACCGGGAAATCCTTAAGAGGAAAGGGATTTCTCTGTTTTCTTAACGGGAAAAGAGTTTTTATGTTATAATACACTATGTTAATCTATCATAGTATGATCCACATTATTACTAATTGGAGGTATTGTATGTACGAGAAGGTATCCAGCACAGGAAAAATCGGTCTGCTTGAACTGAAAAACCGCTTTATCATGCCCGCAATGGGCTCCCACCACGGGGAAGCAGACGGAAGTATAGGGGATGAGCTGATTGCCTACTACGCCGCCCGGGCAAAGGGCGGCTTTGGCCTGCTCATTACGGAGTTCACAACCATTTCGCCGGAGGGAAAAGCGCTTCCCGGACAGCTGGTGAACTACTCCAATGACTGCGTCCCCGGCTTTAAAAAGCTGACAGAGGCCATCCATACCCAGGGAAGCAAAATTTTTATGCAGCTCCAGCATTCCGGTCGGCAGACTAATTCCCACTTTACCGGTTTGCAGCCGGTGGCGCCCTCACCCATCCCCTGCCCGGTGAATAAGGAGCTGCCACGAGAGCTGACCATCGCTGAAATTGAAGAGATTATTGAAAAATTCGGGGACGGAGCACTCCGCGCGAAAACCGCAGGCTTTGATGGGGTAGAAATTCACGGCGCCCACGGCTATCTGCCTGCCCAGTTTATGTCCAGCTACAGCAACAAGCGCATTGATGAGTACGGCGGCAATTTGCGAGGAAGAGCACGCTTTTCCGTAGAGCTAATTCAGACTATCAAGGAGAAATGCGGTAAGGAGTTCCCCATTATCTTTCGCATCAGCGGTGACGAACGAGTAGAAAGCGGGCGAAGATTGAATGAAACCGTATTAATCGCCAAAATGCTGGAAGAGGCAGGCGCAGACGCCATCCATGTATCCACCGGCGTTTATGCCAGCATGCAGTACATGGTCCCCCCGGCCAATGTACCCCAGGGATTTAATTTGGATGCGGCGCAAGCCGTCAAGCAAGGGGTTCATATTCCTGTCATTGCCGTTGGCCGCATCATCGATCCCAGTATGGCGGAGGATGTGATCGCCAGTGGCATTGCGGACTTCGTTGCCCTCGGGCGAGCCTGCCTGGCCGACCCGGAATTTCCCAACAAGGTTAAGGAAGGCAGAACAGAGGAGATCTCCCCCTGTGTCGGCTGTTTAACGCGCTGCAACGGTGCGCCCGGTATTGACCCCAATGACCAGGGCGTTTCCTGTATGATCAATCCCTTCACCGGACATGAGGGGTTTATGCAGATTAATAAAGTTGAAAAGCCCAAACGCATCGTCATCGTTGGCGGCGGCATGGGCGGTCTAGAGGCTGCTTGGGTCTCTGCGGCCAGAGGGCATCAAGTCACGCTGTTTGAGAAGAATGAAAAGGCCGGCGGGCAGGTTATCCCCGGAAGCGTGCCGCCCTTTAAGCACGAACTGACCAGAGCAATCCGCTTTTATATCACGATGTGCCAGAAATACGGCGTCGATGTGAGGCTTGGCACCGAAGCGGATCCGCAAGCTGTTCTGGACCTTAAGCCTGATGAGGTCATCCTGGCAACCGGCGCAACCCCGACTGCGCCATCCATCCCCAATGACGGCATACCGGTAGTGCAGGCTGTTGATGTGTTGAACGGGCAGGTCATGGTGGGCAAACGGGTGCTGATTGTCGGCGGCGGTCTGGTGGGGCTTGAAACCGCGGAATACCTGTTGACCCAGAACCGTCAGGTAACCGTTGTCGAAATGCTGGACCAGGCGGGGGCGGGACTACACCCGAGCATTCAATTTTTTGTTTTCAAGGCTCTGAAAGAGGGCGGTGTGGATATTCTGACCAATACCAAGGTGGAAAAGTTCCTTGCCGACGGCGCCATAGGCTCCACCAATTCCGGCGAGTTGACCCTTTCAGGCTACGATATGGTGATTCTGGCGGTGGGCTCCAAAGCGTACAACCCACTTCAGGCAGCACTAGAAGGAAAGGTACCCTCCCTCCATGTGATCGGCGATGCGGCTAAGCCGCGGAGAATTGTGGATGCCATTGAGGAAGCCGCCCGGTTGGCTGTGAAGATCTAAGATGTACTATGATATATTTATTCTCGGCTGCCTGATGGACGGGCCGCGCCACGGATATAACATCAAAAAGCTGCTTTCGGAGCGATTCAGCGCCTGCACCACCATCAACAACAATACGCTGTACTCTTTACTCAAGCGCTATGAGCAGGCGGGCGATATCACAAAAGAGGTTGAACTTTGCGAGGGAAAGCCGAACCGCAATATTTTCAGCATTACCCATAAAGGCAGAAGGCAGTTTATCAGTATCTTGCGTGACATCCCCGATATGGTGATAAAAAACCGCGACGAATACATGATGCGGCTGTATTATTTTCACCTGCTTGATATCCCCACCCGGAAAAAGCTCCTCAAAGGGCGCGAAAAGTACCTGATCGACTCCAGGGACTGTGTGGAAGCCCAGACTCATATGGAAGCGACCCTATTTGTGCCGGTTAAGATCGAGCTGCAGGAATTCCACCTTAGACTGCTAGGTTCGGAGCTGGAGCTGATTGCACAAATGAAAGAAAAGCTGGATGGACCCTGCCCTGTATCCGATGACGGCAACCTCATTCTATAGCCAAGCTCCTAGTTTCCTCCACTAATCACCTTTTTTTGACTACCCTTTGCGAAACTGAGGAAGGCTGCCGGTCTCTGAAGCCCCTTTTCTAGTGTGCCGGCAGGGCTCAATTCCTCCTTCTTTAAGGTGTCAAATGTCTGCGCATACGCATAGGCTTAAGTCCAAAGATTCTTGGCAACTTCTGCCCTTTCCCTCCACTCCTCTTCTTGGATTCCAAGAAGGATAGCGCCTAGGTGTAGGTCAAATTCGTCACCAGTGACCAATTCGGATTATACCCTTCATATCGCTTGACGCTCAGGCCCTCATTCAGGGCTTGAGCTTTTTTACGCCTAACTTCGGATAATTTGCGATCCATAATGGGAAGCTAACTCTTATTTAGGAATTCCAAAATTGGAGTTGATTCTATGCCTTTTCTTCAAATGGTCGAATGCTATAAGCGGTATAACATGGGCACCACAACTATTGTCGCCAATAACGGAATTAATTTTGATATTGAAAAGGGCGAATTTGTGGTGATTGTCGGCCCTTCCGGCGCCGGCAAGTCAACGGTACTCAATATCCTCGGGGGTATGGATACCTGTGACGAGGGCCAGGTACTGATTGACGGCCAGGATATCGCCAAATCTACAGGCAGAGAGCTGACTACCTACAGGCGGCTGGACATCGGGTTTGTGTTCCAGTTCTATAACCTGGTGCCCAATTTGACGACTCTGGAAAATGTGGAACTGGCAGCGCAGATTGTACCGAATGCCAAAGATGCCAAAACGGTCTTGGAAAGTGTCGGCCTCGGCGATCGTCTGGATAATTTCCCTGCTCAGCTTTCCGGGGGAGAGCAGCAGCGGGTAGCTATTGCAAGAGCACTGGCCAAAAACCCGAAAATGCTCCTGGCAGATGAACCGACAGGTGCCTTGGATTATAAGACTGGTAAGGCGATTCTGAAGCTTTTGCAGAATACATGTAAGGACACAGGGACAACGGTTATTGTGATCACCCATAACCAGGCGATTGCGCCCATCGCCGACCGGGTGATTGAGATCAACGACGCTAAGGTTAGAAAAATAACGGTTAATGATCGTCCTGTTTCCATCGATGCTATTGAATGGTAGGTGGTATTGACCATGGGTAAAAAAGCCTTGAACAGGGATATTCTCAAGGAATTCACAAAATCTCGCACGCGCTTTATGTCGATCATGTTGATGATTGCCTTAGGTTCGTTTATCTTTGTGGGGATGTATGTAACGGGACCCACCATGCGCAACACGCTGCTCACCTATGCGGACAAGTACCATCTCGAGGATTTGACGGTGACGTCTCCCCTAGGTCTGGCAATGGAAGACGAGCTGATTCTCGACTCCGTTTCGGGGATTGAACTCTTGGATTACAGCTATCGCACTGATTTGATGCAGCGCGATTCGGACGTGATCGTCCGCGCCGAGTCCATGGGAAGGCTACCGGGCTACGAGATCCTCGAGGGTAGGCTGCCCATGGGCGCGGAGGAGCTGGCTCTGGATGGGATGATGCGGGAAAAGGGCTATAAAATCGGCGACCCCCTCTTATTTATCCCTGAAAAAGTACAAAACAGTTACCCTTTAAAAAATTATGATTTTATCATTGTCGGCTTTGTGAACTCGCCCGAATATTTGATGCCGCTGGAGAAGGGCACGTCCTCCATCGGCGATGGAGTCGTGGACTGCTTCGCCGTGATTGCGAATGAAAATTTT
Source organism: Desulfosporosinus shakirovi (assembly GCF_020595055.1). GTDB lineage: Bacteria > Bacillota > Desulfitobacteriia > Desulfitobacteriales > Desulfitobacteriaceae > Desulfosporosinus > Desulfosporosinus shakirovi. The sequence continues at coordinate 22,485 of NZ_JAJDOO010000040.1, read as the reverse complement.
GCTCTGGAAAACGTCAGCTTAGCGAGGCTGGACTTCAGCGACGTCAAAGGACTCGACACCTATTCCGACGAGTACAAGGAGAAGATGAAAACCCACAGTGACGAAGTGGAACAGGCTTTCGCTTCACGCCCGGAAATCAAGCTTGAACAGTACCGCAAGGAAGGAACCGCTGAAATTTCCCAAGCGCAGTCGGAAATCACCGATGCGGAACAACAAATGCTAGACGCCAAACTAACATTGGATGACGCCAGAGCCCAGCTGGAGAACGGCTGGGCTGATTACGAAGACGGAAAGGCCACCTTTGAAACTAAGATCCGCGAAGGGCAGGCGAAGATCACCTCCGGGCAGGAAGAGCTGCTGGCCTCAAAGGCCCAGCTCGACGACGGTTATGCCGAGTTCGCAAACGGAAAAAAGAAACTGGCTGATTCCCAAGCGGAATTCGCCGACTCACAGGCCAAACTCGCCGACGCCAAGCTGCAGCTTGAAGACGGACAGGCGCAACTAGACGCCGCTCAGAAAACCATTGACGACGGCAGAGTGGAGCTTGCCGCAAAAACGACGGAACTGAACGACGGACTGGCTGAACTCAACGGCGGACTAAGTCAGATCAGCGCCAGCCTGACCGAGATCGATGCCGGATTAGCCCAGATTGCGATTGGACTGCCCCAGATCGCAGCGGGGCTGCAACAGGCCGAGGCCAGCATGGCGGCCCTTGATGATGGGATAGCCCAGATTGATAGGCAGCTGCCCGGTATAGACCAGAGCTTGGCTTCGCTAAACGCCTCTCTCGCCACTATTGAGAAGAGCCTTACGTCAATTGACGCGCAACTAGACAATCTTAACAGCAACATCGCGGATTTGACCTCCCAGCGTTCTGCTCTGTCTGCCCGCCAAGATGAGCTGAAAGCCCTCCTTGCGCACACTCCTGAACCTAACCCCCTGGCGCAAGCCGAGCTGGACGCGATCCCCGGAAAAATCGCTGCGATAGACGCGGAGCTTGCCTCGCTCGAACAACAAACTTCGGATCTGACCCCTAAAAAGGCGGACTTGGCGAATCAGCAGACCGCTCTCAACGCTCAAAAGGCACCGCTACTGCAGACGAAGGCGGGACTTGAACAGAGCAGAGCAGATCTTGTGGCACAAAAACCGCAGCTGGAAGGGACAAAGGCGTCTCTGCTGGCCCAGCAAACCGATCTGTTGAACAAACAGGATCAAACTGTGAACAAAAAAGCGGAGCTTCAGGCCCAGTACAACGCCCTGCTTGCTCAGCAGAAAGCAGCCCTCGAATCCCTTGCGCTACTCAGCGACGCGAAAAACAAGCTCAACGACAGCCAGCAGACGCTGGACAAGCAGCAAGCGGAGTTTAACGCCAAAAAAGCGGACTATGAGGACGGTCTTATCCAGCTGGAAGAGGGCCGCGTCAAGCTTGCCGACGGCCAGGCCGAGCTGGAAAAAGCACGTGGGGAGCTGGCCGACGGCCAGGCAAAGTACGACGACGGCGCGGCCCAGCTCGAAGATGCCAGGGCAACACTGGCGACGGAGGGGGCAAAGGTCGAGGAGGAGCTGAAGGCTGCCTACCGGAAGCTACTCGATGGCGGAGCCGACTATGAGCAAGGGCGCTTGGAGTATATTAACAAGTTGCCCAAGGCCCAGAAAGAGATCGAGCAGGGCAAAACCGAGCTCAACAAAGCCAAAAATCAGCTCGCCCGGCTCAAGGTGCCAGACTACACCATTCACGACCGCTACAAGAATATGGGCTTTTACCAGATCATCCAAAATTCCGAGAGCATGGACCTGCTGTCCCTTTTCTTTCCGGTGTTCTTTTTCCTGATCGCTCTCTTGGTTTCACTGACCACTATGACGCGCATGGTCGACGAACAGCGCCTGCAGATCGGCACGATGAAAGCCCTTGGCTATTCAGACTGGGACGTCATCAAAAAATTCCTGGCCTATGGAAGCCTCGCCAGCCTGATCGGAAGCTTAATTGGCATTGCTGGGGGGCAGAACATACTAATGCCGATTATCTTCGATGCCTATTCCTCAAGTTTCATCTTTAATCAGGAGCTCCCCCTGCTCTCGCCCGTCTTCAGCGTAATCGCCGTTTTAATCAGCCTACTCTGCACGGGGTTTGTCGCCTTTCTAACCACCCGAGCCTCACTGACGAACAATGTCTCGGTGCTGCTCAGGCCCAAAGCTCCGAAGATTGGGAACCGCATTCTTCTGGAGCGCTTCACGCCGCTGTGGCGACGCCTCTCCTTCAATTACAAGGTAACCGCCCGGAATATTTTTCGCTATAAAAATAGGATGCTGATGACGATTATTGGGGTGGCCGGGTGTACCGCTCTGATTTTCATGGGCTTCGGAATCCGCGATTCCGTCGGTTCGCTTTTTTTTAAACAGTACAGCGATCTTTTCCGCTATGATACCGTTGTTATCTTTGATGAGAATGCCGCAACGGAGGATCTGTTGGCTTTCAGCGACGGGCTCAAGAGTGACAGCCGCATCGCCGGACTTTATCCGGCGCGGTTTGAACAAGGCATCGTCCAGATACCCGGCAAGCTCGACCAGACAGTCGCCGTCGTCGTGCCTGAGGATGAGGCGGCATTTCGCACCATCAATCAACTGCGGGAGCGCAGAAGTAAGCTCCCTATTCCCTTGGCGGACGGCGCGGTCATCACGGAGAAGATCGCCGTTCTTCTCGGACTGAATGTGGGAGACAAGCTGGAGTTTAAGGACAACGACGGCACCTTTAAAACTATTGAAATCGCAGGGATAACGGAGAACTACGCTGGCCACTATCTGTATTTACCCCTGGGTTATTACGAAGAACTATTCGGTAAACCCTACCGCGTCAACAGTGATTATCTTTTGCTCCAAGACAACAGCACCGAAAGCGTCAGCCTCTTCTCCAGAAGCATGCTGGAAAAGGAGGTCGTGCTGAGTACAGTGAATACCAATGTCGCCGGCGATGCTATCGGAAATCTGACCGATTCTCTGAACATCGTAGTGCTGGTTTTAGTTTTAGTCTCTTCGCTACTGGCTGTCGTGGTGCTCTACAACCTGACAAACATCAACGTATCTGAGCGGATACGCGAATTGTCCACCATTATGGTGTTGGGCTTTTATCCCAGCGAGGTGACGGGCTATGTTTACCGTGAAACCATGATCCTGACCACAATTGGAATATTTATCGGCTTCGTATTTGGGTTGCTCCTGCATGGCTTCATCGTTACCACACTACCGCCTGAGAATGTGCTGATGGACCCTGCGGTTAAGCTGACCAGCTATATTCTAGCCGCGGGGTTTACCCTCGCCTTCTCTCTTGTCGTCATGCTGATTATGCATAGGCGGCTCAAAGGTATTAACATGGTTGAAGCACTGAAAGCAGTGGAATAAGATCATATCCTTATTTCTATACGGTATGGAATGATTTCCGGCAAAAGGAGTCGCATCGACGGTTATTTGACTCATCTCTAAATCTGTGAGCGTATATTCAACTGTAGAGCAATAGGTAATTTGTATTATTGTAACATAAAAAGCAGCTAATCCTCGTAAGAGATTAGCTGCTTTTTACTTATCAACCTTGAGCATTGGATCTATTTTTTTCTGATATTCATAATCATTCCCAAGGCCATAATCACGCCGAAAATAACAAGGTAGAACCAGACTGCCTTGCCATGGGAATAACAGGCAGCAACCACCATGAAGACACAGGCACAGATAGCCAGGGACGGCATAAGGAAGCGTTTAACGAAGTTCAGAGACTTCTCTTTGACCATCATCATAACGAAAATAGGGATATACATGGCATAGATGCTCACAATCGGCAGTTCCGAACTATCAAAACTAAAGGAACCGAACCAAGGGACAGCTGTTAGATTGGCACCGAAAAAATACAGCAGCCACATACCGCTGAGCAGTAGACCTAAGATGGAGGAGTTCGTCGGCATATTAGTGTTTATATCAATGCTTTTAAAGACCTTGGGATTAGGGCCCATATCTCTGGCTGCTAAAGAGTAGAACCCCCGGGTGCAGCCCATCATTAAACCATTTAAGGTTCCCAAGCAAGAAATTACCACAAATACGAACAGAACTGTTCCTCCCAGACTGGAGAATACTGTGGAAAAGGCCAGTTTGGCTCCGGCTTCGCCGCCTTCCATCATCACGCTGTTACTCACAGCCCCTGCCAGTCCTACGTAGTACAGAATGTACAAGAGCGCAACAAACATGGTTCCAAAGGTCAGTGCCAAGGGTAGGTTTCTCTTAGCATCCTTCAATTCTGCATTGATACTGGTGGCAATAATCCATCCTTCGTAGGCGAATGCAGTGGCAACAACCGCTGTGAAAAGCGGGTTGGCACTTGTCACACCAGCAATCGCCCCACTGGTAAAGTTACTCACCAAGATGCCATTGCTTAGTCCGACGATGATTCCGACAACTGCCATGAGAGCAAGAGGGACAATCTTAATGATCGTCGTCGAGACTTGGAACTTACCGGCCAGCTTTGGGGAAAGCGCGTTTAATGCAAAGCTCCCGACCAGGAAAAACCCAGAAATCGCCATTGCTTCACTACCCGCAATATCCCAGCCCAGCAGCACACAAGTGTATCGAGCCGATACCCATGCCAGTACAGAGGTGAGGGTTGGATAATAAATAGCAGCCATAAACCAACCAATAAAATAACCGTACTCACTGCCTAGGGCAACTTCAGCATAATCAACAATGCCATTTACTTTCTCATATCGGGTAGCCAAGGTGGCGAATACATAGGCACAAACCATCATGATAATTCCGCCAATACTCCAAGCCAAGATACCCTGAGGCAGATCCCCTCCGGTAGCCGTTAAAACCTTCTCTGCTTTGAAAAATACGCCGCTGCCAATAACAATGCCGATAACCATTGCTATAGCAGTTAAAAGTCCGTATTTTTTCTCCAATCCATTTTCCATCATTCAATCTCCTCGCTAGCCATATAGTTTGCTAAAATGAAAACATTTATTACTGTAACACACTGACGCGTAAAAATAAATACTGGTTAGGACTTGTAAATTGCTATGACTACCTTGTGTTCTTCGCATTACCATGGTCTGAAACAGCGAATAAACCTTTCTTTGGTTTCATTATTAGCTTTGATCATTATGTCAGTATCAACGTGCACTATTGATAGTATTGCAATCGCTTGACTACATCAATTCTGTTGGCGTTTCTTGTGTATTTGTATGACGATGCCCTACTTGAGTTTAAAGATATTCTGACAAAACGCGGATGTATGCCGATGACCTGTGCAGGGACAAAGACAGTGATGGCAATCATTATTAAGAAGGATTTAAGGGAAAACTATATTCCCTGAAATTTCCAAATCAGGAAGCCAATACGACCGAACTGCTTCCTGTTTCCTGTAGGTTCGAAAATGATCAATATCCAGGTCTTTAAAACCATAAACCAGTATAGTCTCCTGATCAGGATCGACAATCCAAAACTCCCTGACCCCGGAAATCATAAAAGTATTCAGCTTATCCACCATATCTTTGGACCTGGTGCTTGGCGATAAGATCTCAACAACCAGAACCGGCGTGCCCATATACCGGCCTTTTTCATCAGTGGTCTCAGCCACATCACAAGCAACAAGCAGATCGGGCTGCATTACATCAGGGTCTTTGAAACCTTCTTTCCTGAAATGTACATCGAAAGGGGCATAAAATACCTTACATCCTTTCCCTTTGAGATACTCTTTGAATCCAACATATAAGTTTCCCGAGATTTCTTGATGGATAATGCTTGGCGAACTTAACAGCACAATTTCACCGTTGATGAATTCCATGCGCATATCGCTTTTTTCGTAGATTTCCCTAAATTCCTCATAGGAGACTTTTTTTCCTCCGTACCGGTAGTCCAAAGCCTTCTCCTTCATGAGAAAATAGCGATCGCTGTCTGTGAGGTAAGGTGTGAGCCTCACCGCTTTTTTACCGTTTTTGGTAATTACCACTTCATTATTATCGATTACATAATCCAAATATGTCCCGAGATTGCTTTTAAGCTCCGTAGCTGTAATTATATTGCTCGATTTTTGATGACCTTCATTGTTTATATCGTTCATAATTCTAATCACCTCGCACGATAATCATATTATATCGAACGATAATTATCAATCCTTTTTAGCTCGTTGGCTGATTTTAGCTGTAGGAATCATACAAAACAAAAACCTTCCCAAACAATAAAGTTCGGAAAGGTCATAAGTATCACAATAGAGAGTACGCGCACATCAGTTACAAGGTAGCAGGGTACATTCTCCACAATCTGTTGGAAAGCTTCAAGATACTTTTCTTTGGCTAAATGTGGGTTGCTACAGCGAACTCTTTCTATTACTGTCTTTTCAGTTTCATGGCTATCATTCTAAACCCTCCGCTTACTCACCTTCGGCGGGACAACAATGATATGATGTTGTTGATGTTTGTGGTGCCCATGACCTTGGTGCATACCTTTTTTCCGGCAGGAACTATGATGCCCTGAGCCCTGTCCGCGGTGCATCCCCCCTCCATGAGAATCCTCTGCCGCTTCCAAATTTGCGCATAATTTCTCTGTAAAGATAAGGAGTTGTTAAGCACCCCTCGTCATGGAAAGTTTACTTGACACAAGTGTGTTTCTATCCTATTTTATGTCTATGGAAAGCTTACTTTCCATAGACAAGTATAGGAGATGGTCATTTGAAAAACAGGCTCGAGGAAATACGCAAATTACACGGAATCAAACAGGAAGAGCTGGCAGCAGCTTTGGAGGTATCCAGGCAAACCATCGGCTCCTTGGAAAACGGCAGATACAATCCCTCAATTCTCTTAGCCTTTAAAATTGCACGTTATTTCAACATGAGTATTGAAGACATTTTCATCTACGAGGAGGAGGCAAACAATGAACAAAAGTAAATCAGATAAGTATGCATTGTTTTCAGTAATTGGCTTTATAATTTTTGTAACAGGCCTTGTACTAATAAAATCAATACCGGACGCAGAGGGAATAGTGCGTGTAATACCATATCTTTGTGTAGGGATTGGAACTGGCTTATTTGGGCAAAACTTAGGCGAAATACTGAAAAACGCCGCACTAAAAAAAGAACCGCAAGCCGCAAAGCAAATTGAAGTAGAGGCAAAAGACGAACGGAATATAGCCATAAGCAATAAAGCAAAAGCAAAATCCTATGACTTGATGCTAATGGTATTTGCAGCACTGATGCTAGCCTTTGCTTTAATGCAGGTGGATATGTCTATGATCCTGACCTTTGTAGCCGCCTATCTGCTTATTGTTTTCTCAAACATTTACTATCTGAATAAATACCAGAAAGAAATGTAGGCCATGGTCGGGTCAGCCCGCCGGAGCAGATCAACGCCAGCTGATGCATCGCCCGCGTGCAGGCAACGTAGAGAAGGCTGCGGTCATAGTCCCTGGCATAAGTCTTGCTGTTGGCCGCAGGAATGATGACCTCCTCAAATTCCAGTCCCTTCGACATTTGGATGGGGGTGATGGGTATCCCGTTTATAAACGCGGAGCTTTCGAGTGAAATCAACTACACCTCATAATCCAGACAAAGGACCTCTTTGTCATCGATTTGCCATTACCAATCGTACTTGTTACATAAGTCCTCCAGCTTCATATGAGCACCTCTCGAGAATACTTGAATTATTGTTAGCAGTGTCAACAAATAATTTAGCCATCTCAAGTGCATCTTCCAGCGCATCGAAAAGTAGTAAAGTGTACCTAAACAATACTTTATTGTTTACTTGATGTATAACATGGGGAATTCCGCTTCCCATTGCCAGTGACCTTAGCACAGGCTTTCTGCCTACTCTCATTAAGATGCTCAGAGCCTCTAACGAAACACAGTTGCTTGGCATGCGAGAAGCTATGGCTTTCTGCACGTTGCATTTACAAGGAATTGCAGCATTTATGTCTTTCTTATATTTTTTGTGCTCTTCTTCCCATTCCTTAGACATTTCGCTGAACAGGTCACTAACCCCCTCTACTCCAAGCGTGTATTTACCAATAAATTCCTCAGGCATGTTCTCGAATTCAAGAGCGGTTACACCAATCATTATATTTCTTTTAGCCACTCACTTTCACTCCTTCATATAATGTTTTATACAAGAATGGAGAGCTTACTATTTTGTGAATTGAATCACCGACATTTAATAAATGTTGCTGATTTGTATATAATTCTACTATTCTATATATTCTATATATTCTTATTATACACTCACTTGATATAACTCAGTAATACAAATGCTAAATCATGCTTGTTAATAAATAATATACCTACTTCAGATAATATTAGGATTCAAGCCAGGAGTACGTCTGCGTGTTGCTGATGAAAGTCCCACTTGTGATGGTAACGTTCTAGCTCTTCGCGTTTTTAAAAAATCCCCCAGCTCTTTATATCGAAGTTTCACATTATTCAAACTCGTCACCAATCCTAACTAGTATAATTTATACCATTATAATTTCACTCCTTGTAACATTATTAGATTTGTATTACTGTAAATCATGAAAAATTTGTAAAACGAATAAAAATGTTTTTTTAACTGCAGATAGTCTAAAGATTTAAAGGAGAATCTCATAAAAATACACTTACTGAAACTAGTTTGTTTTTCACCGACGGGGACAACAAAAGCAATTATTCAAGGATTGCGCGCGGAATTAATCACAGCACTGCAGAACTAACAGATATCACCAAACCAGCTGCGAGAAAACACCCATTACAAACATCAGAAAATAATCATCTGATTGATCAAAAAAAATGCATCACGTGTTGTGCCTGCATCAAGAACTGTCCTCAAAACGCCAGAACTATGAAAACCGGTCTAGTCAAAGACGCTGCAATGCGACTAACTAAACTGTATAAAGAGCGAAAGGCGCCGTTATTCCTTTTTTCCGACATCGAATCCGGATGATTCATAAATAAAAAGTGCAGTTCGCACTTTTTTTATTCACAGACTTCCATCAACTAGCCAGGTTATGAAATGATTCTAAAACAACAGGCCCTTCAATGAATCAATATAACGCGCAGAATCTATCCCTATTTCGTAAAGGCCCAGGCGATCACTCTCCAAAATGAGCTGGAATTATAAAGTTTAGTTATGTACGTCTGCTTAGAAGACCAAAAGCAGCACCGCAGACTCCTCCTAAAATATGAGCTATATGAGCTATTCCATCTTTCGATCCAACACTTAATATCTCGCCCCCAAGATAAATAATTATCACCAATATGAGGGTTAGTGGGATTTTTCCATCCTTCATGCCTGCAACTGATGATAGGACTATCATCATAAATATAATACCACTTGCGCCCAGTAATACAGTACTCGAAAATAAAATGGCATGAAATAATCCAGACACCAATGCAGTGATTGTAATCATGATTAAAAAAGATTGAGATTTATATTTTTCTTCAAGTATGGGGCCTAATACCAGAAATAGTACCATATTGCTTGAGTAATGGCTCCAATCCCCATGGCCCAAGGCTGCGGATTACCTGATTAGAATTCTGTCCTTTATTAACAGCTCCATGCCGGGCTTTTTCGTAGCGGTGATTTTAATTTATATCTTTTCCATTAAACTGAAGCTGTTTCCTACTATCAGTTCGGGCAGTGCCCAAGGAATCGTCCTGCCCACCCTGACTCTGGTCATCTGTCTTTCCGCAACCTATGTGCGGCAGGTCAGGGCGGCGATTATCCAAGAGATGGGCGAGGATTATATCCGGATGATCAGGGCGCGGGGTATTAGAGAACACTGGATATTGATGGGAAGTGCTCTTAAAAGGACACTTCCCACCATCCTTACTATTGCCGGCATGAATATCGGACATCTTTTAGGCGGGACGGCGATCATCGAAATAGTGTTTACCTATCCGGGGGTAGGACGGCTGGCGATACAAGCCATAACCGACAGAGATTATCCGCTGATCCAGGGCTATGTCCTGCTGATGGCGGTGATTTATGTAGCAGTCAATCTCCTGGTCGATATCTTGCACGCTTATGCCGATCCCCTCGTTAAACACAAAATACTGCTGGAAAACAGGGAGAACTGGGGAAAGAAGCATGAAAACAAACAGGCTGAAATCACCTAAAACTCAATTTATTTTCTGGACTGCCCTGGTGTTAGTGCTGCTGGTGTTTGCGGCAGTAGGGCCGCTGTTCCTGAGTCATGACCCCCTGAAGGTTAATCTGGCCCAGGTCAATCTGCCCCCCTCCGGCGAGTATCCCCTGGGCACAGACTATATCGGCCGTTGTATTATGTCCCGGCTGATCGAGGGGGCGGCCCGTTCTATTTATTCAGCCTTAATTGTGGTTGGGGTAACCTTTGTGATAGGTACGGTGATCGGAACACTGAGCGGGTTTTGGGGTGGTCGGTTAGACGGGTTGTTAATGCGGGTGGTCGATTGCTTTCAGGCCTTTCCCAGCCTGGTATTCACCATCGCCATCGCCGGGATGTTGGGGCCGGGTACAGTAAACTGTGTTATTGCCCTGTCGGTTATAGGCTGGACCGGTTATGCACGCCTGGCCCGCAGCCAGGTGCTGTCTCTTAAAGAGCGGACCTTTGTCAGCGCGGCCAGAATTTCCGGCAGCTCTACCCGGAAGATCTTAGTGCGGACGATTTTGCCTAACTGTCTTAGTCCTTTGGTGGTATCGGCAAGTATGCATATCGGCGGGACAATTCTAAGTTTTGCCGGTCTTTCCTTTCTGGGCTTAGGATCTGCTCCCCCCTTTCCCGAATGGGGAACGATGTTAAACGATGGCCGCCAAAGGCTGCAAATTGCTCCCTGGGCAGCCCTCTTCCCAGGTCTGGCCATTTTGTCCGTGGTCATGGTGATGGGAATGTTCGGAGACAGTTTGAACAAAGTGTTAATTTCCTCTAAAAATAACGAAGTTCAGTCTTAGGAGTCTGCTGCAAAACTTTAGAAATCCTCTGATAGGTCACAAATTACTGCAATATAGTTGAGATCAATGTAGCAGCACACTATCTAAAGATCTAATTTTTCTTAAATAGAGGTTTGGCAAAAGACTCCCGGATAAGCGTAAAAAGTGAACCTGACAGAGAGCGTGAAAAATGTGAAAGCGCAAGAGAAAGCGAAGGAGAATCTTTATGAAAAAGAATTCGAAGCCCAAGAAAATTATGGCAATTTTTGTTGTCTGTGGTGCTGGGCATGGGGATCTTGACCGGATGCGGCAGTTCTAAGACCGCCACTAAAGGGCTGGTTGAGTTAACCATTGCCTCTTCAAATAATGCCCATGGCGTTTCCCTGGATCCACGGATTGATTATACGGCGGGGGTGCCTGTTTCCATGGGTGTGTGCGAAACCTTGTTCAAGCTGAATAATGAGACCCTGAAGGTTGAGCCCCATCTTGCCGACACATACACTCATCCTGATGAGTACACCTGGGAAATCACCCTAAGAGATGGAATCAGCTTCACCAGTGGTGAGCCTCTTACAGCAGAAGCGGCCAAGGCGGCCCTAGAATACTCCCTAGCAGGGATTGAACGCCTGGACAAAATCCTCGATCTCAAGTCCCTGGAAGCTGAGGGCCAGGTGCTGACCATCAAAACTAATTCTCCCGCGGCAACCTTGCCCTCATTATTAACCGATGCCTCAACGATTATCTACGACACTAAGGCAGGAAGTGATTATGCCCGCCAGATAGTCGGAACAGGTCCTTACATCCTGGAGAGCATGGATGACGAAGGAAATTGCGAGCTGGTAAAAAACAAAGCTTATTGGCAAGGTGAGCCTGCCGCCGATCTTGTCCACACCAAATGGATAACCAACGGGAATGCCTTAGCCCTTGCCCTCCAATCCGGTGAACTGGATTACGCAGAGATTGCTCCTGCAGATATGCCCCTTTTTGAAAATAAGGCTGATTATCAAGTTACCGGCTATGATAGTCACAGAACCTATTTTCTTTTTCTGAATCCCGAAAACACCTTTACGACAGACCCTGCCTTGAGAAAGGCACTTTGCTATTCAATCGACCGTGATTCTTATATTGCTTCGATCTTTAACGGCAACGGAACCAAAACAACAGCCTGTTTCCCTGCCTGGTCAGGTTTCTCTGCAGATATTTCTGCTGAAGACTATGATCTTGAAAAAGCTAAGCAAATTCTCAGCGTGGCCGGGTATCAAGACAGTAATGGTGATGGCAACTTAGAAAAAGACGGCAAAGAAGTGTCCCTCAGCCTGATGACCTATGCCGGTAATCCGGAATTCCCTGTCCTCTGCGAAGTTATCCAGGATCAGTTGGCAACCCTGGGAATTCATTCGGAAATTGTTGTTTCCGATGGGATTGTCAATGACCTTAAAAAAGGTAACTGGAATATTGCGACTTACGGATATAACACTCTTTCCTTAGGGGATTCTTATAACTTCCTCCAGCCGGTCTTCTATACGGATGCTTTTTCTAATTTCACCCATTTCTCTAATCCTCAAGTGGACGCCCTGCTGGACGAGATGAAAGAAACTGCGGATATGGAAAAACGGAAAGAACTTTCCATTGAGGTCTAAAAGTATATTTTCGAAGGGGATCAACACATTTTCATGCTTCATTTAAAGAAGTTTTTGGTTGCTAAAAAGGAGATAGAGAACCTGAAACCTAATCTGGGCAATAGCTTTGATTTCTGGCAGGTTACAAAAGTACAATGATTGGACAGGATTTGCTGACTATTGAAAACCTTGAGGTCAGGTATGGAGAGACTCCGGTCTTGCAAAGTGTATCCCTTGCCCTTCAGGCAGGGAGCATTCTGGGAATTGTGGGAGAATCGGGCAGCGGAAAAAGCACCCTGCTTTTAGCGACTATGGGAATTTTGGGCAGGAAGGGATCAATTCAAGATGGGAGAATTATCTACCAAGGAACTGACCTGCTGCAGCTGTCTGCAGAGAAAATGCGCAGAATCCGAGGGAAAGAGATCGCCTTAATTATGCAAAATCCCAATTCCTCCTTCTGTCCCGTACGAAAAATCAAACATCAGCTTCATGAGGCAGTGCGCAGCCACGGTGATCTTTCCGGTTCAGAAGCTGACCGGCGGATGTTGGAATTATTGGCGCGCATGAATTTGCCGGATGGGAAGCGGATTATGAACAGCTATGCATTCCAGATGAGCGGAGGCATGTGTCAAAGGACAGCCATTGCCGTGGCTATGGTGCTGCGTCCCCAATTGCTGCTTGCCGACGAACCGACCAGTGCGCTGGATGTAACGGTTCAAGCTCAGGTGATCAAGGAAATTATGAACCTCAGGACTGAATTTGGGACTTCTGTCGTGATAGTTTCACATAATATGGGGGTTATTTCCCATATGGCCGATCAGATCGCCGTTATGTATGGGGGGCTGATCCTGGAATACGGGGTCAAGGATGAGATCATCGGAAATCCTGCCCATCGCTATACACAAAACATCATCCGGGCGATACCCAGACTGGGTGCGCCTGCGCCCCGGGGGATAGCTGTTTTCCAACACGAGAGGAGAACACAAGGCTGCCCGGTGCAAAAGAGCTGCCCGAATTATGCGGATCAATGTCTGACAAAAACCCCTCCCCTGAAGGAAATTTCCAAGGGACATTTCCTGAGGTGCTGATTGGCAGAGGAGGCAAGATGTGAAAGTGCTTGAGGTAACTGCTCTGAAAAAAAGCTTTTACGCTGGAGAAGAGGGCCGATATATCCATGCGGTGGATAACGTGAGCTTCTTTCTGGAACCTGGAGAGTTTCTGGGATTGGTGGGTGAGAGCGGCTGCGGGAAAAGCACCTTGGCCAGGATAGTGACCGGACTGCTCCACCCGGATCATGGTAACGTGGTCTTGGCTGGAGATGAACTCCGGCAGACCCCTTTTCCCAAAGCCGTCTATAAGCAAATGCAAATGGTGTTTCAAAATCCTCAGGACTCCTTTGATCCCCGCCGAACGATTGGCTGCAGTATCATTGATATTCAGCGTAACTTTGGGGTAAAGCGCGCCGAGGCGCAACAAAAAATGTATGGCTTGCTTGATCGGGTAGGACTCAAAAGCACGCTGGCTGACAGACTTCCTTTGGAGATCAGTGGGGGTGAGTGCCAGCGTGCAGCCATTGCCCGAGCCATATCTGTTTCCCCGCAGATTATCATCTGTGATGAGATAACCAGTGCCTTGGATGTGAGCGTACAGGCCCAGATCCTGGAATTGCTTGAGGATTTGCGAGACGAAATGCAGCTTTCTCTGCTGTTTATTTCCCATGATTAGGCCCTGGTTCAAGGTATTTGCAACAGAGTCCTGGTGATGTATAAGGGTAAAATAGTTGAGGAAGGATCTGTAAAAGAAGTGCTGACACAGCCGCAAGATCCCTATACTAAACTTCTGCTCTCCTCGGTGCTTACCGTCGAAGCGAATGACTGCTCATTATGCTGTAACTATAATAATTTCAGACCTGGAAACTTTTGATTCTAACCTTCAATATTTTTTTGATCTAATAGTGCAGTAAACTCATTTTGCGTACCTCCTTAGTTTCTTTCCATCAATAGACCCCTGCATTAGCAGTGAGCTTATATTCTTTGATGTATTCTGATTGTGAAAATGCTATGGGCTGTTCTGTACTAATTCTTGGGACGAGGGATGTGCCTGACTGCATGACCTTTTGCATATCAGCCGAAATTGTTACCTCACTACCAAACGAGCCTTGTAATCGTCAATAATTTCACCTGCTATATTGTTTATAGAAAGTGCGATGACCGTATCGTTGCCCCTTATTTTTGCGAATAAGGTTTCATGGGGGATTATGATTCCTTTGTTCCGCACTAACAGAAATAATATATCAAATTCTTTGGGCGCAACTCCAATATCTTTTCCATCGTAATCAACTCTGTATGATAGCGGGTACAGCTTGAGTTTCCTACTGATATCTCCTTTTTCAGCATTCCGTTACGCCCCAAAAGTGCCTCAACACGTTTTAGCAAAATTGCATTAAGAAAGGCTTGATAATATAATCGTCCGCTTCATTTGTGAACGCTTTTAATTGGTTATAATCATCATCCAAAGCAGTCACCATCAAAGCAGGCGCATCACCAATTTTACGAAACTCTTTTAATAGCTCCTGTCCGTTTGTTCCAGGCAGCATTATCAAGATTAAAAGATTATAGTTTTTGTCGTAGAATTTCAAAAGTGCTTCATCACCATTGAAACAGGTATCCACACTGTAACCCTCTTTCAACAGAAACTTTTTGACCATATCGGATATAGTCTCATCGTCTTCAACTACTAATATTTGAATGTCCATAAAATCACCTCAGAATTAGGATACAGTATCAACCTAACCGTGCTTGTTTTTCCTCAAAATGCCATCGGTTGGCTTCTCTGCATTTTGAGGTATCGCCCATGATTTTCCAAAACGGATCACGTCGGGTATGCGACCTTCTTCACACAGCTTCTGTACGCGACGCTCCGAGATATTCCATTTCTCTGACGCTTCATTTACCGACATAATATCCATAATCAACCTCCAGTAATCTTACTCAGTCACATTATATACAGACAAACGAATACTATCGAAATGAGTCAGCCATTGTTCACGGAAAGTTCAGTAGTGAAAAACGAAAAAGCCCCACTCCAGTCAGATCGACTTGTCTGGGGGCGTGGCTAGGGTGAAATGCACCTACAAAGAAAAAACGCACCTGACAGGTGCATCGGCCAGCAGATGGATGTAATGACGGTGAATTTGGTTGTTTGGAGAACGCTTTATTCATCAGCTACAAAGCCTTCAATGTGTACTTCTGAGTAGAGTCAATGCACATTGTGCATTGACCACTTCCATGTGTGCGGTGAAAACAGCTGCCACAGTGTGTATGTTCAAGCTGAATCGTCGTATGGACAATTCCAAACTGATCAGTTAGAAGTTGTTGGATTTTGTGCAATAGTTCCTCTTGGGTTAGACTCGTCTCAGCCACTTCGACATGGGCTGTCATAGCAATGATTTCCTTCGACAAACTCCAAATATGGATATCAGTAATGCTGCGGACAGACTCTAGGCTTAGAATAGCTTCGCGAATTGAACCAATGGATATAGTCGTTGGGGCGGACTCCAGAAAGATTGTTAAACACTCCCTTGTCATTACAAATGCGTTTCGAAGAATGAGGCAAGCCAATATTGCACTAAGCAACGTATCAATTCCCATCCATCCTGTCCAAAGTATGACGAGCCCTCCGACTAAGACACCAAAGTCTGCTAACGCATCTCCAATAAAATGTAGGAAGGCACTCTGAAGGTTTAGATTTTGCTCGTTGCCTTTAAGTATTTGTACAATGACGAAGTTTACAATGAGACCAACAACGGAAACAGCAATCATGCCCTGAGGTTCAACGGGCAGCGGGTGAAGGTAACGGTTAAACGCCATATATAGAATGACCAACGAGACAAGGATCAACGTAATATTGTTAATCAGCGCTGCCAGTACACTATGACGATAGTGTCCAAATGTATGCTGAAGATCAGCTGGTTTTGTGGCAATTGTAAGGCCCCATAAGCAAATAATCAATGAGGCAAGGTCCGTAAATAGGTGCCATGAATCAGAGAATAAGGCTAGACTGTTCGTCTTAAAGGCAAAAAAGAGTTTCGCTGTAAGCGTTAGTGCAACAAGTGCCATCGAGATAGCAATTCTAGTCCGGTTGGTTAGTTTGGTACTCATATCAATTTGCTCCTTATGTATGTATTTTGATTCTTTGAAAGTTAGCCAAAGCTAAGATCGAGTTTTGATATCCATATACTATTTAGACTAGGCTGATATTGACACAGAGGGTAGTCGTCCTTTTTTAATATAACTAAGTGAAGCTCCATAGTTGTATAGAGCTTCTTTTTGCTTGGGCAATTTGAATTTTGCAAAAATTTCCACCAGTCTGATGTAACCTTCCGCTCCCAAGTTTAATACTGTATTTCATATCCTCAGCTAACCACAATAAAGGAATCGGTCAAAAGTTGCCCTTGTCTAACAATCCTTGAAAGGGGAGTTATGTAAAATGAAATTGTTATCAGTGCCCTTATCCACACTAAAGCCAGGTGAAAAATCTAACGTTGTACACTTGGACGTATTAGGCTTACTCCGTCGACGAATCCTTGACCTTGGCATTGTCCCAGGCACCGTTCTTACCTGCATTGGGAAAGCCCCGGCCGGAGACCCAATCGCTTATTTAATCCGTGGTACCGTGATTGCCTTGCGCAGTGAAGACGCCTGCCTGATAGCTGTGGAACAAGTATAGAGAGGACCTGACCTGCTTGATTATAAAAATTTCTTAGGGGTGAAAACATGAAATTAAAACTTGGAGACCATTCTAACGCGTTGCAATATCATAGTCGCGTTATGAGAGAACAGTTTGGGATCAGAACAACCGGCGAACAATACGTGATAGCACTCGCCGGAAATCCAAACGTCGGGAAGAGCACTGTGTTTAATGCGCTGACCGGGTTACATCAACATACGGGCAACTGGCCAGGAAAAACAGTGGATAATGCGCAAGGAAATTACTCCTATCGGAATAAATCATTTTTACTGGTTGATTTACCGGGTACTTACTCCTTACTTGCCCACAGCGTTGAAGAAGAAATTGCTAGGGACTTTATCTGCTTTGGTCAACCCGATGCAACCATTGTCGTACTTGATGCGACTTCTCTGGAACGCAATCTTAATTTAGCCCTCCAAGTGATGGAGATTTCCTCAAAGGTAATTATTTGTGTTAATTTGATTGATGAAGCAAGGAAAAAGAAACTCAGCATCAACTTCGACGAACTAGAAAAAGAACTGGGTGTACCTATTGTTCCCACGGCAGCAAGGAATAGAGAAGGGCTAGCAGACCTACAAAAGGCGGTTTACTCAATGGTCGTTGAGAAGAAAAAGACCTGGCCGAAACAGATTCCCTATTCCGAAGAGGTTGAACAAGCAATTAGTGCACTTCTACCAAAGGTTGAAGAGCTAAGCTTGGCGAGGGTAGTAAATCCAAAATGGTTAGCTCTTCGTCTGTTAGATAGTGACGTATCTTTTATCGAGACCATCAGCCGTTATTCAGCGATACAACCGCTAAGAACAGTGGCCTCACAACGGCAAGGGGGCGAATTCACACTATGAGCACCCTTAATCCGCCGGATCCACTTTTGAAGATTTACTCAGATACTGAATCGGTCCGTTCGTCTTCAGGAATTCCCATCGCCGACCGTGTTGTGACAGATATCTTCGCTTACACTGAAAAACTCACCCAACGGGTAGTAATACGGGAAGAAGGTCTACAGTCTAGTTGGAAGGATAACATCGATAAATTTGTTATCTCTCGTGTGTTTGGATATCCACTTATGTTACTCTTGTTAGGCGCGGTGTTTTGGCTTACCATCGCTGGAGCGAACGTACCCTCGGCAATGATTGCGTCAGTTCTCTTTGCCTTTCAAGATGTTCTTACCCATTGGTTTCAGCTGGTTCAGGCCCCTGCTTGGCTGCATGGAGTGTTGGTCTTAGGCATGTACCGGACCTTGGCCTGGGTTACCGCTGTGATGCTTCCTCCCATGGCCATCTTTTTCCCTTTGTTTACTCTCCTGGAAGACCTGGGTTATCTTCCCCGCGTAGTCTTTAACCTTGATAACATGTTTAAGAAAGCCAATGCTTGCGGGAAACAATGCCTGACTATGTGCATGGGTTTTGGCTGTAACGCTGCTGGGGTCGTGTCTGCACGAATTATTGATTCTCCTAGAGAACGTTTGATTGCCATCCTGACCAATAACTTCGTTCCCTGCAATGGACGGTTTCCCACACTCATCGCCATCGCTTCGATCTTCATGGCTAGCACGCTTTTCTTGTCGCAATCACTTCTAGCGGCTGGCATGATCACGCTCATAGTCCTGCTTGGAATAGGGTTTACCTTCGTTGTATCGTGGGCCTTATCCAAAACGATTCTCAAAGGAGAACCCTCATCGGTGGTGTTGGAGCTACCTCCATATCGCTTGCCCAAGGTTGGTGCCGTTTTCTATCGTTCCCTGATTGACCGCACGATCTTTGTGTTGCGCCGAGCACTTGTGGTAGCCGCCCCTGCTGGAGCCCTCACCTGGATTCTGGCAAATGTCTACATCGGCGACGTCAGTGTCATCGCCTCTATCGCCGGGGTTCTTGATCCTATAGCTAAGGCCATCGGCCTGGATGGTTTTATCCTTATGGCCTTTATCCTAGGACTCCCTGCCAATGAAATCGTAGTACCCGTCCTACTCATGTCTTATCTCGCCACAGGGCAATTGACGGAGTTTGATAGCCTATTCGAATTGAAGAAAATTCTGCTTGCCAACGGCTGGACTTGGCTAACCGCCTTCAACACCATGCTCTTTGCTCTACTCCACTGGCCTTGTGCGACAACCTTACTCAGTATGTACAAAGAAACAGGAAGTAAAAAATGGACCTTTATGGGTTTCATGATCCCTACTGTGATCGCGTTCTCAGTATGTTTCATCGTAGCTCAGGTAGTATATTTTTTAGGCTTAGTATAGTTTAAGTGGCAATGTTATTGGTGAATGTATGAAAGTTTGTATTTAAGCAAATAAGGGGATGTAACGAAACTTGTTTTCCGGTTTATTACATCCCCACTCTATCTGTAATCCCCTGATATATTAGAGGACTGTTCACCACTTCAAAGGTGTACAGTCCTCTATTTTGGGATAACGCACCACCATCTTGAAAAAATCTCAAGTTTCCTTACGTCCCCTTATTTTTAAACACCTTAATTGCTTAAATACCGTTGTCACGAAAAATAGTTATTAACTTAACTGCTGAATTAATAAGCATTTCTAATTATTCTTCTGAATTCATGAAATCGTTAAAGGCTTGTTGGCAAAAGGGATTATCTTTCATGAATTGTACCAGAGTTTTGATGGCATCGATGGTTGCTGTTGAAAGGTAATGTTCCATAGCTTCGGCCTCAGCAGCAAAGTTACATTTGCTACATATTAGGGCAAGAAACTCCTGTAGCAATTGGTTCCTCGTTACTAAATAGTACCCGAATTCCTTTCCTTGATCGGTAAGCTTAATCTCACCATATCGTTCGTACTTTATGTAACTCTCGTCTCTCAATTTATAGAGGGCTTTAGTTACTGATGGCAAAGCAACTTGAAGCCTCTTACTGATGTCTGTTACCCGAACCGTATCCAGCGATAACGAAAATCGGTATATCTCCTCTAAATAGTCCTCCAAGCTTGGCGTTAGCATGTACGACACTTCCTTGCGTCACCTTTTTCTCTATGGCCATTTGAGCTAGAATTCCATAACAAAAAGCATTGAGATCTGACATTCTCATTGTCCAATTTCACTAATACCTATGCCGTGTAGGGATGTCTCAGAACTTCAATGGAACATAATCCTATCAGTGCTTAGTATTTAACCACTATTTACTTAAATACTAAGATTGGAATCGCCAACTTTCTCAAATGAAAAATATTTTGGAGGAAGAGAGCGCTTTTGAAAAAAACCTTCTTGAATGAGTGCCCTTAGCCTCATCCAATGAAGGCGCCTATCTGTTTCCAAATTCTTTTTTCCTTTAAAAGATTATCCACAACCTAAGCTTTCTTCTTTAAGCAGTTCTTCTCCGATTACCCATATTAAGTACCACTTCGTGTAGAATACTCTTTGGAGAAAGACAAAGTACCCTTTAAGGGTGATATGGCAGTATGCCCTTTTAAAATCCCGTTAGAAAATAATATCTCTACTCCGACGGCAGCTGGGAGATTGGTACAGGTTAGAAAGTTTAAAAAATATCCTCCTGAAAGGCTGTAAGAGGATTGGGCATACTTCACCCTTGAAGTTTGGGCTTCCGATGATACCCTCTTTTAGGGTTCTGTATGCAACACCTAGACGTTCTGACCAGGCTTGAGTTTCAGTTACGGTCTTATGGTATTCTCTGCTTCCATCCACAATGGCATATATAATAACTGTCTTCTCTTCTTTATTACGATTTATTTGTCGACAAGTAAATTATACTAAGTCAACAGGATTATGGTCTCTACGTGCCTTGAGGATACTAAAGAGATGCCGCTGCCGGCATCTCTTTGTGCGTTAGTCTCTGTCCTCTTTTATATTCAAATTTGTCTTAATCCCAGGAGGATATTTTTTCAGCGTCTCCACCATGTTAGTCGCTATCTTTAACGCCTCTTTCCTGTTTACTTCCTTCTTCGCTGAGTCTACTCTGTTTAAGTCAACGAGAGTTTTCAGCAGCTCCCCGTAGGCACTGAGCATGTTGTCGCGGTGCATGGCGTATTGGGCGTCGTATTTCACGCTGTCGGCATTGGTATTCTCTACTGGCAGCGCAGTTTGCACAGTTTTCGGCTTGATGATTTTCCTTTCCACCGGGATCAGTTCCATAGGTTTATCCATAGGTTCATCTATTGCCTTATCCGCTGCCTCTTCCATTTTTCCTTGCTTTTGTGTCACCTGATTTTCCGGCTCTTGAAGCTCTTCTTCCTGAGGCGTCCGGCCCCTTTCATTGATTGTCTGCCGCAGCTCCCGCTGGCTCTTGTTTCCAACATCATTGTCCGCTATAAATTGATCCCGATCCTCTAGCGGGATCCCAAAGAGGATGAGTCCTTGGGTGTAGTTCAAATGTTGCATCGATGCACCATTTGGCCTTTCTTCCCCTTCGGGGAAGGAGAGGACAGGCCCGTACTCCCTAAAGGTTTTCATCAGTCTGCTGGCTGTACTTCGGGAGTAATTCACTGATTCAGTCAGCCATTTGAGCCACTCCCCATGAGGTACCAGCTCTTTGGCTTCCGTCAGACAACCTCCGATCTCAACTGCGTTGCTAAGCAACATTTTACCGCTTTCTTCCTTGATAAAATTAATCTCGGACGCGATTTGCTCAGGCGTCCTGTTGGAGATTTCCATCCTCATATCGGCTGCCCATCCTTTGCGGAATGTCTTTTCAGATACCCCTATAGGATATGCCGAGCCCCAGACAAGCGTGAAGGCTATATCGCCAATAAAAAAATGCGGTTTGGACAAAGATGCTTCCCTACAGTAACCATAGTACAAGCAAATTCATATTATATACAACCATGCCGAATCCATCGGCCTCTGGATCAAGGGGGGAGGGAAAGAGATGCCTATCATTGATAAGCCGTTGACTTCAACCTTAGTGTTGAAATATGAAGACGGGTTGACACCTGCCGGCGGTCCCCAAATCAAGCAAAAGAGCTTAAACTACGTGAGGCCTGATGCTGATCATGGATACCTCCACGAGGTTGCTGCCGCCCTATTCAGTCTCTCGGAAAAGCCGCTCACTACCGTGATTTTGCGTGATAGCACGGAGTTAGTGGAAGAACCGGAAGAATAATACCCTCTCACTCTTGGATGGGGCTGTGTCGAAACTTAGTTTCACACAGCCCTTTAAAAAGAAAAACAAACATATTCTTTTTTCCAACATGATAGTGTCAATAAATGTTCGCAAAAACCATCCGAATTCCTAAAGGCAGATCA
>NZ_JAJDOO010000003.1 GCF_020595055.1 Desulfosporosinus shakirovi | reverse complement strand
TCATGAGTATGATTTCCGTATACTATTATCTCTCAGTGATTAAGGTCATGTTCCTCGCCGAAGGGGAGGGCTTACCGGATGTTCCAGTCCATGGAGCGATGAAGTTTACGATGGTCTTTACCATGCTCATAACCATAGCAATTGGTCTATACCCAACCCCTCTCGCTCAGATGGCGATTGCGGCAGCTCAGAGTTTATTTTGAGTTAGGTGTCGTCTGCGACTATTGTCCCTTTGGCTCACTTATGGTATGGTATATATAGGAAAATGTTGTGATGGAGGACAGACTATGGACATAACTCCATACGTCGAAGGGCATAAATCGAGAATTAAAGATGAGGAACAAAGGCGCTTAACTTACTATAAGAAAGCATATGAAAGAGCGGAGAAAATCGCTGAGGCTCTCAGAGAAGAATTTCCCAATATTGAAGTATATCTTATTGGTTCACTGACGACGAATGCATTTGACATGGATTCCGATATTGACATCGCGGTGAAACAACTGGCGGAAGAGGATTATTTTAAGGCATATCGAATTGCCGAAGATATTGCAGAACCTTTTCCTCTGGATTTCATACAATTTGAATTTGCTCAAGAATCCATGAAAGAGCGTATTCTTAGGGATGGGGTGAGGGTATGACGGGGAAAGAGAAGAAACGAGTTCAGTACAAAAGGCTTATTGTAGATATTAAAGACGATTTAAAATCGATTGGAAAAATAACAGATGACATTATAGGGATGACTCAAGTCTTGGAAAGTGAGAATGGGATAGTACGGGGATCTGATTTGATGGCCTGTGCGGGGTATTTACATCATTACTATACTGGTATCGAATCAATTTTTGAGCGTATTTCCAGAGTTTTTGATGGAGGCTTGACATCAGGCGGAGACTATCATCGGGAGTTATTACGCTCTATGACTATTGAGATTCCGGATGTACGACCGAGTATAATCTCACGTGATTTAGCAGAGGAATTAGATGAATATCGACGTTTTCGTCATATGTTTAGGCATTCCTATGGCTCAGAGCTTCGTTGGCGCAAAATGGAACCCTTAGCGAAGGGGATAGATTCATTGACAAAGGTTCTAGTTGAAAGGATGTCCGAGTTTATGCAGTTTGTAGACAAATTGAGTAATTCCATCTAATAACTCAAGGGTCGTTTTTCAGAATTCGATATTTCTCCTGTATGGGGTTTCTCGTTTTGATGACGTGAAGTCCTTATTTTTTTTGGGCGTGATGCTCTTTTAAACGAGTAGTCTTGGTTTGGTTGTTATGATTTAGTAGAGTACGAATTTAGAGATTAATTGGAAAAATAAAGCTAAACTTAAATATTCCGAAGGAAAATATCAAACTGATTAGATTATGACAGGGGATAATCTAAAAGTAGAGAATTCTTTAGAGATAAGGTATAGTTTAGTATAATTAACAGCACTTTCATCTATCTATTTTTCAAGGAGGTCAAGTCATGAAAAGTTTTCTAAGTTCCATCGAGGAAAAGGTTTTACTATATGATGGTTCTAAAGGGGTTATGCTTCAAAAGAGAGGTTTAAAAGGTAACGAGGCTTCAGAATCATGGAATTTATCAAAACCGGATGAGGTTAAAAATCTATATAGTTTATACAAAAATGCAGGGTCTGACGTAATTCAAACCAATACTTTCCCAGGCAATAGAATTACCTTAGATAAGCATAGTTTAGGGGATAAAACTTATCAAGTAAATTTCGAGGGCGTTAAATTAGCTAAAGAAGTTGCCGGGGATAACACTTATGTCGCCGCTTCAGTGGGTCCTACGGGTATGATATTAGAACCCGCGGGGGATTTAAGTTTTGATAAAGCCTACAGTATTTTTAAAGAGCAATTAAGGGCAATAGAAGATGCAGGTGCAGATGTCGTTAATTTTGAAACTTTTACGGATTTAAATGAATTAAGGGCTGCTATATTAGCAGCTAAAGAAACCACAAGTCTGCCAATTATTGCCTCAGCAACATTTAATGACAACAGTAGAACCCTATCGGGTAATTCGGCAGAAGTATGTGCTCTAGTATGTGAATCATTAGGAGTGGCAGTAATGGGTGCTAATTGCTCGGGCGGTCCTGATAGTTTGCTTGAACCCATTAAAAAAATGCATTCGGTGGCATCTATTCCTCTTTCAGTAAAGGCAAATGCCGGGATGCCTGTATTATTGAATGGAGAGGCAGTCTATAAGCAAGAACCAGACCAATTTAGTTCGTATACAAAAGAATTTGTAGAGAATGGAGTAAGGCTTATTGGCGGATGTTGTGGAACGACTCCGGAATTTATAAGTGCCATAAAGAAAGAACTTGATGGGGTCAAAGCACCGAATTTAGATATAAAATCCAGTTCAACTATTACTTCTGCCTTTAATTATCTGGTGTTTTCGAAAGACAAGGAATATGCGGTTGAAGAACTTTCTTTTAAAGAAGATACTACTGTAAATATGTTAAAAAACGGTGACTTTTATAACTTATTACAAGATTATAAAACAGCAAATATGGATTATCTTTTAATTGATTTTAGTAATATGAATGAATTGTTTGATGTATGGGGATTTATCAGCACCATTAGCTTTTTAATTAAAAAACCATTAATCATTAAATGTGAATCAATCGAAATCCTTGATAAATTTCTGAGATATTATCCCGGAAAGGTCGGAGTAGTTCTGTCAGATAATACAAAAATTCCTCTTTCTCAAATAAAACACTACGGTGCTTTGATTCTTAATGATAAATTAGAACCTATAACCATTTGATACCTCTAGGACATAAGAACACCGAAATTAGGCCTGATTTCGGTGTTCTTATATGCTTGTTACATCAACGGTGAAGGTTTTCTTTAGTATCAGAACAGGGTATATTATACAAAGAGAATAATAATAACGAGTAAAAGGAATGAACGGCAACCAGAATATTAGGATTTTCCGCCTTAATATCCAACTCAGACTTTGGGCAATCCGACAAGGGTGGATTGGCGCTATAGCCCTCACGCTTGTCTGGGGCTCGGCATATCCTATAGCGGGATCTGAAAAGCCATTCTATAAAGGGATTGGCAGCCGGTATGAGGATGGAAATTTCCAACGACGCCCGAGCAAATCCCGTCCGAGGTTAACTTTATCAAGGAACAAAGCAGCAAAATGCTGCGTAGATGCCGTTGGGATCGGACGGCTTTTGACGGGAAATCAAAGAGCTGGCACCCCATGGGGAGTGGCTCAAATGGCTGACAGAATCAGTGAGTTACTCCCCCCGTCGGGGAAGAGAGGCCAAATGGTGCATCGATGCAACATTTGATTTTAACTCCATGTACACGGTTTTTGATGCCAAAGGCTGTTTTTTTATGCACATATTGATTAAGAAAACTACCCTTAAACCCTTGTAAAGTCTTGACTTTTCGATAAATTAGCAAGACCTAAGTAGTAATATTTATAGAGTAGACTATTAGAGAAGGTATTTTCAACATAATTTGCGAATTAATTAATTAATAAATATTCTAACACTTTTTATAAATATTTTTAGAATACCCACTCTATTGAGGTTCGAAAAAACAATAATGAAGTCGACGAAAGAGGTGATTGCGTGCGTTCGCTTAAACATCAAATCCTAATATTATTGCTGGGTTCGCTCTTTTTGCTGGCAGTTTGCTTCCTCGCAGTTCTTGGCTGGTATATGAAAGACCGCGTTGTGGCGGCGACTATAATAAAAGCGCAAACAGATTTAACAACCTGTGGAGAAATCATTGATAAGACATATCCTGGCTCATGGTCAGTGCAAGAGGGGAACCTTTATAAAGGAACTACTAAGATCAACCTTAATAATGACCTGGTCGATTATTTGTCGCGCCTTACGGGGGACACAGTGACCATATTTTTGGGGGATACAAGGGTAGCGACCACGGTACTTGGTTCAAACGGTGAACGTGTGATTGGGACCAAGGTTTCTGCTAATGTAGCCCAGACAGTACTGGAGGATGGTCAGACTTATATAGGAGAAGCTAATGTTGTTGGCCAGTGGCACCAATCGGGTTATGCTCCATTACGAGCGGAAAACGGAAACATTATTGGGATTTTTTATGTAGGAATCTCTCATGCCTATGAACAGGAAATAATCACTCGATCTTTAATTACAATGGCGGTACTGGGATTAGCCTTAACAATTTTGATAGCACTTCTTACCTGGTTTTTCATTCAAAGAGTTATCATTAATCCCTTGCATAATATCATGTTAGGAACCAGGGATGTTGCAACCGGACACATGACTCAAAAGGTCAAAGTTTCCGGTACCAAAGAAATTGAGGAACTGGAGGATGCCTTTAACCAAATGGTGGAGCAGTTCCAGTCATTTACAGGGGAAATTAATCGGGCGACCAGCAGTAATCAAGAAAGTGAACCAATTGAAATTAATATTGGTACGGTTACAGAGTCGACCCAAGGTAGTGAGGGTGTAATCCAAACTGCCGTCACTGCTGAGCAAGAGCAAAAACCCAAACTCGATACTGCCTGGTTTATTGCAGAAGAGGAGTTGCCAAAGGGCTTGAATCAAACAACTCTTGTTCAAATAACACAATTTTTACAAACAAATCGCCGGCCTCTCTCTTCAGAGGAGGTCGCTGAAGGGGTGAAGCTGACCAGGGTAACAGTACGTCGCTATCTCGAATTCTTAGAAGACCGTGGAGTATTAATATCCAAACTTAAATACGGTATCGGCAGACCTGTAAAGTTATTTATACCTTCATAAATGTCTCCTTTTACAGACAGTCTGACAAATAGACTATAAATAAAGAAACTTAAGTAAGCGGCATGAGTTCGGTATTAAACCGGGCTCATGCCGCTTTATAACTGGGTAAGGAGATTATTACCCATGGATGGATAAGCAAAAATTCCCTATAGCTCTAATTTACAAAACTTTCGAAATATATTAATTATCCACATAACGCTTTATTTAAGTTAATATGCGTGACAGTCTTTGAGGTGAAAGATAAAGTAAATTACAGGCACCTGGTTTGCTCAGATATAATCTTAAGTTGCTGGTGCCCTCGTCAACACTTTGATTGAGAAAGGAGCAATCAAATTAAACAAAACTGTCTTAATCCTCGAGTAAAGTTCCTACTGAGAAAATCTTGCTGCTTGGAAGTTTGTTAAAGTAAAGGAGTGATAAAAAATGGAGACAAAAGGTTATTTGCCACCATCTGAAATAACTCATGCCACTATACAGGCAGGAATAAAAAAAGTAGGTATGAAATATTCAAATCAATTTATTTTGGGGATTCTTGCCGGGGCTTTTATAGCTTTTGCTGCCGAAGGCTCAAATATGGCAGCCTTCAATCTATTTGCAAAGCCAGAAACTTATGGTCTGGGGAAAGTTCTGGCAGGTGCTATCTTTGGAACAGGACTTATGTTAGTTGTATTAGCAGGTGGAGAATTGTTCACCGGGAATACAATGATTTTAGGCGGAGTCTTAGATGGCAAAGTTAAATTTAATGACATGCTTAAAAATTGGTTTTTCGTTTATAGTGGTAATTTTATTGGGGCCATACTTCTTGCCTATATGATGGTTCATTCTGGATTATACGATAGCGGTGCAAATGTTCTGGGTGGAGTGACTATTAAAATAGCAGCCTATAAAGTAGGATTGCCATTTATGTCGGCCTTCTATTTAGGAATTATGTGTAATATGTTAGTCTGCTTGGCAGTTTGGATGGCATATGGAGCAAAGGACATGGTAGGCAAAATACTTGCAATTTTCTTCCCGATATGGCTTTTCATCACATCCGGTTTTGAACACAGCATAGCAAATATGTATTATATTCCCGCTGGAATATTGGCAAAGGCAAATCCAAGTTGGGTAGCTGAATCTCATCTTACTCCTCAAGTGCTAGCAAGCTTAAATTGGGGGACCTTTATAACCAATAATTTGATTCCTGTAACTCTTGGAAACATTGTTGGGGGATCAATTTTTGTGGCTGGAGTTTATTGGTTTGTTTATATAAAAAATAACGTAAATCAAGAACATGTATCGCTAAATCAGTCAAGGTCAAATGCCGCTAAGTAAAATAGCCGCATAAAGCAAAATTCCTCCCCCTAAAAGGGGGAGGAATGCTAATCAAAAAAGCTTTAAGTATATTGAGCTGTCTATTGAGCAGGTTTTTATAGAATATACTTGTGAAGACTTCTTAATTCTTACGAAAAATGGTAAGTCCAGAAAGATTCACGCTTGAGCATATGGCTATATGAGTTTTTGGATGATGGATTCTTGAATTGTCCATTCCCGAGACGCGGGAGAATTACTTGGGATTGTGACCTGTGTGCTCGAATCGCAGCCAACTTCATCTCTGACACTGCACTAATATCGTTGATAATATCTGGCGCGCCGAGGATATCCTGACAGTCGAGTGCAAAAGCATGAGCGTAGACAATCGGGCGTTCCCGAACGGAAAGACGAGAGACGGCGCGGATCGTCACGTCACCTAGAGCATTGTGATCCGGATGCACTGCATATCCCGGATAATGAGTTATGACCAGAGAGGGGCGGACCTCTTTGAGGATCTGTTCAACTCTATCGGTCAATTGTTCCGGGTCTTCAAACTCAATTGTCTTATCTCGCAACCCAAGCTTAATCAGGTGTTGAATGCCGATAGCCTGACAAGCTTTCTCCAACTCTGCTTCCCGAATACTTGGCAACGATTCCCGGTTGGCAAAGAATGGCCTTCCCATATTGCGCCCCATTTGGCCCATAGTACCACAGACGTAAGTGACAGGAACACCCGATTTAGTGAATTGTGCTATGGTTCCGCCACAGCCAAACGTTTCATCGTCTGGGTGTGGGAAAACTACGAGAACGTGTTGTTCCAAGAATTATTCCTCCCACATTAATTTAATTTACAATTCAAAAGGGGATAAACTGAGTTCTAAAGCTACAGCCAGGCGCCCATCTTGATCATGACCGGCGAGCAAGAGCCGACCTTCCTGGTCTGTCTCAAAATCCGTTAGACCTTCGGCGTAAACCCAGCCCAGGTCTATCTTAAGCCCCACGCGGTATGGACCCTCACCCGTGATGATCCCGCGTTCAAAGCAGATACGACCATTGCGAATATACGCTCCCACAGTCATATTACTTTCTTTCCTATGGACGGCATAAGCTCCATTGGTCGTCTCTAAATGGAGGTAAACGTCGCGGTTAAGAAAACCGTCCAGGGCAGATTGTACAATCGATTTATTAATTGGCTCCATGAACTATCCCCACCTCACCATTGATTTCCAACTTATTATATACCACTTTTCGATTATTTTCACTGGGTGCATGCGGACAGAGCAACGACCTATTGACCTAGGAAAGAAAAACTGGTAAGATACCACCAACATAACCTATATTTTTAATTGTGATGACGGGGTAAAGTAAACGGAAGGGTCTTTTCAGGGAGGGAGCGTCATAGACTGAAAGCGCTGCTAAAGTATCAACCGTTGAAGGTTCACTCCTGAGCTGCCAGACTGAAACCCTAGGGAAAGTAGGTTTGGTCGGAGACTTCCACCGTTAAAAGGAAGGGGGTATAAGAAATAGATATTTAATTATATTTTATTTCCGTACTTGCAATGAGGAGGGGTCTTTTACAGACTCAATCTGGGTGGTACCGCGAAAAAACACTTTTCGTCCCTTGAGGGATGAGATGTGTTTATTTTTTTGTTCTTTATTCTTTAAACGAGGAGGTGAAAGGCTCAATAGATCGGATGATCTTAGTGAACCTCGTTCAACTAAAGTTGAACATAGAGAATTCGGTGGCGTAAGTCTCCAGTACGGTGGTCTCCGGTGGAGATTATCGCCGTAAGCGCAGTGGGAGTCTTGACGGTTAAATAAAAAATTGTAAGGAGAGATCTACATGAGAAAGATAACAATGAGGTTAAAAAGTAAACTATGGCTTGCACTTCTATTGGTATTAAGCCTTCTGATCAGTGCCTGCAGCCCGACCAAAGAAGCCGATGTAAAGAGTACTGGCGGCAATGAACCGTACAAAATTGGGGCAGTGTTGGATATCAGCGGAAATTCATCTTCTTTGGGAGTCCCTGAACGGGATACCTTGCTAATGATGGTTGAAAAGCTAAACGCTAATGGCGGGGTTAAAGGACATCCTATCGACTTGACTATCATGGATAACAAAAGTGACGAAACGGAAAGTGTTTTGGCAGTTAAAACGCTGATTGAGAAAGGTGCCCTTGCTATTCTAGGGGCCAGTTCGAGTGGAACCTCCATGGCCATGATTAAGACGGTTGAAAGTGAAAAGGTTCCCATGATATCCTTAGCGGCTGCCAGCAGCATCGTTGAGCCGACCAGTGAGCGGGAATGGGTCTATAAAACTGCCCAAAGCGATATTGTGATGATCAATAAGATTATTAGTTATTTAAAGAAAAACAACCAGAATAAAATAGCCTTTTTGTATATGAATAATTCCTACGGCGACAATGGGAAGAAGGCCATCTCCGCCGCTGTTAAGGATAGCGGGATCGATATTGTTGCCGAAGAAAAATTTGATGCTAATGACAAAGATATGACGCCTCAGTTAACTAAGGTTAAGGCGAGCGAGGCGCAAGTTGCGATAGTTTGGGCGATCCCACCCTCGGCTTCCATTCTGACCAAGAATTTCAAAGATATTGGCCTTTCTATTCCTTTGATTCACAGTCATGGGGTAGGCAACCAAAAATTTATTGAGCTGGCTCAGGGCGCTGCAGACGGCGTTATCTTACCCATCGGTAAACTTTCTGTGACCCAACAAATCTCAGATAATGATTCCCAGAAAAAAGTTCTGGAAAGTTATATTGCTGATTATTCGAAGAAGTACAATGCTGAGCCCAATTCCTTTGGAGGATATGCTTGGGATGCCTTCAATCTGTTAGTAAACGCTCTAGAGAAGGCTGGTCCAGATCGCGTGGCGATCCGGGATGAGTTGGAAAAAACCCAAGGATTTGTTGGAATTTCAGGAGTGTTCAACATGACCCCTCAGGATCACAACGGTCTGAAGGAAGATTCCGCAGTTTTAGTGCAGGTAGACCAAGGGAAATGGAAGCTTATAGAATAACGGGGTGTTTGATTGATGGAAGAACAACTATTACAACTTTTATTTACCGGACTGACTTTGGGAAGCATATACTCCATCATTGCGTTAACCCTGGTTACGACCTTTAATGTCACGGGTATTTTGAACTTGGCACAGGGCGAGTTTGTCGTGATTGGGGCTCTGTTGGCTGTCAGTTTGCAGGGAACAGGAATGCCTATGATTGCTGTATTTATCGTATCAGTAATCCTAGTAGCAATCTTGGGTGGATTGCTGGAGCGTCTGACAATCTACAGAGCACGAGGTGCCAGTAACCTTAGCATGCTGATAATTACTATCGGTCTCTCGATTTCTTTGCGAGGATTAGCCCTCCTTATTTGGGGAACAGAGACCTATTCTCTGCCCGCCTTTTCTAAAGGCGGGTCCATGGTCCTGGGCGGAGCTGCCTTAAATCCTCAGAGTATCTGGATTTTTGCTCTGGTTGGGGTTACCCTGACTGGGTTATATGGCTTTTTTGGGCATACCTTTTGGGGCAAAGCGGTCAAAGCTTCGGTTTATAACCAAACAGGAGCAAGGCTTCAGGGCATAAACTTGAATACCATCTCCTTTTTAGCCTTTGTGGCTGCTGGTGGTCTAGGGGCAGCGGCTGGGGTGAGCATCGGTCCAATTACCATGGTGACGTATGATATGGGGTTCATGTTGGGTGTGAAGGGTTTTGTGGCCGCCGCTATCGGGGGTTTGAGCAATGTCGGCGGCGCAGTTATAGGGGGTATTCTCTTGGGTATTCTGGAGTCCTTCAGCTCTGGACTCATATCTTCCGGGTTAAAAGATGCCATTTCCATGATTATTTTATTGGGTGTACTCCTGTTTCGGCCTGAGGGAATTATTGGGGCTATAAGAGAGAGAAAGATATGATTGCAAACCCCAGCTTGAAGAGAGGATGAGTTGAACGAAAGGCATGGTTATAAAATGAAACTAAAAAATTATCGAGGATTTATCATCCTGTTGCTGCTGCTTATAATTCCTCTGGTGGCAGAAAGCAATTACTTGTACAGCACGCTAGTCATCATCGGTCTTTATGCGATCATCGTACAAGGCTTAGGGATTTTGATGGGATATGCTGGTCAGGTCTCCTTTGGGCATGCTGCTTTCTTCGGCTTGGGTGGATACACAGCAGCTATAATATCGACGCGGTTTCACTGGCCCACACTTTTGGCGCTTTTGGCCTCAGCAATACTTCCGGGAATCATTGCCGGA
Source organism: Desulfosporosinus shakirovi (assembly GCF_020595055.1). Lineage (GTDB taxonomy): Bacteria > Bacillota > Desulfitobacteriia > Desulfitobacteriales > Desulfitobacteriaceae > Desulfosporosinus > Desulfosporosinus shakirovi. The sequence continues at coordinate 274,328 of NZ_JAJDOO010000003.1, read as the reverse complement.
CTCATCGGCCGACAGACCCTCAAGCTGCGTGAACTTTATCTAGCCTTAGCGACGCTCAGTTTTGGAATTTTAGTTCATATTTTCTTCAATGAGGGTGGGGAACTGACAGGTGGACCGTCAGGAATGAGCGGAATCCCCAATCTTTCCATCGGAAGTTTTGAGTTTGACAGTGATCAGAAATTCTATCTGCTTGTTTGGCTTATTTTGTTGATGTTGTTAATAGGAATCTATAATCTGGTCCATTCACGGACCGGCAGAGCACTCTGCTCGATTCGAGAAAGTGAATATGCAGCAGAAAATGCAGGTATTGACTGTGCTCGGCTTAAGTTGCAGGCCTTCGTCTTCAGTGCTTTGCTGGCTGGACTTGCTGGGGGATTATATGCTTTTTATGTTAGTTTCATCAGTCCGTCTCCGTTCAGTTTTCATACTTCAGTCCAATTTGTCTTAATGGCGGTAATCGGGGGGTTGGGCACTTTTTGGGGACCGGTAATAGGAGCGGTCGTGGTGGTTGCCTTAAACGAATTACTGCGCGAAATTGTGCCTTTATTAATACCTGGGGCAGGCGGCGAATATCAGATTATCATTTACGGAGTAATTCTGGTGGGCCTGATGATTTTTCAACCTAAAGGGTTAAGCGGGATGGGTCAATACTTCAGAATACCTCTCAAAAAGCAGTTAAAGGCGGACGTTAAAATAAGAGGATGAAAGGGGGATTATGAATGCTTCTTGAGTTAAGTGGGGTTACCAAACATTTTGGCGGTATTGCTGCGGTTAAGGATATTGGGTTTAGGGTGGCTGAAGGAAGCATTGTTGCTCTGATTGGTCCTAACGGTGCAGGAAAAACCACACTCTTTAATATTATTACCGGGACGCTGCCACCGGAGAAGGGTTTGATCGTCATAAAAGGCAGGGATATAGTAGGTCTTAAACCCTTTGAGATTGCTTCTGCCGGTATCACCAGGACCTTTCAAAATCTGCAACTTTTCAGCAACATGACGGTGTTGGAAAACGTTATGGCTGGAGCACATCTTAGAAGCAAAAAAGGTTTTCTGCGTTCATTCTTCACCTTTCCGGGAAATTGCCGTGAAGAAAGAAAGATCAGGGAGGAATCCCTGACTTTACTCGAAGACATTGGGCTGGTGGAGACTGCCGGACTTTTTGCCTCCGAGTTACCCTTCGGAAAACAAAGACTCTTGGAAATAGCCAGAGCGTTGGCTTCTCATCCTGCGTTGGTACTGCTTGATGAACCTGCGGCTGGCTTAAACCCCGCAGAAACAGAGATCCTGACAGGGTATCTAAAGGAACTTAAGACGAAAGGAACCGCTATGATCCTGATTGAACACGACATGCAAACGGTGATGGAAGCTGCCGACAGGATCGTTGTCTTAAATTTTGGACAAATGATCGCGGAAGGTACGCCCGCGGAAATCCAGGCAAATACAGAGGTCATTAAAGCATATCTTGGAGAGGATGAAAAGATTGCTTAGAATTAAGAACCTGGGTGTTTATCATGGCTACGTACAGGCCATCAGAGAGCTGTCCCTAGAGGTCAAAGAAGGAGAACTGCTGGCTGTTTTAGGAGCAAATGGGGCAGGGAAAAGTACTCTGTTAGGGACTGTAGCCGGCCTGTACAAGCCGACTGCAGGGGAAGTTATTTTTAAAGGTAAATCAATTACCGGCCAAAAAACGGAACAGGTTGTTAGGCAAGGCATAAGCCTTGTTCCGGAAAAAAGAGAAATCTTCAGCTCTTTGAGTGTCCTTGATAACCTCATGTTGGGAGCTTTCCATCGTTATCGAAAAGATAAGCCAGTATTAATGAACGATATTCAAGAAATACTAGAGCTATTTCCGGCTTTAAAAGGCAGAGAGAGTGATCAGGCGGGCAGTTTAAGCGGTGGTTTACAGCAGATGTTGGCAATTGGCAGGGGCTTAATGTCTCGGCCTGCCCTCCTAATGCTCGATGAACCTTCGATTGGGCTGGCTCCATTGGTAGTTCGGGAGATAATGTCTATTCTGGTCAAGTTAAAAAACACCGGCGTCACGATAATCCTTGTAGAACAGAATACCAAATCCGCCCTAAAAGTGGCGGACAGCGTCTTAGTGATGGAAAGAGGCGGTATTACCCATAGTGGTAATTCTCTGGATATCATTGCGGACTCATCTATTCAAGAGGCATACTTGGGGCGGGCTCGTTAGCTCATAGATTGCTTTAGGAAAAGAAACGGCTAAAAGGTACTGTGACGATATAGAAAGCCCTCCTGTTACCGAAGTTCAAGGTAGGGAGGGTTATGGGAGGTCGCTGTTTGTCTTCCAGCTAATCATCGCAGGTTTTAAAAACTTCTGAAATAATAACTAGATTTTTACAAAGAAGTGTGGTATTTTAATGTAGAATATTATAGTAGTGTTAAGTGTCCTTGAGTAGATGGATTTTCTGCAGGTGTGTAGGATATGTAGGGTAGTTGTAAGGGTAGGTAACGGTTGTTTCATACTGTGTAGGATAGTTGTAGGGTGGTAGAATTATGGATGTGGTTTATTCCCTGTATCCGTTTATTTTGTTGCGGATTTAGGGCGATTCCCAGTTTTTCTAACTCCTAGTGGGAGTTTTTTTTATTGTTTAAAACATATAAGGAGAGATGATTGTGAAAAAAGGATTATACAAATCAATTAAGTTAAGGTCAATTGGGAAAGGAATTTTATTAGGGGCACTGGCACTGAATTTGCTCTTTGTTTCGGGATGTGGACAGACAGCATCTGCTCCTGCTGAAACAAAATCTCAAACAGTCGAGTTAAAGTTGGCCCATTTCTTTCCTGCTACACACCCAGCTGAGAAAGAGTTAGTGCAGCCATGGGCCAAGGCGATCGACGCTGCAACTGAGGGCAGAGTAAAGATTACCAGTTACCCGGGACAGACACTTTTACAGGCTGACGGGGTTTATGACGGAGTGGTCAATGGTGTGGCAGATTTGGGTCTTTCTTGTTTTTCCTATACTCGGGGCAGTTTTCCGGTATCGGAGGTTTTTGAACTGCCGGGTATTAAGTACGTCAATTCCAAGGCTGCAAGTAAAGTTGCTTGGGAAGGGATCAAACAAATTAATCCTAAGGAGGTCCAAGACACAAAGTTGATGATGGTGTTTACAACAGGCCCTGGGGATTTATATACTAAAGAACCTGTACGTGCACTTAAGGATTTGAAAGGATTAGAAATCAGAGCTACAGGTCTTAGCGCTAAAAGTCTTGCGGCTCTGGGAGCTACGCCAGTGGCAATGGCTCAATCTGAAGCCTACGAAGCATTATCGAAGGGCGTCGTAAAGGGAAATCTAGGTCCGGTAGAAGTTCTGCAGGGTTGGAAGCAGGCGGAAGTAACCAAGTATGTAACCTTTTCCCCTTTCTTATACAATAATTTGTTCTATATCACCATGAACCAAAGCAAATGGGACTCCTTGGACCCTAAAGATCAGAAAGCAATTGAAACGGTAAATGAAAAGTTCTTTGAAGAAGTTGCCATGGGTTTGTGGGATGCACAAGATGAATCTGCGTTAAAGTATGCTGCTGAAAAAGGGATGGAAGTTATTACCCTTTCTCAAGCAGAACAGGATCAATGGATTAGTTTAATAAAACCCATTCAGGATGATTATGTAGCCCAAATGAATCAAAAGGGAGAACCAGGACAAGAAATCTTAGATAAAGTGAAAAGTCTTGCGGATCAATATAATAAAGAGTATCAGTAAATCCTGAGGGGGAATCCGGAGTTGAAACAATTAGTTGACATAGTAAAAGGAATAAGCAGTATCTTGGATAAATTAGCCGGTCTATGTTTTTTTTCCGTGATGCTGTTGATTGTAGCAAATATTATTTTACGGACAATTTTCAACCAGCCCATTTTGGGGACTTATGAGCTTGTAGGCTTTATAACAGCAATGGGGGTGGCCTTGGCTCTGGCACACTGTGCTTTTCAAGACGGGCATATTGCGGTTAGCTTTATCATAGAACACTTTACGCGGAAAACTCAATCTATTGCAGCGGTATTCGTTAATGTCACTTCTTTGATGTTGTGGACCGCTGCAGTCTGGTCCCTTGGGAAATTTGGTTATTCTATGAAGATAAAAGGGCTTGTTTCCCCTTCTGCAGAGATACCCGTTTACCCCTTTATTTATTTAGTTGCTTTCGGACTAATGGGGCTTTGCCTGGTGTTGTTGTTCAAGTCCCTGGCTTCGTTCAGAGCAGTTCTCGGGAACGATACGGCTAAGAAGGTGACACCATGAGTGTATTTTTAGTTGGGCTAATTGGGATCGCAATTTTCTTTGGCTTGGTAATAGTACGAATGCCGATTGCCTATGCCATGGCACTCGTTGGTTTTGTTGGATTCAGCTATCTTACTACTGTACCTGCGTCTTCGGACATGGTGGCCAAAGAACTGTATAATACTTTCACTTCTTATTCGCTTAGTGTTATCGCCATGTTTGTTTGGATGGGGTTTCTGGCTTATTATTCAGGAATTGGCACGAGCCTGTATGTTTTTGCCTATAAAATGGTAGGACATATGCCTGGTGGTCTGGCAATTGCAACACAAGCAGCTTGTGCAATTTTCGGAGCGATTTGTGGCTCCAATACTGCAACTGCGGCAACAATGGCAGCCATTGCACTGCCTGAGATGGATAAATATAATTATGACAAATCATTATCCACAGCCAGTATTGCTGCCGGGGGCGTTTTAGGGGTAATGATTCCCCCTAGCGTTATTTTTATTTTGTATGGCACAGCCACGGAACAGTCTGTGGGAACTCTTTTTATGGCAGGGATCATTCCTGGAATTCTGCTGATGTTCTTAAATATGGGTATGATTTACTTGCTTACTTTACGCAACCCGAGTTTGGGACCGGCTGGAAGCAAATCAAGCTGGGGAGAAAGAATTCATGCTCTTCGGGGAGGACTGGGGGAAGCCTTGGCGGTATTTATTCTTTCAATTGGCGGCCTTTTTGCCGGTTGGTTTACGCCTACTGAGGCAGGTGCGGTGGGTGCCGGTGGGATACTAATTGTCAGTCTCTTAGAAAAACGGCTAGGTTGGAAAGCACTGAAAAAGTCATTATATGATACTACTCGAACCACCGCTATGATTATGCTCATGCTTGCCGGAGCTGTGATCTTTGGTCGGTTTATGGCCGTAAGCAGAGTGCCCTTTGAACTGGCAAATTGGGTTGGAGCTCTTCCTTTGCCACCTTTTGCCATCATGGGGATGATTCTCTTCATCTACCTCATTCTAGGCTGTTTTATTGATGCTCTAGCGTTGGTTTTATTGACCATTCCTATATTTTTCCCTGTAGTGGTGGATACCTTGGGCTATGATCCCATCTGGTTTGGGGTCGTTGTAGTTTTGGTAGTAGCCATGGGTGTTATTACCCCTCCGGTAGGAATGAATGTTTATATTATTAAAGGAGTAGCTCCGGAGATCCCCTTAGAAACAATCTTTAAAGGGGTATGGCCATTTCTGGGTACCATTGTAATTTGTTTAATCTTGTTGACGCTTTTCCCGGGGATTGCTACCTATTTACCGGAGCTGTTGACGGCATCGTAAAGTTAACTCGTTCAGCTAAAACTGAACATCGAGACTTCGCTGACGTAAGTCTTCCAAAAAGGAATAGGGTAATTAGGCACTCTTCTAAATTATGAAGAGTGCCTAATTACTCTATTCCTTAGATCTTTCTAAGAAATTGTTCCATATGTGGAATATCATTTTACTCCTGTACAGTACAATCCTCGATCATGAATCGCTTGCGGTGGGGAGTACAATGGAAATTCTAGTTCCGATATCCTGCCTGCTCAAGACCTCCATGTGTCCGGCATGCCGTTCAGCGATCCACTTTGCTATGGACAGGCCCAGTCCGGTTCCGCCCGTAGCTCTGGCGCGGGATTCGTCGGCACGGAAAAACCGGTCAAAAATCTGAGGAACAGCTTCAGGAGCTATACCAATACCTTCATCTTGTACGGTCAACCGGGCATAGTTGTCTGCTCCTGAAACAGAAATAGTGATCTTTTTACCAGTGGGAGTGTATTTAATAGCATTGTCGATCAGTATCCGGACCGCCTGTTTAATAAGCCCTTTATCCGCGTTAATAAAAAAGGACATAACACTCGAACTGTATTCGTGCCCACTGTCTATCATTTGGGTTTCCCGCAGTATTTCTTCCGCAAGAGCAGATAGTTCAAAACGTTCTATTTGCAAAGCCATGGTGTTGTTGTCTCCTCGCGCCAGAAACAAAAGTTGTTCCACCAAGCCTTTCATATTCGCTGTTTCATCTTTGATGGCGTCGATAGATTCCTGCAACGTCTTTTCATCATTCTTTCCCCAGCGATCCAGCAGATTTGCATATCCCTGGATTACAGAAATTGGTGTCCTTAGCTCATGGGACGCATCTGACACAAAGCGCACCTGAGAGCGGTAGGAATCATTAATTCGGTCTAACATCCCGTTAATGGCAGAAGCCAGAGTTTTAAGTTCGCTTTGAGTATCGCCCACTGAAATTCTTGTATCTAGCCTTGTAGCATTGATGTTGTCCAACTTACCTGCCAGAGCTTCCAGTTGTTCCGGAGTAAAGACGCCGTCAGTATTCAGATGCTGCGCAGCTTTAGCTAATTCTTCAATGGGACGGAGGGTTTCTCGGATGCTTCTAGCGCCTGAGAAGATGCTATTGAAGAGCATTAAAAGCTCCAGCATCAATAGAATAGCAAATATCCCTGCAAATATGAGCAGGGTCTCCTGAAGACGGATGGAAATAAGATAAGAACCTCCGCGATCATCAATGATGGTGTTATAAGTAATATCCTCTGAATCTTCCCAAAAAGGGAAGCCTTTCGAATCCGGCAGGTCGATACTCCTTACACCGGATATACTGTGTTTGGAAATGAGGGACTGCAAACTTTCGGGCAGTTTAAATCCTTCCGGTTCGCCTGTCTGAAGAACAACTCTGTATCCGGAAAGCTCCAGCCAGTTTTCCGCATCCGTGGCAGGCAGTCCTGTTTGCTTCAGCATTTGGGCTGTCGAAGCCACAGTCTGTTCGGCGTGAACTACTAGCCCTGCTGTGGATACCAGACACATAACCACATCCAGAGTCACAAACATTGCCAGCAAACGAAAAAATAGTCTGAGGTTTAGCTTCCATACAAGAGAAAACCGTATTTTATCGCCAATACGGTTAGTGGGATTGTTTACCGACTCATTTTCCATCCTTAATCACATACCCCACTCCCCTTACGGTATGAATCAATTTGAGGTCGAACACCTCGTCAATTTTTCCGCGCAGAAAACGCACGTAAACATCGACGGCGTTGGTTTCTCCCTGGAAATCAAAACCCCATACGTTTTCGAGCAGTGCTTCTCGTGAAATGACCAATCCTTTATTTTTCAGCAGATAGTGAAGTAGGTCAAATTCGCGTTTGGTTAGTTCGATAGGTGTTCCCATCATGGTAACCGTACGGCGACTGACGTCCAAAAGCAGGCCGGAGGCTGACAACACAGCGTCCTCCTGCACGGTTTTCCTGAGTGCGGTGCGAATCCGGGCCAGAAGCTCCTCAATGGCAAAGGGTTTAGTGATATAATCGCTTGCCCCGCTGTCAAGGCCGGAAACCTTATCCACCACACTGTCCCGCGCCGTCAGCATGATGACAGGAACGGAGGAAGTTCTGCGAATTCTGCGCAACACTTCCATGCCGCTCAACTTAGGCAACATAACATCCAGCAAAACGAGGTCGAACTCGCCTGTTTCAGCGAGTTCAAGCCCTGTTCTGCCATCAAAAGCCTTTGTTGTGGTATAGCCCTCATAGCCAAGCTCAAGCTCGACGAAACGGGCGATTTTTTCCTCATCCTCAATAATCAGTATTTTAGAACTCATTAAAGCCCCGCCATTTCAAATATTTTTTTATTTTTCCATGGACTTTTTAAGGTTTACAGCTGCATCCGCCGCGCTATTCATCGCGTCATTGACGGTGTTGTCTTTGAAATCCGGACCGTTGAAACGATAGCGAAAACCAAAGAATAGTCCAATGATAATCAGTGGAATAGTAATCCAAGGGGCGAAGATCAACAGCAAGGCAAAGCCAGTGACAGGGGTAGAAGCTTTGCTTTCCTCACCTTTGAGCACTTCAAAGGAATTTGAGTTGCCCTTGCGGATTAACTTCATGCAAAATGCTCCGAATTTTTTAATCAGAGAAGTAAAGCTTGTTCCAGCGTCACAGTTCTTTGCTTGCTTTTCCCAGCATGCTTCTTTGTAGGCGCCTGTGATTGTTTCCGCAGTTTTTTGGCTGCTGTAATAACCGCCTCCGCTTGGTGAGTTTACCTTACCTTGTTTCTCCAGGTAGATAATGGCTTCTAGCAAATCTCCGTTTGCTGCATCTAAAGCGACCTTTGCCTCGTCATAGGTTACATTTGCCATGGCACGCAGTTTTTCCACTTGTTCTAGGGTTGTCATAAAATTTCCTCCTTGGTGTTTTGTGATGTAATTGAGTATGTTTGTATTCTAACCCAAAAGACTTCAAGGAGAATTTGTTAAAAATTAAAATCAGATTAAAAAAATTCTATCTCATAACCAGGGGCTTTTCAAGACACTCTTATTTCAACTTCTCCGTCCGGTGGCCTTAATCCTCCGGATCTTATTGTTTCTGCTTTTAGAAGTTTGTCACTTGACAGTATCTACAATATTTTAACCATAATATTTAACTACTATGATTAAGATACTATTTCATAATTAGGATGCAGTTTCTACGCTGAGTTTAAAAATGCTTACTAAGAAGAGATAGTCCCTCGAGATTGATTGCAGCTGGATAAATCTTACTCTTATATAGACAGTTATCTATGTAAGAAGTATAATACGGTTGTGACATAGATAATTATCTATATTCCAAGCATGTCCTTTAATTATATCCTAAATCTTTTGAAGAGGTGTCGCTAATATGGAAATTTCCAGTAGAGAATTGAAAATCATCCAAACGTCAGCTGAATTAACGTTTAATGATATATTGGGGACTTGGAAGGCTCGTTGGGGAATTAACAGAATGAACTTTAAGGTGGAACCTGGACTCTATAGTGTAGGAAAACCAGATAGCAATTCTCCAGTCCTTGTTTCCGCAAATTACAAAATGAGCTTCGATAGCTTAAGAAAAGAATTGATGGAGGTCAATGCTTGGATTTTAGTGCTGGATACCAAGGGGGTCAATGTATGGTGTGCTGCCGGAAAAGGAACTTTTGGTACCCAAGAGCTGCTAAACCGAATGGCTATTGTACAACTTGAGAAGGTTGTCTCTCACAGAACGGTTATTGTACCACAGTTGGGGGCACCGGGTATAAGTGCACACGAAGTTACCAAGTTTTCTGGCTTCAAAGTGGTTTATGGCCCAGTGAGGGCCAAGGATCTCCAAGAATTTCTCAAGTCAGGAATGAAAGCAACGGCTGAAATGCGCAGGGTCAAGTTCACTGCGTATGACCGACTTGTATTGACTCCTATAGAACTTGTTGGGACTTCAAAAGTTTCCTTGATGATTTTTGGGGTGCTCTTTCTATTGAATCTACTAGGTTTAGGACCTTTTGGAATCGTTGATTTTTACGCTTATATAGGAGCAGTCATCATAGGATGTGTTTTAACTCCGGTCTTACTGCCATGGATTCCAGGCAGTCCTTTCGCGTGGAAAGGGTGGTTGTTGGGATTTATCTGGGCTGTCACGGTTAACATTCTTAATGGATGGACCGCTGTTCCTCAGTATAGTATTTTGAGAGCTCTGGGGTATATATTTATTCTGCCCCCTGTATCAGCTTATTTAGCAATGAACTTTACAGGTTCTTCGACATTCACTTCTTTTTCGGGAGTCTTGAAAGAGATGAGAAAAGCAGTTCCAATGATAATTATTTTAATTGTCGTGGGAATCCTTTTGGTTTTAGTTGATAGCTTTATTTAAACTCTAAGGAGGTTTTTGTAAGATATGAAAAATCGATATTTAAAAAATGTTGCTACTTTGAAACTTAACTCAGATCAATGCAGGGGTTGCGGCAGGTGCTTTGAGGTTTGCCCCCATAATGTATTTATAATAGAAGACAGGAAATCGGTCATTCTTGATAAGGACCGCTGTATGGAATGCGGTGCTTGCGTTAAAAACTGTCCCTTTAATGCCATTGAAGTTAAGCCGGGGGTAGGTTGTGCTTACGCTATCATTATGGGTTGGCTGACTGGAACGGAACCGAGTTGCGATTGTTCGGGCGGCAGTGGAGACAATTGTTGTTAATGTACCTATTTTCCACTCAGATGAGATCGGATTCTTCGAAATTGAACTTTATATTTTTGTTTAGAAGCACCCTTTTCCAGCTTATATAGATTTGGAATATACTTATAGCCTGCCCAATAAGCTAACCCTACAAAAAAGGTGCCACCAACGATATTGCCGAGAGTAACAGGTATTATATTCAATAGAATATGGACAAGATTGATATTTGCAATTTGATCCCCTATATGCTTTAAAATATACTTGAACAGTAAGTCTGACGACAACATAAAAGCGCAGAAATCAGGCCTATGCCTGATTTTGTCATTTAAAGTTTGCGTGAGATTAACAGACTCTAATCAACGCAAAATCTTATTGCAAAAAAGAGCGGTTTTCTATTGATATTCGTACAGAATATCGCTATAATAAGAACATAAGTTCGCATTAATTACAAATACCTGTACTGTGAGGCGAATATAATGAACGATGCATGCGTAGATTGCAACCGAAGGACCTATTGCATGGAGCCCTGTGAACAGTGGCTAATCCAGAACGGCAAGTGCCCAGTGTGTCGGAACAGACTGATACATGTAGGAGGATGTACCGAATGCATTACTGGAGATTGGGCAATGTGTGGTTAATAAGGCAGAAGTACTTAAGAAGAAGGGGCACTGAGTCCTTGGTTGTTAACTTCGAAGATCAGAATATCGTCTTGATTAATTGGAGGGTGTAAATATGCCGAATGTAACTGTAATTTGTTTTTATCTTTCCTCTTTATTGTTCTATGGAATGGGTTATTCAAAAGTCTTGCTCCTTAAGGACGTAATTACTGCACAAATGAGTACTTATGACTATACAATTTATATATCTCTAGCAACGAGCTACTTTGTTTTAGCAATCTTCTTTGCTGTCATTGGTTCCCTTATCTATTACGTTAAGATTCATAGAAAACAGGAAATCATTACAATGAATGGCTTAGAATTCAGCAGGAGATCAGACGAAAGAAGACGAGCGAGCATTCTTAAAGTAAAAGCCCAATTATCACAACCTGAGTACGGTCTGGAGTTGGAGAGAAGGATGTCTTCCTAGGAGGCATAAGGCGCTTAATCCCGACTTGTTATAAAATGCCGACTGTAAAAATGCCGCAATCAGACCCCTAGCCTGATTGCGGCATTTTTGCAGGTATCTTGTTTCCCGAGTTAAATCCCTCTTCTTAATATAAGGTTGCCCATAGCTTTTAATACATAATATTACTCTGTCAAGTAACTTGTAGCGAGCATCATCGCTTACCAGATAAAAAGGACTTTGACTACTTTTAGCGAAGTCTTTAGCAAATACCTAAAATAAACGTTAGTAATGAGGCATGGAGTCAATATAACTGGTAAAAAGAAAGGAACAAAATATGAAAACTGCAAAAGGGAACATCATTACAGCGATCATATGGATAGCACTTATCTTAATCTCGTATTACTTTTTACTAATACCTATTAACATCCAATCAATGGGCTTTTGGGCATACTTATCCATAATGCTTCTTTTAGGCTCCGGGTTATTTCTGTTCCCTCAGTTTGCAATACAAAATAATAAGATCATCTTAAGTAAACAAGTATCCACATCATCTTATCTACTCATTGCGTCAGTGCTGATATTAGTCGTCGGCGGAGTAGTTGCAATTTACTCTATGCCACTATTACATGCCCAACAATACGCAAATCTAATTGAAAAGCAGGAAGGTAATTTTTCAGAAGTTGTTACAGAAATAGCGTTTGATCAAGTCCCAACAGTTGATAGAGATACGGCTCAAAGACTAGGGGATAGAAAAATGGGTGAGATTGTTGAATTGGTCTCACAATTTAGCGTAGCTTCGGATTATACTCAAATCAACTACCACGGAAAACCGGTTAGAGTCTCTCCCTTGGAATACGCTGGGTTCTTTAAATGGCTCAATAATAAGGAAGCCGGAATTCCAAATAATATTATGGTCGATATGATTAATGGAGAAGTAACTTTAGAAAAACCAAAACAAAATATCATGTATTCTGAAAGTGAACGGTTTGGCAGTAATCTAAAACGATTCTTAAGATTTAATTATATGACCGATATTTTTGGAGACTTCAGCTTTGAAGTAGACGAAGAAGGAACGCCTTATTGGATTGTAGCTGTACATGAAAAGAAAATCGGTCTTTTTGGTGGGACTGATGTAAAAAATGTAATTATGCTAAATGCTTCAACAGGAGAGCATCAAAAAATAAGTATAGAAGATGTTCCAACATGGGTTGATAGGGTCTTTGAGTCCGAACTAGTGCTAGAACAAGTTAATTATAATGGAAAATATCAAGGCGGGTTTTTGAATTCGATATTTGGACAACGAGGGGTTCTGGCGACAACCGATGGATACAATTATCTGGCGATTAATGATGACGTATATTTGTATACGGGAATAACATCTGTGGTGCGTGATGAATCAAATATCGGCTTTATCTTGGTCAATCTACGAACAAAAGAAACGACATTTTACAGTATACCGTCGGCTGAAGAATATTCCGCTATGGATAGTGCCCAAGGTGCAGTACAAGAGAAAGGTTATGTCTCAACTTTCCCTCTGCTTTTAAATATCAACGGAAAACCAACCTATTTCATTGCTCTAAAAGACAACGCAGGGCTTATTAAGATGTATGCTTTAGTAGATGCTGGGGACTATCAAAAAGTGATAACAGGTGTCACTGTACAAGAAACCTACGAAAAGTTTACAGTTGGAGGCGCTGGAACAATTGGTAAAGATGCACAAGTTCCCCAAGAGGAATTTGAAGTATCAGCTAAGATTACGGATATCCAAAATGTCGTTATCGAAGGGAATACGTATTACTATATTCTGTTAGAAGGACAGGGGGATGTGTTTACAGCGAATATCTCCAAATCAGAAAGATTACCCTTCCTGAAAATAGGTGAAACCATCAGCGTTAAATATGTAGAAGACAAAGAAACGGTAAATAGTATCGTAAAACTACATTAAAGGAACGCATTAAACAAGGGGGCAGGTTCAATATTTTGGATTATAGAAACCAAAATATCAAGAAATTTTGAGAGAAAGCTAATTTATTGATTTTCAAAAAGTGGAAAGAACATTAAATTTCATAAAATTAGAGCAAACAGGGCAATCTGAAGAGAGGAACCATGACAAATATTAAAATTTGATTGACATTTATAAAAGCATTGTTGCATAATAAAACAACTCAATAATTTTGATAGAGGTGCGGTTATTAAGAGTAAGTACACTAAGCGATCCAGCGATGAGGTGTGCCGAAAGGAATAATTGCCGAAGTAAAAGCTGCGGTATAAGGACTTTTACTGGTTATGTATTTAATAGGTACATGACTGTCACCCAGACGCTGGGTGGAGCACTATCTCTTAAAGATTCGCTTAGATATTTAAGCAGTTTAGGAGTTCGCTCTTTAAACTGTTTTCTTATTATTTAGAGTATAAATTGAAGTAAGGGGAGAACATTAGTGGCAGAAAAAACATTACCTTTTGACAAGCAACAGCTGGAAACATTGATCGACCGATACGGTTCACCTTTTCATATTTATGATGAAGCAGCTATCCGAAAAAATGCCCGGAAGTTAATTGAGGCATTCAGTTGGGCTCCGGAGTTTAAAGAGTACTTTGCAGTCAAAGCAACACCTAACCCATATATCCTTAAAATCTTGCGTGAGGAAGGATTCGGAGCGGATTGCAGTTCAATGGCTGAACTAATTTTAGCGGAAAAGGCTCGGATTTTTGACGAAAATATTATGTTCACCTCCAATAATACTCCTGTTACCGAATATAAAAAGGCCAAAGAATTAGGCGCAATTATTAATCTGGATGACATTACTCATATTGATTTTTTAGAAAAAAATATCGGGATGCCTGAAATTATATCATTTCGCTACAATCCGGGCCGCTTGCGCGACGGAGGGAATGCGATTATCGGCAAACCGGCTGACGCTAAATACGGTTTAACAAAGGCGCAAATTTTTGAAGCCTATCAAATTGCCCGAGAAAAAGGAGTAGAACGCTTCGGGATTCACACAATGATTATTTCTAATGAACTTGATTCTAAGTATTTTATAGAGACTGCCACTATGATGTTTAAGCTTATCGGGGAGATAAACGAGAAATTAGGGATTAAAATTGAATTTGTAAATTTAGGCGGAGGCATTGGTATTCCTTATCGGCCGGATCAGGAACCCGTTAGTCTGGATGCTATAGGGAAAGGGATAAAGAAGTCTTACGACGAATTGATTGTTGCTAGGGGGCTGGCCCCTTTGAAGATCGCCCTGGAGAGCGGACGGATGATCATGGGCCCCTATGGTTATTTAGTAACCAAGGTATTGCATAAGAAAGAAATATATAAAAATTATGTAGGGTTAGATGCCTGTATGGCTAACTTAATGCGTCCGGGTCTTTATGGGGCTTATCACCACATCACAGTGATGGGCAAAGAGGATTGGCCAGCTGATTACATTTACGATGTAACAGGGGGGTTGTGCGAGAACAACGACAAATTTGCCATAGATAGGGCGTTACCTAGAATGGATATTGGGGATATTGCTGTTATCCATGACACCGGAGCGCATGGTCATGCTATGGGATTTAACTATAATGGCAAACTGCGCTCCGCAGAATTGCTCCTCAAAATGGACGGCAGCGTGGAAGTTATCCGGAGAGAGGAGACGCTTGAGGACCTTTTTGCTACTTTGGATTTTTCAGGGCTGGAGGATTAATTTTACAAAGGGGCCGTGGCGAAACTTAAGATTTTTTCAAACTGGTGGTGCGTTATCCCAAAATAGAGGACTGTACACCTTTGAAGTGGTGAATAGTCCTCCATATATAAGGGGATTACAAATAGAGTGGGATGTAATAAACTGGAAAACGCAGTTTCGTTACATCCCCCTCATTATTTGTAATTTCTTATGCGAGTGAATATAAAGTTTTTATAGATTTCAAGGTTGTGTCGTCAATATCGCTTATTACAGGATATTATTAATATGGCAAGAAGAAGGGAAAAAATAAAGTATAATTAGGTGCATAAAATTTGTTGGAAAGGTTTACCTTTGGCAAAGTCGAGTGTTCAAAGAAGTATGGAGGAAGAAATTTATGAGTAATTTTAAAAGAGTGATGGTAGCCAATAGAGGCGAAATCGCGATTAGGGTATTTAGAGCTTGTAATGAGCTGGGAGTAAGGACTGTCGCCATATATTCCAACGAAGACAAATACTCCCTCTTCAGAAGCAAAGCCGATGAGGCTTATCTCATCGGTGAAGGCAGAAGTCCTGTTGACGCTTACCTAAATATTGAGGAAATTATCAGTCTGGCAATCAAAAAGGGCGTAGATGCAATCCACCCAGGATACGGATTTTTGTCGGAAAATCCTGAATTTGCCAAACGTTGCGAGCAAGAAGGTATCGAATTCATTGGACCGACGGCAAAGATGATGGACTCGCTGGGCGACAAGATCAAGTCAAAGATTGTCGCCAAGGAAGTCGGAGTCCCGATCATTCCGGGTTATGAAAAGGATATAAAAACTGTGGCTGAAGCAAGAAGGCACGCGAAAGGATGCGGTTATCCTCTGATGCTTAAGGCGACTGCCGGAGGCGGCGGAAGGGGAATGCGGATCGTCAGAGACGAAAGCGAACTGGAGTCTGGCTTCTTAAGCGCTAAAAGCGAGGCGAAAAAAGCCTTTGGCATTGATCATATTTTTATGGAAAAATTTATTGAAAAACCCAAACATGTCGAAGTGCAAGTCCTCGGGGACAAGTACGGCAATATAGTACACATGTTTGAAAGGGACTGTTCAATCCAAAGAAGGCATCAGAAGGTTGTGGAATTCACGCCAGCCTTTTCCATCCCCCAGGAAATTAGAAATAATATCTATCAGGACGCTCTGAAGATTGCCAAGGCTGTAAAATACAGGAGCGCCGGAACCCTAGAATTTCTGGTAGACGACCAGGGAAATTATTATTTCATTGAAATGAATCCACGGATCCAGGTTGAGCACACGGTAACAGAGATGGTTACGGGGATAGATATCGTCCAGGCACAGATCCTGATCGCCCAAGGATACGCCCTGAAATCTCCTGAGATCGGGATAAACTCCCAGGAGGATATTATGCTCAATGGGTATTCCATTCAATGCAGAATCACGACAGAGGATCCCGCGACTAATTTCGCTCCTGACACTGGGAAGATCGAATCCTACAAAACGGGCTCGGGATTCGGGATCAGATTGGACGGCGGAAACGGATTCACTGGCGCTGAAATCAGTCCCTATTATGACAGCCTCCTCTTCAAGAACATCTCTTGGTCCAGGAGTTTTCAGGATGCCATCAAGAAATCCATCCGATCTATAACGGAGACACAGATTACTGGGGTCAAGACCAATATGGGATTTTTGATCAACGTTCTCAATCACCCGCAGTTTCTGAAGGGAGAATGCCATACCGGTTTCATCGAGGAAAATCCTGACTTAATCTCCCTTACTCAGAAAACAGATGATGAAAGCCGGCTTTTGAAATTCCTCGGCAATGTCGTAGTCAATGAGACGAGGGGGGTAAAGCAGGAATATGACGTTCCCAAGGTACCAAAAACCGAAGGTATCAGTCTGAAGGATCTGATTGGGACCAAGCAGATCCTTGATGCTCAAGGTGCAGAGGGGCTTGTCAACTGGATAAAATCTCAGAAGAAGGTATTGCTTACAGACACGACCATGCGGGATGCCCATCAATCGCTGATGGCGACAAGGATCAGGACCAAGGATATGGTTAAGATTGCCAAGGCAACTTCAGCCTACGGCAAAGATCTATTTTCTCTTGAAATGTGGGGGGGCGCAACCTTTGACGTGGCCTACAGATTCCTCAAAGAGTCTCCATGGGCAAGGCTGGAGCTGCTGAGGAAACGAGTCCCCAATATCCTCTTCCAGATGCTCATAAGAGGAGCGAATGGGGTAGGCTATAAGAACTATCCGGACAATGTCATTAGAGAATTTATTAAAGAGTCAGCAGTCACGGGAATTGATGTCTTTAGAATCTTCGACTCTCTAAATGAGCTGAGAGGCATGGAACTCTCTATCGAGGAAGTCTTAAAGAACGGGAAGATCGCTGAAGCCTGTATTTGTTATACGGGAGACATTCTCGACAGTAAGAAGGAAAAGTATAACTTAGATTACTATATAAAGCTTGCGAAAGAGATAGAAAAAACCGGTGCCCATATTCTGTGTATAAAAGACATGTCGGCCCTCTTAAAGCCTCATGCGGCCTATAAACTGGTCAGCACCTTGAAAAACGAGATCGGTATTCCCATTCATCTTCATACCCACGACACTACAGGTAATGGGGTGGCAACGGTACTCATGGCTGTGGAAGCGGGGGTAGATATTGTGGACACTGCGTTTAATAGTATGTCAGGACTTACGAGCCAACCAGCCATGAATTCCATTGCTGCAGCTCTCAAAAATATGGAAAGGGACACGGGAATTGATTTAAAAGGAATCCAAAAGGTGTCTGACTACTGGGAAGCAGTACGACCGGTTTATGGCAAATACGAGTCCGGCTTAAGATCGGGATCTGCTGAAATTTATAAGTATGAGATTCCCGGAGGGCAGTACTCCAACCTTAAGCCTCAAGTGGAAAGCTTCGGGCTCGGGCATAAATTTACCGAGATTAAGGAAATGTACAAGACAGTAAACGAGATGTTGGGGGATATCGTGAAAGTCACTCCGTCCTCGAAAGTCGTAGGAGATTTTGCCATATTTATGGTCCAAAATAACCTCACTCCAGAGAATATTTACGAGAAAGCAGAGCATATGACCTTTCCTGATTCTGCCGTAGCTTATTTTAAGGGGATGATGGGCCAGCCCATGGGAGGTTTCCCGGAGAAACTCCAGAAGCTGGTTCTGAAGGGAGAAAAACCGATCACTGAGCGTCCAGGCGAACTGCTCCCAGATGAAAATTTTGACAAAATCTCTAATCACCTGAGGGATAAATTTGAGTTTGAACCAACTCAGAAGGATATCCTGAGTTATGCCTTATATCCGGAAGTGTTTGAAGGATTCTTGAAAATTGTAGGCGAATACGGAGACCTGAGCAGGCTTGGGAGCGACGTGTTCTTTCACGGTCTACATGAAGGAGAGATTATCGAGGCTGAGGTCGCAGAAGGAAGGAGTCTGATGATCAAGCTCCGCTCCATTGGAAAGCCGGATTTGGAAGGATACAGAACTCTGGTATTTGAAGTCAACAGGAATAGAAGAGAAATCAAAATCAAGGACAAGAACTGGAGTGCCATTAACCTTCTTAGCCAGTCTGGAGAATACAGTTTGACGGAGATGGCAGACCCTGACAATAAGAATGAGATTGGATCCACTATCCCAGGGACGGTGGTGACGTTAATGGTAAAAGAAGGAGATCAGGTAACCCAAAATCAGACCCTGGTGGTTGTTGAAGCTATGAAAATGGAAACAAGGATAACAAGTTCTATCTCAGGGATTGTCAGATCGGTGAATATTAAAGAAGGACAGCAAGTCAAGGCCGGCGAACTCCTTATTGTTGTCGAATAATGGGTATTATGAAAAAGGGATCGTAACGAAATTTGAGATTTTTTCAAACTGGTGGTGCGTTATCCCAAAATAGAGGACTGGACACCTTTGAAGTGGTGAACAGTCCTCCAGTATATAAGGGGATTACAAATAGAGAGGGGATGTAATAAACCGGAAAACAAGTTTCATGACATCCCCTCTCCTTATCCCACAGAATGTCTATCAGCTTAAGTCCGCTGTCAAGAAGCAAGGTATATATTAAGTGCTTTGTTCTTAATCAACTTTACATTGTAGAAAAGCTTCTGTTTTAGAGAAGGTTACCATCTGTATAGATTTGTTCACCACAAACTGAATACCCTCCTGCGCTGATTTAATGCAGGAGGGTATTTTCAGTTAGACGACGGGCTTTCAGACAATGCCTAGCTTCTACCAGTTATGGGAGAAGGTCTATTATCGGTGCCTCTAAAATTGTTTTCGGCAACAAGATCCATCTTCTTGTCTTCGCGTGATGATTGATCATGTCGTATCTTAGCAATGTGTTTCATTTCTAAATAAATTAGGATAGCGGTTAATAGTGTTGCTAAACCATCTGCGATAGGGGCTGTTCTCCAGATGCCGTCGATTCCCCAGAATTTTGGCAAGAATACTAAGAGCGGGATAAACAGTAAAACCTGTCTGGATAAACTGAGTATAATGGAGGGGATTGCTTTTCCCACTGCTTGAAAGTAACTGGAACCAATGATTTGAAAACCAATCAAAGGGCACAACGCAAAATATACAAGCATGGCATCAGCCGTCATTTTCGTAAGCGCCACATCGTTGTTGCTGAACAGTCCTACAATTTGTGTTGGCCATAGATATATAGCTAAAAAGCCAATGATAGAGATTCCGGTGCCTGCGATAGCTGCCTTCTGCAAAGTCTCTTTTACTCGGGCATATTGCTTGGCTCCATAATTATAACCAATAATGGGTTGAGCTCCCTGACTAACGCCTACGACAGGCATCAATAGTAACATAGAGACGCTCATAATAATTCCTACTGCAGACAAAGCTAAATCTCCGCCATAGGTGAACAGACTTTTGTTGAGTATCAGATTTTGAAGACTGTTAGCAAGCTGCATAGCAAAAGGTGCGAATCCTATGGCAACGATACTGGTTAGGATAGCCAGCTGAGGTTTCAAATTTCTCAACCTGATTTTTACTATGCTTCGTCCTGAAAAGAAATAGCTTAATACCAAGAGAGTAGTAACCATCTGACCTGATATTGTTGCCAAAGCTGATCCTTTGATACCTAAGCCCATTTTAAAAATAAAGATATAGTTTAGCACCACGTTAATAAAGGTTCCCGACAGTTGTGTAATCATGGCCAATCTGGGATTGCCTTCTGCTCTTATGAAGTTGTTCATGCCCATACCGAGTGAGCCTAAAACCGAACCCAACATGATAATGTGCGTGAAATCTCTGGCATATGGTAAGACTTCCGGACTGGCACCAAATAGAATCAGAATGGGATCTGAAAAAAGGAGATAGATGACGGATATAATTAGGGGTAAGATAATTAACATCGTTAAGGCGTTGCCGATGATTTGTTCCGCTTCTTCCTTTTTCCGTTCTCCCAGACGTATCGAGATTAAAGCTGTAGCCCCAATTCCTATCAGCATCGAAAAGGCCATCATAATGAGCATTATTGGAAAGGCCACGGTTGTCGCCGCAATGGCCAGTGATCCAATTCCGCGGCCAACAAATATTCGGTCAATAATATTATAAAGTGCGTTCACCAGCATACCCACGATTGCCGGAAGGGAAAATTTCCAAAGCAAACTGCCAACGTTCTGCTTCCCCATAGCTAATTCATTACTCATAATTAATCCACCTTCTATAATTTGTTCATAAATTTAACAACGTTTTTTAGGTTGTTTGCAAATTGCTCCATTTCATTAGAATCTACATCGTGAAATAGTTCGTCCATACTTTGGATGTGATTTGCAATAATAATCTCCATTTGTGCTTTTCCTGAATCAGTCAGCAAAACTAAGGACTTTCGACGGTCATTAGCAACATTGCAACGAACAACAAAACCAGACTCTGTCAATTGGTCTATTAATGTGGTTACACTGCCTTTCTCCATATATAACATCCTAGCAATTTCTGTGGAGGTCAGACTTTTAAACCGATATAACATCATGATGATTTTAGCGTGATTTTTCTTCATTCCGGTTTTACTTTCATTATTATTTCTAAAGGAATAAAGGAATTTTTCGTGAAACATATCCATAAAGCTAAATAGTAGATCATGTAATTCCCGAGTCTCTGAATAATTCAATCCCTACACCACCAATCTAGTTAGAAATCTAACTGTAAGAATACCGACTGTAAGAATACTAACATAGTTTACTCCGATCATTTAACATCGTCAAGTATAAAATAAAAACAATTTGGCGTAAAAAAACCAACCCGTGCCAAACTAATTAGCTATGGGAAGGTTTTTAGTTTTAAGGCAATTATCTTGTTAAAAATTTCAAATATAATAACAAAGGTAAAACCCTAGTTCTTATTCAAGAGGAAAATATTGACAACCGCAAAACTTGCGAAGTGCTTGATTGAAGAGCCGGATATGTACTTTTTCATCTAAAATAATTCGCTGAAGTATTGCTTGTATCTGTGAATCTGCAATATAGCAAATGTGTTTTTGGTATTCTGAGATTGCTTTATATTCTGCATCAATGTCTGCCTTTAATTGTTCACAAAGATTAGTTCCGTAATAAACGAACTTTCCTGACCAGAAATTGTGATGTGTACTGTTGGAACCCCTAATTAATGGATTTCCCCCAAGCTTTGTTATTGTGTCTGCCAAGATATCCATGTGGTGCATTTCGGTTATTGATACATTTTCTAGTAACTCTCCAAGCTCCTTATCAATTTGCTTAAATAAGAAATAGTGATAAAGATATTGACTAATGGCAGTGAACTCACTGACTACACCCGCATAGTCATCCATTAGTATTTCAGCATAATTGAGATTAGGACTAAGGACTTTCACCTCGGGATAGGGAGATGGGTCAGAGTATTGCCCACTTTTATGACTTTCACAATTGATTTCAGTCATTGCATCAACCTCCAGACACAGAGTTCTATTATGTTATATATTCTGAAGGGATTAAAAAATGTCTGTAAGCTCAGAACGTATTTAAAAGAAAAGGGCCAGGATTATTTCAATCCTGACCGAGTTCATAATAATAGGCAATATGCAAAAGGTTGATCTGTGTGCCTTATTCCAAATTCAGGCGTTTGCTTAAAATAAAATTAGTCACTGCAAAGTAGGCTACACATAGAAGTCCGGTGAAAATAATTCCACAAGCCATCGCCCATTGAATTGCATGCTGCATGCCTATGAAATCATTGGAAGAGATATGAATATTGGCAAAATTAAAAAATTCGTTTCACAAGGATTGCAAAAGCCGAATATCAGAAAAAATCTATTGACCAAAGACCTTCAATAGGTATTCTTATGCTGTTTTATCAGCTTAGATATTGTCAATGATATATAAAAAAAGTATATTTAGATAAAAGTTTAATAATGGGCAAAGTCTTCAAAAGGAGAATGGACGCTTAGAGTCGGGGTTTTAAACATTTTAAGATATTGTATCACATCGTCGTTTGCGAATTATTGGAGGTTAATGTGGATTTGAATTGTAATTGGAATAAGAAATACACTACTATTGCGATGTACAGCTTCGTAGTCATTGCTTCCAGCATCCTGTTCTTTCTTGTCATGTCGGGGCTGGACAACTTCACCCAAGTATTGGCGGGTTATTTTTCTGCTCTCTACCCATTTATCTACGGGTTCGTTATCGCCTATCTCGTAAACTTCCTTTTAAACTTCTTTAAAAAGCAGCTAGGAAAGATTCCATCCCTGAAAAAAATTAAAGAATCGTGGTTCCATAGTTTGTCCCTTTTCCTGGCATATCTGGTTTCGAGTTTTTTTCTGTATCTTTTCCTGGCCTTTATTTTCCCACAGCTCGTCGCGAGCATCACCGGGCTTGTCCGGAACATACCGGAATATGTTCGCTCCACGACGGAATACATTAAATATCTGTCGGATGATATTCTGCTTCCACCGGAGGTTGTGGATTTCATCAATAAACGCTTGGACGAGCTGGCGGTCTTTATCAGTAACATTGCAGAGGACCTAGTTCCCATAGCGCTTTCCTTCCTTCGAAACACCGCCCTCTCCGTTTGGAACATATTTCTCGGCATCATCATCTCTATCTACATGTTGGCAGAAAAAGAGAAGTTTATCAGTCTGGCGAAGAAACTCAACTATAGTGTTTTCAACGTGAAGAATGCAGACAGAGTCCTTGAGATTTTGAGACGCACCCAAATAATCTTCAGCAGATTTCTTGGCGGCAAAATCCTCGACTCCTTGATTATCGGAGTATTAACGTTTATCATCCTCACCATCGTAGATATGCCTTACACCTTGTTGGTTACTTTCATCATCACAGTCACTAACATCATCCCTTTCTTCGGTCCCTTCATTGGAGCTGTTCCTTCAGTGATCATTATCTTCTTCGAATCGCCGATCATGGCCTTCTGGTTCCTTATCATCATCTTTATCTTGCAGCAACTGGACGGGAATGTGATCGGACCGAAAATCCTAGGAGATTCTTTGGGCATCTCTTCTTTTTGGATTCTCTTTGCAATCCTTATAGGGGGTAAATTTTTTGGTTTTATCGGCCTGATTATCGGTGTGCCGCTCTTTGTGCTTATCTATTCCATCATCAAAGAGATTGTAGAAGCGCGCTTGAAAGCCAAAGGACTGCCTGAGGACACGAAAGATTATCTGGACAAATAGGCGGTATTATGATTGCAAACTCCTCGCCGCCCCATCTGACAACCGGTAGCGTCTTAATTTGACTCGTTTGTCTTTTAACGCTGTTGACGGACTCAAGACCTCAACCACAAGGTCTGGAACCCCGACGCAGCCTTTTTGATGGATCTTTGATTGATCACATATCAGAGTTATATCAGGTTCAACGTAGTTGTCATTTTCATCATCCAACCATACCCCAAAAGGTGCAGGAAAGGCCTTGCACTGTTTACCTTTTAATATGTATAAAATTCACCATATAAATTCCCCGCAATAGTTTGGTGTTGGGATGAGGGAGGTGGTGTCATATCGTAAATGACACTATCAATACGTTCCCATCGGTCAAACTCGAATTCCAATGGTATTTCTTCCAAATAAAACACTTCCTTTGTAAAATCACACCAGGGTTCGATTTGTTTTAAAAGGCGATGAGAAAGTGACTAAGCAAAGTTGCCGTTTCTAAAGATGGGAATTGAGTTGCCGTCTGAAGTCATCCCTGAGATTTCCAGATCCCTTGTTCCTATCATAAAGTCTACATGCACCAGAGATTCGTTGATTCCCAGTTTCGGAAAGTCTTCTGGGGTTAAATCTGCACTATTTTTCATACATACGGGATAAGCTTTTCCTAATGCTAAATGGCAGGAGGCATTTTCATCGAAGAGAGTATTGAAAAACAAGATATTGGAATTTGAAATCGGAGAATCATAGGGTACCAAAGCGACCTCACCGAGAAAATGGGAGCCGTCATCTGTCTCAATAATTGTCTTTAGTGTCTCGCATCCTTTTTCTGCACTAAAACCGACAATCTTACCGTCTTTAAATGTCATAGAAAAATTCTCTATGAGGTTTCCGTTGTAGTTTAGAGGCAACGAACTGACGACTTTGCCATTCACCCCTGTTTTCTTAGGTAACGTAAATACCTCTTCCGTAGGCAGGTTGGCAATAAACTCGATACCTTCAGGAGTAAACTCGGAACCGCCCAGCCAAATATGATTGTCAGGAAGCTCAATTATTAAATCAGTTCCTAAGGAATTTTTGTAATGAAGGGACGTTAAGGCAAGCGAATTCAAAAAATCTATTCTTGTTTTAAGATTAGCTTTATGTTTTTCCCAAGAATCGATAGGATTCTCGGTGTCGGCACGTACCGTTTTTAAGATGACATCCCAGAGCTTTTCAATCGACTCTTCCTCGGAAAGGTGTGGAAAAACTTTCTTGGACCAAGATGCTGTCGGTATCGAGACAACACACCAGGTATTTTTGTTGCTCATGAGCCGATCACGATAATCTTTGAGGGCGGTATTGCTTGCTTTTTGGGCCTTGGTGATTCTTTCTGAACTGACATCTTTCATTAGCTCAGGGTCTGAGGCTGCTATGCTTAAGAAAGCAGCTCCTTGATGTACATAGGAAAGGTAAAATTCCTTTTGCCACTCTGGAAATTCTTCAAAAATCTCTTCAGGAGCCTGGAGGTAGCGGATCTTTGAGAATAATTCATCTCTCCATTGAATCACAACATCCCTTGCACCCACTTGATAAGCTTTTTGAGCGACCAAGCGGGTAAATGATGCACATTCGATCGGAGCAGAAATAACAAGCGTTTGATTGTCTTGGAGGTTTATACCTGTTTTTACAATGAGATGGGCATATTTTTCCAGTAAATTGTTATTCATATAGACTCCTTTAATAAGCTTAATTGAAACCTAAATTTGGAAAAAATTATATCATAAAATTTCAGGTAAATACAAATAGTCATTACTGCAGTGATTTTCGTGAGAACGAAGATATTAACCGCTGATTATGATATAATTTCTCTAAATTTATTATAAAGGAGCAAGAATATGATAAAACATTCAAAGGATTTAAGGACAGATAGAGTTTCTAACTTCCGTGGAGGGAAAGGTGAAATTCAAATGACACACTTTCTTGAAACAGAAAAGAATGAATTTAACGCTAAAGGTCGGTTATTTGCTAAAAATGTCTTAAAACCTGGGACCTCCATTGGTTTCCATGAACATGTAGGAGATACAGAAACCTATGTTATTCTAAGTGGGGAAGGCCTAGTCAATGATAACGGAGACCAAAAGCCGGTTAAACCAGGAGATGTAATCATTACTAAAGATGGAGAAAGCCATTCGATTGAAAATACAGGGACAGTTGATTTAGAGGTTATGGCCTTAATCCTATTCGACTGAACAATCTTCGTGGGTTATACATGATTGGGGCGTTTTGAGAATCAAAGAAAGATATTTTGTATACATCTGAGTAATCTATTGACACTTGTACAAGCCGCGAATACAATTGAGTAAAAATAATTACAGCTTTGAAGAGCAACGGGGCTCAAGACTTAAACTTTACAGTTTTTTTCTTGGGCCTCGTTTTTTAATAAAGAAATTGACTTTGAAAAACTCCTAAAGGGCTAAGTATGATCATTTTCTTCACTCTCATTAAAAAAAGTTTAACCGTATTTAATCTTGGATGAGGGTTTAATTCACTAGGTAGTTTTATAGAGGGGGTGAGCAACTTTATCTTTATATCAACTTAGGGAACATATTTGATTTAATATTTAGAAGGAGGAGAGAAGCATGAAAAAGGTATTGGTTCTAATTATTAGTATCCTAGTCCTGACTAGTTTAGCAGGGTGTGCAAAGTCAGCTAATACACCTCAAGAGTCTGCAACCACCCAGGATAAAAGCTTGGTGATTGCGACTGCCGCCGATTTGGGAACGATTGATCCGGCTGTGGCTATGGACAATTCAGCCTGGAAAATTAGTTATCCGGCTTATGAGCGCCTTGTTAATTTCAAAGGAAGCAGTACTGAGGTCGAGCCTGGTTTAGCGAAGTCATGGAGTATTTCTCCGGACGGGTTAACTTGGACATTTATTTTAGAAGAAAATCATAAATTTGCAGATGGTACTTCTCTGGATGCTGCAGCCGTCAAATATTCTTTTGACAGGTTAATGACAATAAAAAAAGGACCTTCTGACGCATTTCCCAGTTTAGAAAGCGTGACAGTGGTTGATCCACAGACTGTTGTATTTAAATTGAAAACAGTCTTTCCGGCCTTTCTTTCGACCTTGGCAACAAATGGTGGAGGCATAGTAAACCCTGCTGTTATGAAGGAAGAGAAAGACGGAGACTTGGGACAAAACTGGTTAGCTAATCACACTGCCGGCAGTGGCCCCTATGTTTTGTCAGAGTGGATTCCTGAACAGTCGCTTAAATTAACAGTCAATCCCAATTACTCAGGGGATAAACCGAAGTTAGCTTCAATTAATGTAAAGATTATCAAAGATCCCTCTTCCCAGCGCATGGCCTTGGAAAAAGGGGATGTTGATATTGCAGAAAATATTCCAGTGGATCAGCTTAAAGAGTTAAAGAGTAATCAAGATTTAATAGTCTTTAATACCCCGAGCCTGATGGTCGATTATGTATACTTAAATACACAAAAACCCGGCCTTGATAACCCTAAAGTTCGACAAGCAATTTCTTATGCTGTAGACTATCAAGGCATCATTTCAAGTGTTTGGCAGGGAAATGCCACTCAAATGCGGGGCCCTGTTCCGCAGGGGCTGTGGGGTTATCAGTCTGACCTGTTCCAATATACCAAAAACCTTGAAAAGGCTAAGTCTTTATTGCAGGAAGCCGGTGTTAAAGACTTGACACTTAATTTTATGTATTCCGATAACAAAGCTTGGTGGGAGCAAGAGGCCCAAATCATCCAAAATAATCTTTCTGAGATCGGGATTAAAGTCAATTTGCAAAAAATCGCTTATGCCGCTCAACGGGAAAAAATTGATGCAGGGGATTTCGATCTGACATTGGGTGTCTGGAGTCCTGATTATGCAGATCCTTATATGTTTATGAATTATTGGTTTGACTCTGACAATTTCGGCTTAGCTGGCAATCGTGCCTTCTACAAAAATGACCAAGTCGATCAACTTGTCCGTAAAGCAGCCAGTGTCAATGATCAAGCGCAGAGAACCGACTTATATAAACAGGCCCAGGAGCTTATTATGCAGGATGCGCCTTATGTCTTCCTGGTTCAGAAAAATTATCAATTACCTATGCGAAAATCCGTACAAGGTTTTGTCTTTAATCCTATGCTTCAGGATATGTATAATTTCGAAATGATGAACAAGTAAATGGGGTAATAAAATGAGTGGCCTTAAATCAGCAGTCAAACGAATGAGCCAACTCCTTATTGTTCTTCTAGGGGTTTCACTTGTAACTTTTCTTGTTTCGCATGTGGTGCCGGGTGATCCGGCACGCATGCTGCTTGGACAAAGAGCGGACGCCCAAACCTTGGAAAACCTGCGACATGTTATGGGGCTTGATAAACCAGTTTGGCTCCAATACTTTGACTATTTAGGAGGGTTATTACAAGGGGATTTAGGAATCTCTATCCGTACCCAGCGACCTGTTCTTAGCGAACTTTTGACCTATTTTCCCGCAACCATTGAATTAACACTCTTTGCCATGGGATTTGCAGTGATCAGTGGAGTAGGACTTGGTTTGCTATCTGCAGCCTACCGAGATACTCCCATTGACCATGGCACCCGAGTTCTGGCAATTTTAGGAGTCTCGACACCATTGTTTTGGCTGGGTTTGATGGTCTTGCTGTTATTTTACAAGCATCTGGGCTGGTTGCCCGGGTCCGGCAGACTTGACTCTTTTATTAATCCGCCTACCCAAATAACCGGGCTTTACGTGTTAGACAGTATCCTGACGGGAGACTGGGTTGCCCTTAAAAGCAGTATCTTGCACTTGATTTTACCAACCATTTGTTTAGGTTATATTCAACTGGCTACAATTGCTCGCTTAGTGAGGGCCAGTATGATCGAGGTGCTTGAGCAAGACTACATTAAGACGGCACTTTCCAATGGGATTCCTCGTTATCGAATTATATATCGACATGCTTTGCGAAATGCTTTAATACCCACTGTGACCCTGATTGGTTTAACCTTTGGTGAGCTCTTGGGGGGAGCTATTTTAACGGAAACAATTTTTACTTGGCCTGGTATGGGTAAATATGTGGTGGATTCTATTTCTTTTCTTGATTTTCCCGCTATTATGGGTTTCACAATTTTAGTAGCTACCATTTACGTCATAATTAATATGGTAGTTGACCTGCTGTATCCTATCCTAGATCCGCAGATTAAGGGGTGAACTAACGTTGGCTCAGTTTAGATATCTTAGGTATTTTACAAAGCGTTACCCCCTGACCGTAACAGGCGCAGTCATTATTTTTTTGGTAGTAATGGTTTCTCTGGCAGCTCCGTTAGTTTCACCGCATAACCCTTATACATTGAACTTGACAGACCGTTTGAAACCTCCGGGCAGCATTTATCTTTTGGGGACGGATGAGCTGGGGCGTGACATACTGAGTCGGATAATTTATGGGGCAAGGCTTTCTCTATTAGCTGGTGTGGGGATCGTTGGTATTGCAGGGCTGTTTGGTATAGTCATCGGAAGTGTTTCAGGATTACTAGGGGGTAAAGTCGATCAAGCAGTTATGCGTCTTATGGATATCATGTTAGCCTTTCCAAGTTTGGTCTTGGCTCTAGCCTTATCTGCTGCCTTAGGACCTAATTTTCGCAATAGTATTCTGGCCATTGCGATTGTAAAAATCCCGGTTTATGTTCGTTTGGTCCGTGGACAGGCACTGTCCATCAAAGAAAGGCAATTTGTAAAAGCAGCTCAAACCTTTGGTGCGCCTAAAGTTTGGATCATAAGTCGGCATATTATACCTAATTGTTTATCTCCGGTTGTTGTGCAAGCAACACTAGGGATTGGGGAAGCTATCTTGATTGCTGCGACGCTGTCCTTTATCGGTTTAGGGGCTCAACCACCGGCAGCGGAGTGGGGAGCTATGGTGAGTATGGGCAGAATCTACTTGCTTGATCAATGGTGGTATGCATCTTTCCCAGGCATCGCTATATTCATTACGGTCATAGGGTTTAATCTATTTGGAGATGGGGTTCGAGATATGCTTGATCCGCGTTTCCATAATTAGGGGGAAAGTCATGGAACCTCTTCTAAAAATTAGTGATCTTCATGTTGGCTTTCTCAGTTATGCTGGAGTAGCCCGAGTCCTAAATGGGATTGATATAGAGCTTTTTCCCGGAGAGTTTTTAGGATTAGTGGGTGAGTCGGGGTCAGGGAAATCTCTTACAGCCAACGCTGTGCTTGGATTACTGCCTGCAAGGAGCGCTGTGATCTCTAAGGGTTCAATTATGTTCGAAGGTAAGGAATTGATTGGGAGATCGGAGAAAGAGTTCCAAGGCCTGAGAGGCAAAAAGATTTCCATGGTTTTTCAGGAGCCCATGAATGCCTTGAATCCTTCCTATAAAATTGGTAAACAAATGGTGGAAATCCTCAAATTGCATAAAGGGTTATCTAATAAGGAAGCGAAGGCGGAAGCGGTTCGTTGGTTAACACAGGTTCATATACAAAATCCAGAGAAGGTTGTTAAGGAGTATCCCTACGAGTTAAGCGGCGGCATGAGGCAAAGAGTGCTTTTAGCCATGGCACTTAGCTGCGGCTCACAACTTCTGCTGGCAGACGAGCCTACAACCGCTCTTGATGTTACCATCCAAGCTCAGATTTTAAGGCTTATGAAAGAGACAGCTGATCAACTTGGGACCTCGGTGCTTCTAATAACTCACGACTTAGCTGTGGTGGCGCAAACCTGTCAGCGGGTTGCGGTGATGTACTGTGGTAATATTGTAGAGAGTGGTCCTGTGACCAAAGTTTTACGCGAACCCAGGCATCCTTATACAAAGGCTCTTTTAAAGGCTTTACCTAATCCTGACTCTGAGACAGAGTTACAATCTATCCCGGGGAGCGTACCTAACTTATTAAGCCCCCCAGCCGGATGTCGCTTCCACCCACGCTGTGATTTGGTTAAAAAGACCTGCAGGGAGCTTCGGCCGCAGTTGACAACAGTTTCCGAAAATCATTATGTAGCCTGCTGGAGGGAGGAAGATCATGTTTAAGCCGCTTCTTTCCTTACAAAGGGTGGGAAAGGAGTTTCCTGCCCGCGGAACTGGAAAAGGGTTATCTTATAAAGCCGTCAATGAAGTGTCCTTGGATATCTGTCCCGGTGAGACGGTGGGTTTAGTGGGTGAATCCGGTTGTGGAAAAAGCACCTTAGGATATTTGGTGCTTAATCTCTTAGATTTAACCAGTGGAGAGATCCTGTTTGAGGGTCAAAATTTTGCAAATCTCAACAAGGACCAGCAGCGGGCTTTAAAATCACAAATACAAATTGTCTTTCAAGATCCCCAATCTTCGCTGAACCCGAGATTTAAAATCGAACAGATTGTCGAAGAACCTTTACGTTTAAATGGATGGCGGGATAAACAAAAGAGGAAGGAACGGGTAAGGCAACTTCTAGATAAAGTAGGATTAGGGGAGGAATATTTAGCTAGGTTTCCCCATGAACTGAGTGGAGGTCAGCGCCAGCGTGTGGCTATCGCCCGGGCGATCTCTCTGAATCCAAAACTTATCGTCCTTGATGAACCCACCTCAGCCTTAGATGTATCAGTGCAGGCCCAAATTCTCAACTTGCTTAAAAAATTGCAAAGAGATTTAAATTTAGCGTTTTTATTTATTTCGCACAATCTAGCCGTTGTCAGGCATTTAAGCAATAAAGTTGCGGTTATGTATTTTGGCAGAATTATTGAGTTAGCTGACACAAATGAGTTATTTAATAATCCCCTCCATCCTTATACTAAAGTTCTTCTGCAATCTATACCCAATATTAATCCTGAAAAACCCCTTCTCGTCGAAGTTGAGGGTGAAATACCGACTCTGCATAAGTCTCCCTTAGGATGCAGTTTCCATTCTCGTTGCAGCATTGCTAATGATCTCTGTCGTGAAGCAGGTCCGGAATTGCAATTTATTAAAGAGGGTCACTGGGTTTCTTGTAATGCAATGAGTCGGGGGAGAAAAGAATAAAGGGGATGTATAGGTTGCCAAAAGTTGGACAACGTATCTTGGAATCATTGGCTAAAAATCAACCAATTGAAAATCTGTTGCTGCTAACTGATAATCTATCCTTTGGATATAAACTTAAAGAAATACTTAATATAAAGTGTCCAATCTTGTCTGTTCCCTTAAATATTTCTGTAATAGATTTAGCCTCATCTCCAGAAGTAGGTAGAGCTACCCATATCATTGAATTATACAGTCCGACTTTAGAAAATTCTATTTTCTTAAAGGAATTGCGTCATGAGTTATTTGATCAGGGCAAACTTGTTTTGGCACTTTGGAATTGGGATGAACGGTATTTGGAAGATGACTTCTGGGGAGATTTGGAGTATCCGGTAATTTCCACTGCGACAGAGTCCTTAAAGAAGAAACTGTCTTCGGTTAAAAAAGTGAAGATTACATCGGAATTGGGAACGGATATTAGCTTTTCAATTGAAGGACGGCGCTGGATTACAGCAGACGGGTATTGTGAGCCAGGCAAATTAGCGCAACTGCCGGATGGAGAAATCTATACCTGTCCAATCGAAGAGACATTTACAGGTCAAATTGTTGTCGATGGCACCGTATCACGGCTTTGGTTGCCAAGGGAACCGTTGAAGTTGGAGTTTGAGGCAGGGGTGTTAGTTGCCGGAAGTCATGAATTTATTAACCGAATTAGACTTTATGCCGGTGGGGTCTGTAATATCGGCGAATTTGCAATTGGGATGAATCCAACCATAAATAAACCCTACAACAATATTTCGACCGATGAAAAGGAAGGCGGCAGTGTCCATTTTGCCATTGGGGACAGTTATAGTCTGGGCTTAACAAAGTCCATCTATCATGTGGACTTTGTCGTTCGAACCCCCAAAATATATTTGGATGATCACCTTTTGCAACACTATCTTCCGGGAGCGTAGAGAATATGAATGATTTATCAAACTTGCCTGAAGGAATTCCCATCAAAGATATGGGGAGAAAAATCCGCAATTTCCGTCATGAAAAAGAACTGACAGTCGAGGCTTTGGCCAACCAATGTAACTTAAGCCCCAGTTTGATCAGCCAGATAGAGCGCGGGCTTTCCACTCCATCCTTAGATTCACTTTGGAAGATTACCCACGCTTTAGGGATATCTCTGATTGAATTATTTGAAGAAAGTTCAAATGAGCGGGTTGTTGTGATTCCACGTGAAGAACAAAAAGTTATGATATTGCCTAAATCTAATGTGACCTATCGTCTTCTTTCGCCGGTTAATAATCAGACTAAGTTAGAGTTCCTTTCAATTGTCTTAGAGCCGGGGACTTCAACTTACAGAGATTTAGTGGCACACAAAGGAGAAGAGTGCGGAGTTGTTGTTCATGGGGAGATGACGGTTGTGGCTGGAAGCAAGGAATATTTGTTGAGGGAAGGGGACAGCATTTACTTAGACAGCACAATTCCCCATCGCTTTTTTAATCACGGAGATCAGGTTGCTATAGGAATCTGGGCCATGACCCCGGCTTCTTTTTAGTATGGATAAGAGCAGATATAAAAACCACTGACGCAAATGTCAGTGGTTTTTGTTCTGTCTAGGCAAAGACTTCTGAAAGTTCTATTGTCAGATCTTCGAATATACCAACCTTAATTGAATCTTGCTCGGTGTATACTTCCGGTCTGCTGTATTTACCCTCCTGGGTAAGATGAAATACAGATAGGGTATTTTCCTCCGGGTAAACAATCCAGTACTCAAGAACGCCTACTCTTTCGTACAAAATAAATTTTTCCTTCAGGTCCTTTTGAAAAGTGGAGGGAGAAGTAATCTCCACAACCAGATCCGGACTGCCCTTGCAGCCTAGATGGTCTAATTTGCTCTTATCACATACCACAACTAAATCCGGTTGAACCACGGTTGAAGTTTGTTCTTCGCTCTCTTGCAGCTGGGGTAAGCGGACATCGAAAGGGGCTGCATAAACTCGGCAAGTTTCACCTTTTAAATAGTTATTAAAAAGAGTAAGTAACTGTCCGGAAATTTCCTGATGCCTGCGCGAAGGGGCCGGAGTCATATTGTAAGCTCGTCCATTAAGCAATTCCCAGCGCTCACTTTCTGGCCAAGTAAGGTAATCCTGGTATGTGTACAATTGTTCAGAACGCTGAGCAGTATCACTCAAGGATTAAACCCCCTTCTGATTCCAATTATTCCCTATCGATATGGTAACACATCGTTCTTGTTGGGACAAGGACTATTTATACTTGAAATCCTAACCCTCCAGTCATATGATTTGATCAATTCGTCTAAATACGGATTATTAGAACTGCAAAGTTAAACATGGTCTTGAGGGTTGAAAGAGTCTCGAATGACACGTAATATGTTTAGCGATGAACCGCCACAATCTAAAGGTCTGATTTTCTTGATGATTCCTATGGATTCTGGCAGGAAATCAAGGAAAGATATGGAAGGCTTAAAATGAAGTTTATCAAATAGCATCCGAAATAAGGAGGGAAAGCTTAATGATGAAATTATTAAACAAAGTGGCGGTTGTAACAGGAGCCGCTCAAGGTATTGGTGCTGCCATTGTAGAGCGGCTATTGGAAGACGGTGCTTCTTCCGTGGTGGCTTTGGACAGTAACCAGGAACAACTGGAACAAACAGTTAAGGAATTGGACTCTGCAGGAAAAAGAGTTATACCTATGAAATGTAACATCGCAGATAGAAACGAAGTAAATGAAGTATTTAGCAAAATCTATGAAACACTTGGCAAAGTAGATATACTTGTAAACAATGCAGGAATCACCAGAGATGCTATGTTTCATAAAATGTCAGAAGATCAATGGGATTCGGTTATATCTGTAAACCTTACTAGCGTGTACAATTGTTGTCAGGCTGTAGTTGCCAAAATGCGTAAGCAGGAATATGGGAAAATAGTCAACCTCTCCTCAACCTCTGCCTGGGGTAATGCAGGACAAGTAAACTACAGCGCCTCTAAAGCGGGTATGATTGGTTTAACCAAGTCTCTTGCCAAAGAACTGGGAAATAAAAATATCACCGTTAATGCGATAGCCCCAGGACTAATTGATACAGAAATGACAAGGATCATGCCTGAACCCATGAAGTCGATGGCAATTATGTTATGTCCTGCAGCCAGAGCCGGAAATCCGTCAGAAGTTGCCTCAGTGGTATCATTTCTGGCTTCAGATGACTCAAGTTTTGTTAATGGTGAATGTATCAAAGTTTGTGGAGGATTCTTGATGTAATGACAACCTGCTTTGCCGGGGGCGTTATTAAGGATAAACGAGAAGTATGCTCTACGTGAAAGGCGCGGGCATACTTCTTCGTACAATTGCATCATCGGATTCAGACCCATCATCAGGCATTTTAAAAACTCATTGAAGGCACTTGACAGGAAACGGATTTCAGCTATAATAAAATTGTAAAGAGTCAATCATAAAGATTCAGTTTTGCAAAATAACTTATTGGTCGCGTGCTAGGTAAAGTTTCGATTCATCGAAGGTTTAGGCATTGCAATTAATTAAGTCGATGCTGAATTTCGAAGAATTGTAGCCGCCTAGAAGGGTGGTTTTTGTTGTTTAAGAAAGATTTCCCGCAAAGTTCCTCTCACTATTAGAAGTCAGTAGTAGTTAGGTCTTTGGGAAAAGTATATTGGAAAGTCGCTGTTGAGTCCGCATGTCGATGAGCTTGGTAAGTCTAGTCCGAAGATTATCCTAATTGTAGCATGGTTTTTCAAGTTACTGTTGAGTGATCTGAAATCTAAATTTTCTTAGTGACTGTTATTCGATTGTTCCTAGTTTAGAGCCTAAAGTAATTGAAGAAATAGTGGAGGATTTGTCCAGATTAGTTTCATTACCTTAAAAGCTTGGTTTTTGACTGGTTTGCGTTTAGTTAGATCAAAGTATTGAGATTCTCTTACTAGTTGACGATTAATCTAGAGCCGTGTATCCATTAATTCTGGAGGAACTTTGCGGGATTTAATTTTTAAGGCCACTCAATGAGTGGCCTTTTTTCTATGAGCAACCTCCTTGAATTAATGGCGAATAAGCTTTCTCAAAGTATCTTGCGGCTCGGAAAACTGTACGCCGGGGGATATAAGCCCTGCAGCATAGCGAAGAAAACAAGTAAAAGGGCATAGGGGTAAACAGTAAGAGCTGAAGGTGCTTACGAAAATGAACTAATGATAGGGGAAAGGTAGTTCTACAGGGAAACAGGTCAGCAATGGCAAGTTGGAAATCTTAATAATGGAAGAAATGGGAGTTGGGTAAGGTGAGATAAGAATAACCAATGAGAATATGAAGAAGAGTTTGTGCATGATAAGAAGATTAAATAGGGGCTTTTGAAATTCATTGAACGAGTTTACTTTAACGGCACAGCTGCATAATTTACAAATTTGCTTGCGAACGCTGTTTCAAGGTCTGCCTTCCTTTGTCAATTTGTTTACGGATATTTAGACAAATATCAATGAAAGCAGCTTTATCGAGTTCTGCAGATTTATCAGGTAATGAATAAGTTGGTAACGCCTTATCATTCTTAATATCAAAAACAAAAATTTTATTTTGATCTGAGACATATTCAAACTCGATTTTATTATTTACAAAAACTAAAGAGACGGACATAATTATACCTTCTTTCGTGATTTTAACTAAGTATATATCTTTTGGCAGACTTATGAAATGAAATTGGAGATAAACAGTTTTGTCGGTTTGTAAGACGATCTGTAATACAACACAGTAATGTATAAATTAGCTGAAGTATACTAAGAATATGTAATGAAAAAATGTGACGTAACCATACATTGGGATATCTGCTTGTAATTTTCAATTATCAAATAATTAAATAGAAATTATAGTTTTATTAGCAGATGAAGTATTGCGCATACAAATTTAGAGTGTTACTATTAAAAAAGTGATTGTATATTGTATTCGGAATCAGAAAGTAAAAAAGGGGAGAGAAAAATGAAGAAATTCAAAAGGATTGCTGCTCTTGTTCTGTCAGTAGCTCTCGTCGGGATTTCCTTAACTGGCTGCGGAGGGCCTAAGGAAAGCAGCGACACCACACCAAAGGCAAGCGATACCCTGATCTATGCCCAGGGCGCAGAGCCAAGAGGGTTGGACCCGGCAATGGTCGACGACGGTGAGTCGGCTAAAGTAATGATCAATATCTATGATGGGCTTCTAAAGTACAGCAAAGATTCCACAAAGGTTGAGCCTTCTCTTGCTAAAAGTTGGGATGTGAGTCCGGACGGCCTTACATATACCTTCCATCTGCAAGAGGGCGTAAAATTCCATGACGGCACTGATTTTGATGCCGATGCTGTGAAATTTAACATCGATCGCCAGTTGCCTCCCCAGGTGACTGCGGACATGGCTTACGCATCGTTTGTTTACGGTTCCGTGAAAGATGTTCAGGTTGTGGACAAGAACACAGTCAAAGTCAATCTGACAGCTCCCAGCACGCCTTTCCTCGCCAATCTGGCCATGGTTATGAGTGCACCGATTATCAGCCCCAAGGCTTTAAAAGACAATAACAACAATGTGAACCAGGCACCGGTTGGTACAGGTCCTTACAAGTTTGTAAATTGGGCAAAGGACGAAAACATTGTTTTAGTTCGCAATGACGAATACTGGGGAACCAAGGCCCTTACCAAGAATGTTATCTTCAAATTTATTAAAGACAACTCAGCACGCGTAGTTGCTTTAAACAATGGCGAGGCTGATATGATTGATGGTATTGATGCTACTGTGGTCAAACAGATCACTGACGCAGGCAATAAAATCTTCCAGGCCCCGGGTATGAATATCAATTACATGGCTTACAATACATCCAAAAAACCATTCAACGATCCTAAGCTCCGTGCTGCTATTTCTCAGTCTATCAATGTCCCAGAAATGGTGAAGAGCCTCTATCAAGGTTACTCTGAACCTGCAACTTCCATTCTGCCCACCTTTATGGAAGGGTATGACAAGAGCATCGCTCAAGTACCATATGATGCAGAGGCTGCCGCTACAGCGATTAAAGCATCAGGCTTAACTTCCGTAAAATTGATGACTTACACCAACCCCAGACCCTATAATTCAGCCACAGGACAAGCATTGGCTGAAGCGGTTCAAGGGTATCTTTCCAAAGTAGGCGTCACCTGCACGATCGATTCTTATGACTGGACAACTTATAGGGAAAAATTAAAAGCAGGCAATTATGATATTTGCTTCTATGGTTGGATCGGAGATAACGGAGATCCGGATAACTTTATGTATCTGTTAGCTCACGAAGACCCTAGCATGAACGTTGCACTCTACAAGAATCCTGAATTTAACAAGTTGATTGTCAAGGGTGTGGAAACTCCTGCCGGTGCCGATCGCATTGCGATTTATACCCAACTGGAAAAAATGGCTGCTGCAGACGCTGCATGGCTACCAGTTTCCCACGCTGAAACACTTTGTGCCTATAGACCGAACATTAGTGATTTCTACTTCCATATGACCGGTGTCACACCGTTTGTTGGCGTATCGAAGAAATAACTCTGCTTTCGTATTGTGAATTTAGGCTGCCGAGAACCGGTTTTCAAACCGGTTCCCGGTTTTGTTTTTTGCTGAAAGGTTGTTGTAAATGCTCAAATATATCTTTAAACGAATCTTGATGTTAATTCCCGTATTGATTGGGGTTTCCATTATTGTGTTTCTCATCATGCGTGTCTTTTCACCGGATCCCGCTCCGATTGTTTTGGGCCAGCACGCAACACAGGAAGCTGTCGAGGTGTGGCGACAGGCAAATGGACTGAATGATCCGATTTACCTGCAGTATTTTCATTATATTACAGGTGCTCTAACCGGCGATCTAGGTATTTCTTACTATACCAAGATGCCCGTCACTAAAGAGATTTTTGCCCGTTTTCCTGCCACCATCGAGTTGGCTTTAGTTGCTATAATGCTTGCTTCTTTTTTCGGTATCCTTATAGGAGTGATTTCTGCGGTGAAAAAGAACTCGATTTTTGATAATGCCGGTATGTTTATTGCTCTCATCGGCGTTTCGATGCCGATTTTCTGGCTTGGTATTTTGCTGATTATTTTCTTTTCAGGCACCTTACATTGGCTTCCCTCGAGCGGAAGAATTGACCCTTTGTTGCAGCCGTTGGATATTACGGGTTTTTATTTAATCGATAGTCTGGTGACAAATAATATGGACGGCTTTAAGGATGCTTTTCGGCATTTGGTGCTGCCGGCAAGTGCTCTGGCAA
This sequence comes from Desulfosporosinus shakirovi, assembly GCF_020595055.1. Classification (GTDB taxonomy): domain Bacteria; phylum Bacillota; class Desulfitobacteriia; order Desulfitobacteriales; family Desulfitobacteriaceae; genus Desulfosporosinus; species Desulfosporosinus shakirovi. The sequence goes on along the minus strand of NZ_JAJDOO010000003.1, from coordinate 235,454 downwards.
TGTATTCCATGGCCATCATTGCCAGGATGACCCGCTCTAGTATGCTGGAAACCTTGCAGCAGGATTTTATTCGCACTGCCAGAGCCAAAGGAATTTCAGAAGGCAGAGTGATTATTAGGCATGCCCTTCGCAATGGCTTGATTCCCATCGTCACGGTTATTGGGCTTCAACTTGGCAGTCTTCTCGGCGGTGCTGTACTAACGGAAACAGTGTTCTCCTGGCCCGGGATCGGTGCCTACACCGTGGCCTGTATCCTAAAGTCGGATTTTCCTGTGGTGCAGGGGGTTGTCTTGCTCATTGCTTCAATTTTCGTGCTTGTAAACTTGATTGTTGATGTGTTCTATGCATTCCTTGATCCACGTATTAAATATTCTAAAAAAGAGGTGTAGCTTGTGGCTAAAGATAATAGTGCGAATTCAGCTGAGAATTTGATGCAGGCTGCAGAATATGTGGAGAAACCGGAATCGCAGCTGAAAGAAATGTGGGAAACCCTTAGGCAGAATAAGGCCGCAGTTGTTGGTCTGGTTATCATCGCTTTGCTGGCTCTGATTGCTGTTACTGTATGGATAAGTGAACTAATAGGAATACAGATATTGCCCTATGATCCCAATTATTCCGATATGACTAAAAGCTTTATTTGGCCAAATGCGGAGCACTGGTTCGGAACGGATCAACTGGGCAGAGACGTGTTCAGCAGAATTATTGACGGCACAAAGATCTCTCTGTTCGTAGGAGTTACGGCCGTTGCGATTTCTCTTTCCATCGGAGTTCTGTTAGGATCCATTGCGGGGTACCGGGGTGGCAAGACGGATGCTTTCATTATGCGGACAATGGATGTAATGCTGGCCATTCCGTCTATTTTGCTGGCCATTGCCTTTATGGCGGCGCTGGGCAAGGGATTGGACAAGGCAGTCATCGCTATCGGTCTAGTTTCCATTCCGGAATATGCCCGAATAGTTCGGGGAAGTATTCTTTCCGTCAAAGAAAATGACTATGTCCAAGCTGCAAGGGTCATCGGCAATGGAGACAGTCGTATTATTTTCAAGCATATTTTACCGAATATTATTTCCCTGATTGTCGTCCGGGCCACTCTGGGCATATCCAGTGCTGTGCTAGACACTGCAGCGCTTGGCTTTTTAGGTTTGGGTGTTCAGCCACCGTTTGCCGAGTGGGGCGATATGCTGGGCAGAGCAAGGGGTTTTATTTTTACTGCACCTTATACACTGATTTTCCCCGGTATTGCTATCACCATTACTGTACTGGCGTTTAACCTGTTTGGCGACGGACTTCGAGATGCCCTAGATCCGAAATCCAGAATAAAATAAGGGTGGTGAATAGGATGTTACTGGAAGTTAAAAATTTAAGAACGGAATTCAAACTGAAACGTGGCACTGTAAGGGCCGTCGATGATGTCAGTTTTACTATAGATAAAGGCGAGATTCTAGCCATTGTTGGCGAATCCGGCTCAGGAAAAAGCGTGACATCCCTTTCCCTTATGGGACTCATCCAGAAACCGGGCGGAGTTGCCGGCGGAGAAATCTTATTTAAATCTCAGGATTTGACTAAGTTGAGCCAAAAAGAACTGCAACAAATCCGTGGCAATAAGATCTCCATGATATTCCAAGAACCCATGACGTCTTTAAATCCGGTTTGGCGTATCAAGGATCAGATCATGGAAAACATTATGACGCATATGAAAATCTCCAAAAAAGAAGCCCTGGCACGCACTGTTGAAATGCTGGATACAGTTGGCATACCTTCCCCAGCCGAACGTGCCAACGACTATCCCCACCAGATGAGCGGCGGTATGCGCCAGAGAGTTATGACCGCTATGGCACTTTCCTGCGAACCGGATCTTTTGATTGCCGACGAACCGACTACGGCACTGGATGTAACGATTCAGGCTCAGATTCTGGAGCTGCTTTATCAAATGCGGGAAAAGTTTAATATGGCTGTTCTGCTCATTACCCATGATTTAGGTGTTGTTTACGAAGCAGCCGATCGCGTTATCGTAATGTACTGCGGTAAAATTGTGGAGGAAGCCGACGTGAAGACCCTTTTTGAGCACCCCCAACATCCTTACACCGTGGGTTTGCTGCAATCCATTCCCCAAATCGATAATGAGAGTGATGAACATTTATACATGATCAAAGGTATGGTGCCTAATCCCTTGCATATGCCGCCAGGATGTTCCTTTTCCGATCGCTGCGACCGTTGCATGGAACGTTGCACCAAAGAAATGCCGGAGTTGCAAGAGATAAATGGGCACAAGGTACGTTGCTTTTTATATGACAAAGCCGAGGAAGGGGAATTGAGCGCAAAATGAACGAAGTACTAATGAAAGTTCAAGACCTTTCCAAGTATTTTACCATTGATACTGATTGGCGCGGCAAGCCCGTTTCCGTTTTAAAAGCAGTTGATGAAGTATCCTTTGCCATTAACAAAGGGGAGGCCTTCGGTTTAGTTGGCGAATCGGGTTGCGGGAAAACAACCTTGGGTAAAATACTGGTCAACCTTTACACTCCTACAAGCGGAAAGATATTTTTTGAGGGCAAGGAACTGTCCGCTCTAAATAAAAAACAGCGCCGTTCCTATTGCAAGGATATCCAGATGATTTTCCAGGATCCTTACGCTTCTTTGAATCCACGAATGACCATTGGGGATATCATCGCCGAACCGATCATCATCAACAAGCTGCTGCCGATGAGTGAAGTGGAAGAGCGTGTCATCTTTCTCTTAAACTGTGTAGGCCTGGCAAGGCACCAGCGCAACCGCTTTCCGCATGAGTTCTCCGGCGGTCAGAGGCAGCGGGTGGGGATTGCCCGTGCCCTGGCTGTGGAGCCCAAGCTAATCGTCTGTGATGAGCCGGTTTCCGCCCTGGATGTTTCCATCCAAGCCCAGGTTTTAAATCTCCTCGATGATTTAAAGGAAGAGTTCAAGCTTACCTATCTGTTTATTGCTCATGGCTTAGGGGTAGTCAAACACATCAGCGACAGGGTAGGGGTGATGTATTTAGGGAAACTGGTTGAAATCGCTCCGAAAAAAGAGCTTTACGCCAACCCCCTGAACCCTTACACTCAGGCCTTACTTTCGGCTATTCCCGTCATTAATTCGGAGAAAAAGGAACGCATTATCTTAAAGGGCGACGTGCCCAGTCCCATTAACCCCCCCGCCGGCTGCCGCTTCAGTTCCCGCTGTTTTAAGGAGTTTGGACCTTGCAAACTAAATACACCGAAACTAAAAGAAGTTTCTCCCGATCATTGGGTCGCATGTCATCTGTTTTAAAATGATTTCCTTGTAAACATAGCGATTTTATTGAATGTGTGATAAAAACTCATCCTGACTATGCAGTTAACTCGAGATTACGAGTTGGCTAAGGAGGAATACAGTCATGGTGGATAAGGATATCATGCGACAACCAGTATATCCGACGAGTATTTGGTCAAGATGTTCCAGGGGTTAAGGATAAATCACAACGTTCAGAGTGTGGTTGCATTAAAAGTAAGGATATTGGGGTGTATGACACCTGCTTGCACGGCTGTGCATACTGCCTTAACACACAAAAACAAGGTGTTTCGCTGTTTGGCGGAACACCTTGTTTTACTATTTAACACCAATCAAGAAAACGCAATTTCCCATATCAACCCTATTTCATAGTAAATCCTGTAGCTATCGCGTTCGTAAGCATTTCTTTCCAAGAATTAAATTTGGTAGTTTTTACTACATGAGCATCTATGTCTTCATCTGAGATAGCCTCATAATCTTCTTCGGAATTTACTTCAAATCCACCAGATGACAGCAATTCGTCAATGGAATCAAACTGTGTATACTGTTGCCTAAATTGCAACGAAAAAAGATCGGTAAATGGAATTGAACCTTCTGCGGTATTAGCTGCATTTTGCTGCTGATCGGACTCAGCTTCAATATTATTGAAATCCTCCATCAAAATGGCCACCTCTCCCTTGATTTTCTTTACACCTTAGTATTGGCCATAGTTACATTGCAGATACCATCTCGTCTTTTTCTAGCCTGCCATCTCGGAAACCAACTATACGGCGAGTATAATCAGCAATGTCTGTTCATGAGTAACGATTATTATGGTGTTCCCCATGGAATGGAGTTTATGAAGCTATAAAGGAAAATGCCCTTCAATTCAATGAACTGACAGGCATTTTCCTTTATAGCTTATATCTCTGGATATCATTTCAATAGCAACACACTTCTTCATAGGGGGAGTTCTTTGGATCACTCAATGTTCATTGATAGGCTGTAGGATAATAGCGAAATTTTTCTTCCTAACCTTTGATATAAGGCGAAGTGATCTTTAATACGGAACTCGGGGTGACTGTGGGCGGTGGAAGCTGTCCTTCATCTTCAACCTCTAACTCAATTTCTCTGGCGATCTCAGTGATATCAGGGTAGAGGGTGAGACGTGTGATCCCAGTGTTAAGAATATAGTCCCTTGCTGCTGGGTCCACTCCACCTATTGGCTCATCCAAAAGATAAAGTTCTGCTTCGCGGCTCATAACAAGAATTAACTGCACTTTTTCCTTCGTTCCTTTGGACATGGTTTTCAGTCTGTCGTTAGGGTTGATATTGAGGCTTTTAAGCATGTCATAAGCCTTTTCTGTTTTAAAATTATCATAGAAATCAGAGAATAGCTCAATGATTTGGTTTACGTGCATCCATTCATTCAAATACGTCTTTTCTGGGAGGTAGGATATGATTTTCTTTGTCTCAACGCCTGGTTTCTTACCTCCAATGAGAATATTTCCACTGGTGGGGGTTAAGAGTTCGTTGGCAAGCTTAATCAGGGTGCTTTTTCCGCTGCCGTTAGGTCCCAAAAGCCCTACGATTTGCCCGCGCTCTATCTTTAGATTAACGGAAGATACGGCTGCTTTACTTCCGAATTTTTGGGTAAGATCGTTACATTCTAAGATGGTGCTCATTTTTTCATCTCCTTTTCCATATGGGAGGATATTCTAATTGAAACTAAAAATGAGTCAGGTGAAATTGAGGAGAATTCTCCAGAACATCAGCGCGAGCTAGTTTATGAATTTTTCACTGGTTTTGTCCCAATGATTGCGTTTGTTGTTTTCAATGAGAAATGGTGTGACTACTTTAAATGTGATTCGGATAAAGCTATGGAGTATTTTTTAGAGTCATTTCGAAAGACCCATTTAACTTCAAAACTTTTATAGCAGACTCAGTTTAATATTTGGAACAACAGATAAGGCGTATTATGAAGAATTACTTCAGGTTGTTAAATTGGGTGGTTTTTAAGAAACAAAATTGTTGACTTCGAGTCAACTCTAAGATATACAATCAAACTAGCTTAACAGGATTTTTTAAAATTCTGGGAAAGTGGAGATATACTAAAAGGAAAAATGACATGATGTGCAAAGCATGTCTTGCATACTTGGTCAGGATATGACGGAAGATAATTTTCAAAAGGAATAAACAAAAATGGAAAGAAGTTGAAAATATGGAATACGTACAATATGGGAAAACAGGGATGAAAGTATCTAGATTTGGACTTGGTTGTATGCGGTTTCCTTCTGATGAAAAAGAAGCTATTGAAATGGTACGTTACGCTATTGATAATGGAGTGAATTACCTTGATACAGCATTTGTTTACAAAGATAGCGAGATCATAACAGGAAAAGCTTTAAAAGATGGCTATAGAAATAAAATTTATTTAGCGACCAAAAGCCCTATTTGGAATATCGATAAATATGAAGACTTCGAAAAGTATCTGGATGAAGAGTTAATACGACTTGGAACAGATCATATTGATGTGTATCTTCTGCATAATATGAATCATGGTCATTGGGAGAAGGTTAAGAAATTTGATGGTCTGAGTTTCTTAGATAAAATGATTGAAAAGGGGAAAATAGCTCATAAAGCTTTTTCTATTCACAATACCTTTGAGGCATTCAAAGAAATCGTTGACAGCTATGAATGGGAGATGGCTCAAATTCAGCTTAATATACTGGATGTGAAACAACAAGTGGGTCTTGAAGGTCTAATTTATGCTGCAAATAAAGGCTTAGCTACAGTTATAATGGAACCGCTTAGAGGGGGTTATATCCTAAATACTGTTCCAAAGGAAGCACAGGATTTAATTAATCTATATCCGGAAAAGCGCTCTTTGGTAGAATGGTGTTTTAGGTGGCTTTACAACATGCCGGAAGTATCCGTAATTTTGAGCGGTACAAGCACTATGCAGCAATTAAAGGATAATCTGAGAATTTTTGAAGATGCTGCTCCAAATGTTATGTCAGAAGAGGACTTGAATTTGATTGAAAAGATTCGTGAGGCTTATGAAGCCAAAAACAGCATTGGCTGTACCGGCTGCAGATACTGTATGCCCTGTCCACAAGGGGTAGCAATTCCTGAAATATTTAAGCTATATAACAGTCAACAGCTTATGAAATCACATGTCATAGACGCAATTGTCTATCAAAGTAATTTGGTACCTGCTGGTAGTGGTGGGGATCAATGTGTGTCTTGTGGAATTTGCACAGAAAATTGCCCACAGACTTTAGAAATTCCAGAATTATTAAAAACGGTTCATACTGAATTAATGAACACCACTCATTCACATTAATCCCGTTGTAGTCAGTTCCCCATCCTTGGAATGGAAATACCCCTAAAGAGCTTACCCTACAGGAAATTACCGGTATCGTCCAGCCTTTCAGGATGCTGCCCGCCGTGTAAAGGAAGCAGGTTTTGACGGAGTGGAGATCCGTTCTGCCCACGGCTACCAATAATCTCGCTCATGATAAGCGGGATTATTGTGCGTTGTCCAAAATCCGCGAGGCAACGTTACCTCGCATTTCTTTCTGCAATTCATGAGAGATATCCAGGCAGAGAAGTGCTATTATAATGCTAGAGCAGGAGACCAAAAAGATTGGACGCTGCATGTTGAAGTTACATAAAGGATGGAGATAATCACAATGCCGACAGGAAAGAAGCTAATTTATCTGACATTGGTGCTAGTTGTCATGTCATGGGGTTTGAATGTCGTAATGATTAAGTTCCTAACACAGCAGATGTCGCCAATATTGGTAGGCGCAATACGAATGCCCCTTGCGGGAATTTTCTTGTTAGCTTTTGTTTTTAAAAAATACGGATTGTATAATCCAACTAAACAACAGTGGGGATTGCTTTTTGGGATTGGATTAATCTCTGTTTGCATACATCAGTTGCTTCTGGGCTATGGAGTTTCTGTGACATCATCCACAAATGCTTCCCTTATTCTCGGCTTAAATCCTCTGACAACTGCTCTGTTGGCATCCATCTTTGTAAACGAAAAATTTACAAGGAATTTAGGGCTTGGAATTCTATTAGGATTTGCAGGGGTTGTTTTGGTAGTATTCTCGAAATCCCCAGATGGCTCTTTCGAATTTTCGTTAATCGGAGATGTCATTATGTTATTAGCCATGTTGACCTATGTCATTGGGGGGTTGCTTATAAAAAAATTGTTGGAAACGACGATTCCAACCTTAGTAGTGACCGCCTATTCCACCTTAATAGGAGGGGTATTGTTAAATATCGGAACGCTGGCTTCCTTTGGGCCTTCGGTTTATGGACAGATTCATTTATCTTCAACGGCTGTACTTATCTTATTATTATCAGCCTGGGGAGCTACAGCCTTAGGGACATTGGGCTGGAATGATGGTATTAAACATTTGGGTGCCAACAGAACGGCTATGTTTTTAAACGGTATGCCTTTTGCGGGCATGATCGGTGGTGTCGTCTTTTTAAATGAGACAATTGGTTGGATACATATTCTGGCCCTTATTTTCACTACCGTGGGAATCATCATCGGGAGTATAAAGAAAAACAAGGTCATTCTGGAATCGTTGTGAATTATAATCTTCGTCAGAAACATAACTTTTAGAGAGTTGCTCAATAAAAGTCGTAAAAATATGGGAGGTTGATACTCGTATGTGTCCTTATCTGACAAAGGGCTTGACCAAATGATAACGAATCAAGTGTCAAAAACTCTGCACATACCAATAAACATTAGGATTGAGATAATTACCTCAAGACTATTGAGGGTTAACCGACGCTTTGCAATTGATGTTTCTAATAGTTCTCATGGTATCCGACGCCATCTGTATATATTCTACTTTTAATCGCATCTGCTGAATTAAGGCAGGTGCTTTTTTTATAAGAATTTGACGTTTAAAACATCTAAGTACAGTGTTGTCTCTCATGCGGGCATTTTTCATTGTCATGAGAAGGATTTTTGTTGTGTCCGAGAGACCGGCCGATAAACAGTCCCATGTATGAGCAAAGAAATGTTCTGTAATCATGACAATTCTAAAAAAGGAATTTTGTCGCAAAAGAGAAATAGGCATAAGGTAAGCTCATTTAGGAATAAATTTGAATTATTTGCAAGGAAAAATATCAATAAAATCTCAAAAAGAGATTGAACTCACCATCATAATTGAGGGAAAGAATTGAATAACCCAGGAATATAGCCAAAGCGGAGTTGGTCATTAAAGTTGGCATGTTTATTGCAATAAATATCTGACATATCAATGGCATAGGAAAGCAGATCTGTGTCACAAGGAAAAGAGGGTTGTGGACAAGGGTCAAAGTCTGTCGAAAATAGAATTTTCAGAGGTTTTATATTTGCCTTTTCTAAGTTCTGCAGTTAGTCCATTGAAGAAGTTGCCGGTAATTTGGTCAAGATGGCCGTTAATGGAGGGAAAAGTATGGAACAAATTAGAGTTCATGCCAGAGAAACGGAATTAATAAAAGCTCTCTTTTCTTTTGTGATTACAACGTATTCGGAAGGGGCTGTTTTCTTTCTGAGTGATTTAGAAAAAGTAACCTACCGAGTTTCTGAAAAATTTGAGGCGTTGAATGTGAATGTGGGGGATCCGATCAAGGCTGGGGGGGCGGCCGACCGAGCGTTGAAAAATAGAGAGGTAGAGGTTATTAAATATGATGCCAGTGTCTATGGTGTGAGAGTGATGTTTGTCAGCGGTCCGATCTGGGCCGATGATGACTCCAATGTCGAAGGAACCTGGGCTTTCGCCTTGCCACGCAGGCATCCACTTGCCAGCTCTTTTAAGTATTACGCTCCGATTCTGGCCAATCTCTTGCCTGAAGGCGGCGTGATGTTTATTAATGATAAAAAAGTGTACCGGCATAAGCAAGGATCCCGAAAATTTGATATTCAAAAAATACGGATAGAAGAGCCGGCTGACGAGCTTGCACTTCAAGCGGTGAAAACAGGCAGAGAATTTGTGACTGAAATCGATAAATCATATTATGGAATCCCGTCTTTAGTCACGTGTACCCCTATGTTTGATGAGGATACGGGTGAGGCCATCGCTTCTTTAGGGTTAATCCTGCCCCGTCAGCTGGCAACCAATCTTAAAGAAATGTCCAAAAAGCAAGGCGAGGGATTGACTGGAGTATCTGCCGCCATGCAGGAGATCACGGCGTCGGCCACCGAGATTAATCGGAACCAAAGTCACTTGAATACAGAAGTCCAGAACGTAAAAGTTTTAACGGACAATATTGATCAAGTCATGAGCTTCATTAAAGAGATTGCTGATCAGACCAATATGCTGGGGCTGAATGCTGCTATCGAGGCAGCCAGAGCTGGCGATTCGGGAAGGGGATTCGGAGTTGTAGCAGAAGAAATTAGAAAACTATCCGAAGAATCTCGAAAGACGGTGGTAAAGATTAGGGACCTTACGAAACAAATTCAAAACTCTGTGGGGAATACTACCGAATCTTCAGAAGTAGTACTGCAATCTATTGGAGAAATGGCAGCGGCCAGTGAAGAGGTCAATGCCAGTATTGAAGAGATGGCTAGCTTATCCGTAAGGTTGGATAAGTTGGCGGCCGAACTTTAGAAGGTGAATTGAAATGCTCTGTCATGCATAAGAAATATATTCTTGGACAGTTAATGATTAATTAAAGCGAAACAATTTGCCAATAACAGCCACTATGGAGTGGCTTCATCCGTTTGGTCCACTAATTACGAAAGAGCTTGATTGCAAGAGAAATCGAAGGTGAGATTTCAATTGAAGCAGGAAAAGAAGAACTGGGAAAAAGAGATTGCTGAATTATGTGTGAGTTGCGGGGAATGTGCTGAAAGTTGCCGCATCTTATCAGAGCTTGACATGTCACCAGGGAGTATTGCAGCAAGAGGTGTTGAATTTTATGAGGCCTATGGGTGTGCTCTCTGCGGTAAATGTGAGGCTGTCTGCACAGTCGGATTGAGCCCCTTTCGGATGTTTGGGCAACGACGAGTGGAGGCTGTTAAAAATGGTGAAATTGACCTCGATGAATACAAATACCTTTTCCCAGACCGGGGAGTTACGGTAATGAGCATTTTCAGGGATTACTATAGAATTGATTATTCTGAGCTTAACTACTCCTTGCCAGCAGATACGGCCTTTTTACCCGGGTGTACCATGTTGACTTATTCCCCTGAATTGACCAAAAAGGTTTACAAGACTTTAGCCCAGAAAAATGATAGTCCTTTGTTCTTGGCTGATTGTTGTGGAATTCCAATGTATCATATCGGTCTTCCCGAAAGAGGAGATAAGATTAAAGCAGACTTAAGAGAAAAGGCACGCCTGTTAGGGGTAAAGTGCCTTGTCATTGCTTGCCCAAATTGCTATTACCAATTTAAAAAAGAAGCGGCCTTTCAGGATATAGAAATCATAACAGTCTACGAAGCTTTACAAGACGAATTTATTCCAAAGCAAAGCTCTGAAGTATATGCTATTCATGATTCCTGTCCTGATCGATTTGAAGGAGTATACGGGAAGCAGGTCGGGGAGGCACTGGATCAGTTAGGTTATCAGAGAGTCGAAATGAAACATCAAGGTAGAGATTCTGTTTGCTGTGGAAGTAGCGGTCAACTCGGCCATTTTCGACCGGAATGGTCCACAGAGCATGAAGAGCAGAATTTAGAGGAAGCAAAAGAGGCCGGAGCAGATGTTTTATTGGCCTACTGTCATGCTTGCGTACTTAATTTTGGGAATATTGCCGAGAGTAAAATTAAGGTGCGTCATGCACTTAATATCTTACTTGGCTTCGAAGAGAACTATGAAGAAGTCAAAGGAAAGGCTGCTGCGATGTTTGAGGGAGAGGAAGGATATGAGCTTTATCTAAAACTATATGAAGATCCGGTATAAGGGATGGTTAGTTTATGCACTTTTAGGCATAAAAGAGTGAATAAGTAAATTGGATTAGGGTTGTAACCCGCATCATAATTATTAATTAGAAGGAGTAGGAACTCATGAATGCAACTTTAGAAAAGACGGAAAACAGTGAAGCTTACTTCGATTTTGTAATTGAAGCAGAAAAATTTGAAAAAAGTATTGAAAAATCCTACAAAAAAAATGCTAAGAACTACAATATCCCTGGTTTTCGCCAGGGGAGTGCACCTCGAGCAATGTTAGAATCAAAATTTGGACCGGAAATCTTTCTTGCAGATGCCATTGATTTTGTTGTGCCTGATGAATATTATGCTGCTATTAAGCACTTGGAGCTAAAACCAATTGGTGAACCCGATATTGAAGTGGGTTACATCCTAAAAGGAGAACCGATTAATGTCAAGGTTCGTGTGCCAGTTAAACCTGAAGTTATCCTTGGAAAGCTTGAAGGATTGGAGATATCGGTGCCAAAGATTAATGAAGTGACTGAAAAAGATATCGAGAAGTATTTGCAAGCCTTACGTTCGAAAAATAAAATAGTAATCGATAAACCGACTGAACCTGCTGTTCTTGGAGATACAGTAACTTTCGATTATAAGTGTACAGTAGAAGACAGCGATTCCGATATTGATAGCCAAGAAGATTTCAAACTAGTTCTTGGTTCGGACATTTTATTTCCCGGTTTCGAGGATAAACTACTAGGTGTGAAAAAAGGCGATAAGTTAAATGTTGAAATTAGCTTCCCTAAGGAATATCAAGTGCCACAATTGGCAGGTAAAAAGGCTCTATTCAAAGTACTTGTTAAAAAAATCGAAAACATTCAAATTAGAGAACTAAACGACCAATTTGCTCAGGAAATAGGAAACGTGAATAACCTGGAGGAATTGCGTTTAGAGACTAAAAAAGAGCTGCTTGAAATGGCTTACCAGCGTTCTTCAAATGAGCAAAAACAGGCTGTCATTAAAAAGTTAATGGATACGTGTGTGTTCTTCGTTCCCGAATCCGTAATAATGGAGCAGGCCCATATGATGCTTGAACAGTTCTCCAATGAATTGGCATCCCAAGGAGGAAGCGTAGAGCAGTATCTTCAAATGACTAATAGCAACCTAGCGATCCTCAAAAAGCAAATGTGGGAAGACGCCAAATTCTTAACCAAATCAAGATATATATTTGAAAAGCTTATTGAAGAAAGGGGTTTTGAGGTCAATGAGGAGGAATTAAATTACGGTCTTGAGTCCTTTGCTACTAGCATCGGCATGGATAAAGAAAATGCAAGAGAGAACCTAGGTCCACTAGTTGAGAAAGTGTTGTTTGATTTAAAAGCGGATAAAGCGGCCCAATATTTGATGGATCATGCAGTTATTTCGATTGCCGAAGAAGAGAGGGCTACTCAAATCCTCAAAGGGGATGCTGGTGAGTGCGCAACAATAGTAAAATGACAGGAATCGTCCCATTAGAAAAAACCTCCCTGTTTATATTAATTCGGGAGGTTTTTTCTAATGTTAAATGTCCCATGGTACAAAAAAATTAGAATATGGGTTAAACATTGTCTGATTTTCAGTAAGCCTAAGTAGTCTCAAAATGAAAAAAAACCCCAAAATGAAACTTAAATTAAGAAAACGTAAGACGCTGAAAAGTCTAAAATACGGCCATGGATGGTCGAATTACGCAGATTTTCGGGTTGGCATAATTCTTGCGTATTACCAAAGTTATAAGTCTTAGCGCTTAATTTTGCTGTTTCAACTATGACAAAAAAATTACTGGGGTACGAAAGTAGGAGATGATTGTGGTAGCTAGGATACTTTTTGCTGAACCACAGGATGAATTTGAGCTAAGTGAAATTCTCATGGAGTATGGGATGGGTTTTCCCGGTGAGATTGAAGATCAGGTAATCGTCAAAGAAAATGAAAGGGTAGTAGCAGGAGCCAAGGTTGTTGAGTATGAAAAGAGACGTTTTTTTCTCGAGGTACTAGGGGTTAAGCAAGACAGTCTCCGTCAAGGAATAGGGCGACTTCTTATGACAGAAATAGTTCGGAATCCATGGGAATGTTGTAAAAATCTTCTATCGCAATTTGAACCCCAGGAATCTTATCACATTACGACGGTAGCAAGAGGGTATGCAACTGATTTTTATATAAACATGGGGTTTAAAGCCTTTAGTTTTCTCGAATTACCAGAGCCATACAGAGAACAATGCAGTGAATGTCCGGACAAAGAGGACTGCAAACCAATCTCTATGAAATATATTGGAGGAATTTAAGATGAAAAAAGCGATCATTGTTTTTACCAAGGTGCCTAAAGTCGGAGTGTGTAAGACCCGTTTGACTGAAGCTCGCGGAGGAATTCTTACGCCCGAAGAAGCCAATGCGTTTTATCAAGCCTGTATTCTAGACGTCATTGATGTTTGTCTTTCTGTCGAAGAAGAGGATATTTGGATTTGTTATAACCAAGATGGAGATCGCTCATACCTTGACTCCATTTTGACCCAAGTTAAATATCCGCTGAGAATTGCCGGGGTTTTCTCAGATCAGGGAGGTAGCTTCGATGATTGCATGCAATATGCAACGGATTTTATTCTCAAATCAGGGTCAGACGAACGATTGGCAGATGCGGTACTCATAAGCGGTGGAGATTTACCAACATTGCAACTCCATATTCTCCGAGAGGCGCTAAACAAGTTAGAGAAACTTAGCCTCACGGAATCCGGACAAAAGGGCGCTATCCGCGAAGTTAGGGGAAGCGATGGCACGCTCATTGGGGCTTCCCTCGTGGAAGCAGCCTGCCAGGAAGGCGGTTTTTCTCTCGTAGGTTTAACCTGTACGACAAACTTTAATTTCAATAACGTATTTTATAATCTAAACGGAATCACAGCATTAGATATGCTGGTAACTAAGGCTGCCAAAGATGAAATTCCTTTTGGTTATGTAGAAATGGTTCCTGATGTGGATATCCCTGTAGACCTGGCAAGTCAGTTGCCAGTTCTTCAAGGTATAGCATTGGCAGCAAAGAACGACCCAGAGGTGATTGTCCCGCTAAGAACGATTAGTCTTTTAGATGATTTAGGCCTGAAATCTCACGCTTTACCCCCTGTGAGAGAAACCGTCTGACGATGATCCGGTTTTTAAGAGCCCCACTATATGGTTCTTCGTAAAACTTCAGGTGGGGTAGAGTCCCAATCTGAAGACCAGATGTTCAGCTTTGGTTGAACGAGTTCACTCATAACGCATAAGAAAGCCTTTCAGGAGAAAAGCATAGCTAATTAAGAAATGATAGAAGGGAGACATGTATGAGTTCTTCTCAGAAATTGAATAATGCCTGTCAAGAAATTGGTGACAATTGTCTTAATTGCGGACAATGCATTGCTGAATGTCCAATGTTGGAGCAAATTGGTGAAGATCTAGTCAGCATTGCCATGCGTCAACCCACTGTTGAGGAGGCCTATGCATGCTCTCTCTGTGGTTTGTGTGAGGCGGTATGTCCGGCTTCATTAAGCCCAAGAACTATGTTCGCTGAAGCAAGGACAAAAGCTGTTGAAGATAATGAGATTTTAATCGACGAATTTAAGTATATGTTCCCAGACCGAGATTTGAATGTAATGACTCTTTACCGAGAATTAAATGGCACTCATTACGAAGAATTTTCTCTTGATCAGCCTAGCCCCGTTGCTTTTTTCCCAGGATGTACATTACTCACTTATTCTCCGGAGTTAACAAAAGCAGCTTTTAATAACCTTAACCAAAGGTATCCAGAGCTCACGCTTCTGACAGATTGCTGCGGTAAGCCCTTGTATCAATTGGGTTTACAGAGGCGAGGAGATGACTATGCTAGTTATCTTATGGAGAAGCTTGAAAAGCTTAAAGTAAGATCACTGATTGTTGCCTGTCCAAGTTGCTACTATCAGCTTAGGCCTGCCGTGGGTGACCTGGGAATCACTTTAATGACCATCTATGAGGCTTTAGGTGATTCTCCTGTATTGAAAAAAACAGAGTCGGATCCATTGAAACTTGTGACAATTCATGATTCTTGTCCAGATCGTTTTGAAGAAATTTTTGCGAGCCAAACTCGCGCTGCTCTCAAGAAAAGAGGGTATCAGCTTGTTGAAATGGAGCATAGCCGGAAGACGACGGCTTGCTGCGGCAGCGGTGGTCAGGTTACGCACTTTCAACCTGAATTGGCAGATAATATGGTAAAGTCTCGTTTGGATGAAATTAAGCGTTCCGGTGCGAAAATTATGGCGTCCTATTGTTTGAGTTGTGTTCTGAATCTTAGTAAAAATTCCGGTCGTGTTCCAACAAAGCATGTCTTAAATTTGTTGCTTGATTTAGACCAGGATTTCGAGGGGCTGAAGAACAAGGCTAAAAGGATGTTTGATGGTCCGGAAGGAGAAAAACTTTGGGAACGGGTCATGGCAGACTAGTGGACGCTGGGTTAGAAGCAGCTGAGAGGAAGGGATAAAATTTGGATTACCAAGAGATGATGAAAATTTTCAAAGAGACTCTCTCACTTCGTTGGGATCCGGTGGCAGTGAGAATGATGAGACCTGGAGAAGAGAGACCTTCGCAGATGTTCGAACCACCTGTGCCCTTACGACATTGCCAATCGATTATTACGGCAAGACGAGGGAATTGTCTATATATGCCGCCTCGCAGTCACGCCTGTCCAGACGGGTCGGGTATCCTGGGCTTGGTAGAAATGTCAGCCAAGCTTAGATCAGGAGATCTATATCTCCTGTTTAAAAAAATGCCAAACATCGAAACCGCCCGAAAGATGATCAGCTCCCGCTCCGAATTTAAGGCTGGAAGCTATGAAGCGACCCTGCTTGCCCCTCTGGATAAAGCAACATTTGAACCGGATGTGGTGGTTTTTACCATATGGCCTGAGCAAGCGATGTGGCTCTGTTGTGCTCAAACCTATCATAATGGAGAACGCCAAGCCTTTAAAACCTCAGGGTTCAACTCGACATGTGCCGATTTGATCGTTCAACCAATGAATACAGGAGAAATGAATATTTCCTTTGGTTGTTATGGGGCTCGCGCTTCCAGTGAAATTGATGATTTTGAACTCTATCTATCCGTTCCGACTCATTTACTGGAACCTATGGCGCAATCTCTTCAGAAGTTAGCTCAGAAGAGTATACCTGAAGAGAGGAAGAAAATCTATCTTCACCCTGTTATGGATAAGATTGGTTCGAGGCGACCAGAGAGCAAAGGGGACAGTGCAGCGAGGGTAGAAATCTTTATTGACTCGGATCAGTGCCTTGGGGATGGCTTGTGTGTAGATTTTTGTCCTACCGGGGTATTGGAAATGGTCGAAAAGGATGGCCGGAAAGTGGCAACAGCTGTTCATCCTGAAGCTTGCAGTGCTTGTTATACCTGTGTCGGACAGTGTTCTGAACAAGCGATTCAGTTGTCCTATATTTAGAATAGTGTCCTTGAACTAGTTTACTGATATGCGTTTCTGAAGAATTCAGGAGGAACTAATATGACGGTTAGATTTCAGTTATTGGGAACCGGAGCCGGCCCGGGAGTGCCATCATTTTACTGTGACTGTATTGCCTGTCTGGAAGCTAAAGAAAAGCCCCACCTGGCCCGGACTCGCAGCGGGGCAGTCCTTGATATTGGACATGAAAGATTACTAATCGATGCTTCCCCCGATTTGAGAAGCCAGTTAATCAAAGAGCGGATCAAATCTCTGGATTATCTTTTTATCACACACTGGCATTATGATCATTTTGGCGGGATCGGAGACCTTGAATTCTATATTAAACTCAGCCGGAAACGACCCCTAAGGCTCTTCTTACCCCCTGGTTCAGTGGAGGAATTCCGGTCGGCTTACCCTTTTTTAGAGGATGTCTTTAAAATTGAAACCTGGGAATTTGAGCGGACCTATCAATTTGGAGAGGTAAAGCTCACTGGCTTACCGGCCAGGCATAGTATCCCGACCGCGGGTATTCTTCTGGAAGCGGAAAAAAGAGTAGCTTATTTCACAGATACATCTGGATTGCCGGAGTCAACAGCCGAGAGAATTCAAGGGGTTGATGCTTTGATTTGTGATTCAACCTTTCATGGGGAGAATTGGTATCCCCATAGCCATATGTCCATGGTCGAAGCCATCAAGTTAGGAAATATGGTTAGAGCTGAACACACGATTCTCACGCATCTGGCGATGCATTACAGTACACCAACGACGGTTGCCCAAATCGAAGCAGAGCTTGAGAGCTATCCTAATGTGTCCTTAGCTTATGATGGGATGTTGATAGAACTATGAGTCATTTATTTTCTCCTCTCCAAATCAGAAATCTTTTCCTTAGTAATCGTATAGTGATGCCTCCTATGGCACTTGATATTGCCACAGAAAAAGGTGAAGTTACTTCCAAATTAATAGACCATTATTTACTTCGAGCCCGTGTATATCCCGGGCAAGATCCGACAATGAAATGGCGGGGCAGGGCGGGGCTGGGGCTTATCATAGTCGAACATGCCTACGTTAATACCAAAGGGAAAGTTCATCCCCAGCAGTTGGGAATTCATAAGAATTCAATGGTCGATGGGTTGAAGAAACTTGTAACTATGATCCATAAGGAAGGGGTACCGGTGGGAATCCAAATCAGTCATGCCGGAGCCAGAGCTCTTCACTCGCCCTCTGCTCCTTCGGGGATACGATCTCCTTATCTTTCTCGATTTGGTCAAAAGCAAGAAGAGACCGGAAATCCTCCCAGTGAATTAAGCAGAGAAGAGATCAGAAGAATCGTTGCTGACTTCGGAAGAGCTGCGCGGCGAGCAAAACAGGCAGGATTTGATTTCGTCGAGATTCACGGGGCACATGGTTATTTGTTGAACCAATTTTATTCTCCTTTGACGAATGTACGTGGGGATGAATATGGTGGAACTTTAGAACGACGCTTACGGTTTCCACTTGAAGTTATAAGCATCGTGAGAAAAGCAATTGGAGTAAATATGCCCTTATTTTATAGACTGGGAGCTGATGATCGCTTATTTGGCGGGAATCATATCCATGACAGTGTAGAAGCCACTCCCCGGCTTGGAGAAGCAGGCATAGATTGTTTGGATCTATCAGGAGGGCTCTGCGGGTATCTCAAGAGCGGACCTGAAGGATTCTTTACCTATATGGCAAGAGCGATAAAACCAGTGGTTGATATTCCGGTAATGGTAACAGGGGGAATTAAGACACGGTCAGCGGCGAATGAGATAATCACTAGTGATACTGCGGATTTAGTAGGGATCGGAAGGACTTTACTGACAGATCCCGCTTGGGCTGGGAAAGTGTGGCAGGAAAGTCACTCGCGCAGAGAATTTATATTTAGTTGAAAGAGTTCAATGGTTATGAGTTATTCAGTAAAAAGAGAGAAGGAAGATAGACCAGTGAAGAAATTATTGAGGATACTTCTGACGCTTAGTGTGCTGTTGACAGGATGTGCCAGCAATTCGTCTGTGCCAACCCCAGGCCAGGTTCAAAATAATCCCCTGGATAAAGAGTGGACGACTATTCTGTCAGAGGCCAAGGGGACTACGGTGAATTTTTATATGTGGGGCGGGGATGAGCGGACTAACACATGGGTTGATGCAGTTGTAGCGAGTTCCATGCTGAAGGAATATGGGGTTAAGGTGAATCGCGTTCCCATGGGGCCGGATGAGTACTTGAATAAGCTCATCGGAGAGAAACAAGCGAACAAGCAGGAAGGCTCTATCGACCTCGTATGGATCAATGGAGAAAATTTCCGTACAGCTCGTCAGGCCAACTTGCTTTGGGGACCCTTTGCGGATAAAGTCCCCAACTATCAAAATTACGTCGATAAAACGGCACCGGATATTGCTAATGATTTCGGATTCCCTGTTGAAGGATATGAAGTTCCTTACGGAAAAGCGCAATTCGTTTTTGCCTCTGATACGACTAAAGTAAAGAATCCCCCTAAATCCAGCGCTGAACTGCTGGAGTGGCTAAAGAAGCATCCAGGAAGATTTACTTATCCGGAATTGCCGGATTTCACAGGAAGTGTTTTTGTCAGGCAATTGATGTATGAGCTGTGTGGAGGTTACCAAGCTTTTCCTTATACAGAACAAGTGAATAAAGCAACACTTAATAAGCAGTTGCAACCTTTGTGGGATTATTTAGGAGCTGCTAAAGGCTACCTATGGCGTCAAGGAAAAACTTACCCATCTTCCATTGCGGCATTGCACCAACTCTTTGCTGATGGAGAAGTAGACATTACGATGTCCTACAATCCCGCTATTTTTTCAGGGATGATCGAGCAGGGACTTTTGCCCAATAGCGTACGCACCAACCTATGGAATAACGGGACGATCGGAAATACTCACTTCCTGGCGATTCCTTTCAATGCTGCCAACAAAAATGGGGCGCTAGCCTTAGCTGATTTTATGTTGAGCCCTGAAGCTCAATTAAGTAAGTATGAACCTAAGAATTGGGGAGATTTAATCTCTCTTGATGTAAATAAGCTGGATCCTCAGTCACTTAAAGACCTTGAAGGGATAAACCCCGGAATTGCCACTCTCTCAACGGAAGAGCTTCAGACTCATCGACTCCCGGAAATCTCAGCAGCCTATATACCGGTTATCGAAGAATTGTGGAAAGAACAGGTCATCCAAAGTGGTCAGTAGAGATTCGTTAAAAGCGTATCTCTATCTCACACCGGCCTTGTCTGTTATTCTTATTTTCTTCTTGGGGGGCTTTATCTTAGCATTTATCCAGAGCTTAGGTTATTTTCCAGCTATCGGACAAGAGGATTTAACCTTTAAGTATTATCGGGAAGTGTTAAATAAACCGGAGTTTTTCAAATCTCTTAGCTACACCTTTTATATTGCCCTCCTTTCCACAACCATAGCCACGGTCAGCGGAACATTTCTGGCTTATTACCTGTTAAGGACTTCGGTTAAGAAGAGTTTTATAGCGTTCCTTTATAAATTCCCAATTGCTGTGCCTCATCTAGTCGTGGCTCTGATGATCGTCTTTATTCTCTCCCAAGGAGGAATCCTCTCCCGTCTATTACTAAAAGGAGGCTTAATATCAGATACAGCCTCCTTTCCAGCTTTTTTTTATACACAAAATGCTCTGGGAATTATTCTGATCTATATTTGGAAGGAAATACCCTTTGTGACTTTTATGGTTTATACCGTCATGAGAAACATCCACACAAAGTTAGGAGAAGCGGCCCAAAATCTCAAAGCTTCACCGGGGCAAGTATTCTTCCACGTTATCCTCCCTTTAAGCATGCCAAGTATCATATCTGCTTCTGCGCTTGTGTTTGCTTATTCCTTTGGTGCCTTTGAAGTACCTTATTTATTAGGTGCAACTTATCCCAAGACCATGCCGGTCTGGGCCTACCTGAATTTCATTTCTGCAGATCTTTCCGCTCGACCGATTGCCATGGTGATTAATATGATCGTATCACTGGTTTGTGCGGTCTCAATTTTTATCTATTATTTGTCGGCGAAAAAGTATCTAAGGAAATGGAGTTAGAAAAAATGGATAGATCAAAGGCACTGGGCCACATAGTCTTAGTCTCAATTCTCTTAGTCCTGATCCTTCCTTTTCTCGTCTTAATTATTTGGTCTTTTAGTCAAGGTTGGGCATCAAACGCCCTGCTGCCCAACGAATTCGGCTTAAGAGGATGGAGATATCTGTTTTCTCAACAGAGCAGGATGCTCTCAAGCTTGGGAATGAGTATTCTCATTTCCCTGGTTGTCACTGGATTTGGCATGATACTCAGTATTCCGGCAGGGAAAGCCCTGGGCTTATACATTTTTCCGGGAAAAAGACTTATCGAACTATTAGTACTTGCACCGACGATTATTCCAACCATCGCTGTTGGGATGGGAATTCAGATTGCTTTTATACGCTATGGGCTGGCAGACACTCTCCTCGGAGTCATTTTAGTGCATCTGCCGCTTGTGCTGCCCTACGGCATTAGGATTTTTGCCAGTATTTATAAAGCTTTAGGAACGAAATGGGAAGATCAGGCCAAGATCCTCAAGGCGAACGGGTGGCAAAGATTTTGGTTTACATCCCTCCCGTTTTTGTATCCCGGCATGATTTCTGCAGGAGTCCTTATGTTCAACGTTTCTTTTAGTCAGTATTTTCTCACCTATCTTATTGGGGGAGGGAAAATCATGACCCTACCCATTTTGCTATTTCCTTTTGTCAACTCGGGTGATCGAGTGATGGCTTCCGGTTTAAGCTTGATTTTTATCCTGTCCTCTCTAATCCTAATGCTTATTATAGAACGAGTTATCACTGACTCCGAAGAAAAAACAAACGTTTACTACCTGTAAGTGGAGAAATAGGAGAGAGCTTATGGCAAAGATTAGGTTAAATGACCTGACCAAGACCTATCAAGGAAAGCCTGCCATCGAAAAAATCTCGATGGAAATCGAAGCTGGGGAACTCATGGCTCTTGTGGGACATTCCGGCTGTGGTAAAACGACGATGTTAAGACTGATCTCTGGACTCATTCAGCCGGATCAAGGAAGCATCTGGATTGACGGGCTTGACGTGACTAAGACTAAGGCTGAAAAACGGGATGTTGTTATGGTCTTTCAGGAAAACTTACTGTTTCCTCATCTCACCGTTGCAGAAAATATAGCTTTCGGCATGAGAATGCAAAGGTCTCCCAGAAAGAAAAGAATGGATAAAACCCGGGAGTTGTTAGACCTTATGCAGCTGCCTGATCTGGAAAAAAGGTATCCTTCTCAGTTATCCGGTGGGCAGCAGCAACGTGTTGCCTTGGCCCGTGTCCTCGCTCTGGAACCTAAAGTTCTTCTTCTCGACGAACCCTTATCCAATCTTGACCCAAAACTGAGAGATGATCTACGAGATTTAATTCTCAAACTCCATAAAGACTTCAAAATGACGACGATTCTCGTGACCCATGATCGAGATGAAGCGATGATGATGGCAGATCGGATCGCTGTGCTGTATTATGGGAAACTCCTTCAGATGGATAAACCCATCAATATTTACAATAAACCGGTTTCCCGCGAGGTTGCCAGCTTATTTGGACAATGCAACTTTATCCCGGGATTATTGAAGGATGGAGTGTTCCAGACGGAGGGGTACCGATTTCGCGTTCCGGCACTGAAAAGAGGCGGTCGAGTCGAAGCTTGTGTACGGAGTGAACATATAAAGGTTGTAAGACCGGAAAATGACAGACCTATGGGAGTGATTACAGAAAAGAAATATGTTGGGGGGCAAAGCATCATAAAAGTTGCGGTAGGTAATTTGATTTTCATCGCTAGGGGAAGCAACTACTTTGACTTAGAAATTGGCAACCAAGTAGGCTTGGATATTGATTGGACCCTTGTTTCTTTTAATGGTCTAAAAAATCAAGCCTGATTTGCTTAGATGCAGGTGGTATGGAAAGGAGAGTAGATTGAGTGCTTAATGAACAACTCCGCCAACATGTAGAGGAGTATGTAAGTAGTCAAGGGTTTAAGGATTCTATGAATCTGCAGGGTATAGTGAAGGTTAAGTACTTAGCTCAAGGAGAGTACAATCTTAATTATCTCCTTGAAACCTCAGAAAAAAACTATGTATTTAGAATTAATACAGCGAGTCAAATGAACCTTTCCAACCAAATCAACTATGAGTATCAAACCTTAGAATTGCTAAAGCATTCTGGAGTAACCCCGAAACCCTACTTCCTTGATGATAGCCAGAATGATATTCCCTATGGACTCCTCGTGATGGAGTATCTTCCGGGAGAACCCTTGAATTACCGCACAGATCTGACTCAAGCTGCGCTTACCTTCTCCAGAATTCACAGTCTGCCGTTTCTCCCTGCCGAGCTTGATTATTTAGTTAAAGTGGAGGGCCCCTTCTCTGCAATTAACCAAGAAGCTAAAGATTTATTAACCCACTATTTTGACTGTCCACAAGCCAATCCACAGGTTAAGAAGCTGCTTGAAGAGGTTTTATTACATGCTGAAGAAAAAAAGAAAGAAGAGATCTACTTTCAGAAAGAACCTTGGCGTGCTGTCATCAATACAGAGGTCAATTCTCATAATTTCATCGTGAATAAGGAGTTACAGAGTTGCCACCTTATCGACTGGGAAAAACCAATCTATGGTGAACCAGCCCAAGACCTAAGTATGTTTCTGATCAGGACAACAACCTTGTGGAAGCGTAATTGCGTCTTGAGCAGAGAGCAAGAGGAGCAATTCTTAAGGAGTTATGTTAAGAAAATCCCCCTTTGTCCCCAGATTGAAACCCTTAGAGATCGGGTGGAGAGTTTCAAGTTTTTCAATACCTTACGAGCTGTTTCCTGGTGTGCCATGGCCTGGACGGAATATACAAAGCCTGGGCGGGCCTTAGTCAATGGAGATACCTTTGAGAAGATTGAAATGTATCTGGAAGCATCCTTCATTAAATCATGTTTTTCGGCAGTTTTTTAAGAGTATTACATTCTAAAGAAATGGTTGTTTTTTACGAATTAGCAGGAAAAATCACGATAGATGTCTAATGTCTGCAAAGTTGTGGTGAAAAGTATAAAAAGCGATCCTATGAGCTTAGGGATATTGGTAATAAATAAAGATGAGGAAGGGATAATCTTGAAAATAATTATTTTTGTAGACCCAAATAGGATAGAAAAATATAAACAATATTGTGATATACCTGAAAACCTGGAACTAATTTATTTGAGTCAATCTACCAGCGATGCGGAAGTTCTTGAGTGTGCTAAAAATGCCGATTTTATCTTTGCAGATGCCATAAAAGAGATTAGCGGATATTTAATTCCAAATATGCCGAATCTGAAATTGATTCATTCAGAAGGTGTAGGTTTTAACAGAATTGACATCGAAGCAGCAAAAAGAAACGGGATTTATGTCTGTAATAATCCCGGCGTAAACTCTGGTGCAGTGGCAGAACAAACCATTATGCTCATGTTGGGATTACAACGCAAATTGATCTGGGGAGACCATATGGTGCGAACCGGTAAGCAGATCGAGGCCAAAGAAAGCCAGATACTTGAAGGGATCACGGAGCTGGGGGATTGTCATGTGGGA
The DNA here is from genome assembly GCF_020595055.1 of Desulfosporosinus shakirovi. Classification (GTDB taxonomy): domain Bacteria; phylum Bacillota; class Desulfitobacteriia; order Desulfitobacteriales; family Desulfitobacteriaceae; genus Desulfosporosinus; species Desulfosporosinus shakirovi. The sequence continues at coordinate 211,219 of NZ_JAJDOO010000003.1, read as the reverse complement.
CTTATAGGTTTTGGAGCCATTGCCAAAGAAACTGCAAAAAGGTTGATTTCATTTGGGACAAAAGTGAGCTACTATAGCAGAAGAAGGGATTCCCAAGAAATGGAACAGGAATATAATGTTGAGTATATGCCTCTGGAAGAATTAATCAGCAAATGTGATATTATCAGTCTTCATGTTCCAGTTACGGATGAGACGAAAGAGATGGTGAACAAGGATTTCCTAAATAGAATGAAACAATCAGCATTGCTGATCAATACATCAAGAGGTGAACTTGTTGATCAGGAGGCTTTGAAAGAATCATTGATCCAAGGGAAAATAGCAGGGGCAGGTCTTGATACCTTAACGCCTGAACCGGTTACGTTAGAAAATCCATTGCTTACGCTACAGCCTGAAGCAAAAGGCAGGGTGATCTTTTCACCACATATTGGTGGTACGACAGAAGGTGCCTTTCGTAAAATGCATCAGGGAGTTTGGAACAATGTAAGGCGTGTCATAAATGGGCAAAAGCCTGTAAATATTGTGAATGGATCGTAATGGGGAATTTTAATACCATCCCTAGGGGCCGTCCTGAAAAATCAGTCCCCAAAAACCAAAGTGGTTACTGCAATCAAAAAGCGTTCTCATTTCACTGTCAAAGTGGAGTAAGAACGCTTTTGTTTTCTTGTTATAGTAGCAAAAGTGGGGGTGTGAAAATGACATTCCTAAGTTTTAGGACAGAATCGTGTTATGATTCTGTTTTTGAATCATTGCCGGACAATTGTCTCGAAATGAAAGAATGAACCCAAAACGAAACTATTTAGAGTACGTAAGACGGAAGAGAAACAGCAGAATTGGGCAATAGCGAGAGATTTACGCCGATTCTCGGCCTGGCATGATTTTTGCATATCTTTATGAAGTATATATATGACTTCGACACTTAAATATTATTGATTCGCTTAAAAAGTTATCAGAATCCATGGAAATGTTTTAAAATCCCCTATCAGAATTTGAACCCGAGGAATTTATATCATTACTAAACTACTAATTGTAAAAAGAGGAGAAAGTTGACATGACAAGAAAAATTATCTTTGACTGCGATAATACGATGGGGGTTAAAGGGTGTGACGTGGATGACGGGTTAGCTTTGTTGTATCTATTAGGCCAAGATACAATAGAGATTTGCGGGATAACGACTACGTATGGAAATAGTGATGTTGAGACGGTGTTCTCAAATACGACTACCATGCTTCAAGAGATAGGTAGAGAAGACATTCGAGTACTCAAGGGATGTCCGAACAGGTACAATAGAGAAAGTGATGCCGTTAATTTCATTGTTGAAACCGTTAATTCATTTCCAGGAGATATTTCGATTCTTGCTACAGGATCATTAACAAATATTTATTCTGCCTATATTAAGGATCATAATCTCTTCGCTAAGATATCTGAGATTGTTATGATGGGTGGAATAACTGAAAAACTAAGTATTAATGGAAAAATTATGGATGAACTTAATTTTTCATGTGATCCTACTGCTACTGAGTGGATATTAAAAGAGGGTAATAACATTTCGATTTTAACCGGAAACAATTGTCTTGATGCTTTCTTTCCTGAAACGGATCTAAATGCGAGACTAGAGAATAGTAATAACCCGTTTGCCTATTATATTAAGAACAAATGCATGTGCTGGTTTAAAGATATGATGGCTGCTTTCAATATTGATGGATTCTATAACTGGGATGTAGTAGCTGCAGCCTTTCTGGTCCATCCTGAATTATTTATACCCAAGCCTTATTGCGCTAGTCTAAATCCAAAGGACCTTGAGCGAGGGCTATTAAAAAATTCCCATAAAGAAGCACCAGCTTGCTGCTTTAATACCCCTTACATACGTGACATAAATGCATTTAATGAAAATATCTACAATTCATGGATGAATATGAAGGCTAACATAAAGATCAGCCAAAATTGAGGAAAGAATGAAAGGCATTATTCAGTTCTAAAAAGACAATTATTTCGCAAAATGACACAATCGGTAAGTTTGGTATGAAGACCCATGTCGTGGAAAGCGCTTAATGGCAATGGGCGGATTGAAATTCCTTTGAATATCCAGCTTGGCATCGTTTTTGCAATAGTATGTGATTATAAGTTCATTCGATGAAGAAAGGAGGTAGTAAGTAAATAATGCAAATATTAAACGCTATTACAGCCAATGAATATACACAAAGTGTTTGCCCTACCTGTCTGCAAACTATAGATGCTAAGATTGTTATTAAAGATAACCTTGTTTATCTTCAAAAAGAATGTTCTGAACATGGACCCTTTTCTGTCTGTATTTGGCCGGATGCTAAACACTATCATTGGATGAAATCCTTCCGCTTCCCTTTTAATCCATTAAAATCCCAACAGCCTTCAAAAAAAGGATGCCCTCAGGATTGTGGTCTGTGCTCAAGCCACCTTCGGCACGCTACTTTAGTTGAAATTGAAGTTACCGATAGTTGTAATATGAAATGCCCTGTTTGTTTCATGTCAGCTGATACCACTGTCAGACAGGCAATCAATCCAAATCTTGAAGATCTTGAAAAACAATATACAAAGATTATGGAGAAGACCAGTCCGTTAACCAGCATTCAGTTGACGGGAGGAGAACCAAGTACACGAAGAGATTTAGCGGAAATTGTAAGATCGGGTAGAAAAGTAGGATTCCAGGCAATTGAAATTAATAGCAACGGGATCGTCATTGCTAATGACCTTGAATATTTAATAGAATTAGCGAATGCAGGTGCAAGTGGAATATATCTACAATTTGACGGCTTGGAAGACGCTATATATGAAAAAACTCGCGGTAAAGACCTACTAAAGTCAAAACTGAAAGCCCTGGATAATTGTCGAAAGGCCGGAATACAAGTTGTCTTGGCCATGACTGTAATTTATGGAATTAATCATCATCGCTTGGGCGATGTCCTGGAGTTTGCTTTAGAGAATAATGATGTGGTTGCCGGAATTGCTCTTCAACCTGCCTTTGTTTCAGGGCGTTTTGAGGTCACGGCGGGACGTCGTCTATCAATGGGAGACGTAATTTTCATGCTGGCCAAACAGAGCAAGGGACTAATTCAACCATATGACTTGTGGCCGCTGGGTTGCGCACATCCCTTATGCGATAGTGGTACCTATCTACTCGAAAAGGAAGGTATCTATGAACCGATCACACGCCGGATAACACCTGAAGACTTCAGCAGCCACTTCGATCCAGACAGTCCACAAGGATCAGTCTTTACTGATATTGCGGACAAAATGTTTCCTGAGTCCCAGAGAGGGCTTTCCATAATCATCATGAATTTCATGGATGCAATGACCATGGATCTAAAGCGCCTTAAAGAATGCAGCATGGTGGTATCTAAACCTGACGGCAGTTTCGTCCCCTTCTGTTCATATCAGCTGAATCCGTTAGACTGCGAGGAATAAATATTTTTAGATTTTGCCCTAATTTTGAAAAGACATTTATAAAAATTCTATTTTTTTGGAGGGTTTAGATGAACAGAAACGTTGATTTGGAACAAGAAGGCATAGAAATAAAAAAATCATGTTGCTACTTCTGTCACGAGAACTGCGGCGTTTTAGCTTACGTGAAAGATGGCAAAGTAATAGCCATCGAAGGTGATCCCGAATTTCCGACGAATGCAGGTGGATTGTGCTGTCGAGGAAATATTGCCTTAAAACACATTGATCATCCTGCCCGGATCAATTATCCACAAAAACGGGTTGGTAAAAAGGGCGAAGGAAAATGGGAAACGATTTCCTGGGATCAAGCTCTTAGTGAAATTGCGGCTAAACTCACCCAAATCAAAGATGAATCCGGGGCTGAAGCTGTGGCCACAGCCGGTGGTACGGCACGTACGGATGACTGGGCTCGTCGTAGGTTTATGAATCTTTTCGGCAGTCCAAATGGATTTCACAACGCTCATCTCTGCTGGATGCCAACCTTCATGATAGAAACGGCAATTTGTGGTTGGAGTCCCTTTGACTTGGACATGGGTAACAGTCGCGTCATAATTTTATGGGGACAGAATCCCGGAGCTTCAGGCATGCCGGCAATGCACCATCTTACAGAGTTACAGAGAAAAGGGCTGAAAATAGTTGTGATAGATCCGCGTTATACCGAAACAGCGGCAAAAGCAGATTTGTGGCTGCCTCTTCGTCCCGGTTCAGACTGTGCTCTGGCTTTAGCAATGTTGCATGTTATTATCTATGAAGGTTTAGCCGATGATGCCTTTATTGCAGAGAATTGCGTAGGCTACGAAGAACTGGCTACCCATGTGGCAGACTTCTCTCCGGAATGGGCTGCTCCACTTACTTGGCTTACTGAAGAACAAATCAGAGAAGTTGCTACCATCTACGCCACAAACAAACCAGGCAATATCCAATGGGGGACTACGCTGGATCAGCAGGGTAGAACAGCCGGAGGAGCCATTCATGCACGTGCCTTATTAAGAGCAGTCACCGGTAACCTGGATAGAATCGGATCAGATCTCTTGTCAGGTCCCAGTTTAGATTCTATTACGGAAGAAGAGATGGAATGCAATGAATATCTGACCGACGAACAAAAAGCAAAGCAGATCGGCTCAGATCGCTTTAAACTTATGACCTGGCCGGGATATAGCAAAATTGCGGAAAATACAAGGAAAGTTTGGGGCAAAGCACCTACCGCAGAATGGATGTGTGAAGCTCACCCCCCCTCAGTCTTTAATGCAATTCTTACGGGCAAGCCTTATTCGGTGAGGGCATTGCTGGTCTCAGCTACCAACCCCGTTAACTCCTATGGAAACAGCAAAGTGGTTTTAGAGGCCTTAAGAAAGGTAGAATTCATGGTAACCTGTGATTACTGGATGACCCCCACAGCGGCTCTTTCCGATTATGTTCTGCCGATAGCCGGTGCTCTTGAACGCCCGACCATGACCACTGTCTATGGGTGTGCTGACTTTATTCTTGCTTCCCAACGCGCCATACAGCCTATGTATGAAAGACGCAATGATTATAACTTCTGGAAAGATCTGGGAATACAATTAGGGCAAAAAGAAATGTGGCCTTGGGAAACTGTCGAAGATGCTTACCATTACAAATTAGAACCATGTGGGTATGGTCTCGACACCTATGACGAGTTTGTTGAATTTTACCGTTTCCACTTTCCTGAAAGGGAATACAACAAATCTCAAAGGCAAGGTTTTGCTACACCTTCAGGAAAAATTGAACTTTATTCCAGCGTCTTGAAAGACCTGGGGTATTCTCCCTTACCGGAATACGTTGGTCCCGTAGAAAATGAGATAGATCATCCGGAATTGGCAAAAGAATATCCGCTGGTTTTATCGACGGGTAATGGGTTTATGCCCTTCCACCATTCGGAACAATTCCAGATCAAAGACCTGCGTTACTTAAGACATGAACCCTATTTCCAAATAAATCCCGTGACCGCAGCAGAGTATTCTATTAAAGAAGATGACTGGGTTTGGATTGAAACCCAGCGTGGTCGTATGAAACAAAAAGCTGACTTAACCCAAGCCGTCGCTCCAAGGGTCATTATAACTCAGCGCGGTTGGTGGTTCCCCGAAAGAGAAGTCGTTGAACCGGATTTGGGTGGGTGCTTAGAATCCAATACTAATGTTTTGACTAGTACTAGAGACGAGGACTGCGACCCGATGAGCGGAACTTGGGCTAACAGAGGCTTGTTATGTAAAATTTATAAAGTTACGGCAACTGATGAAAAGGGGGGGAACTAACATGGCGCGTTATGCAATGGTGATAGATACACGTAGTTGTATTGGCTGCCACTCCTGTACAGTTGCCTGTAGAGTTCATAATAATCTTCCTGTCGATATGATCTATAATCCTGTAACGACAGTTGGTCCTACCGGGGTATATCCTAATTTGCACATGGCTCATATTCCTCTTTTATGCATGCATTGTGAACAAACCCCTTGTGTGAATTCCTGCCCAACCGGCGCATCCCAGAGACGGGAAGATGGGATTGTTTGGATAGAAGAGTCCAAGTGTGTGGGATGTAAGACTTGTGTCATGGTTTGCCCTTACGGTGCACGTGTTTCTAACCATGAAAAAGGAACTGTCCAAAAGTGCGATTTTTGTTTTGATCGAGTTGATAAAGGAAGTATCCCTCGTTGTGTCCAGAGTTGTCATCAAAAGGCTCGTATTTTCGGTGACCTAGATGATGAAACCAGTGAAGTCTTTAAACTAGTAAACGGGGAGCATGCGGTCCGCTTGCTGGATGATCTTGGGACTGAACCTTACGTTTTCTACATCTATGGATTGGAGGGATGATTTGATGGCACAAAAACATGAGACGTGGGGTTGGATGCTGGCCGTCGATTTCTTTTTCGCAGGAATGGGCGGTGGGATGCTTGTAATAGCTGGACTTAGTGATTTGTTTTTAGGAGTTGGAATGACCTCGGTTCTGGGAAATTTACTGGGTCCTTGTTTTGTTGGGCTGGGAGCATGCTTATTGGTACTGGAACTTGGCCGTCCTTTTCAATCTTGGCGGGTGTTTATGAACCCCAAGGCTATTTTGACCTTCGGTGCTTGGAATATGTTGTTTGCCATAGGATCGGGCTTTATCTATACTTCTTTCGGGATAGGAGCCCTTCCCTGGAGTAACTCGATCCCAGTTCGTGAGTTTTTTGCTGTAACCAATGTAATTTTTGGTATGATTGTAGCCACTTACCCAGGTGTCCTGCTTGCGCGGCATAAATCCCGTCCCTTCTGGACGGGCACAGGAATCATGGGATTATTCCTGATCTCTTCGCTGGTTACCGGGGGGGCTGCCCACATGATTAGTCAGTACGTTTATGGCGCAATTTCTTCAATAGTTTCAAGTTGGGGTATTGTTGATGCATCTTCATCGGCTGTTTTGAGGGGATTACCATTTTTCGTAGCGGGACTGCTGGCATTGCAGTTGATTCTTTGGATAGGATATGTCTGGATCAAACATTCCGGATCGACTAAACGTGAAACGATTGCTGCTGAAAGATGGATCAGCGGAAACTACGCTATGCCTTTCAAGGGTGGTTTCCTCTTATTAGGAACCTTTCTGCCCTTGGTGTTAGTCTTAATCCCCGGTGATCTAATGAAAGGACTCGGTGCCTTACTTGTTATCCTCGGAGGACTTATCATGCGTTTATTGGTAGTTTACAGTGGTCAAGACAGAACATGGCTGCCTGGTGAGCAAAAATATCGCTCCAGACTACCTCTGGGTCACGAAGCTTTCTTAAAAGCCTGGAATAGTAAGTAATGAAAGAAGAAAAACAGGTAAGAACAAATTGTCGTTTCTGTGGGTATTTGTGCGGACATACAGCTACGGTAAGTGATGGGCGATTAATTGATATTACTCCCGACAACACTAGATTTCCCTGTGATGACAGTGTTTTGAAGGGATGTCAACGCTGGCGTCTTGCCCAGGAATATTTAGAGCATCCAGGGCGAATAAATTATCCTCGTAAAAGAGTTGGGGAACGGGGCAGTGGCCAATGGCAGGAAATTAGTTGGGATCAAGCTTTAGATGAGATCGCTGAGAAATTGCAAAGTTTGAAGGAACAATACGGACCGGAAATGCTTTCTACAGCAATCGGAGGTCCAAATACTTCTTACTGGCCCCTTCATCGATTCATGAATCTTTTTGGAAGCCCAAACAACATGGGAATTGGACAAATCTGTTGGAATCCGGCAACTTGGATCAATACCTTGACCTATGGATGGACCATTGAAAATGAAATTGATCCCAGTCATACTCAATGTGCTATGGTTTGGGCAACAAACCCGAAAGAATCGGATAATTCTCTGTTTTGGAGAACCGTGTTAGAGTTTAGTCGCACAGGGAAACCTTTAATAGTCGTTGACCCGTGCTGTACCAAGACGGCTGAAGGGGCTACGCTTTGGTTGCAGATAAAACCAGGGACAGACGGATTTTTAGCGCTGGGTCTACTGCATGTAATTATTACGGAAGGGCTGTATGACCATGAATTTGTAGAAAAGTGGTGCCATGGATTTGAACAGCTGAAGAAACATGTCCTGCGCTTCAACCCCCTTTATGTTGAGGGTATTACCGGGATTAAAGCAGATGATATCATTAAGGCGGCACGCTTATATAGTAAAAGCCCACCGGCATCTTTGTACAGTGGGCGAGGAATAGATCAACTCGGATCAAATAGCATTGCGGTTCACCGTGCTTTAGCTATTATGCGGGCAATAACGGGAAATATTGATGTTCTCGGAGCATCTCATTTAGCCGAAATGCCTGATTTTGTCCCTGAAATTGATCAAGAGTTAAGTGATAGCTTTCCAGACCTATCCCTAGAAAAACAATTAGGAAAGGATCAGATATTGCTTCAATCCTATCCTGGTTATGAACGAGTGCGGGAACTTACAATGCGTCATGGCAAGCGCATGCCCATGCGCTACCTCACTTCTGCTCACCCAAACTTAGTGTGGAAAGCGATGCTATCCGGGGAACCCTATCCCATTAGGTCGTTGATCGTATCGGCGACTAATCCTTTGCTTACTCAGGCAGACACCCAGTTGATCTATCAAGCCCTAAAAAGTCTTGACCTGCTCATAACCTTAGAATTGTTTAACACACCCACCGCTATGCTTTCTGACTATGTACTTCCCAGTGCAGGTGCTTTCGAACGGCCTTTGTTTGAGACTAAAGCCGGAACGGCTAACCTGGCTTACGGAGGAGAGCAGGCTCTTCAACCCTATTTTGAAAGAAAACCTGACTTTTTTTTCTGGAGAGAGCTGGGGAAAAGGCTCGGACAAAGTGACTATTGGGTAGAAGAAACCATGCAAGACAACTTAAGAAAATGTCTGGCCCCTGCGAATATGAGTTGGGAAGAGTTTTGTAGTGAAGGACTATATGCAACCCCCAATACCTATCAAAAGCATGAGATTACAGATGTTTCAGGGGGAAAACCAGCAGGGTTCGCAACTATCAGCGGAAAGGTTGAGTTATATAGTGAGATCCTACTGGAGTTAGGGTCTGAACCCCTGCCGGAACCTGTACTACCATTATCTCCGGATGCAAACTATCCACTGCAGTTAATTACGGGTTCGAGGACACAGCCTTACAACGCCTCCAGCTTTCGTCAGTTTGAGCGATTGCGAAAACTTCATCCTCAGCCCTTGGCTAAAATCAATCCTAAAACAGCAGAGCGGTTTGGTCTTCAGGAGGGACGTGAAGTATGGGTTGAGACGGAACAAGGGAGGGCTTTGTTTACCATAAAATACGCAAATATGTGTCCTGAAGTTGTGAGTGTGGAATATGGTTGGTGGTATCCTGAAATGGAGGCCAGTGAACCTTCATTGGGTGGACTTTGGATTTCCAATGCTAACATTCTAACGAATGGGGATTTTGAGAAATCAGATAAATTAATTGGGACATGGACATACAATGGGATACCTTGTCGAGTAGTTCAATGTGAACCAAGCCAAAGTTAGTATTGAAGGGTCTATGACTTGGCGTCAGCCAAGTTTTCTTGATGGTTTATAGGCCGATTCCTGTAATTCTAGTTCTAAAAAGACAATTATTTCGCAAAATGACACAATCAGAAGTTAAGTCATTTGAGACAGAATGTGGACAAAAGCACTAAAGGCAATGCTCGGGATGAAAATTCCTTTGAACCTCCAATGTGGCACCATTTTTGCAATAGTAAGGGATATAGAACTTCCTTCATAAAGAAAGGAGAATAGTATTAGCAAAGATTAACAAAAGTTTCATGACAGACTTTAAATAGTTTAGATTAGCTTCTCCGAACCTTTGATCCTAAAGTTAACACTATGGAGATAAGGTCTGGGCAAAAAGTCCACAGAGTAGTAGAAGAAATTTTATTACTTGCTGTTTGGCGAAGGAGATGCAAGCAAAAGAAGGTTTGGGTGACAAAACCGACCCCTACGTCTTTTCCTGCATTTTTTAAAAATGCAGGATTTTTTATGCTTATCCCCATGCCGCTATGCGATAGAGATAAATAGTTGCCGCAACAAATAGACTCGTTAAAGATTCACGGAATGCTGGCTTACGAGGAGTTGGAAATATGATAGATAGTTTCGGCAGAGATATAAATTACCTGCGTTTATCTGTGACTGATTTATGTAATTTAAAATGTACCTATTGCATGCCTGAAAAGGGAATAGCCAAGAAAGGACGGAAGGAAATCCTTCGCTTGGAAACAATTGAGGAGATTGCCAGAAGTGCCGTCAAGCTGGGTATCAGAAAAATTAGGCTTACAGGTGGAGAGCCCCTTGTCAGAAATGGAATCATTGAAGTCATTAGAAATATTGCACAGCTTAAAAATCAAGGGTTAAAGGATTTGGGTCTGACTACAAATGGGATTTTATTGAAAGACTGCGCCGACCAACTAAAAATGGCGGGTTTAACTCGAGTCAATATCAGCATTGACAGTTTGGATTCCAGGAAATATGCAAAGATCACAAGGGGGGGCAATGTTTCCCATGTGTTTGCAGGTATTCAAGCTGCAAAGGAAGCAAAGCTATGGCCTCTTAAGCTCAACGTGGTACTCATAGGTGGGGTTAACGATAATGAGATTGAAGAATTTGTAGGCATGACCATGGATGATGATATCGAAGTTCGTTTTATAGAACTTATGCCATTAGGGGAAGCGAGTATCTGGGATCAAGAAAAGTTCTTAGCAAGCACAGAGATATTGAAAAGGGTCCCTCGTTTAATTCCCCTGCCTTTCAAAGGACACGGAAGTGTTGCACGACTCTATAAGCTGCCAAACAGTAAAGGCAAGGTCGGAATTATAAGTCCCCTAAGCAGTCATTTCTGTAATTACTGTAACCGGATCAGGATTACACCAGATGGCAAACTCAAACCTTGTCTGCATTCCAATGTCGAACTGGATATTCAAAATTATGGCGAAGATCTTGAACAATTTTTATATGACGGTATTAAAGCCAAGCCCTTCAGGCACTGTATCCAAGGCGATGGCTATGTTCCGATTCTGCGCAACATGAATGAAATAGGGGGGTAGAGAATCCCATATATCCCTAGAGCAGCTAAGAAAGCACCTATTAATTCATTTAATTAAAAGGCTTGAGAAAGGAAGTGCTGTTATGCACAGTATCAGGGTTGAAGATGCAGTCGGGACTGTATTATGTCACGATATCACTAAGATTGTTCCGAATGAATTTAAAGGACGAGCCTTTACCAAAGGGCACGTAATTGTGGAAGAAGATATTCCGGAACTATTAAAGTTAGGGAAAGAAAATATTTATATTTGGAAAATAGATGAGGGAAAAGTACATGAAAACCAGGCAGCAATTAGAATTGCCCAAGCAATTGTAGGCCCAGGGATCAGACTTAGTGAACCAACAGAAGGAAAAGTCAGCCTGATTGCCGATTATCAAGGGTTGTTTACGGTAGACGAAAATCTGCTGATACAGTTGAATATGATTGATGAAATCGTTATTGCCACCCGCAGCAATAGACGGCCGGTTAATGCAGGGGATATCTTAGCTGGAGTTCGAGTAGTTCCGCTGGTAATTGATGACTATAAGCTCCAAACCCTAGAAACGGTCTGTGCTGCCCAGCCCATTGTGCAGGTGAAGCCTTTTAAGAAATTGACTGCAGGTATTATAACGACAGGTAACGAGGTTTTTAAGGGTCGAATTACGGATAAATTCGGACCGGTTGTTAAGAAGAAGATCGAAGATTATGGCTGTAATGTGCTCAATCATATTATTGTCCCTGACGATGCCGGGCAAATCTCTGGAGCGGTGAATTCACTCGTCGAGCAGGGTGTTGAATTAATTCTGACGACAGGGGGAATGTCCGTTGATCCGGATGATGTAACTCCACGGGCAGTTAGAGAGGCTGGAGCTGAAATTATCACCTATGGGGCACCTGTTTTACCAGGCGCAATGATCATGGTTGCATATATGAAGGATATACCTATTCTCGGATTACCCGGTTGTGTAATGTACCATGCAACAACAATTTTTGATCTTTTGCTTCCTTCGGTTCTGGCAGGAGAGAGAATTACGAAGCCCATGGTAGCCAGATTAGGTCTGGGAGGACTATGTTTAAATTGTACTGTATGCCGTTATCCTCTATGCTCATTCGGAACCGGGGCCTAAGAAGAGAGGTTGAAATTACTATGGATTTAACACATTTTGATGAACAAGGGCGGGCCCGTATGGTCGATGTCAGTGAAAAAGCAAAAACCTCCCGGGTGGCAGTAGCCCGCGGAAAAATTACAATGAAGGCAGAAACTTTTCAACGCATTCGGTCCGGGTTAATTGCCAAGGGGGATGTATTGGCGGTGGCTCAAGTGGCTGGGATTATGGCAGCAAAGCAGACCTCACAGATCATTCCTATGTGCCATCCCCTCATGATTACAGGGGCAAAGCTTAGTTTTAACTTAGTGGAACCTGGTGAGGTGCATATCGAAGCCACCATAAAAGTCAATGGGAAAACCGGAATTGAGATGGAGGCCCTGACTGCGGTCAGTGTTGCTGCCTTAACAATCTACGATATGTGTAAAGCGATGGACAAAACAATGGTGATTGGGGATATTTGTTTAGTTGAAAAGCTAGGGGGAAAAAGTGGGCATTATCGCAGGTCGTAGTTCGAAGCTCGATTACCCTGCTTTCTACCTCGACTAGGAGAGTGAATTTTCTTATATCCAATGAGATGAAAGAGAGGACTTAATAATGGGTAAAATCATAGCTGTTTGCACGAGTGAAGGGAAAGGGATGCGGAAGAAAAATGTGGGTGAAGGATTTTTGAAAGTTAACTTTGGCCTTGAAGGAGATGCCCATGGCGGAGATTGGCATCGAATGGTTAGCTTGCTGGGGATGGAAAGTATCAAGAAGATGACAGACAAAGGGTTGGATGTGGGACCGGGGGACTTTGCGGAAAATTTAACAACGGAAGGGCTGGAACTATTCACCCTTCCCATTGGAACAAAACTGAAGATAGGGGAAAGCAGTATCGGAGAAGTCACTCAAATCGGTAAAGAATGCCATACAAAATGTGCAATATACTATCAGGCCGGGGACTGTGTCATGCCGAAAGAAGGAATATTTATTCGGTTGTTAGAAGGTGGAGCTGTTCGTGTCGGTGACGGCATCGAGGTGATAGCTTCTTCATGAAAACCATGATTGAACTAGAAGAGGCTTTGGAGTTAGTACTTAGCCGCATACAACCGGTTGAAACAGAGTGTGTTTTAATTTCAGATGCTTATAATCGTGTATTAGCTACAGATGTGACATCCCAAATTGCCATGCCACCCTTTGAACGTTCGCCTCTTGATGGGTATGCTTATCTAGCTATGGCAGGAGATCTTCACCCACTCCGGCTTAAAGTGGTGAGTGAAATCCCGGCTGGAACTTTCCCGGACCGAGATATCGCGCCAGGTGAGGCTGCAAAGATATTCACGGGCGCTCCTATTCCACTTGGTGCTAACTGTGTTGTGAGGATGGAAGACACTAAACAAATCGGTGATGAAGTGACAATCTTGCATCCCGTATTACCCGGTTCCAATATCATACCGAAAGGGGAGGAGATCAAAACGGGAGATCTTCTCCTTAAACAGGGTTTCTTTTTAAACCCACCGGCCATTGGGCTTCTGGCGGCAGTTGGACAGGAACAGGTCATGGTATATCGTCGACCGCGGGTGGGGTTGATCTCCACCGGGGCGGAACTTATGGAGGCAGGGCAACCCTTGCGCCCTGCTAAGATTTATAACAGTAACAGTTCGACTCTACGCGGAATGATTCAAGAATCCGGGTGTGAGGTTTTAGCGGTTTCTATTGTTTCCGATGAAATCGAGGAGACCCTCAAAGCGTTGGAGATGTTTGCAGACACTGACATAGTCATAGCCACCGGCGGAGCCTCTGTGGGCGATTATGATATTATGCGCCATGCACTTGCCCGGTTTGGGTGTGAAATGCTGTTTTGGAAATTGAATCTGAAGCCGGGAACGCCAGTGTCCGTCGGGCAAAAAGAAAAGCAGCTCTTTATCTCCCTTTCAGGAAATCCTGCGGCTGCTATGGTGACCTTTGAACTTTTAGTTCGTCCGGCACTTCGCAAATTAGCGGGACGAAGGACGGTAGAAGCGGGAAGATTTCTTGTTAAAATGGCAAGGGGCTTTGGAAAGGCAGGGAAACAACGACGCTTTTTACGTGCTCAAGCGGTGTTTGAAAATGGAGAAATTTGGGCAGATCCGGCTCCGGCACAAGGATCGGGAATTCTTCGCTCCATGATTGGTTGCCATTTGTTAGTGGATGTGCCTGCAAACCATGGGTCAGTGGAACCTGGGGAACTCTTGATGGCGGGTTGGATTACGGACTAGGAGGCTTAAGATGCATGTTCATTTATCAGAAGAATGTCCTCAAATACCCGTCATTTCCATCGTGGGTGGAAAGTCCAATTCAGGGAAGACGACTCTTTTAGTGAAAATTATCCGTGCAGCGAAGGGCCGTGGGTGGAGAGTGGCAACCCTTAAACATGATGTCCATGGGTTCGAGATGGATCAGCCAGGTAAAGATACCTGGCACCATGCCCAAGCGGGCGCGGATATCGTCGCCATAAGCTCACCGCATAAGATCGCCATTATGGAGAGTGTCTCTGAGGATCTGCCTCTCGATGAGGTCATCGCCCGAATTCAGGGGGTAGATGTGATTTTTACCGAGGGATACAAGAGGGGTAACAAGCCAAAGATTGAGGTATTTCGTTCAGCTGTCCATCAAGGGCTTTTAACCAAACCGGAGGAACTTATTGCAATTGCAAGTGATGTCTCTTTTGATAATGGGATTCCATGTTTTGGGTTGGATGATGCCGAGGGGATTTGTGACTTAATTGAGAAACTATTTGGAGTGAAGGGCAGTGCCTAAATATGGGCTTTGGGAGAGTATTGGGTAGCTTTGAAAACTGAATATAAGGAGGTCGTCAAAAATTACTAATTTACTGCGACTCCCAAAATTGAAGGCGACCGGTATTTTGTTAGTAGGCGGAAAAAGCTCGCGAATGAAAAAGAATAAGGCCTTCCTTGAACTGGAAGGCAAGCCTTTAGTAGAGCGAAGTTTAACCGTTTTGCAAGCAGTATTTGCAGAAGTTTTGATCAGCAGCAACAAGGCAGAATTGTATGAAGGCTTTGAAGTACCGATCATTCTAGACGAGATTCCCGGTCGAGGCCCTCTTGAAGGGATTTATCAAGGGTTAAAAGCGGCGGCCTATGATGAAGTTTTTGTCTTAGCCTGTGATATACCCTTTTTAAGAACAGAGCTTATCCGGTTTATGGCTACTTGGAATTCGGTGTATGATGTTGTGGTTCCAAGTCTTCAATCCGGGCTTCACCCGTTACATGCCTTTTATCATCGACGTTGCCTTCCCTTAATCAAGAAAAGTCTTGAGGCGAATAGCCTCAAGGTTATTGATCTTTATCCATCTTGTTCTGTGCGGTATGTAAAAGAAACTGAGCTTCAAAATTATAATAATTTGAGTCGGCTCTTTTGTAATATTAATACACCGGAAGATTGGTCGGCGATCCTTACAGGGGGAGAATCTACATGAATCAATGCAGGTTCTCCCTCTGTATACCACCATTCAAATCAACGAAAATCCGGGTTCCCTCGCTTCATATTCCCTTAAAGGAGATCAACCTTTGGATTTCGGTGGCGTATGCCACTTGCAGGACTGTTGTACGACGCCATCTTTAGGAGGCGCTTTATATTTACCACAAGGATTGGCGCACAGCTTTTCGATATATAAGCACATAACGGTGGGGGGGGCCACTGATTCAGGAAGAACTGCACCGCATTTTTTGCAGTTTTTAAGTTCGGGAAAACTATAGCTATTACAGGCAGGACACTTTTTGGGTTTTTCTTTTGGTGGCTTACAATTTCCGCAATAGGGATTACAAGACCAACACATAATGTTACCTCCTTGGGTCAACAAACAAAATGGCTATCTTCGTTTTGGAAGCAGCCATTTTTTAAATGTATTTGATTTTCGAATTCTAATCAATCAAGTTGGCTAAGAGCTGTTACAAGGGTTGTCTTAATGTGCAACACATGCATCTTCTCAGGGTAGGCTACACCAGCACGTTCAAATATCTCACGCAGGGTTTGTTCCAGAACATCATTAGGTTTGTAGTCTTCCAGAGCTATTGCCATCTCATTCTTAAGTTCCGATAGTGGAGTTGTTAAAGGACGTTTTTCTTGAAGTTTATCCCACAATGTTACTGCATCTATTAATGTAAATGCCATTATTGCTACCTCCTTTTATCTTTACTATGAGTATACACTAATAGTTTGTGTAGTGGAGGGATGAAAAGTGAGATATCCTAAAATGATAATTAATTGCAAAAAAAGACTGTTCAATTATTCTGGGATGCACCTGCATGTGAACTTATAAACAACAGCTTTCGTATCCCAAAAAGAGATAAGCGCTAATGAGGGGGTGAATGATAAATACCTTAAAAAGCCTTGGTTTAAGCCGCTTCCAGGGGTTCTAAAAAGTTGGCATGATTATTGCAAACATTATTATACTGTGACATGCGGAAAGGGAAATCTGGTCAGTAAATACATATAGGAGGTGGTATGTAGAAAGCGAAACCTTTGTTGTTTAGATGGGGCGTAATAACAAGTTGCCAGATCCTAAAAGTCTAGAATTAAGTTCTTGAAAGGATTGTGAAAAATGAACAAAGAATGGAAAAAGGAATATGAAGATGGCTCTTATTCTGTCAGGACCTGTGGATGGTCCCCTCCGGGAGACCATCCGGTAGGATGCGGCATGAAATTGCACATTAAAGACGGTAAACTTATAAAGGTCGAGGGAGATGCAGAACATCCCATCAGTCAAGGCCGGCTGTGTGTCAGATGTCTAGCACTACCCGAATATGTACATCATCCTTCTCGTATTACCTCTCCTATGAAAAGGTCAATTGACGATAGAGGAAAAGACAAGTGGACGAAGATATCCTGGGATGAAGCTTGGGACATTATCGTTCCTAAGATTAAACAACTTAAGGCGGATCATGGTGCAGAGTCGATTGTCGTATTTGGCGGAACCGGACGTGAGGCATGCTTGTACTATTATCCACTTGGTTTTGCCTCAATTGGTACTCCGAATGTGTGCTATCCGCTCAGCGGTTGGTCTTGCTACGGACCAAGATGCGCGATTACAGATTATATTCTAGGCGCAGGGTATCCGGAGATCGATTTTGCCGGTACCTTCCCAGATCGCTATGACAACCCTGAATTTACTCTGCCTAAATATATTGTGGAGTGGGGTAAGAACCCACTGATGTCGAACCCAGATGGTTTCTATGGCCATTCCATCATCGATATGATGAAGCTGGGAACAAAAATCATTTCGATAGATCCAAGGATCACTTGGCTTGGTACTCGGTCGGAGTATGTATGTCAATTACGTCCCGGTTCAGATACTGCCCTTGCAATGGCATTCCTTAACGTCATTATTAACGAAGACCTCTATGACCACGAATTTGTGGATCAGTGGTGTTATGGTTTCGACGAATTAAAAGAACGCGTTCAGGAATACACGCCGGAGAAGGTTGAGGAAATTACTTGGGTACCGAAACAAACGATTATTGACGTTGCTAGAATTATCGGACAGAACAGCCCTACAGCTATTCAATGGGGCTTAGCAGTCGATGAAAATCCAAACGGCGTCCAACTCGGACATGCATTACTTTCTCTCGCTGCCATTACAGGCAATCTTGACGTACCTGGTGGCATAACCTTAGGGGCACCTGCTGCACTTCTAGGAAAATGGCGTGTAGAAACCCGTAGTAATCTCTCTGAAGAACTTTGGGATAAGAGGATCGGAGCTAAAGAATGGCCGGCACTAAGTACTGCCATGGCTACGACGCACCCAGACGAAACCTTAGATACTTTGGAAACGGGCAAACCATATAAACTTAGAATGGGCTGGTTCAACAGTAGTAACTTCATTACTGCTACCTGTTCAGCTCAACCTGACAGATGGTACAAAGCTCTTAAATCCTTGGAGTTTAACGTAGTACAAGATTGTTTCATGACTCCGACAGCGATGGCCTTCGCAGACATTTTCCTGCCGCTGCCCACCTTTGCTGAGCATGATGGCGTAGTAATTACTCACTTTGGGCGAAATCCCGTATTCTTAGGAGCCATGAATAAGGCTTTCACAGTCGGTGACTGCAAGTCTGACATTGAGGTTTGCATAGAACTGGGCAAAAAGCTCCATCCGGATATGTGGCCATTTGATAGTGTTGAGGATTTCTTTAGCAAGCAATTGAAGCCGGAGCTAGGCATAGATTTCAATGACTTGAGAGAAATGGGTGTGTATCAGCCTAAATATACCTACAGGAAACATGAAAAGGGCCTTTTACGGGCAGATGGTGAGCCTGGTTTCAATACGGTAACAGGCCAGGTTGAGTTGACATCCACACTATTCGAAGCCTGGGGAGACGATGCTCTGCCATATTACAAGGAGCCTCCTTATAGCCCAATCAGTACTCCGGAGTTGTTTAAAGAGTATCCGTTGATTCTTACAACCGGTGCCAGGACTTTCACTTCATTCCATTCTGAGCACAGACACATGCCATCTTTACGTGAGATTACGCCAGATCCAATCGTGGAATTAAATCCAGAGACTGCTGTCCTTCTTGGTATCAACGAAGGGGATTGGGTCGATCTTGAGAACATGTTTGGTAAGTGTAAAATGAAGGCTCATCTAACGCCATGCATTCATCCGAAGGTCGTTCATGCAGTACATGGTTGGTGGTTCCCCGAGAAACCAGCTGAAGAGCCTAGCCTGTATGGAGTATGGGATTCGAATATCAACAAATTGGTACCTCATAAACACATTGGAAAACTCGGTTTTGGTGCTCCATTCAAGCAAATGATTTGCAAAGCGACTAAGAGGGAAGCATAAGATTTCATTGTTGAAACGGAGTTAGCAGACAATTTAAGGACTGGAGGCAAAAGAAATGTCAAGTAACGGCTTATTGATTGATTATGAATATTGTACAGGTTGCCATAGCTGTGAAGTTGCTTGCAAGAACGAGCATAATATTCCTCGGGGCAAGTGGGGAATAAAACTTACCGAGGTTGGTCCATGGAAGTTGACTGGTGATAAGTGGGAGTGGAACTATGTTCCTGTTCCTACCTCGCTCTGCGATTTATGTGAGGATCGGGTGGGTAAAGGAGAGAAACCTTCTTGTGTCCATCACTGCTTGGGGAAGGCTATGGAGTATGGACCAGTGGAAGAACTGGCTAAAAAAATGGCGGCAAAGGGCAAGAAAATGGTAATGTTTGTTCCCTGATGTAAGGTTATTCGGGCACCCCTCGATATGAGGGGTACCCTGAACAATTAATATCAAAACAAAATACCTAATTGTAGGAGGCGTTAACAGTGAATAAGGAAGATTATTTAAAACTTGATAGCGATTCCAAATATAATTTTCTTAGTTCAGAATTGGCAGCGGGAAAAGATTTTAATCAAATTTTAGTTAGTATAGGTATGACTAAAGAAGATTTAGCGAAGCAAGGCTTTTATAATGTAAAAGGTAAAATCATGAGGAAACCTATAAAGGGATACGGAACTCCGAAATGATTTTCCATCGAGCTATCATAGCTGATTAAAAGCCAAAATGTTATTCTAATTATAGTTTGCGAGGGGTGTGTATGTGTGATTCAAGAAAATACCAATAGTGATAATAGAATGCATTATGGCTGGATGGTTCTTTTCGGAGGGTTCCTTACTCAGATAATCCTGATGATCAGCCTACAAACGCTGCCGATTATCATGGCTGAAGTGAAAATAGGCCTTAACTTAACCAATGCATCTGCAGGAACGATCATGTCAGTCTTTGGTTTGACTTATGCCGGATGTTCATTTATCTGGGGATATATTGCGGATCGATTTGGTGTACGAAATGCAGTAACAGCAGCGGGTATAATTTCAGCCTTGATGGTCATATTATTTGGTTTTGTTGGCGATTCATTTACCAAGGCTATCATTTTATTTGCTTTGGTTGGCTTCGGGGCTGCCGGTATTTATAGTGCCACAATACCAAAGCTGATCGGAGCCTGGTTTCACCCGAGTAAAAGAGGAAGGGCAATGAGCCTCATCACCCCCGGTGGGGTTCTTACGGCTGCAGCCTTAGGAATTGTGGCACCTAAGCTTTCAAAAGCTTTCGGCTGGCAAAGTACCTTTGTTATTTTGGGAGCAGTTGCCCTTGCATGTACAATTCTAATCTTCGTTATCGTAAGGAATAGAGCGGCAGATAAGGGTTTGACACCCATAGGTTCACCCGTAGATGCAGAGGTTGATTCCGCTCCTCCAGCAAAGGAAGGCGGATTCGGCGATGTCCTCAAAATGAGGATAACTTGGCATCTGGGAATAATGTACATCTTCTGGCAGCTTGCGTTTATGACCATAACTGTTTTCCTGGCTGTTTCTGTTAGAGGCGCTGGATTTACTGCTGTGGAAGCTGGCCTTGCAGTCACAATCTATAATTTATTACAACTTGTAGGTCAACAAATATGGGGTCCGTTGTCCGATCGCATAGAGAGAAAATTCGTCATAGGAATTGCCGGTATCTTCTGGGCAGTATTCTCAATTGCTTACATTTTTGTTTTCGGAAGTGGACTTAGCAGTATGTATGTAGTCGTGGGCTTAATGGGGGTTGGTATGGGGATGGTTCCTGTATTATTGGCTTCCTTTACTGATTATTTTCCTAAGGAGGTTCGAGGAACCGGTGCCGGTGTTATCTCAACTTTTGCCACTGTTGGACGTTTCTTTGGACCGATGATAGCTGGAATAGTAGCAGACGCTACTGGTACTGTTAGCTCGGTTTTTGGGTTTGCAGGTGTAATGATGCTGATAGCTGCTTTGATTGCATTATTGTTACCACCCATAAGAAATAAAGTTGCATAATGGTCTCCGGAACAAAATATACCCTTAAGCACATGCCATAGATGGGCGGTTTACTTTCTAAGAGTATGTAAAGATTTTCCTTCTTGAATTTACTAAGATCAGGATAATAATTTCCTGATCTTATTTTTCAGGTTCACCCGGTTTGGGATCTTACCAGAGTTATGGATCGCCATAAGAAACATTAATACTTATTGATTGGTATATCCAATCGTTGTTTCGATGGTTTAATTTATGCTATAAAAAATAGTTCGAATAAAGTTGTTTTATAATGAATTGTAAGGAATTTTCACTTGACTTAAGTCGAATATTAGATATAGTATTAGGTTATTCTAATAATAAAAAAATTTAATATGCTTGATAAAATGGACACCATAGAGGCATTTAGCCTGCAGAATTATCTATTATTTGGTCTATTAAGAGGTTGAGCGATGAGGAGGTAAATTCAGATGCCTACAAGAAACGATACTCCGAATTTGCACCAGAGTCTAGCTAACGATTTTAATTATGATTTAACCGAAAAAGGTTGGGCAGAAATTTTATCCTGCAAAAAGAGTTTTTTACAAAATGCTACGGATCCTTGTAATAACGTTCACATGAACAAAGAAGTAAGTTATTCGTGGTTAAGATCTAGAGAATTGGGCATTGACCCCTACATGGAAGTTAGAAAACCGCATTTGAGTTTAAGACAGTTTAGTGAAATGACTAAAGATAATCATTTAATTATAGAAATAGCTAGACCATTGGTTAATACTTTTAAAGTTATGACGATTTTGACTTCGGGTTATATATTATACTTGTGCGATGAAAACGGAGGGTTTTTACTACAGGAAGGCGATATGATGAGAGTGCCAACGGAAGGTTTAGTTTGGAATGAAAATACCATTGGCACTAATGTTCATTCTTTATGTGTACGGCTGAGGCGGCCTGTACAACTGATGGGGCCTGAGCATTACTGCGTAGCTTTAGAGAACATTATTGCTTCGGCTGCTCCGATACTGGATGAATCAGGAAAAGTAATCGCCACGCTTATATTGAGTCAACCATTGATAGAAAAACCTTGGCTAGAAAGTTTCCGAAATCTCCGTTCCCATACTCTAGGCCTAATAACTTCCTTGGCCAAGGCGGTTCAGGGAGAGATCAAATTACATATAAAAAATGAAAAGCTAAAAGTTAGCAACCACAATTTAGGGATTGTTAATGAAAAATTAGTAACAACCCATTCGACATTAGAAACTACATTAGCTTTTATCGATGAGGGTATTATAAGCATCGACCGAGATGGGACCATTATTCATATCA
Organism: Desulfosporosinus shakirovi; assembly: GCF_020595055.1. Taxonomy (GTDB): domain Bacteria; phylum Bacillota; class Desulfitobacteriia; order Desulfitobacteriales; family Desulfitobacteriaceae; genus Desulfosporosinus; species Desulfosporosinus shakirovi. The sequence continues at coordinate 188,979 of NZ_JAJDOO010000003.1, read as the reverse complement.
ACAAGGAAGGCATCCAAATGTTGAAGTTGAATTCGGATCTAAAAGAGAAAATTAATATAAAAAAGTTTCTCTGTAGTCAATCTCGCATTATGGATTTGATATTGGAAGGAAAAAATATTGACGTAGAAGAATCCCTTTATGTAGCTGATGATGAACAGACTTATTTAATGAACATTCGGCCGATTGTGAACTTAAACACTGACCGAGTTATTGCTGCAGTTTTAAAACTTACTCATATTGAAAAAATAAATGCCTTAGCAGTTAATCGATCAGGAAGCATTGCCAGTTATAGCTTTGAGGATATTCTTGGTGAGAACAAAGAATTCAAGAAGAGTATTGCCCTGGCACAACGCTTTGCTAACTCGTCAGAAAATATTCTGATGATTGGGGAAAGCGGTACCGGAAAGGAACTCTTTGCTCAGGCTATCCACAATACTTATCGCCCTCAAGGAACCTTCATGGCAGTAAATTGTGCGGCAATGCCCCGAGAATTAATAGAGAGCGAACTGTTTGGTTATGAAGGAGGCAGTTTTACTGGTGCGGAACGTAGTGGAAGACCGGGGAAAATTGAGCTGGCCCACGGTGGGACCCTCTTCCTTGATGAAATCGGGGACATGCCTATTGAGATTCAAGCTGTTTTACTTCGAACTTTAGAGGATAAGCAAGTCATGCGTATTGGAGGTCGCCGCTATAAGAAGGTAGATTTCAGGCTGATCGCCGCTACAAACAAAGATCTCTATAGAATGGTAGAAGAACATCAATATCGTGAAGATTTGTACTTTCGGCTATCAGTATTGACACTTAATATTCCGCCCTTACGTAAAAGAGGTAATGACATTGAGGTTCTTAGCAAGTTGTTTGTAAATAATTACTGTAAAAAAAGTGGGCGAAAAATCCAGCAAATCGGTCTGGCGGCACAAAAAAGGATTAACGATTATAGATGGCCCGGTAATGTACGACAATTGCAAAATGCTATGATTTATGCAGTGAATACTACCCAGGATGATCTTATTAAGCCTGAGAACCTGCCCAATTATATTCTTCAAGACAGTGGCCCTATCAAAATTAATGAAGCATCTAATAACAATATACTTCGCCTTGAGAATCTCGAAAAAGTCGCAATAGAGAAGGCTTTACTGCATTCTAACAATTATATACCAGATGCGGCAGAGATCCTGGGAATTAGTCGTTCGACACTTTATAGAAAATTAAAAGATTATAATATAAATAATTAGTTATTTATTTAATTTCTTCTTATCGGATATGCTGAACTCACTTAAACAATGGTTCGGAATTCTAAAATGATACTCAGTCGCAAAAAAGGATTGGTAAGGTTTCTTTGATTTAACTTGGTTTTTAAACATTTAGACTTATTTAACGATTGCAAAAAGAGATTTAGACATAGTTCCTTCTGTGGAGCAAAAAACCCTATTTATTGAGGTGTTCTGCCTATTGTGCCAACTATTTGTAGGTTGGCACAATTTTTGCATTATAAATACGTTAGGTGATGCATGTACACCTAAAGCGATGTTAAGGGGAGCAAGAGGTAACAGCGGCAATAATCCCCGGATACAAGAAAAAAGGAGGTATTTAAAAAATGTGCTTTAGACCAGCAGGAGTATCAAAACCCGTTGAATGCCCGAACTGCAAAAAGAAGATCGCGGCCATTGGAGGAATTAATCAAAAGAAATGTCCTTTTTGTAAGACAGAACTTCCTTCAGGCAACGATGGAAATACCAACAAATAAGCTTGGCGTAATCACCCATTATAAACTTCTTTATCCAAACCCGAAAAAGGAACTTAGGCTATACTAGTCAGACTTCCATGCCGCAACCCAGCCATTGATGAGTGGAAGATTTATTTTCTTCCCGCATCTTTGGCCTGCCCAAATGCTTATGTGTCTCCATGTTTCTGAATTAATGAGTTCCTATGTTACTAATTCACTCGATGTTCTATGGTTATTGCAAATATTTCTTGCATAACAACAATGTAGATTACAAAGGGAGAATAAAAAAATGAAAAATTATAGCGTATCTGAAGTAATAGATTCCTTCGGGGTCAACAAGTTCACTTGGCAGATGTTTTTTTTACTCGGCATGGCTATGGTATTTGATGGTTTTGACTATATGATAGTTTCCTACACTATGCCACAAATTGCGGCTGAATGGGGTTTGAACGCAGTTCAAAAAGGGAGTTTGTCCTCTTGGAGCCTCATAGGTTTGATCGTTGGCGGTGCCATCGCAGGCATCGTCTCTGACAAAATTGGTAGAAAGAAAACCCTGGTTTACTCTGTCGCCGCATATTCTCTGTTAACTGTTCCCATCTTTTTTGTCCATAGCTTCGAGGCGTTTGCGTTTTTCCGTGTCTTGACCGGAGTAGGGTTGGGGGCTTGCATTCCTGTTGTAACCACGTATTTTTCAGAATGCGTACCAACCAGCCGCCGAGCTGTTTTTATAACCTTCGGTATGGCTTGGATGATCGTAGGTTGGATGTTGGCAGGAATTGTAGCCACCTTTTTTGTTCCCGGTTTAGGGTGGAGATTTTGTTATCTGCTGGGGGGTATACCTTTATTATATTCGATTTACTTGTACTTTAAGATGCCAGAATCAATTCATTGGTTGACGAGTAAAGGGCGTAATCAAGAAGCCGTTAAAGCTCTTCAAAATGTTGAGAAAATTGCTACCGGAAAATGTTCAGAGCGGAACCCTGAAGCATTAGTTGTTCCGCCACCGCCCAAAGTAATCGGACCTAAAGCTCTTTTTTCTAAAGAATATAGATCAATAACTGCCGGTATCTGGATCATGTACTTTTGTGGTTGTTTCATTGTTTATGGCATCAATGCCTGGTTGCCTTCATTGATGTTAGAGAAAGGGTTAAAGCTGAGTTCAGCTTATGGTTTGGTAATTGCTCAAAATGCAGCTGCAGTTATTGCTAATTGCTCGACAGGCTTTGTATCGGAACTAGTGGGACGCAAAAAAAATCTCATCATAAGCTTTACAGTTGCCGGTATTGCTGTTGCTATTATGGCATTCATCGGTAGTAGTTTTGGGGCAATCTTAGTTGCAGTTCTTTTCTTAGGTTTTGCTGTTAATTATGCAATTACCGCCATACAGCCACTGATGGCGGAGGCTTACAGAACTGAATTCAGGAATACTGGGATAGCCTGGTGTCATGCATTTGGCCGACTCGGGGGGGCTAGTGCTCCTATCGTCGCTGGTATCATCATTCAAATGAACCTTGGATATTCGATGTCGTTTTTATTTTATATAATCCCTGCGTTATGCGGTATATTAGCAGCCATTGTCTTTGTTAAAAACGAAACTAGAGGCAAATCGCTGGATCAACTTGCCGAAGAACAGATGAATTTGTGAAAAATTGAGCATCTACTCTACTCCACCGAAGCAGAATAGGGAACACCCACTTATAAAAGTGGGTGTCGTAAATGTGGATTAATAATTAAGAAAGAAGGAATCATACCAGGAAATGGCTTCATTAAGCTTGCCTTATAAGTACTCTACTAACTTACTTTATCAGTGTTCTTGGAAGTTCTGCATAAACTAACTCGGGCATCAAATATTTTGGTGGTTACCTTTCTGGAGTGATCAGTGTTCCTGAAAGTGGGAAATACTGTATAAGAATCCATGACAAGCTCTACCTGCTTTCTAATGACCATTGCCAATAGGTCTGTGTTTTCTTCATAGATTCTTTCGTCTAATCCCCGTTTGATTAAATACCTGATAGTATCCGATGTGGTCTCGCCTCTTTTCTCCGCGATCACCTGAATTTGTTCAAACATAGCCCAATGGAACTTCACCGTCACCGATCTAAGGTCTGTTGACATAGAACACCCTCCTTAAGCCGATTGACCTTCCGTCAACTCTTTAGTTTTTGCTACTATATAATAAAATATGCAAATTCAGTGCCAATAACACGGCTTCTCAACGCCTTAACAACTAAAATCTCTCTTATAACCAGCTGGCAGAGAAGAGAAAATTTGAAATGCGGTCTTGTTGAAGCTTTCTAAGAATAGAAGAGGATAAATAAAGAATTCTTTAGAGATATAAAAAGAGCTAAAATATTGTGAAGATATGGTTGAAGCAGGAAAAATTATTAAATAAAGTTTGAGGGTTAGGATAGAGGCTGGCAAAAAAATCTCAATATGATAATAATAAACTCATTTTAAAACCAGATCATAATAATTGGCTAGGATTGTATAACGGAGATGTCCATGATCCCCGCGCGGTGGTATGCGGAAGATTAAGAAGAGTTTGGTCCCTAGGCTGGGGAAGGAGAAGAATCACAATATAAGGAGTAGGGAAAGACTAGAAAACTTAGTGAGTAGTACAAGAAATGCGAGGCAAAGTTGCAGCCTCGCATTTCTATCTTCAATTTATGGGATATCCAGGCTAAGAAGTTCTATTATATTGGTATTGAAGAAGAGCGGAAAAGGTTGTATGGACGCTGCATGTTGAAGTTACATAAAGGATGGAGATAATCACAATGCCAACAGGAAAGAAGCTGATTTATCTGACATTGGTGTTAGTTGTCATGTCATGGGGTTTGAATGTCGTAATGATTAAGTTCCTAACACAGCAGATGTCGCCAATATTGGTAGGCGCAATCACTTTCTGAAGCTTTATAAATCGCGTCTGCCGTGGTTGCTCCCTTTAAATTAGAAACTCTAAACACACCTACAGATGTTTGTGTCCAATTGATACTAGCACTAGTTTGATCATATCTTAGTAATGGTCCTCGATACAAGAACATAGGTTTTATTTCACCAGTTGGTTTCATAAACGGCTGTTTTTGACATATGCATGACGGCTACTCTAAATTTGTCTGGCCGAAATCAAATGAAGAATACTGGAGTAAAAAACTTCTGAGAAACAAAAAAAGAGATGAGGAAAGCAGACTGAATTTGGAAGTATAGTGGCTGGGTGTAGGTCAAAATCGACACCAGTGTCGATTTTGGATTGCTGTCACTGTCAGGGGAGGCTAGCTGTTCCGTCCCATATTCTTGGCAGAGCTTCGTCAGTCTTTCAGCCGTGGGCTGGGAGTAATCGACCGATTCCTTCAACCAGTGGCCCCATTCCCCATGGGGGAGCAGGTCCTTGGCTTCCTTCAGCCGCCGGCCGATCTCGATGGCGTTGGTAAGCAGGACTTTGGAAGTTTGTTGCTTAATAGTGTTGATTTCAGACGCGATGACGAGCGGCCTGCGTTCAGTGATTGTCACATTCAGCAACACGAGGTAAAAGAGGATATTAATGAATGTACAGGCTAATCGTGCTATAATATGGTAAATACAACAGTCTTGGCAAATGAGGGGTGTTTATAGTGGGTTTAACTGAACCTCAAGTGGTTAGTATGAATCTTGAAGAGCTATTTAAGTGAGTGCATAGCATAATATATAGTGTGGTTTTATTACTCTTCTTCTAATAATATGTTCTTATCTTGCCTAATAGCGAAAATACAGGAATGATGAAGACTTTGAGCCCAAACTGTAGGGCTTTATTTTATTTACCTTGGCAAAGATGGCTAAAATATATAATCATGAAGATTGGTACATGCAGGATTTTGCCAGATAACCTCGAACTAGTGAGAATTACTAAATCTAAATTGAGAATCTGAGAAACGAGGCGCAGTAATTTTGAGTAATATGTATTTGATTTTTTTGAGCATTGGTCATCTAGTGGTTGATTTGGGCCAGGGGATCCTGCCGATTTTAACGCCTGTGTTAGCGAAAAGTTTTCAGCTCAGCTATTTTCAGGTGGGTATCGTCGCCCTTGCCTTTACCTTTAGTTCAGCTATTATCCAGCCGATTTTCGGAGTGCTTAGCGACCGATACAGCATGCCTTGGTTGATGCCCGTAAGTCTTTTCCTTTCAGGCTTTGGTTTGGCTCTGACAGGTATGGTCCACTCCTACGGACTATTGTTGCTAGCGGTGCTAATAAGCGGTATCGGGGTAGCGGGCTACCACCCTGAAGGGTCTAAATTAGCCCATTTTCTCAGTGAGGAAAGCAAAGCGGGGGCATCAATGGCGATCTTCTCGGTGGGAGGAAATCTCGGCTTTGGCCTCGGTCCTATGCTGGCTGTATTTGTCTTAAGTTTTGCCGGACTGAAGTCCATTCAAGGTGTTATGATTCCCGGGGCTTTGGCCGCGCTACTCTTCATGTTTTTATTGCCCAGATATAAGTCCATATTGGTTGAAAGAGCTCAGAATCATAAAAAGACTATACAACTAACTGCAAAAAGTAAGGTTAAGGTCGGGAGCTTAACAATATTGCTTCTCTATGTAACAATAAGGTCATGGATACAATCCGGTCTGGTTTATTTTATTCCATTTTATTTTCCAAGTTTTAGAGGAATTGCAGAACCTGAATATCTAGTGAGTACATTTTTAATTGCCGGGGCGGTAGGCACGATTTTGGGCGGTCCTTTTGCCGACCGTTTTGGAGGAAAAAACGGGTTGTTGGTTTCTATGATTGTTAGCCTAATCACAATCTATCCTTTTTTGCATTTAAACAGCACTTGGATCTCCGTTCTGGCTTTTATTGTCGGAGCAGCGCTGATCTCGACTTTTTCCACGACTGTGGTATTTGGACAAAGGTTACTGCCTCATAATATTGGACTTGCTTCAGGTATGTTGCTCGGTTTTGGAGTCGGCATGGGTTCAATTGGAGTAACATTACTTGGAGTAATCGCTGATCACTTTGGTCTGCCATTAACAATAAACATTATCAGTGTGCTTCCAATCCTGGGAATAGTGCTTGCTGTTACTCTACCGGATATTAGAGCACGAGAATCCTCTCTTGAGCAGAATCCCGCGATATAGCAGTGAGTATGACGAGAGGGGGTTCTTGTCTGTAAAAGAGCAAAGCCACCCTTCACTATTGGTGCAGTTTTCTCCATGTAGGGCAATTTACCACTTTTCTACAAGTATAGTTTTAAAAGGACTGGTGATTGGGGGAAGGAAAAGTAAGACCTCCGACGAAATAGTAAAGGATCAGAATATTTCATCCCATTCCGGATAGGGTTAAAACGGAGGTAAAAATGAAAAGCAAAATACTCTTAGCAGCAATGATAGTGGCCCTACTTGCAGCAGGATGCGGAAAAACAGCTCCAACTAATACCACCCAACAACCCAGGGAGGCAATTGATTATCATCAATACCTTAAAAAAACATGGACTAAGAGAAATGAGGCGGATAATAACTCTGGAAACGACGTGTCTTTCGCTATTTCTAAAATTGAAAATGGAGAAATAACGGGAGAACTCATGGTGGTCGGTCCTGCTCCATCCTACCCTAATGCTTCGGCCAATTTAAACGGAATAATTATTAATGATACGGCTGAATGTCGGTTTACCGATTCGAGAGAAAATACGGGAACTATCAGATTGGTCTTTAAACCAAACAATGAGATGGAAGCGACTATCACCCTTACGAATAAAGCGCAGGATAATAAAGCCCAGCCGCCGGCAGGAACTTTCCAATTCGCTCCGTATAATCTTAAAGATATAGAGGGCTTTAGTCCCATTGAGAATCAATCTTTCATGGTGGATTTAAATTCATGGGGCAGGGTTAAATTCGTATCCGGAAAATTGACTGGGGGTAACCATATACCGGCAGTATTTTATTTAACCGATGAAAAGGGAGATATCCTTTATAGTTTTCAGGCAACCCTCCCCTATAGGGTAGACGTTAAAGCGGTCTCATTTGAAGATGTGAGTAAAGACGGGCTGAAAGATATCATCATCATTGTTGATGATGGTTATGCCGGACAAGGGAACGTTCCTTTGGCTGCCGTCTTCTTTCAAAAGGACGACGGATCCTTTGCTAATGATCTGAAGTTGGATCAAGAAATAAACGATTCAAAGAACAATAACGATGTAAAAACCGTGAAGAGCTACTTGGCGGGAAAACGATAACTTGCAATCTGCGCCTCCATTATGGTACTCTCACCCTGATTATAGAAATATCATCTCCTTCAACGGCAAGGATAGATAAGCTTTTTAAGTTTAATAAATTTGAAAAGGCCGGGGTTAAAGAGTATTGGATTATTGAACCAAATGGTAAATTCGTGAGCGTGGTTACTTTACAGAACAATAAGCGCTGTGGACGGCCGGATGTATATTCTGATGAAGAAAAAATAAACGTGAGCGCCTTACAGACCTGATAATTGATCTTAATCCGGTTTTTGCTGCTTTCTAAAATGAAGTAATGTCTGCCTTTGATAGAATGGTATTTCCAATCAAAGACAGACATTACTTCATTTTAGGAAAGGCAGATGCCTAATCTTTATTGGGCGCATGACTGGACATGATTTTATCAATAGCAACCCACTTCTCATACAATAAATTAAGCTGGCTTTCAATAGTCTCTCGTTCATGCTGAAATGAAGCTAGTCTTGATGAGTCAAAAGAAATTGCAGGGTCAGACATTTGAGCCTCAATATCAAGAATTTGTTGTTCTAGTGCGGTTATTTCCTTTTCTAGTTGAGTGGCTGAATTATACGGATTAGCTGCCTTGGAAAGAGGCGCTTTAACTTGCTGCCCTCGTTTAATTGCAAGGCTGGCCGGACTGTCTGTTTTACCTGCAATCTTAATAATTAGTTTGTTCTTTCTTTCCAGATAGTCATTATAATTCCCCAAGTACTCAGTAATCTCGCTTTGGTCAAGTGCCCAAACCTTGTGAGCCAAACGGTTGATAAAGTACCGATCGTGAGAGACCGCCAGCAGCGTGCCGGGAAACTCCTCCAACGCTTCTTCCAGAGCTTCCCGGGAATCAATATCCAGGTGATTCGTAGGTTCATCGAGCAATAACAGATTTGGCTTTTGATACATGAGTAATGCCAGTTGCAGCCGGCTCCATTCTCCGCCGGACAAACTGCTGATCTTCTGGAAAACGTCGGAACCGTAGAAGAGAAATTTTGCTAACTGTTTTCTGGCTTCACCTTCTTCCATATCCAGTTCTGCCCGGAAATATTGAAGGACGGTTTGGTCGGACTTGAGGGGAGCACTGTCTTGGGAGAGATATCCGCTGTCAACTTGTGAACCAAGACGTATTTCACCGTGATCCGGGTTTTCCTGAGCTAAGACTAACTTCAGAAGAGTACTTTTCCCGCAGCCGTTTTTTCCGATGAGGATGATTCGTTCGCCGTAAAACAGCCGGGCACTGACTTGGCTGAAAAGTGAGCGGTTAGCATAGGATTTGCTGATTCCCTCCAGGGAAATCACCTGCTTTCCTGAACGGTCACTTTGTTCGAGCTGGAGATCGATTTTTTTGTGTTCTAAGATCGGTCGCTTTAGTTTAATCATGCGGTCTAAGGCCTTTTGCATCGATGCGGCACGGCGATGAAAACCGGGATTTGGTGGATTGCGGTTGCCCCACTCAATTAATTGTTTGATGGATTCCTGCATCTTTTTAATCTTTTTTTGTTGTACTTGATAATTTGTGAACTCTGAGAGCAGGCGGCTCTCTTTTTCTTTCTGATAGTCGGTGTAGTTGGTTTGATAAGTTACGGCTTCCCCGTCTTCCAGCTCAATGATTTTAGTTATCACTCTATTTAAAAAGTAACGGTCATGAGAGACAACGATGACCGTGCCCCTATAGTTATTAAAAAAGGTCTCAAGCCATTCGATGGAAGACATATCTAGGTGATTGGTCGGTTCGTCCAGTAATAAAATATCAGGCTGCGTCAATAGTAAGGCTGCTAAACTCACCTTCGTTTTTTCTCCGCCGGATAAAGAGGAAAATGGCCGTGGATAGTAATCCGCCGTGATGCCGAGTCCGATGGCAATCCCGTCGATGTGGGAAGAGATTTGGTACCCACCAGCCTCTTCGAACTTCTCTTGAAGTTTGCCATATTCCAGCATAAGTTGACTAAGTTTATTAGTCTCGGCGTTCATGGGGGCGGACATTTTTTGCTCTAATCCTTCTAGTTGCTGCTGCCACTTCTTTACTTCTTGAAAGCACTGTTCCAATACTTCATAGACGCTCACTTTGTCGTCATATTCAGGGGCCTGAGCTAAGAAACCAATCCTGGTATTTTTGCGTATGGCGATTTGCCCTTGTTCAGGTTGAAGGGATCCTATGATTAACTTTAAAATAGTGGACTTTCCTGTTCCGTTACGGCCTATTAAACCTACACGCTCTCCCTGCTTAATTTCAAAGGAGACGTCGGTAAGCACTTCATTGGCGCCAAAAGATAGTTTGATGTGTTGAAAATCAATAATCATGTTCATTCTCCTTCAGGGAAATGACACTATCACGGATTTAAGCATAAAAAAGCCGCAGGGAAATGTCCCTACGGTCGCAGCTTTAAGGTTTCGTTGCGGTTATGGTAGGCGTGTCATTTCGTGATTTTGTTGATCCGTACTCAGTTGCTTAGAAATGGGTATAGCTATCCCGTTAAATGAAAGTGCATACCTAATTCCAAAGATTGCTATTGGCAACTGTTCAAGACGGAGCATTGCAAAATCGCGATTCATCCTTCCACACCTCCTTCACCGAATGATAGGAATATAATAACATAATCCTTGTGGAATAATCAACCAATTCTTAGCCTATATAAAAAGCTGCAGGAAGTATCTTTTTTGCCTGCCTTGCTTAGGTTGTCTTTAAGTTGTAGACTGATGCAATCAGTTCACATATGGGTCCGAAATGTCATCATAAAAACTTTTTAAAAACAATGGAACTTTTTAACCCCACTATGAATCCTAAGTACTGAAATGCATTTCGAATTGAAATAGTTGAGGTGAGAATCAAAACGTGAAAAAAGATCTGATTGGGAGGGCTCGGCAGGGTGACCTTGACGCTTGGGAAGTATTAGTCCAGGAAATCTATCCCCAGGCTTCCAAACAGGCTTTCTGCCTGCTGAGAGATAAAGATCTGGCCCAGGATGCCGTACAAAACACGATGCTTAAGGCTTTTAATAACCTGTCAGGCTTAAACGATGAGGTTGCTTTTACCGGTTGGTGGCGGCGGATATTAACCAATGAAGTGTACCTGCTGCTGCGTTTCAGCAGCAGGGTAATGCCGGGGATAGCACCGGAACTGCTGAACACCGGGGAACTGCCTGTCGAGGAGGCTGTCACGCTGAAGTTGGAAATGGGGCAGGCGATTAAAAGGCTTCCTCTGGAACAACAGCAAATCCTGCTTGATATTGATCTAAGAGGATTAAGTTTACAGGAAGCTGCGGAAGAATACACTCTTCCCCTGGGAACGGTCAAGTCCCGATTATTCCGGGCCCGGGTTCGTCTGCAGGAGACACTGAAAGATTATAGAAAAAAACCAAAGGAGCGAGTAGACATGACGCTAGAGCCATCAGATATAAAGGACCGAATTTGTGACTATTTAGAAGGAACCATGGAAGCAGCAGACAGAAATGCCTTTGAACAAGAACTGTCGCAAAACCCTGCATGGCAAGAGGAGATGAAAAAGCAGAAGGACTTTTTGACATTCTTGCATTCTCTGACAGGTAAATTAACTCTTTCTGTAGCCGAGATTAAGGATAAGGTGCAGGCGGTGATAGAGAAAACAGAGGATTACGAGGAAATCGTGGATGCAACTTCCTTTGAGCAGGGAAAACCGACCACCATGACCTCCCATATCTGGTTCAAGAAGCCTGATTGCTATCGGACAGACGGGGACAGTGGGGCAACCGGGCCCATAACGGTCATTATAAAAGACGGAATTATGCTGAGTTGGCTTGCCGATAAGCGCCAAGTCAGAAAACTTATCTTAAGCCAGGAATACAGAGAACGCGGCAACTTTAATTTCCCGGACAGCCTCAAGGCTATGGCCGAGAATAAATCCAGCCGGATCTTAGGCACAGAATATCTGCAAGGCCGGCCGGTTCTTCATGTGCAATTCAGTGAAGAAGTTCCCGGGTTGGGGGAAATGAATACTCATCACTGGATGGACAAAGAAACCTGGATGCCAATACGAACGGAATATTATAATGTTAAAGGAGAGCTGGTAAACCGCCGGGAAGTGAGGGAGCTTCACCTCAATCAGGGACTGCCTGATTCCCTGTTTGAACTGGATCTTCCTGAAGGGGTAACCATTGAGGAGGAAAACACTCAAGTCCTCAATCTTCCTCAGGATATAACGTTGACTGGGGCAGCAGAGCGTTTAAGTCAAGCACCCTATAGTTTGGCCGGTCAGAATTATAAGATCAAACACCAATGGATTGAAGTAAAAGAGGGTAAAGGTGCTCTGCTCAGTATGTATTCCGTCTTCGGTGAGCGGAACCCGTTATTGATAGTCACCCAAGGGCCGGTGCAGCATACCAATCTGCCTCCAAATTCCAGCAGGTCACCCGTAGAACTTGAGTTTGACGGCAGGAAAGCAACAGGAGGACTCACCAAGATCGAATTGGCGGGTGTGAAATACATGCTCGATTGGCAGGATAATGGTTACTATTATTCCTGCGGCGGGCAGCTTGAAAAAGATGAGTTGCTCAAAATCCCCGGAAAATTGACGCAGGCAGAGTTGGAACTTTAAGGGAGGTGACACTAGTAGATTGAACTACCACAGTGTATTTCATCTTTACGAAGGGAACTAGGGGAACATTATTCTTACTATATTGAATTATTGTATGCATAAGGGGATAAGTAATCACACTGGAGCCCAGAATAACCACAAGGTCGGAGGGGGAGAAAGGAATTATCTCTAAGGATTCAAAGAAGAACCTCTTGCCAAAGCTAAAGAGAACCCCATCCATCAGTACCAGCTCCCCCAGATACATGAGGAGTGTTGTCAAGGAAGCAGATAAGGCAGGTATGGTCTTTGTGAACAGCGGACACTTTCCAGAAAAGTTATGTTCTCAGATCATTTTTCCAAAGCCATAGATCATATTCAGCACGGTCAGTATGATGACAATAGCAATAAGGTAAAAGTGAAATTTGAAAGCCAAATTCAAAAGCCAGGAATAATAGAATTCCCAAAACCCATGTATAGAGGGTAACCAGAGGCTAAAAAAAGGATAAACAGGGACAGAAAACAGGATTTTTTATAGTTCATAACTGTTCACCCTGACATGGCCTTGGGCGGCTGGTCTGGCTGAGATGTTTTTGCTGTCTTCATACACAGCTTTTATGTATTGATAGTTTAAGTCTCCGGAAGAGACCTTGAAGCATTCTGTCTTCCCGTCAAGCCAAAACACTCCGTTCTTATCAACCCAGAAGCTGTTAACCCCCTTTCCCTTATAGGAAAAAGATACATGAAAGGCAGTTAACAGACCTATTGTCTGTGCAGTTCTTTCAAAGCTGAGAGAGTTGAACTGATTAAGCAAGTTATCGACGATCCTTTGATCCGCTCCAAACATTGCATAACTGGAACAGCCATAGAATATTGTAATATTGTCCGCCGTAAGCGTTCTGTTGCTGTCTGACGTTGTACAACCCGTCAGCAGCAAGATAATAATCAGCATGATTAAGAAAACTCGTTTCAAAGCAGCACCTCCTAAACAGTAGCGTTGGTGATTATGATGACAGCAAGGGAGATTAGCAAGGCAGCAAAGCAGAGTGAAGAAAAGATCGTAAGCTTTTTATAGGAAAGAATAGTTTCAAGGCGCAGCTTTGTTTTTGTTCCGCCAAATGCCGAGGCGAAGAAAGCTTTGCCGGAAGCGCAGGTGAGTAGGGCGAGGGCATACTCCTTGGTTTGCCGTTCATTGAGGCTTTTGATAACCTTGGCATCACAGGCCAGTTCCATATCTGCAAAAAAGCTCTTTAGGAATACCCAGGATAGGGGATTAAACCAATGAACGCAGGCCGTCAGCAAGGCTATGGCTCGAAAGAGATTGTCTCGGCGTGCAATATGTACCTGTTCATGGAGCAGGATATAGTCCAGATCCCCGGCAGCTATCTGGGCAGGGATAATGATTTTGGGCCGAATAATACCATAGACAGCCGGAGCGGTAATTTTATCCGATTGATAGATATTGCCGCTTATAAGCTTCGCTGTCTTCAACTCTGATTTGGTCATGAAGTAGAGCAGCACCAAGATTAGCATGACAGCACAGGAACCGATAATCCAAATCAGGGATGCCGCATTAAGCACGTTTTTAAGCAGGTCGGTTTTGTATTCGAGAGGGAAATAGTTTTTGGCAGCCATTATACTGTTGGTGGTTGTGATCTGAGGCAGTTCCTGGCGGATAAGCACTGTTTTGGTGGTGAATTTAGAAATCAAGTTGAGCAGGCTGTATTGATTAGCAATTCCAAAAGGCAGCCAGAACCTGATCAGAGGAAGAAGCCATAAGACATAGACTGCAAAACGCGGCAGAATTTTAAGCTTGCCCAGGGACAAAACAAGCAATCCGGCAACACTGCCGATGATACTCATGTTAAGTACCCAGTAAAACAGTTCAGCGAGCATGGCCTACCTCTTTTCTATCAGTTTTTTCAACATCTCCAGTTCATCCTCAGTAAGGTCATTTTCTATGAAGGAGGCGAAAAAGGCTTTTTTAGAGCCGTTATACAACTTGTCGATAAGGCTTTGGGTTTCAGCCTTGCGTACCTCTGCTTTTGGGACCAGGGAAGTACAGACAAAATTCGGTTCAGTCCGTTGAAGGGCATTTTTATCCAGCAGTTTTTTAATAATCGTATAGGTTGTATTCTTATTCCAGCCGATGGTTTCAGCAGCGATAAGAGAAATTTCTTTGGCCGATACCGGCTCCTTATCCCACACAATGTCCATGATTTTGAATTCGCTGTCAAAAAGCTTAACCAATGCCAAAAATAAAACCTCCAGACTATTCTAGTCGTATAAGTGTATACTACTAGAATAGTCTGGAGTTGTAAAGACTGTTTCGAAGTTTTCCGCGGAAGGGGCAGAAAAGCTAGGCTTAAAGGAGACTATTAAGATTGATTTATCCGAAGTGTAGGTTTACAATAACCAACTAGGCGATGTATCATTTCGGTGAAAGTGGAGTCACGGATACAAGGGTTGATAATACAAGCTTATTTGGTAATCATACGTGATATGAAACCACTAAGTATTGTTTTTTGGAGGATTTATGATTATAGGGAACAAATCGGAATTTGCAATTGAATACGAATTAGCCTCGGATTATGGTGGCGTATGGATGTTTGGAGGAATTTGTTATTTTATTAAAGGCAAGCAAATAGGTGATTATGAACTGGGCACTTCATTGAGGGATGTAATGTTCCATCTACATAATATGATTCGTGATAGTGGAAAACGAATACATGAGGAACTGTTTCCCTTGAGTAAGTTCGAGTTATTTAACAGATTAAATGATGTTCTATACGGGTACAAAGATTCCGAGTACGAAGAGGTCGGACTTGAGGAAATGTGGGCGCGTTTCGATATAGTTCCGCGTGTCGACGTTTTTGATGAAAGTAAAGTCTTTTTGGTAGAGGATAAGAATCAGTCACGAATTGTCTTTAGAGAAGGTATTAGCCAAGGACTTAGAGGAATCCATGAGGCTTACATCAACAAGGGAGAATTCGATAGGGTAATTTGTGAAACTTACAAGCAACTCGACAATATATATGATTTAGAACTTATGAAACAACCGTAAAACGTGAGTTAAAAGATACTTGCCCGTGGTTTGACAATGACTTTGCGGCAGTTGATCCCTCACGCGACAGGTTCAAGTTTAACATACATTTAATAAAACGATAACTCAGATTTTACAATCCTAGTTTATAATGGAAATAGATTAAGACTTAAGGATGAGGTCTAATGGAGATAAGAAACATCTTAAAAGATAATCCTATCATCGCTGCGGCCCAAGCTGAGAATCTCCATTCAGCCGTAAAATCAAAGGCCTGTGCTGTACTTTTGATGTATGGGAAGTTAATTGAGATTTTAGATGACAATTTTCAAGTAAATAACAAAGAGAAGCCAATTTTTATCCATATGGATTTATTAAAAGGCTTGTCAAGCGACAGCGAATCCCTCAAATTCTTGAACAAGTATGTTAAGCCGGCGGGAATTGTCAGCACAAAAAGTTCCGTGATTCGATCGGCGAAAAAAACAGGCTTAATAACCATCCAAAGGATTTTTCTTATTGATACCAAGTCCTTTGATAATGCCATAGACAGTATAAAGGATTGTAATCCCGATGCTATAGAAATTATGCCGGGGATTGCCCCGGCAATTATTCCGGCCTTTAAAGAAAGGATCTCCCAACCCATTATCATAGGGGGTCTCATTTCCGAGGCTGAACAAATACATAATGCCCTAAAAGCTGGTGCTGATGGAGTATCCTTAAGCGCGGCCAAGCTTTGGAATCTTGATTGCTAAAAGTCTCACTGGACAAATGAATATCCCAAATGATTTGGTAGAGAATTGTGAAAACCATAATCATCTTCTAAAGACTTACAAAGGAGGTGATCTGTGGTTTTTTAATTGCGATTCTTTAGATTATTAAGAGTATCTGTTAGGGAGGTATAGAAACTGAGCATTAAAATGATCGTTTCCGATTTGGACGGTACACTTTTCAACAGTGACCAGCCGGGATATGAAGTTTCCCGGGAGTTAATAAAAAGTATCCGGCTTTTCAGGGAAAGTGGCAGAATTTTCACCATCGCTACCGGCAGACCCCAGTCATCATGCACTTCCGTCGTTAACCAGTTAGACCTGGATGTACCCTATATCGCCTGTAACGGTGCCTTAATTACGGACCGGACAGGGAAAAGGTATTATTCCCATTCTTTTAGCCTGGATAATTGGCTGCCTTTTCTGGAGAAGGTCCGGGAACTGGGTGCTGCTGTACTGATTACCCATCTCGATAAAGTCTATTATTTACAAATGACTGAGGCAGTCCGCCGCTATGAGAATAAGGAAGGCATTCAATGCCATCCTGCCGGTGATTGGCTAATACAAGGGGATAACCCTGTCAGCAAGGTCTTGTTAATCGGAAATGTGTCTGCCCTCAAAATTGAATGGGAGAATCTCAATCCCTCTATAAAGAACTTCTGCAGATATGTCATCTCCGAGCATAATTATATGGAAGTCATTGGCTCGGAGATTTCCAAAGGGGCTGCCCTTAAACTCTTAAAGAAACATCTGGGAATCCGGGATGACGAGGTAGTATGTATTGGCAATCAGATGAATGATCTGGAACTCTTGGAGGAAGCCCACATCGGCGTAGCTGTAGCCAATGCAGAAGCTGAGCTGAAAACAATGGCAGATTATATAACTGCAGGTGAATTCGACAGGGGTGTCCTTGAAGTCATTAATAAATACAGGTAAAGAAGTGTCTTATTAGGATGAAGGGGTTTATTATGATGGAAAAATTAATTGCCTATTCAGACTCGAATTTATTAAACTCTGACCCTGTGGAAAATGTAGAGCAGTTAATCGAGCATGGAGCCGGTGCTATTGAATTGTTAATGGATGGCTGCTTCTGGGAGGACCCAGATCCTCAGATCGTCAAACTGGTTGAAATACTAACGAAATACAAGGTTGATTATTCCCTGCACCCACCTGTCTGGGATATTAACTTAACCAGTGAGAACAAAGGGATTCGGGAGGCTTCTTTCTCTGAACATAAAAAAGCGATCCAATTTGCTCCTTTGCTTAAGGCCAAATATGTGGCTATTCATCCGGGGTTTACCTATTCTCCCGTTTTCAGTAAATCAGAAGCTAAGAAAAGGGCGAGAGAGGCACTCTCTAGGTTGAATGAAGTGGCCAGACCTTTGGGCGTCAAACTTGCCGTGGAAAATGTAGGATATCATGGGACCTCTATCTTTACCTGTGAGGAATTTGTGGAATTTGTGACCGGCTTTGATGACACTATCGGGTATCTTATCGATACAGGGCATGCTTTTTTAAATCATTGGGATATCCCTGAGCTTATCCGGCAAACACAGACTCGCTTGCTGGCCATCCATTTACATGATAATGGAGGGACAAGTGATGATCACCTGGTGGTGGGACAAGGTCTAATTGATTGGAATCCCATCTATGAATCATTGAGGAATACTGCTCTTGATTTTAAGTTAGTCCTGGAATACAGGCAGGGGACAGCTTTGGCGGATTTGCAAAGCAGTAAAGAAATGATCAAAAAAAATCTTAGGCTTAGATAAGCAAGGTTGTTAGGGGGCAAAATCGTGGCTGAAGTGGAATTGCGTGACCTAAGTAAAACATTTGGCCGGGAGCAGGTAGTTCAACACCTGAATGTCACAATTGAACAGGGAGAATTCTTTGTTTTGGTTGGTCCGTCGGGTTGTGGAAAGTCAACGACCTTAAGAATGATTGCCGGACTGGAAGAAATAAGTTCGGGCGAACTGCTGATCGATGGGAAGAAGGTTAATCATATTCCGCCAAGTCAACGAAACATTTCTATGGTCTTTCAAAATTATGCCTTATATCCGCACCTTAACGTCAAAGAAAATATTTTATTCGGACTGAAGGTCCGCAAAGTAGAAAAACAAGAGCAAAAAACCCGTCTGGATCAGGCAGTGGAAATACTGGGAATTTACCATTTACTGGAACGAAAACCAAGGGAGTTATCCGGTGGTCAGCGGCAGCGAGTGGCATTGGGGCGGGCAATTGTCAGTCAACACTCCCTCTGTTTAATGGATGAGCCCCTTTCCAATTTAGATGCCAAATTGAGGAGCCAAATGCGTACAGAGATTCGTCAGCTTCAGAAAGAGCTGGGGATCACTATGATTTATGTTACCCATGACCAGATAGAAGCAATGACCATGGGAGACCGGATGATGGTCTTAAATGAAGGGGTCATTCAACAGGTCGGAAAACCGCTGGAGGTTTATAATTCGCCGGAAAATCTATTTGTTGCAGAATTCCTGGGCGCTCCGCCAATGAACACCCTTCCCCTTACCTGGGAAAATCAAGGCATCAATCTAAAACCGGACAACAAAGGCTGCCGGCTGGCCCTGGAGATGGCTGAACCGTTAAAAGATGGAACTCCCATTGTGCTGGGTGTTCGTCCGGAAAACATACTTCCCCTGCAGGATAAACAGGATTTATCAGATGTTATTGCAGTGCCGGTCACCATTAAAAATGCCGAATTGCTGGGCTCTGAAACGATTATTGAGTTTTCCTTTATGCAACAGAGTTGGAAAG
The DNA here is from genome assembly GCF_020595055.1 of Desulfosporosinus shakirovi. Classification (GTDB taxonomy): domain Bacteria; phylum Bacillota; class Desulfitobacteriia; order Desulfitobacteriales; family Desulfitobacteriaceae; genus Desulfosporosinus; species Desulfosporosinus shakirovi. The sequence goes on along the minus strand of NZ_JAJDOO010000003.1, from coordinate 169,916 downwards.
CGAAATGGAATGGACAATTGAACTTGAATCAAGGGAGCGAAATTTTCGTCAGTTTCCAAAGGGAGCATATCTTCATGTTTAACCAAGAGTCCGGGAAACGGTTATCTGTTAAACGAATAATTGAAATAAAAGGAGATAAGGAATTATGCGTTTCTTAAAAAGTGTGTTGGTGATCATTTTGTCCATGGTCCTGCTTGCCGGCTGTTCTGCAGCGAAGCCTGCTGCCAATGTCCAAAACAATGAAGGGAAAGCGGAGGAGAAAGTTGAGTTAACCTTTTATTATCCGGTGGCTGTGGGAGGACCTTTAACGAAAACCATCGATGGAATGGCTGCGGAATTTATGAAGGAGAATCCCAACATAGCAGTCAAGCCGGTTTATACCGGCAGCTATGCTGATACAACCACCAAGGTGCAAGCGGGAGTTCAAGGAAAGAATCCTCCGGATATAGCGATAGTTCAATCCACAGAGCTTTACTCACTGCTGGATATGGATGCCATTCTTCCCTTGGATGATTTGATTGCGCAAGACGGCGGCGACGAATTTATCAAGGACTTCTATCCCGGTTTCTTGGAGAATTCACAGGTTGACGGAAAAACCTACAGTATTCCTTTCCAAAGAAGTACCATAGTTCTTTACTACAATAAGGATGCCTTTAAAGAAGTTGGTTTAGACCCGGCAAAACCGCCTAAGAATTGGGATGAATTAGTGGATTATGCCAAGAAACTAAACAAAGACGGACGCACAGGGGTTGAAATCCCGACGACTGGTTTCGCTTATTGGCTGTTTCAAGCCTTCGCCCTGGAAAACGGCAAAAATCTCATGTCTGCTGACGGAAAAGAAGTATATTTTGACACACCGGAAAATGTCGAGGCCCTCCAACTATGGATTGACTTGGCAAAGAGAGATAAAGTAATGCCTGAAGGAGTCATTGATTGGGCGACAGTACCTTCCAATTTCATAGCAGGGAAAACAGCCATGATGTATCATACAACCGGGAACTTGACTAATGTCAAGACCAATGCCAAGTTTGATTTTGGCGTTGCCTACCTGCCGGCTAAGAAAAATTTTGGCAGCCCTACCGGCGGCGGCAACTTCTATCTCTTTAAAGGGATCGATGAAAAGAAACAAAAAGCAGCTTGGAAGTTCATTAAATTCATGACAGAGCCGGAACGTACAGCTCAATGGAGTATTGACACCGGTTATGTGGCTGCGCGGAAATCGGCCTATGAAACAGAGAAGATGAAAAACTATATCAGCGAATTCCCGGCTGCGGCAGTGGCCCGGGATCAACTGGAATTTGCCAAAGCTGAACTTTCTACACATAACAATGGTCGTGTAACCAAAGCCTTAAGCGATGCTCTTCAGGCAGCCATCACCGGTCAGACTGCACCTGCTGAGGCTTTGAAGAAGGCTCAGCAGGAAGCAGAAAAAGCCTTAGCCACCTTCAATAAGTAATCGTACAGTAAAGAACCAAGAACGGAGGCCTTGAAGATGGAGAAGGGACAATGGGCAGCAAAATTTAAAATCAATGCTTATGCCTGGCTGCTGCTCCTTCCCTCCCTCATCTTCCTCATTCTGTTTACCTTCTATCCCGTGATAAAAACCTTGATATTTAGTTTCTATCAAGCGGATTTGAGTACACCGGAGCCGCTTTTTAATGGGATAGATAATTACAGACGGATGCTGGGAGATGAAGTTTTTTGGAAGGTGTTAAAAAATAATTTGTGGATTACTTTAGGAACTGTTCCGACCAGTATGGCCCTGGCCTTAATGATGGCTCTGTATGCCAACAAACTATTAAGAGTAAAGAGCTTGATCAGGACCGCTTTTTTCTATCCAACCGTCATACCCATGATTGCCATCGCCAACATCTGGCTTTTTATCTACACTCCTGAATACGGGGCCTTAAGCCATTTTTTACACTGGTTTGGACTGGAACACCTTAACTGGTTAGGGAATCAGGAACTGGTGACCTGGGCCATGATCATCATGATTATATGGAAGGAAGCCGGCTACTTTATGATCTTTTATCTGGCCGGACTGCAGAACATCTCCCAGGAGCTTTATGAATCAGCTTCTCTGGATGGAGCGAAATCCTGGACTGTTTTTAGCCGGATTACCTTTCCGCTGCTCATGCCGACAACCCTGTTTGTTATGGTTATTGCAGTGACGAACTCCTTTAAGCTGGTGGATCATTTAGTGATCATGACCCAAGGCGGACCGGATAATGCCAGTAATCTTCTGCTTTATTACATTTATCAAACGGCCTTCTCTTTTTGGGATCAAGGCATGGCTTCGGCGCTGACTGTGGTTATGGTACTGATTTTAGTGGTCATTGCTGCTTTCCAATTCCTATTCCTGGACAAGAAAATTCATTATAATTAAGGGAGTTGAAGCTAGTGCAGCGTCGCGTGGAAAATATAGCAATGTTCGGGTTGGCCTGCCTTTGGACGTTCCCTTTAATCTGGGCTTTCTGGACTGCCTTCAGGCCGCGGGAAATGGCTACGTCATGGGAATTAACCCCGGATTTTACCCTCAACAATTTTGTGCATGTTTGGAACGGTGCACCATTTGCCCAATATTATCTAAATACCTTGATCATCGTCACGGGGATTCTCGCTGTACAACTTGTCACAGCAACTCTGGCCGCTTATGTTTTTGCCAAGGTCAGGTTTTGGGGAAGAGATATCTTATTTATCCTTTTTCTGGTTCAAATAATTGTCCCGGCTGATGTCTTGTTATTTCCCAATTATAATGTACTGGGAGATCTTTCCCTGTTAGATACCAAACTTGGCATCATGATGCCTTATTTTGCTTCGGCACTCGGTATCTTTCTGCTGCGGCAGACCTTTAAGACCTTTCCCTCTGAATTAGAAGAAGCGGCTCGCATGGAAGGATGCTCATGGTGGCAAATGTTGTGGAAAATTTATGTTCCCCTGGCCCGTCCAACCTATATAGCCTTTGGTCTTGTTTCCGTCAGTTATCACTGGAACAATTTCATGTGGCCGCTGATTGTTACCAACTCAGTGGAGAATAGACCTTTGACCGTCGGTTTGGCTATTTTTGCCACGTCCTTCGAAACCGGGGCGCAGTGGGCTGAGGTTAGTGCGGCTACTGTCATGGTTATCTTGCCCTTACTGCTGGCCTTTCTCTTATTTCAAAGACAGTTTTTGAATAGCTTTATTCACTCGGGAATTAAGTGAGCGAGAGGGAAACGAAGCGAGCCCGATTGAGGGACTCGCTTCTTATATTTATGAAGTGTACCGAGAAAAACTAATCATCGGTAGCAATCAGTTGGCTGACAGTGATGAGCAATGCGAAAGCTTGTGGGCAATCCGAAGAATGCAAAAGAAGGAATGTTCAGCAGGCGGATGGCCATCAGCGATTTTAGGATTGAGGTGAGCTTTGAGTGAGGGATATAAAAACGGCACTGAAGATCTATCGCAGACTCCTGGAAAAGGGTCAGTTGGATCGGGAAAGCGAGGCAGACCTCTTCCTGGAGTTTCGCAACGTTGAAGTTAGGGCCATCCTGGCGGAATTTGAGGAGGAACTGGATTTTAAGGCCATTGAAGTAGGGGGAAGAAGCATCTATCTTCTGCCCAACAGCGGGAACGGAGTCCTGGGCTTCACTACGAAGGACTTGAGGGAAGGGGTAGCGACAGATGCCCGACTGGTTGATGCCTACCTGCTTGGTTATATCTCCATGTTCATTTTGTACTTGTTCTACGGAGGACGGAATCGCAATCCCAAGCAGCGGGAATTTTTGAGAATCAGTAAGTTAATTGAAGAGCTGGACAGACGATTCGCCCTGGCCTTAGCAGACCGGGAAGAGACTAAAGTTCTTGAGGAAAAGTATGCCCTGAATTTTACCAGAATCGCCGAGCTCTGGGACAGCAAACAGGATTTCGAGGAAAGAGGCCGCAAAACAAAAACCGGCACGATTTTAAACACCTGCCGGCTTTTCGAGCGGGAAAATCTCCTGAGACTGGTGGATGAGGATCGTGAACTTCGTCCCACCAAAAAGCTGGATGACTTAATGCTGAATTATTACCTGGACGATAGCCGGGTAGCTGAGATCAAAGAGTTCTTCGAAGGAGTTGTACAGGATGCCTAGAATCAACCGCCTACGAATTATTAACTTTTCTTACAACAATGATCCAGGCATATTCAGGACGAGACCTTTAACTTTCACGGCGGAGAAAATGCCCTGCTCAGTTTGGCCAATGGCGGGGGAAAAAGCGTTTGCCTGCCTATGTCTTGATCGAGTGGAAGCTGGACGGAGCCGCCGGCTATTTGCTGACAGGTATCGGGATGGTCTCGGCAGAAGTTTCCGGAGTGGAAGACGAGAAAAACCGAGTCAAGTATTTTACCTTTACCTCAAACTATACCGGGTCGAACCCCTTTGACCTGACCAATATGGAGTTAATTAGCCAAAAAGGCAATATCCTGGAGATCAAGCCTTTTAAAGAAGCCCGGGAAATGCTAAGCGAGAGAGAGCGGAAAGATCCTTATCATGGGGGCTGTTTTTACGATGACGACGGGGAACGTTACCGGAAGCGCCTGGCTGAATTTGGGATTGCTCAGGATGAATGGCGCAATATTATTGCCAAAATTAATGACCACGAAGGCGGTCTCGATGAAATCTTCCAAAAGTATAAAAACTCCAGCCAGCTCTTAAACGAATGGATTATCAAAACCATCGAGAAAGTCATCTATAAAGACCGTTCCGAAGCACACCGCCTGGAGGAAATGCTGGAAGGTTTAGTGCGGGAGGTCATTGAGAATGAACGCTTTATTTTAGAAAAGGCTGTTCTTGATGAATTTCTGGGGGGTTATGGTGAGCAGCTGGACACTTTAGTGGACCTGCTGAACGGTTTGGAAGAGCAAAAACGCCTGGCCGGAAAACTCGTCGCTTTACACCATCATTTGGACTCGGAAACCATCCGGCTCAAAGAAACTCAGGAAGAAAATAAGCAGACTTTAGAAACCATGAAACTGGAACAGCAGCAGATTAACCTGGAGGAACGCTCCAACACCTATTGGCAGAGAAACGATGAGCTTGCCTTGGCAGAAACAAGACTTGCTGCGGCTGAAAAACGGAGCAGGGAGAACGAAGAAAAGCTGGAAGCCTTAAAATTCGACCGCAAGGTGATGCAGGCCGCAGGGATCAGGGAGGAAATAAGCGCCAAACAGGTGGAGCTTGCCGGGCTTAATGAGAAGCTCGATGTTTCGAGATCCCAATATAATACGGATGAGCGGATGCGAAATCTGGAGTATACTCTCCGGAAATTAACTCAGGAACTCTCCCAAACCCTGGAGTCAGCTTTGCTGCGCTTAAATCAGGCAAAGGCAGATCAGGAAAGGGCTTTGGAGCGGGTTAAGCAAGACTCGGGCAATCTGGAACGGGAATTGCGGAATTATGAGGGAGAGAAAGGCCGTCTAAGCAGCAAAGGTCACAATTTGAAGCAAAAGAACGGGAAGTCAGAGCTAAGCTCAAGCTTAATCTCAACAGAAATCTGCTGGGAGAGTTAGCGGAGAGTGACATCGCCCAAACAAGAGCCAAGTTTAAGAAGGCTGGGGATGACCTCCAGCTGGAAGGGCAAAAACTCAGGGAAGAAAAAGGCCGACTTGAACAACGCCAACTTGCGGCAGCCCAAGAGCTTCAAATTAAGCGGGAAGCACAGCTTAACGAAAAGAGTGTTCTCCGATCCCTGGAGAAAGAGATTGCAGACTACGAGGGGCAGGAAGAGGAAATCCAGAGAATTCTCCAAATATATGGCTTTGACCCGGAACTTCGCTTTGACAAGGAACGCCTGCACACAGGCTTTAACCAATTGCTCAAGCATCTGGCCGGCAGACTTGAAGACGCCGTGCGTATGCGGGATGCTTCAACGGAGTCCCTGTTTTCTCTGAAACACGGACGACTCCATGTACCGGAGGAACTCATCGCGGTTCTGGCCAATCAGGTATAATGGGATTATATTGAAAAATGAGGCGGGTGAATTATGCCTTTTGACTATGGGGAGCTCAGAACAAAAGCAAAGGCAATTGTTCAGATTCCGGAGCATTACCGACTGGCAATGGAAGACAATACTCGTGATGAGCAAGAACGGTCCTTCAATAAGGTTAGGCCACATTATGGAACTTATATCCATAACGTGGCCTATTTTTAATGGGATTTCAAATTAGTTATGAAAGCAAATTGCGTAAATTTTCTGCCACCCACGCTGGATCTACTTTCTTCTTGGCCACTCCGCTGTCCAGGGCTGCTTTGGCGACAGCTGCTGCCACCTCAGGAGCAACTCGGCTATCAAAAGCTTTGGGAATTATATAGTCTGCACAGAGCTCTGAGGCACTGACTATGGAAGCAATGGCTTCAGCAGCGGCGATTTTCATTGCTCCGTTGATTTCAGTTGCCTGACAGTCAAAAGTGCCTCTGAAAATACCCGGGAAGGCAAGAATATTATTGATTTGATTGGGGAAGTCGGAACGACCGGTTCCCACCACAGCTGCTCCGGCTTGCAGTGCATCTTCCGGCCAAATTTCCGGCACAGGGTTGGCTTGAGCAAAAATAATGGGTTTTTCAGCCATAGATTGGACCATCTCAGGAGTGACGGTATTTCCTACGGATATCCCGATAAACACGTCCGCCCCTTTTAAGGCATCAGCTAGACTACCTATGACCATCCCTCGATTGGTTTTCCTGGCAATCTCTTCTTTGTATTTATTCATACCTTCGGAGCGTCCCTCATAAATTGTCCCTTTGGTATCGCACATTATCACATTTTGAAGACCGCAGTCCATGAGTAGTTTGACGATAGCCATGCCGGCAGCACCCGCACCACTGGTAACGATAGTGACATCTTTCAAGTCCTTGTCAACGACTTTCAAAGCATTCAATATACCGGCTAAGGTCACAATTGCCGTGCCGTGTTGGTCATCGTGGAAGACAGGCCCATCGTAAACCTTTTTTAGCTTTTCTTCAATATCAAAACACTCCGGTGCTTTGATATCTTCCAGGTTGATACCGCCGAAAGTTGGCTCCAGTAATTTAGCTAATTCCACAATTTTATCAATATCTTTGGTATTCACGCAGATTGGAAAGGCATCAACCCCAGCAAAATGTTTAAATAGGAGGGATTTGCCTTCCATGACAGGCATCGCTGCCCGTGGTCCAATATCACCAAGTCCCAGGACGGCCGTTCCGTTTGATATCACTGCCACAGTGTTAGCTCTGTTAGTGTAGAGATTTACTAACTCAGGCTCTTTAGCAATAGCCAGACAAGGTTCAGCAACACCTGGAGAATAGGCGAGACTTAAATCATGATGGTCACGGCAGGGGACTTTGACAGCGATCTCGATCTTTCCTCGATGATCGGCATGGAGTTTTAGGGCATCATCTTTTAACGACATTAACAGCACCGTCCTTCAGTTTGCGAATAAGAAAAGATATCTTCGTTCCGTTAGCTTGACAGCTGCGAAGACAGTTTTGTGTCGATGGCACTTTGTGCTTTGAGGATATCAACTGCGTTAAGATACACCGGAGTATCAACCATCTTATTATTAAAGGAAATCGCTGCTTTTCCCTTGGCAATAGCTTCTTCTTCGAAAACTTTCACGATCTCTTTAGCCCATGCTACATCCGCCGGATCTGGAGAATACAGACGGTTTGAGGCTTCGACTAAATTAGGATGAACAATCATGCGGCCTTTATAGCCCATTTGACGTCCTTCAGCCACGTTGCGTTCGAATCCGGGAATATCCAGGTAGGAAAGGAATGGGGCATCAATTGCCAGTATGCGGGCAGCTTTGGCAGCTACGGCTAGATATCCTCTGGCAAACTGTTGCTCAACAGCCTCGGATGTCAGCTTGACCTCCATATCGCGAGTGTAATCCACAGCACCAAAAATAGCGGCTACAACCCGGGGGCTTGCAGCACAAGATTCGTAGGCGTTAACGATACCCAGAGCAGTTTCAACCAGCAGGCAAATTTTAATGCTGCCTATTTCAAGGCCGCGCTGGCGTTCTAATTCTTCTAATCTCCAGTCAAGGCGGTGCACGTCGGCAGCACACCCGACTTTGGTTAGGTTAATCCCTTTAAGACCTTCACAAACAACCGCTTCCAAATCAGCACTGGTCAGATTCGTTTCCCAGCTATTAACCCGAACCCAAGCCTCCGAACCCTTTGAACCGCAAAACTTAATATTTTCACGTACCATTAACCGAGCTTTTTGTTTTTCAGCAGGCGGAACTAAATCTTCAAGATCCAAAACCACAACATCAGCCTGGAAAGTTAAAGCTTCCTCCAAAGCTTGCTTATCGTGGCCTGGCACAAAGAGCATTGATCTCATAATCGTCATATTCATTTCCCCTTTATTTCACCAAATTTCACAAGCGCTTGTTTCAACTCCATTGTAGATAGCTCTTGTCGAATAGTAAAATATCGGTTAAGAATACAGTGTATTTAGGCACGAAATAACTGATTGCCAATCAGGCTATAAGTTGTAGTGCTATCCCATTTTAAGAGGATTTGGTCTCGATTTATTCTTTAGGTGAATACAGCGTATTTAAAACCGCTATTTTACTATTCACTGGAAGATCTCTATTACCAAACTAATCATACTTTGAAGAGCTCTGACAGTTTGTAGATCCAGGTGAATAGCGCTTCTAACTTAGGCTAGCTTAATGTGATATAATTTCTAAAAGTGTCCTTGGAATTGAAAGGTGGCGAACTAAGTGGAAATAAGACATTTGGAATATTTTATTGAAGTTTCACGCCACAAAAGTTTTAGTAAAGCCGCTGAGGCTGCGCATACCTCTCAACCCTCTGTTAGTAAGGCAATTAAGGATTTAGAGTCGGAATTGGGAAAAACCCTATTTTATCGAAGTACTAAATATGTAGAATTAACCGACGCCGGAGAAATAATCCTTGAGCAAGCTCAACAAATAGTAGCTTCTTTTAGAAATATCAATACTAAATTAGAAGGGCTTACTAAGCTTCAAACCGGGAAAATACATATCGGCTTGCCACCAATAACTGCTGTTACGACTTTTTCTCATATGCTTAGGGCCTTTAAAAACGAATATCCTAAAATTCAAATTCGCTTATTTGAGTTTGGTCCCAAAAAGATAGAAGCATCTCTTCAAGAAGGGTTGCTGGACATTGGTATTTTCACTCCTGAGGATAGTTCTCTTTTTGAATGGATTTGGTTTGAGGAAGATCCGCTCAGCGTCATTATTCACCCAGGGCATCGATTAGCTAACTATAGCAGTATTCGATACGAAGATTTTGATGGAGAACAGCTGGTTTTATATAATAGTGATTATAAACTTCATGATATTATACTAGATGGGTGTAAAAGAGCTGGAGTTAATCCGGAGATTGCTTTCGAAACCTCGCAACGAGAGTTGATGACTCAAATGGTTGAAGCTAATCTTGGTTTAGCCTTATTGCCAAGTAAGATTTGCAAAGAGCTTAACCCGCAAACCATTGTTTCCCGTCCGTTTTCCGATTTGAAATTATGCTTGCAGCTGGCTTTAGTGTGGAAAAAGGGGCGGTATCTTCCTCACGCAGCGCAAGAATTTCTGGATTTTATAAAGAATAACTATCTCACTGATTAAAGCCGGATGGGAGAAGAATTATACCATTAAATACCCAGTTCAGTGTGGTTAAACTCATATTTTCCTAGTGGATTTCAGGCTTTGGAGTTACCGGGGCAACCACAAAATGGTGTATCCCCAGAAGCAAGACGCCTAGTATCATGCCCCAGAGCCCGATGGAATAAAACACCGGCGCGACTTGTTGGCAACTCATCAGGACCATGCTAACCATGCATAAAGCCATACCCCATACCTGGGGTTTTTCCATGTACAGTCCGGCATATTTAACGCAATGATCGTCCTCTTTAGCCGGAAATTCGAACCAAACCCGGTTCCAGACGAGGGCGAAAAGTACGGCGATGGTTGCTCCCCAAGCCATGTATACGGGAAACAGCTGTGGGGGCATGGGCAAGGGTAAAATAGCCGGAATGACAGCGGTGGCTGCCGCCGGAGGATGATCGGCATCAAAAACTTGCATCAGCACTGCAGCGTAAAGCAGCGCTAGACTGAGTTTGAGCGGAATAACAAAGTCGGTTCCCCCTGCCAACAAGTCTCCTGTCCAAACTCCCGCCAGCCCGCCGATCGATGAGACAAAATGTCCGACAATGACCGGTTTAGGCCGAGCCACGCGCAAGTACACGCAACTGGAATTGATAAAGCAGGTTGCTGCCAGAGGCGGAAAGAGCACGCCTATCCCCGTGACTTTGGACAGCATACCGATGATGGCAAGCGCTATGCCGGCACCCAGCGAGCCCCAGATGATGCGCGACAACGAAATGACTCCCGGGCGGTAAACGTCCCTCGCAAATTCTCTTCGGCAAATGGACGTAACTCTTATCTGCACCGAATTTAATTTTTTAGGCACTTTTGCACTCTCCCCTCCAGGCAAAGTTTTTGCTCGACTGTAAGTTCGTGGTGGGCACGATAAAGCACTGTGCCCACCAGAACTTGGTTGATGACTCTTGCCGCCGTGTACTGAGGCAAGTTAGCGTGTTTTGACCGACATGTCATGAGTAACGGCCTCCCTGGGCTTGGAAATGAGAGGCTAAACGTCCCACGCAAGCTTCTTTCTTGCAGCCTTAAAATCTGAGATGATCATCTGAGCAAGTTTTTCTGGGTCCGGGTCAACGTTCATGCAGGAACCGAGCAATTCTCTTGTGCCTCCGTAAAGGAAATCCATCACCTTTTTAGAACCTTGCACCGGAGCATGGACACAATGGTAGGAATCAAACCCCAGCATACGGAAAGCAAGGGCTGCGCCTACACCTTTCTCATTGGACCATTCGGGCGTCACTTCAGCAAAGGGCAAATCTTTGATCGGATGGCCGAGCAGACCGGCAATGGCAGCGAAGGTACCGACAGCATGGGCGTTATCGATGCATTCGCCGAAATGCCAGACCGGGGGCAGATTCGAACCGAGAAATTCCTGCAAGCTATTTCCGCATTTATCCTGTTCCTTGATCGAGCAGTAACCGAGTTTTAACATTGGAAAGCTGGCACAACCGTTGGCAAAGATAAGAATGTTATTCTTCAGCAAAATGTCTGCAACATCCACAATGGCCTTTTCAAACACAATGCGGGTATTTGTGCAGCCTGCCAAGTTGATGATGCCGAGAATTTTGCCATCCTTAAGAGCATCGGCGATGGGCTTGACGCTTCCGCCATAGTATTCGCTGAGGTACTCCAGACCGAATCCCACTTCCGCTTCCACTTCGTAGGGAGGGATATGCCTTTTCACGTCCAGGCGGTTTTTGAAGCTTTCGATCGCCCGGGTTACAATTCTGTCGGCTAATTCCGGAAGTCGATTCAGGTCGGAGAGATCTCGCTTGTAACCGATATGTTCCGCCCCCGGCAGACGGTTGGATTCGTTCGTGGTGACAACCACGGTTTTAAAGCAGTTGGCGACATCCATAATACCCGGAAAAACTTCTTGGATGTCAGCCAGCCAAAGATCCAGCGCGCCTGTGCCCACTACCAGCTCAGCGCCGTTAGCGTTGGAGAGGGGAATGACTCCGCCAAGGCGGTACATGGTTGACAGGCCTGAACAACAGATTCCGTAAAACTGGATACCCTGGGCTCCGGCCTCCTGGGCCATGGTGACGAATTCTGCGGTACGGGCTGTTTTGATGACTTCCGTGGCCAGCATGGGAGCATGACCGTGAATGGCTATATTAACAAAGTCCTTTTTCAGCGCACCCACGTTGGCCTTGATGGTGCTGCGCGTGGGAATGCCGAAGAGACAGTCGCTGGCAATGGAGCCGCCCACCACGCTGTTCATGGAAAAGGTGATGCCTAAGCGCAGGAACTGATCCATGGCTTTACGCCAGTCCCCTTGGGTTGCGACTGTGGTGGCGTGCAAGGTTTCAAAAACCTCGTGATAGGAGCTGATCGGGGTTATCCCGAGATCGTTCCAGACCTTTTGTCGTTCGGGTGGGGCTACTGCAGTAAGGGTTCGGTGCTGGCCAGGAATCGTACGGCTCATATCTTCGAGCAAAATATCCGCAATTTCACCGGCTAAAGCTTCGACGGTTTTGCCTTCGGTCTCAAGCCTGTACATGTTGGCTACGCCAAGCACCTTGTTTTTGCCCACAATGGGGAGATCGATCTCTCCAGAGGCAGCCTTTTTCAGGGTTAGCATGACTTCACGGGCGCGCGCCCCATGGGCTGCTACACCTCCGGCTGCCGCGCGGGCCAGGTTACGCGCTACGATGAGATCTGCAGTCGCTCCGCAGGTACCCCGGGGAGACTTCTCAGTTATCTTGCAAGGACCGAGGGAGCAGTTTTTGCAACAGACACCGGCTAAGCCAAAAGCGCAGTGAGGTTTTTGTTTGTCGAAACGGTCAAAACAGTTTTCCAGGCCCATACTATCCATATAGGCCACCATTTCCCTCACTGCGGGATCAGGAGCCTGGGACATAACGTCAGCTTTGCTGGCAAAGGACTTTCGATATTCCGTTACTGCTGCCATGTAATCGGTGAAATCGTTGCCGTGGTGATGATGATGGTGGTGGTCGGCATCATGCGTTTGTGAATGTTTCTTGTCTTCCATATAATTACTCCTCTCTAAATAAAAGGTTGTAGCATAAAACAAGTGATCTGTCGGAATTGCTAAGTCAGTACCTTTATCAACGGCATCCTGATCCCTCCTTTGTGCTTAAACAAGTACCTTTTGCAATTGCTATGCCAGAGTCATTTGTTGTGGGAATAATCAAACAATGAGAGGTGGACTGGAAGTTTCTTGAACGAAAAAATACAATGTATATTACGATAATCCGTTGTTATCAACGAAATTTCGTTATAAACATTGTGTTTTGGTTGTAAGCGCAGGAGTGGCCGGGGGATGTCAAGGCCCGATTAGCCTGGGTGTGCGAGACTAATTGCGACCGTTCCAATCCTCAAGAGTGATCCCCATCTTTTTTAAGCGCGAAATCAGAGTGGTCGGCTTTATTCCAAGTTTCTCACTTGCACTTCTCGGTCCGTAGATCTTACCGTTACAGACCCTAAGTGCCTCGATCATATTTTCTCTCTCCAATTGACGTAGTTCGGCGTCAGTTAGGATGCTGCGCTTGTCGATATGCCCCTTGGGGTAAACGCCGGGGGCAGTGGAACTGACCACCAAGTGAGCTATGGAGGAAATACCGGAGTCCAGCTTCCCCAAATGAGAAGTAATGACCGCCCGCTCAATGACATTTTGTAGTTCACGGATATTGCCGGGCCAGTCGTATTTTGTCAAGGACTCAATATCAGATTGGGTTAGGTAAGGCTTGGGGCGGTTGAGTCTTCGAGAGGTAAGAGCCAAAAAGTGGTTGACCAAAAGCGGTATGTCTTCCTTGCGGTCACGAAGGGGAGGCAGAAGAAAGGGGAAGACATTAACTCGGTAGTAAAGATCTTCACGAAAGCGTCCCGCTGAGACCTCTCGCCCGAGATCACGGTTTGTGGCAGAAATGATGCGTACATCTACTTTTCGGACTTTTTCCTCGCCTACGCGCTGGTATTCACCTTCTTGCAGGACGCGCAGAAGTTTACCCTGCAGTTCGAGGGGGATCTCGCCGACCTCGTCCAGAAATAGCGTTCCTCGGTCGGCAATCTGAAAAAATCCCTCCCGATCCTTGTGCGCTCCGGTGAAAGCACCCCGAGCATGCCCGAAGAATTCGCTCTCGAAAAGATTCTTGGGGATTGCGGCACAATTTATTTTGATCATAGGATGCGCGGCCCGTTTGCTTCTTGAGTGGATCTCCCGGGCAATGAGCTCCTTGCCTGTGCCCGATTCCCCGGTTATAAGCACACTGGTGTCGATGGGCGCAACAAGAACGATCTGCTGTAGAATTTCATGGAGGGCGTTGCTTTTACCGATGATACCGTTGAAGGACTGGGCGATATTGACTTCTTTGCGCAGGTAAGCGTTTTCATTCTCAATTTGCCTTTTGAGACGTTTGATCTCTTCAAAGGCTCGCGCATTGGAAACGGCATAAGCTAAATGATCAGCGATCATACGCATCAGCCCGAGAGCTCCCTGATCTAAAGCGATGCGCGTAAACATTGCCAGAACACCAAGGACTTCACCTTTGTAGTTCAACGGCTGGCCGACGAAGCTGGCGATATGCTCTTTTTTTACCCAGGCTCTATCGGCAATCCAGTCAGAGTTGCCGCTTATGGCTGAGATGTTGCCGGGCTGGCCTGATGAGGCAATCCGGCCTACCTTGCGTACTCCCATGGGGAAGCGTCGAAAGGCACCATGTTGGATTGTGTTCCAGGTGGTTTTGTTGTCTAAGGAGAGCCCGTGGCTAGCCATCAGGTGGAGGCAGTGGCTTTTGTCCCGGCAGGCTGCATACTCATTACAAGTGTTGCAAATATCCCCTGGGGTGATCATCCAGACCCTAGCCAGGGCCACGTTATAGGTCGATGCCAGAGATGATGTAACCAATTTTAGCAATTCATCGACCGAACGCTGCTGGGCCATCTCTAGAAGCAAGAGCTGAAAGCTTTCGAAATCCAAATTAAATTTATTTTGAGTCATGGGACACCTCGGCGAATTTTTAATTTATTGGAATCAAGATAATATTAACACATATGTAGGATAAAAGTCTGATAATTCAATTGTTTAGAATGTTCGGCTAAAAACGAATAGTGCTTTCGGACATATTCATAGCCAATCTCAATCACTGAGGTCTTGTCTGGACATCGTCGACTATCTTCAGAAGTTACTGGAATCCATTCAAAAGACTCTAAGGGCAGGAATATAGAATCGAAACATCTGAGAAGATTATTAAGACATGCGGCTATTTAGGCAGTAAAAGAAGAAGACCACACCTCGCTATGAGATGTGGTCTTCAAGGATTATTACTGTACACCAGGTAACTAGTAAGGATTATGAATATTGTAAAAGTGAAGAGATACTGGCAGGGATTAGCATTAAAATGAAGAATCTAATTTGGTAGAAGAATGCTACAGGATTATTGAACCTCTATAAAATTGCGGAATTGGAATTTATGGAGATGTTTTTGGGTTAGAATATAGTTGTAACCATTGTGGTTTTTCCAATTCCCCACACCGGCTCATGGTTGTATTACAGATCAGCAATAGTTGGACAGAGAAATCCAAGTTGCTGGCCTCTGATAATACCTGCTCCACCATCGATTCAGAGACCATTTCAACCTGCAGTGGAAATAGCTAGAGCGATTGCGACATATTTAGGGGTTAGTTTTACAAATCAAGTATTACAAAAAACGTCAAATGATCAGGCCAAGAATATGGATAGAGATCAAAAAGAGTTATCAGGCTCCATCATTGCTATAAAAAAAGCCAAGAGGCCCTTTAGAGTATTACTTATCGATGATTTATTTAGTACGGGTGGGACAATAACAGAATGTGTGAGAATACTGAGACAGGATCAGAATTTGAAGAAAATCTACATACTCACGATGACAAAAACGAGGTGATCCAAAATGAAAGTATTTATTGCCGGACCTAGGGCAATTTCTAAGCTTAATAAGCGTGTTGAGGAAAGACTTCATAATATTTATTCTACGCAAATGAACGTTATTGTTGGTGATGCCACCGGTGTTGATAAGGCGGTACAAGAATATTTCTCTCGTATGGGATATCAGAATGTATTTGTGTACGCAAGTCAAGGGAAAGCGAGATGTAATATTGGAAGTTGGAATGTTGTAAATGTGGAAGTCGAAAAAAAGGTTAAGGGGTTTGACTTTTATGCTGCCAAAGATATAAGAATGGCTGAAGAAGCTGATTATGGTTTTATGATATGGAATGGGAAAAGTAAGGGCACTCTAAACAATGTCATTAATCTTATTAACAGGAATAAGAAGACATTGATTTATTTCATCCCAAGTAACGAATTCTTTACAGTTCAAGATCTAGCAGATCTTGAACGTATCATAAGTCAGTGCGAGGTAGATACAAGAAACCTATTTGTGAATTTATCTCATAAGAATATTCAACTGGTAAAAGATGAAATTAAGGATTATATAACGGAAGAGCAACTTTCATTTTAAATGATGTTCATAAAAAAATTACAGCTTGAAAGGGAGCCAACAGTTTATAAGACTGACTGGTGCCCCTTTGTATAGTTTTTTTAAATATTTGGTGATCGGTGAGAAACAAAGGCGTACCTGCGGACTCAGAAAGTAAAATCAAGCACTATAAGTCATGGAATGATGACTCCTAGGGTATAACTAAACAAAGTTCTTAAGGACAGGAGTTTATGCTTGTGCAGCTAGCAATTAAAGCGACGGGGGAAGGGGCTAAGATGCTGACCTTTCTCTTGTCAAAGAATCCTCGAAATCTCTATGACCGAATGGACAAGGGGCACCGCGTTCGCTTAACCTATACTGTTTTTAGTGATAGGGAAGTTGAAGCGGTAATCTTTGTTACGCCCGACCCCGTTGAACTGGTTAAGAATAGCCCGGATACTTATCAAATTACTCAATATATCAACGACAGGGAATTTGTTGTCAGCAGTATTTTCTGTTCGGATATCCGGTCGGCCTTAGGAACGGCTCTGAATGGTCGACCCAAAGAAGAATATCTGGACTGGGCAAAGCATGCCATTCAGCTGAACATAGGCTTTGGGCCGGTGGCTACCGATTTACCCGATTCAGCCATTAAGGAACTTTTTGAAACCTTAGGTTATCAAATAGAAATTGAACGAGGACAAGCAGCCTATAACTTCCAGCTCAAGGAGAGAAGCTCAGCTCGTTTTATAAATTTAAAAGGAACCGTCACTGTCCAAAAAGCTCTCCAACATCTCTTTGTCTTGATTCCGGTGCTTGATAATTATCGGCATTACTTCATTGATGAACGAGAAATAGATAAACTGGAACGATATGGGGAAGGGTGGCTATCCCATCATCCCCTTAAAGATCTCATTATTAAACGAACCTTGCGTTTCAGGGAATTGATTGATCAGGTGGGAGCAAAATTCCATCAACCTGATATAACGAAAGTTAATTTGACGAACATAGATCTGACGAAATTAGATACGACGCCAGAACCTACCCTAGAATCCCAGCCCGTCGTAAGATTGAATGAACTCCGCTATCAAAGGGTTGTTAAGATCGTGGAAAATGTATCCTCCAAAGAAAGTATTGTTGACTTCGGAGCAGGGGAAGGTAAGTTATCTGTGCGACTTGGGTTTATACCGGGTGTCAAAGAGATATTAGCAGTGGAACCCACGGAGAAGGAGCAGCTTCGCGCCCTCAAACGATTTTCCGAAGCGAGTCACGAGGATGACTTTATAGCACCGATCCCAATTTGGGGTTCATTATATTACTATGATGAGCAACTGCGTAATAAAGATGTCATGATTCTAAGTGAAGTGATCGAGCATATTGATGAAGGTCGATTACCGAGAGTCATGGACACGATCTTTGGCAGCTACAAACCCAAGGTTTTAATTGTTACTACTCCGAATGTGGAATATAACCCTGTTTATCAAATGGATGAGGCGGTTCGTCATAAGGACCATCGATTTGAGTGGACTCGGGCTCAATTTTCCCAGTGGACTCATAGTTTGGCAAGGAACTATTCCTACGAGGTTCAATTAGACGGAATTGGTGAAGGAGTCGAAGGGTATGGACACCCTTCTCAAATAGCTATCTTCACAAGACAAGGTGGGATAGAGAATGAGTAAAGAGATCCAATTTCCCCATGCCGGAATCGTATTATTGGTTGGGCCGTCCAACAGCGGCAAAACCACCCTGCTAAATCGGCTGATTGATCAGGGTATCTTATTACGGTCAGAAATCGTTAGTTCGGATCAATTTAGGGTCTTAGTCGCGGATACGGAATTTATAGAACTTAATAAACGTCCTAAAGATGAGCAAGACGTGCTTTTAGCAGAGTATCAATTGATTTCCCAAAAAGCCTTTGATGGGATGGCTGATCTTATAGAAACTCGTTGTGGTTTAGGGAAACTTTCAGTGGTGGATGCCACCCATCTATGGCCTGACGATCGGAAGAAGTACCTTGATTTAGCCCATCGTAAGCACGTTCCGATCCAGGCCCTGGCCTTAGATATGGACGAAAAATTATTGTTTGAGAGAGATGAACAACGGGAGCAGCCTAGAGGGCGCAGTCGAATCAAACAGCAGGTCAGAGCCTTTAGGAGTAATCTTCGTTCCCTAAAGACGGAAGGCTTTTCAGGTTCCTACATATTAAATGAAGTGGAAATAGAAGATACGCTTTTTGGGCGATCAACCAACCCCTTACTCAAAGAGGTTGGAACCGGTCTTGATTTTATTGGGGATATCCATGGCTGCTATAGTGAATTTCTTGCCCTGCTTGATAAGCTGGGGTATCAGTCAGATGAAGAGGGATTATATACTCATCCTAACGGTCGCAAACTAGTTTCGGTAGGGGATGTGCTCTCCAGAGGACCCAACAGTATTGACTGCCTGAAATTCTTTATTAACCATGTAGAAAAAGACTTAGCTTATATGGTCGATAGTAACCACGGCTGGAAGATTGCTCGCTGGCTGGACCGTCGAAAGGTTGAGTTAGCCCATGGGGATGAACTCATTCCAGCCGAGTTTGCAGATTATGCAAGAGAACAAGGTCAAGAAGCTGCAGAAGAGTTGAAAGGAAAGGTTAGAAGTCTGCTTCTAAGTGCCCCTTCAAACTTAGTATTTACGAGTAACGGTGTAGGGGTGGTTGTGGCAACCCATGCCGGAATACGAGACCACTATATCGGCAAGGAATCCAAAGGCATCCGTGACTTTTGTCGGTATGGTGATACAGAGGGCTTCGAAGAGAGCGGGAAACCGATACGCAAAGACTGGTTTGTCAATCATAAATCCGGAGAAACAATTGTTTGGGGGCATGACCCCAGACCCCAGCCAATGATCATCAATAACACGATCAATATTGACCAAGGCGTTGTTTTCGGTGGCAGATTAACGGCCTATCGTTATCCGGAAAAACAGTTTGTGGCTGTTGAGGCTCAGAAAGACTATGCCGAAGATCCGGAGAGCTTCTTACAGAAGTGGAAAAAAGAACGCTTCAATCCTCCTAATATCCAGAGTTTTCTCAAGGGCTATTCTGTAATGACCGAAGACTATGGGGAAATTAAAATTCATGCCGACTATGTAAAGTCTGCGATTGAAGCTATTTCTCACTATACTGTCCCGATTGAGGAATTGCTTTATATTCCTCCAACCATGAGTCCTGCACCTGAGCCCTCCTCCTCGGATCATTATTTTGAACATCCTCAAGAGGCTTTTAAGTATTATCGAAATCAGGGGATCACCACCATGGTTGTGGAGAAGAAACATATGGGCAGCAGGGGGATTCTGCTGCTGTTTAAGGATGAGGAAACTGCGGTTGGATATGTAGGTTCAGCAAAGTTGGGAACCATTTATACCAGGGCGGGTCGAGGGTTTTTTGATCAGACATTATCCGAAAAGCTTATCAGGCAATTGAATGCGGACTTACATCAGGGACAATACTTCACAAAAAACAACACGGATTTCGTGCTGTTAGATGCGGAAATTTTGCCTTGGAATTTAAAGGCCAAAGAACTCATTAGCTCTCAATACGCTCATGTTTCGGAAGTATCACTCTTGGACCGCCGGAAGCTTTTAGAGAAACTTGAGTTGGCCAAAGTGAATGGCTGGGAGGTTGACTCCTGGATCGAGGAATACAAGGGTAAGCTGGAGAATGCTCAAGTCTTTCGTGAGGTGTTCCAAAAGTATTGCTGGGATACCCAAGGGGTTGAAGGGATCAAAATTGCTCCCTTTCATGTCCTGGCTCACCAGGGGAGAACTTATTTTGACCAATCCCATCTGTGGCATATGGAACAGAACCGGGAGCTTGCTAAGCTGTCTGACCTATTGATTGAGACTGAGTTCAAAATCGTGACCAATGAGAGGACTGAGGAAGAAGCAATTCTCTGGTGGGAGGAAATGACGGAAAACGGTCATGAAGGCTTTGTCGTAAAGCCGGAAAGGTTTATCGCCAGAAATGAAAAAGGCTGGTTAGTGCAACCGGCCATCAAAGTTCGAGGGAGAAAGTATCTTCATATTATCTATGGCATGGATTACTTACAGCCTGAGAACCTGGTGCGCTTAAAGCAAAGAAATGTTAAACGCAAACAACGTCATGCCCTCATGGAATTTGCCTTAGGAGTGGAAGGGGTTAAGCGCTTTGTAAGTCAGGAGCCCATCAGTCGGATTCATGAATGTGTGTTAGCGACCTTGGCTTTGGAAGCAGAACCGGTTGATCCAAGGTTATGATTCCGCCCGGATCATCACTGATAAAATGACGCCCCTATGCAGGACGTCAAATTGTCTAGATGTGTATCACCGCATATTAATTTTCAAATTACTAAAGTTCGACTACTTCGATACAACAGAAGATTCATGTGGGTAGGCATTATATATATTCCCCTGCCAGACGATACCCATTCCCTCAATATACCAATCTTGAATCCCTGATGGATTATTAACACCTACATCTCCCTGTGCATAAGTAGTACCGGAATCAGCATCACTATCTACTAACACATCATCTTTGTAGAGAGCAGTAGTTTCTGTAATTTTAGTGGCAACAAAAGTTGTCTCTGTATACGAATACCCACCTATATATGTACCCGTATTGGTGAATTTTGCAACACCAGTGACAGAAGCGTACACAGGAATTGCAAATACACATATTAGGATTAATGTCAATGGAATTAAAATAAATTTATTACCTTTCATAGTTATTTTACCTCCTTAGATTGTGCATCAATTTTAATAGGTATTCCATCTTCTGATATGTCGAATTTTGTTAGTGTCATAGAACCATCAGCATGCTTAATTGCTATTGAAACATTGTTACCTTCAAAGAAATAAATTGGGGTATAATCACCTATTTTGGTATCCCCATTTTTAATTAGCTCTGAAAAAGCAACCAGTGCTTTAGTTTTCATTTCTTGAGACACAGCAGTACTATTTCCATGTAAATCCTTCCTATAAAGTTGTTTAACTTTTGTTGTGTCGATATTGAAGTTCTTGATAGCTGAATCTTTAAGAGTAATTTCCCTCTCTGAATGGTTAGCTGCAGAATAAGCGTTATTACTATTCGCAAATAATACAGTTAAAGTTAATACTCCTACCCCCATTACGCCTATTGTAAACCATTTTAGAATACTCTTTTTATTCATTTCCCATTACCACACCTTTCATTTTTTATATAACAAATTACGTAACAATTTACCCTTTGTATTTCTTAGTATAGCTTGTTAATTTACCTTACAAATTTCTATATATTTGTAATTCTTCAGATCTCTTCGGTTCATAGAACCATCCCAAGCAAGTAGGACCTACAAGCGCGAAAGCCCCCACAAATGAAAGTAATGATATGAACAAACCCTTGCTAGCTTTTATGTTCATCAACCTCTTTCCATATAATTACTCTGAGGATCCCCTTACAAAAAACTATACCATAAAAAACCCACCAATTATCAAAATTGGAACGAAAGTGTCATTTAAGGGAACGAAACTACATGTTAAGCTTAAATCCCTAACCTCTGCATGGCTTGATCACTTTTTTTTACAATCACTTTACCTATTGTGCTTGCCATAAAGGACTGCAAAAAAATGCCTGACGAACTTGACAAAGCCAGAACCATAAGCCCATGTGGCTTATTAAAAATTGAAAGCCCCATAACGGGCAATAACACAAATAGTATCCATACTATCAGACCGGAGTAATTAAGCTTCCAAATTCGAATCAACGCTATTATTCCTAGAATCAATGAAACTATTATTAAAACACGTAATTCTAAACTCAACACCATTTTCTTAACACTAATAGAAGTTCCTATAAAAAGCACCAGAGTAAATACTTGACATCGTAAAAAGCTTGAACAATGGGCTCCGCCCATAGAAATCCTTAAAGCCAGAGCGGATAACATAATTATAATGGTGTAAACCACTGTCTCTAAAAAGAAGGAAACCCCAACGGTTAGGATGAATTCTATTCCCAGTCCCAGCACTAAAGCTAACCCATATTCCACCTTAGCCTTTTCAACTGCATCCATAGGTGAATCTTTTAACAAATTGTTGGTCATCCCATGGGCAATACGTTCCAACTCAAACAAATAATCACCCCTCCAACTTATGTCTAGGGATTTCAATGATCACTTTGAACTGTCCCTTAGCGGTATCTACCGTTATAGTTCCTTCCATCTTTTTTATCAGTCTCCTAGTGATCGAGAGTCCGTGGCCCCTGTCTCTGCCTTTTGTGCTAAAGCCTTCCTCGAAGAAATCCCATTTAGTTGTTTGCTTTGACAAAAGCAAGGGATTTGAAAACTCAAATATATAATCTATAGGATCTTTGCGGATGGACCAAGTCACTTTGCGCTGAGAAGGTTCGAGCTCCTTTACCGCCTCAAGGGCATTATCCAACAAATTTCCGATAGCGGCTACCAGATTTGATATATTCTTCCTTCTGCATAGGATCGTGCCTAGGATCGTCAGCAACACTTCTGTTTTCTGCCTTTTGGCAGCCTGTATCTTAGCGGAAAGCAAGATGTCCAGCTCATCCAGACCCGAGTTGGTTTTCAGTAGAGCATCATTAACAGTGCTCAGGTAGACCTGTAAATACTCTCTTAATTCGGGAAATTTTTCTTGAGTCAAAAGACCAAGTACGACGGTTAGATGATTCTTTAAGTCATGATGATGCTCTCGATAGATCTGATACTGTGTAAGCATATGGTTATATTTTAATGCCCTTGTCTTTAACTCCTCAGCCTCTATTCCACTGCGGTATAGCCTCCAAGCAATTACCACTGCAACCAGGTTCAATAAAAGGATGATTAACCCTAACAGCAGCTCAATCCATTCCGACAAGATGGACTGGAGATAGCCATAGTCTTTCATATAATTATTATTCAGCAATATTACCATAAGCACTGACTGAACTATTAAAAAAGTAGTGGCTGTTTTATAAATATTGGTTTTCATGATCACTGCCTCTATTCATTAGCTTGTTCTTGGAACTTGGAATTTGCGAAATATCGAATAACGAAAGAGAGCCCTCTGGCAAACAGAAGCTGAGGCATAAACCACAACAGTTTTAACTTTAAATTATCCCCTAAGTTTATGGGATCAATATCAGTTACCATCTGCAAAAAATTCACATTTATGAATTCTATGGCAAGATAAATAGAAATAGCCATAAGACCTGCAGTGATAGCATCATATAGCTCATAAGATCCCCCGAACTTAAGCAGTAAAACAATCAATACACAAGAGCAAAGTATGTTCAGGATGTAGTTTCCAAGTAATAATCCGGTTGAAAATGTGACAAGGCCAAAGAGAATACTAATAATGATTGAACGACTAAGCAATATTTTTCTTCTGCTGATACTGGAAGCCAGCATAAAAATCACAAAAGCTTCAGGTACAGAGAAAACTAGCAGTTCAATAATTGTACTCACCTCTTCATCCTACCGATTTAATTCTCTTTCTAAATTCTTGATACCTATCTTTTTGCAGGAAAGCCCGCTCGTCCTTTCCCTTAAATATAATTTCAAACAAATTTCGTGAGGAGGGTTGAATGGATTCAACAAATCTGAGATTGACAAGATCAGAGCGCCCTGCTCTAAAAAACGTTCTTTGATCAAGTTTTTTTTCCATTTCCTTTAAGGTGTAAAGACAAGTAAAGGAATGGCTTTTCGTGTGAATCATCGATTTCTTCGCAAGCGCCTCCACCCAATAGATTTCATTATGATTGAGAAAGATCACGCCTTCCTCAGTTTTTAACTCAATTCTTTGGTTAAAACCAACAAGTCTGCTGCGAATGCGTTCTAATGTTGTTTTCAGCCTCTCACTATTCAAAGGTTTTTCAATATAATCTGAGGCGTAAAGTTGAAAAGCATCCTTTATATAGCTATCATCAGCTGTGATAAAAACAATATCAAGAAGTGGGGAATCCCTTCGGATGCATTTTGCTACCTCAACTCCTGAAGCACCTGGCAACCCAATATCGAGGAAAAGAACATCCAGATTCAAGTTATTAGCGCTGTTTAAAAAATCCTCTCCCTTAGCAAATACAGAAATATCTTCGATATCTGAAAGAGTGTGCAAAAAGCTAACAAGCTCTTCTTGAAAAAACAAGTCGTCCTCAACAATTCCAATAACCATTTGTTCCCCTCTTTCTTAGAACAACAATGAAGTGGCAAAATAATACGGCTCACCATATTAACCATACTATCTCATACAATTATTTTAAAAGTTACCTCATATACCAAGATGCTTACAAGAATCTAAAGCGAGGTAAATAAAAGAGGTTGTGCTTGTGATAACCCATAAGCCCCATTTGAAATCAAGGGGCTATTGGAGAAAACCGACTTTGGGCCGTAGTCCATATGTAATTTATTCCTCTACTATTTCTCATCGTAGTTCCTCCTTATTTTACCATTCGTCCAATATAGAAAGTAGTACTACATGATTTGGAATTATATCACATCAAAAAGAAAGAAGGGATTTCTTTTTAAGAATCCCTCCCTTGTAAACATTAATTTGACATAAGTTTTTAATGAGGATTCTCGTTAATGAGGTCTAAAATAGCATTTACAAAGGCCGCTTTCTATGTGATTTAAGAGTTAAAAAATAAGGGAGTGGTTGTGGGGATTAACGTTGGAGCAGCTGCCGGACAGAGCGCTTTTCACGCGCATATTCATGTTATTCCCCGTTATCAGGGGGATGTCACAAATCCCCTGGGCGGAGTTCGGAATGTTAAGAAGAGTATCGTTCCATATGCCGGGGATGGGGAGAAGTAGAGAAGAGCATCCACCTGTAATTGTGCCGGATTCGCTCATTGATCAAGTATTAAAACAATAGGAAGATTTTCTTTACTAAACGAAGTGAGTTAAACTAGTAAAAAAGGCAACTATAAAAAGATTGAGGAGAAAACTAACTTGAAAAAAATCATCCAGATATTCACCGTTTTAGTTTTTGTAAGTTTCCTAAGCTTGGCAGGGTGTTCACCAGTACAATCTGAATCTGACAAGAATCCTGCCTATCAAACTATTACCAGTGAAACTGCCAAGAAACGTTTAGACAATGAAAATGGTATCATTCTGCTGGATGTAAGGTCTGAAGCCGAATACGCAGAGAAGCATATCCCCGGAAGTTTGTTAATCCCCGTTGAGACTATCGAAACACAGGCAACGGAAAAGCTTAAAGACAAGGATGCAACCATATTCGTTTATTGTCGAAGCGGAAATCGAAGCGCTATTGCCGCTCAGGCACTCGCCAATATGAATTATACCAATGTCTATGATTTTGGCGGTATCAATAGCTGGCCATATGAAACGGAAACGACTCCCAGTACCAATCAAATGACAGAAGCAACTCAAGCAAATGAACAACAAACTAAAGAGGAAAAGGATGTAAAGTCTTTAGAACAAACAAATCCGGAGAAGATACAGCAGCCCGTCGCTTCACCAGCCCCTCAGTCACCAACACCTAAACCTGTCCCTAAACCGACTCCGACTCCAGCTCCAGCACCCAACCCTGTACTGACTCCTGAACCAACCCCCCAGATCAATGCTCAAAAGCAAAAAATGTTAGATTTAATCAATGCTGAACGATCTAAAATAGGAGCAGCACCATTAAGCACAGATATAAAGGTGATGGAAATTGCTCAAATAAAGTCTGAGGATATGGTCAAAAATAACTATTTTTCTCATACATCTCCAACCTACGGATCTCCTTTCGATATGTTGAGTAAATTAGGTGTTACCTTCCACGGAGCTGCTGAAAACATCGCCCTGAACTCTTCCGTTGAAAATGCCCATGCGGCCTTAATGGCTTCAGAAGGCCATCGGAAAAATATGCTTAATGCCAGCTACAGCTATATCGGAATCGGAATTGCAGATAGTCCAAAGGGAAAAGTTTTTGTACAAATGTTTGTAAAAAAGTAAACAGCTTGAAAGGGCACCAATCAGAGTTTTAAACTGATTGGTGCCCTTTGCATAGCTTTTGAAATATTTGGTGATTGGTGGAAGGAAATGCGTGAAGTTCGGCGAAAACGAAAATATATGACAAATGTTGTCTCTGAGGCCAGAATCCCTTGAGGGATGAATTCATATCTAATTAGGAGTTAGACAAGCACTGATAAGTCATGGAATGATGACTCATAGGGTATAACTAAACAAAGTTCTTAATGTCAAACGCAAACAACGTCATGCCCTCATGGAATTTGCCATAGGAGTGGAAAGGATTAAGCGCTTTGTAAGTCGCGTAGGTGCCCAAGAACTAACTAAGCTAGGAGTGCATCAATGAACAACACTTTAGACGTCAAAAACATCAACAAAACCTATAATGGGGTAAAAGTGATCAACGATATTTCCTTTGCAGTTAAAGCGGGGGAAATCATGGGTATTATGGGTCCTAATGGGGCCGGCAAGACGACTACCATTAGAATGATCATGGGCATTACTGCTCCTGATCAAGGGGAACTACATTTCTTCTTAAATGGAGAGAGCAGAAACCGAATTCCTCAAGCCAGTGTTGGATATCTACCTGAGGAAAGGGGTCTTTATAAAGAAGCCAAGGTAATGGAGATTTTACTGTTTTTATCTGGACTAAAAGGTTTAGATAAAGTCATAGCCAGAAAGAGAATCATGGAATGGTTAGAAAAATTTCAATTGGCAGACAAAGCAAACTCTAAAGTTCAACAGCTTTCCAAGGGCATGGCTCAAAAGGTTCAGTTTATCGCCTCCGTACTGCACCAACCTGCTCTGGTTGTCTTAGATGAGCCCTTTTCTGGCTTAGATCCAGTAAGTCAGGATATTTTCAAACAGGAAATTCGTCAGTTGGCGGATCAGGGCATGGCCATCTTGATATCTAGTCATCAAATGAATTTAGTCGAAGAAATCTGTAATCGAATATTTATCATTAACAAAGGGGAAAAGGTATTATATGGCCCTCTTCAGGATATCAAGGCCCAGTATGGCAGTTATCAGGTAAACATAATTGCCGAACAGGAGATTCCCGAATTAACCCAATCCCCCCTGGTTCAGAGTTTTCAGAGGCTGGGAAAGAAGTGGTCCTTAGTATTAAAGGACAATACTGCACCGGCCCAATTTTTGGCCACTATACCACCGGAAGCACCCATCGATGAACTCTCTGTGGCTAGGATATCCTTACATGATATCTTCGTAAGAATTGCCAAAGGAGGGTCCTCGGATGAAATTAACTTGGAAAATCGCTAAATGGGAATTTACAAGAAATTTTACGAACAAGCAATTCTTGATTGGCCTATTACTGACCCCTATCATTATGCTTCTCTTTGCCGGCGTGCCCCAATTGATCTCTAAGTTAGATAAACCTCAACAGGAAGTCTTTTATGTCATTGATGAAATCTCTGAGTTCGGGCAATTAGTGGAAGCTGCAACGGATACAAATCTTAAGTTTGTGCAGTATCAGGGGGAGCAAGCAGAATTAGAAGAATTAGTCCTGGAAGAAGAAGCCACGGGATATTTTATCTTGAACCAAGCCTTTCTAAAAACAGGCCAAGTCCAAGTTCACACTGCTGAAAAAAAAGTCGTGTTTAAGGAATTACAAGGCTTATTAAGTAATTTATTACAAGGACTAAGGGTTCAAGAAATAGGAATAAAACAAGAGCAGGTCGCCTACTTAACCTCACCGGCCCTTCTGTCATCAGTGCAAATTGGTGGTGAGAGCAACGGAGATCAATCCAACCGCATTGGTGTATCAATAGCCCTAGCAGGAATCGTCCTGTTTTTGATTTTCACCTCAGGTGCCATGCTTTTGCAAAGTGCCTTACAAGAAAAACAAGATCGAATGGCAGAGATCATCCTTTCCTCGGTAAGCTCGGATAACTTAATGCAAGGTAAGATTATCGGTCACTTTCTCTTGGGAATTTCCCAACTGGTGCTTTGGCTTTCTATTGGATTGCCGGCAGCTTGGTACTTTATGGATATACCCGTCTGGGCTATGATTTCTCTGGGTCAATTACCAATCTTGATATTCTTTGCCTTGACGGGTTATCTGCTATTTGCTGCGCTTTTTGTGGGGATTGGTTCAACTATGACGGATATGCAAAGTGCCAGCAATACCCAAGGCATGGTCTTTATGTTACCCATGCTAGGATTTATATTTGTTGGACCGGTGATTTCGAACCCTAATGGTCTAGCGGCTCAAATAGGTACATTTTTCCCTTTAACCAGTCCGACCATTACTATACTGCGACTTGGTTTAGCGGAGGTTCCTACCTGGGAACTTGTTGTTGCGGCAATCATCTTATTAGTGACCACATTATTGGTGATTAAAGCTGCCGCAAAATTATTTCGAGTGGGGATGCTAATGTATGGAAAATCAGCCAGTGCAGCCGAGATGTGGAAATGGATGCGCTATTAAGCATTTGCGACACTCGTTGTTATGATCATGAAAAAGAAATAACCGCCCCTCCCCAGGATCGCGGTTATTTCTTATAACTTCATTTCATTTATGGGCAGAAATTTGAAAGGAAAGACCCCTTGGTAAAGGTCTTTCCTTTCAAAACCCTGATTATTTTACTAATCCTTCATATACAGATACAAAATCATCATCAGACAGAATTTTTAATCCTTCTATTTCAATATTATGAATACCTCTTTATTCCTATCAGTTTTCTAATATCTCTTTCAGTAAGTCCTTTTTTTTGCATAGCTTCTTGAGCCATTTGTCTCATTCTATCCATAGGCGGAAGTTTAACTTGTGATTTATTAGCAGTTGAAATTGCCATGTTTTCTTCCTCCTCCTTACCGAGTTCAGAGTTTTCTTTGTCCATATCTTATCACCTTCCAAACTGTTGTTCAATATAGTATGCCCATTTTCATCCAGCTAGAAGGTGACAAAAATAGCTTGAGTAAACAGGGGGCCAATCAGATTTTAATGTGAAGAAACAACTATTGTGGGCGGCAAATGAGAGGAAATAAGTGCAGCTTGGCGAAAAAAGATAGATGAGCCAAATTTCGGGTTTTATCAGATGTTAGGTGAAGCCGGAATTCTGAGGAGGGTAATTATGAAGTTCTTTCAAAGACCTGTTTTCCGTGTAGTTGGAATAATCATCGCCTTAAAATGAAAGCCCCCAACAGGGCAGCGGTTATCCTGGACGGTAAGTATTTCAGAGGACCTCATGAGTTGGTAGAAATTGATGGAAAGTGGTATGTGACCGGGCTTTCAACTTGGCCGGATAGTCAGACGAGGAAGGATGTCTACAGGTCATGTACAAAATTTATTGATACTCAACTCAAAACCGGCCAAGCGGAGGCTCACTTTAGACAAAAAGGAATCCAGGACGATTATGCTGTCCGAACAGCGGCACTGCTGAATAAAATAGGTACTCAATCGATTAAAATTGAACTTGGAGAAATAGAGCTCTGGTCTATGAGTGAACCCCATAGGGCGGTTAACCCGGATGCCAAAGAAGCAAGAGTGAAAATGATCGTGACGCTCAATGATGGATCAACTGAAAAGCTCCAGGGTTACTTTTCAAGGGCAGATTCCGGAGATGCCTGGATATTTCAAGGGTTAGGCAAGCTTTCACCGGGTCTGTTCCCGCAAACTTATTAGAATTGGCACAAATTGGCACATGGGGATGGTTCTCTTGTGTCAAATTAGAGTGAATGGCAGAACTTGAGAAAAGGGAGAAGAAGCGTAAAGGAGGCTCAATCCATATCCCTAGCGCAGAATTACATGGGAGTTCTAAAACGACTACTTAGAGGATCTTTACGATTGCTAAAACAACCTAAGCTGATCAATGCAATAGCCTTTTTTGTATGCCCGAATAATGTCGTCCATTTTGTAAAGAATGCCAAGCCTTTCACACTCACTCTTCATCAACTGCCAGAGCTCGTTGGAGCTTGGGGAGTGACACTCGTAGGAATTACCATATTGACGAGCATATTTCTCTTTAAGATGCGGAAAAAGTTCATCAAGTTTTCGATAATACCAATCTCTTTGATTTTGTCTTAGTGTTACACCAAAAGCTGGGTAGATGAATTTAGCGCCATTCTCAGAGGCGAGACGAATAATACCGCTAATGTTCTCTGCGTTATCCTCAATAAATGGCAAGACAGGCATAAGCAGTATCCCCGCAAAAATATTGTTCTCAGCTAATTGTTTAAGCGCAGAAAAACGCTGCGAGGAAACCGCCACATTAGGCTCAATCTTTTTGCAAAGCACGTCATCACAGGTGGTAATGGTCAGCTTGATGAGAGTTGGGGAATGCTGGCGTATCTTATTTAAGATATCAATATCCCTAGTAACCAAATTACTTTTTGTAGCAATCGAAATTCCAAAACCGAAGGAGTTAATTAGTTTTAAGGCACCTCTGGTAAGTTTATACTCCTTTTCTATAGGGTTGTATGGATCACTCATGGCACCTGTACCGATTACTCCTGTTTTACGTTTTGACTTAAGATCACGGTGAATTAAGGTCAGAGCATTTTCTTTAGCTCTAACCTTATCAAAGTTTTCGACATGGTAGCATTCACTTCTGCTGTCACAATAGATACAGCCATGACTACACCCTTTATAAATGTTCATATTATAGTTGTTTCCAAACCATTTATTGTCTCCACTGTAACCTGATATAATTGTCTTCGCCGGTATGAAATCCATATATTATCCCTTTCACTATGATTATTAACAATCTGTCATTTGCAGCTTATCACCTTAGATTATTATATCTCGAAAATATGACAACTGTCTGTCATATTCAACATGTCTCAAGGTGCAGGATACGAAAGCGGCGGTACCCATAGCCTGCTTGCCGAGATTATTAACTGATCATTCTATTAAAATATGCTTCATCCACGATGCTAACGGGAGGTGCAGCTTGCTAAGTTATCAACGGTCAAAATATGCAACTAATATTTAGTTGCATATTTTGACCGTGCACGATGAGCAAAAGAGATAAACTTATAGGCAGATTGCTGAAGGCAGTAGTGTCAGTGAACTAAAGTCAGCATTTGAAGAAGCGGTTGAGGATTATCTTGAACTGTGCAATTTGAACGGTAAAGAACCTGAAAAGATGTATAAAGGTAGCTTTAATGTAAGAATAACCCCTGAGCTTCATAAACAAGCAGCACAAAGGGCATTGATAGAGGGCAAATCATTGAATCAGTATGTTGAAGAAGCGATAGAAAAGTATTCAGCAAAAGAACAAAAATGAAGAAGAACCGTTGAAGCATTTAAGTATTCCTCAAAATATAAGCTAGTTGCTGAATTTATGATTCAGGTCTTTAACAAAGCGGGAATTCCTTCAGAACAACACGGCCTACTAAGGGGAATTAGAGGATTTTGATCATCAGGCACAAATACCGACCCTGGCTAGATTGCGGTTAGTTCTTATAACTAATAATTCGGGCTAACCGCTTGGTTAGGCAATGGAATGAAAAACAAAACAGTCCGCCTCCCTCCAATTCACCGCCGGGGCTGTATATTGATGTGATGATTAAAACCAAGAAAAGCACATTGACGGGACAATTTCAGCATGCTATGCTGAGAATACCAATAATTGGAGACGGAAATTGCCAAGTTAATAGTTAAGTTTTTAATTAGCCAAAGATATTAAACAAAAAGTCTTAGATAATGACATGAGGATGTGATCTGAATGCCTGGGCAAAATCATCAGATATCTGAATTAGAAAGTATTATGCTTCGAAATAATCTATTTAAGAAATTCAAATTGAGCAAATTGGGAGTATTCGGTTCTACGGCAAGAGGAGAAATGTCTAATGACATAGACATCCTCATTGAGGACAATGTTGATTACCGATCACTGTCAGTCTTTAGAGATGAGCTCCAAAAACTTACAAATAAGCGCATAGATATTGTAATTGAAAAGTATGCCAATCCCATAGTGCTGAATAGAGCAAAAAAGGAGATTATCTATGTTACCGAGCATTAAGAACGACCTCATGTATCTGCTAAACATACTTGAGTGCATCGAGAAAATCATACTGTATTCCGCAGATTGTGCCGATGCTGAAGACTTCTTGGAAAAGAACGAGCAGATGAATTTCAACGCCACTCTAAATCTTTTGACGAACATCGGTGAGAATGTTGGAAAAATCAGCAAAGAGCTTAAAAAGATATATTCGGATGTAGATTGGCCGTTGATAAAAAGCTTCAGGAATCGGGTAGTTCATGACTATATTAATATTGATACTTTTATGGTATTTGATATTGTCACAAATGATCTCAAAATGCTTAGGGGTACGATTATGAATATTGTGGGGATAGAACTGGATAAGGGCAGTTTCGATACAGAGGAATACGAGGCCGCTAAGAAGAGTTTCTATTATCGGCATATTAAGTTTAATTAAATAAGTATGAGAAATGGCTTTATCGGCGGATTAAAAAGATTGAGTCGCGATACTGAATGCCAGCAACTGTTATATCGGAATCGGGATTGCGGATAGTCTAAACGGAAAAGTTTTTGTGCAAATGAATATTGGAGAGCAAAACAAAGTACTCCGAGCTATTTGACTAGGCCCGGAGTACTTTGCTTTGCTAAGATCACCGATGTAAAATGTAAAATCCCAGACCAATCTGGGACTATTAAGATTAAAACATTCTATATAAAATATGCATCATCCGAATTTTTATCCATGAGTTATTAGATGATTGTGACTTATATCACAGTAAAAATATCACAACTATCACGATAAATCTTTTAATTTTGATCTAAACTTAACTCAACTTTCGCAGCTCCAATCAGTAAGATAAACCCTGATATAGGCGGGCAGAGCCATGATCCATTGTTGGAGTTGACTTTTAATTAACTTAGATAATTTCTTTCCAGCTTTCTCTGAAACATCATTAAGAATATCCAATAACTGTTGAAGTGCAACCGCCCAATCCAGTTCGCTAACCTCATCACATAGTAGCGAAAATAGGCCTCCCAGCGTCCGGTCATCGGTATTTTGTCGATGCTGCCAAGCGAGAAGAATATATCGAGAATAAACGATGGTTGTATGACCAATTAACAGGTCATAGGAACGACCCTGAAATTCCTTTTGTAGCTTAAGTAACGATTTTGTGCATTTGAAAAAGGTTTCTATATCCCATCTCATACTGTAAATCCGAATGATTTCCTCTTCCGTTAAAGTGAGATCGGTACATAGGATCGCTAACCATTCATTCTTATTGGTTCGATGACGGACAAATACTACAATCATAGGTATCCCTGGTACCATCTGAGTGCGGATAGAACGGAGAATTCCTTTGGCTTTCCCATGAACTGGCGTTGCGGCACTATAAAGTTCTTTAAGAGATAGCTTCTTTCCCTTCACTAAGTAACGCTGATTCGTGGATTTAACCATACCGATGACATCCAAGCCACGCTGAGTAATTGCGCCAATCAAGGGAGCATAGGTAAACCAGCTATCCATTAAAACATAAGAAGCCGTCATTCCAGCTGCTAAAGCACGATCAATCATCAACGGAATTAATTCAGGGGCATGTCTTAACGCTTCAGAACGCCGTTTATAACCCGACGTACGTTTGTCAATTTTCTCGGAAATCCCATTGATCTGTGATTTATTCGAGCTAAGCAAGGAAAAATCCACTGGAAGGAACGTATGTCCATCAGACCACCCCAACGTAAGCATGCGAAAACCTAGATAGTGACTACGCTTCGCATGATCCCAAAACCTAGCGAGAAGCTCGACAGCTTTACTCCGATTTCTCTCGTACATAGAATCATCCACAATAAAAGCGGTTACGCGATGATTGGAGGTTAAAGAAGAAACTTTTTTAGCCGTTTCCGCACTTAAAGCAGTTAGGAAACGACGCCAGGCGTATCCTGGATGGTTTAAAAAACGATAAACGGCATCCTTGCCAGGGAATAGCTCACCTCGCTCAGTTTCAAGAAGACGAAACCAGTTTTTGTGGTGGAAAATCAAAACGAAGATGATTTGAAAGAGGTAGGTACAACTGAAGCCAAATCGTTTTTTAAAACCAGCGTTTCTTAGATGTTGTAGAACTTTTAATTCTTTAAATGCGGGTTGAATTTCTTTAGGTAGTTGATTTTTCTGTTCCTTTTGAGCTATCATTATCATATAGAAGACACCTTTCTTTCTATTTGGTAGTGGGTTCTGGACAAATTCACTATACCAAAGAAATGAGGTGTTTTCTATTGTCAATGAGCATATTGATGGAGAACTTTTCCCTTTAATACCAAGGTTCTACTCAACTTTCGCTCTGCGAAAGTTGAGAACTTAACTTATCACCAGAGAAATAATTTTATATAGGAAGGAAAACAAGAAATGAGTATGTTGGTTTACAATAAAATCAAGTTTTAGCTTGCTGATAAAGTAGTAGATACCGTTGAATTTGGAGGCAATTGTGGTTAAGGCTGCTCTGAATGTAGTACATAATGGCGCGTTTTCCTTCGATTAACTATGAGTCGTTTGGAGGTTTTACATTAGCCGTAAAAAACAATGGATGATAATGCAGGATGATGTGAAGGGATGATAAAATTGAAACTCAAGACTAAACTGTTATTAGTGTTTTCTATTATGGTTTTTCTATCAATTGCAACCGTTGGATTGAATTTAATCACCTACAAATCATTAGACAGTGATGCTGTCTTTATAAACAGCGCCGGAAAATTGAGAGCAAATAGCTACAGAATGGCATTCCTTTCAGAACGAATTATTATTGGTGGGGTTGATCAACAAACAGAGAGTAAAGAGTTACTGGAAAGGGTTGCGTTCTTTGATAACTTGATTAAGTCATTGATCAATGGGGATGAAGCTCTTGGACTAAAGAAACTAGACCAGCCAGAAATGCTGGAGAAATTGCAAGCCATTGAAGGCAAATGGAGTAATCAATACAAAACAGCCTATGAAGTGATAGCCAGGGATGGAAATAAACAAGGACTAAGTAGTATTGAGGATTCAGTGGATAGCTTTGTCGCTGAAGTTGACCAACTTGTTGGTGCATATTCGACCCTATCCCAGAGTAAAGTAACCAATGCAAAAGTTTTTAGCAATATTATGCTCTTAATCACGGTATTCTTCGGAATATTCGGTGTGCTTATGGTTAGGGCACAAGTAATACGTCCAATTGAACGTCTATCCATGGAAATGAAAGGTATTTCTTCCGGAGACGGTGATTTAACGACGATGATCAAAATTGTAAGACAGGATGAACTTGGTGAATTGATCCTGCATTTCAACAACTTCTTAGCTAGCATTAGGGAGATAGTCATTAAGATATCAAAGTCCTCCGATGTGCTTAGTAACTCGATGCAGGGTATTTCCGGTACTAGCTATGAACTGTCAAAGTCCACAGAAATGATTGCCAATGCCGTAATGGAAGTTTCTAACGGCAGCGTAGAGCAAACTGAAATGATAGGCAGTCTCAATGCTTTGGTGGAACAGATGAATGATGATGTGGGAAAGGTGCTTTATAAGGCTGAGAAACTGCTGCAGGGATCGGCAAGTTCTAAATCTTCTGCGGGAGAAGGAAATCAACTTCTGGAGCTTCAATCAAGAGACTTAACGAAAGTTGTTTCGAGCTTAGCAGATGCAAATACATCAGTAAAAAGGCTTGAAGGCTATTCCAATGATATTAAAGGTATTTTAGAGATAATCAATAACATATCTAGTCAAACTAATTTACTGGCGTTGAATGCCGCAATAGAGGCGGCTCGTGCTGGTGAGTCCGGAAGAGGATTCGCTGTAGTTGCAGGAGAAATAAGAAAACTAGCAGAGGGTACAAGTCAAGCTACAGTTCAAATATCCGAAATTATAACCAATATCACCGGACAAACAGTCATGGTAAGAGATAACATGGCACAAATGGCTGAGAGTATTGAAAGTCAGTCTCAAAGCATGGATGTTGTGATGAGTAAATTAAGTGAAATAGTTAGCAAAGCTGAAACTACTTATACAGATGCCAAAGAAATTGAGTCCATTAATTTGGCAGTAAAAAAACAATTCGGAACAATTGCAAATTCGGCGAGTAAGATTTCCGAAGTTGTGACGAATAACTCCAGCAACACCCAAAACGTTGCGGCTGCGGTACAAGAACAGACAGCTTCTTTCGAAGAGGTAAGTGCGAATATGAGTGCATTGAATGATCTTTCGAGTGATCTTAAGCTTGTCGTTGGACGTTTCAAAATTTAATAATGGGTCATTGGGAACGGAGGGAATAAGAAAAGACCCCCAGTGCAGGGGGTCTTACTGTGAATATGTTCGATTTTACTCAACCTCTTATTCTCCCTCGTTTACAATATACCTGTGGTCTTCATTCTTTCTATCGAACAGAAATTTTCCATCTTTAATTGTTACTGGGCAAACAGAGATTTCCATTAGTTTTTGTGGTGATAGTGACGTTTTTCTATATTCCTGGTCTTTTACAGCACCGTTCATGTTCTCGTCCTCCTCGTTTGACGGCTTCTCATCCTCTTTGTCCAAATCATATCACCTTCCGAGTGCCCTAATAATTATAATAACAATTCTTAGTGCTATTCCAAAAGTAACTATAAAAAGGATAATAACTATGTATGGATTGTATTTATTCATTAGTAAAGTAAAGTATTGAGCAAGAAAAACATACAAATAAATGAATATCGCACCTAAAGCCATCGTCCTAAAAAAAGATTTCATCAAAATCACCCATAACCATTATAGACAAATAGAAGGGGTAAATCACCCCTTCTAAGCCACTTTCAAAATTTTACTTTGCGTTATATGTTTATCCCTTTAGGTTCATCCGCTTTCGTAGGGGCAGCCAACTTGTCTAATTGTCTGAGATTCAAGAGCTCATCGATGAGAATCGCTTGAGGGATGAATGGACCTATGCCAATGAATCTATGAAATTCATAAGTCCGGCATTATATATTTTGCTCCTATCATAGTGGAATACTATAAAGATTGTAGAAAAAAATAAGAATGCTATTAGGAAACAGAATTCCAAGTAGTGTCAAAAGCTGGGTGAGATAATTGGTGAAATTACAAGAAACAGAATCACTCCATATAACAGATATTTGACTGATCGAAACAAGATAAATGGATTGAGGAAAAAGAGTGCGCACACAGGCCTATTAGGAAAAAGTGAAGGTAGATAAAATAAGGAGATATATTTTATACAAAAAATTTGCTGAATAAGCTTATTTGATTCGGAAAAAACTGTGATCAATATTATCCGGTTGATACATTTTTTGTGTGACACAATAACAAGGAGCGTGGGTGAAATGTGGAAATGCCCTAAGTGCGGCCGTGAGTTCAAAAACAAGGAACAAGATCACTTTTGCGTGAAACCGAACAGCATTGACGAATATATCGCCGCACAACCGGAAGATGTGCAATCTCTGATGCAAAGTATCCGCGGAACCATCCGCGCAGCCGCACCGGAAGCCACAGAGAAAATCTCTTGGCAGATGCCGACGTTCTGGCAGGGTGAGAACCTCATCCACTTTGCTGCGTTCAAAAAACACATCGGGTTGTACCCCGGCGGCGAAGCCACATCCGAGTTCGCGGAGCGGCTCGCAGGTTATAAGACTTCCAAGGGAGCGATTCAGTTTCCGCTTGGTAAGCCGATAGATTATGAACTCATCACCGACATCGTGCGGTGGAGGGTAAAACAAGCGGAGGGTTGAATATGCCAGACTTTACATCCGAAGAGTTGAGCGAAGCGCATCGCGCCTTGCTGTCCACGCTCCACAAGTGCGAGAAGATAGATGCAACGAAACTGGGCAAGTCACAGCAAACTCTTCTTGAACGACGAATCGCCGCCCTGAAGGTTGCACTGACGCTGATCGAGAAGGAACATGGCCAAAAAGAGCAGGGAGAGAAAATGCTGTGAAACCGAGAATATTTACGACTACTTTTCCAAAAGTCTACCCCCTAATCGTCCAAAAGGCGGAGCGCAAAGGGCATGCCAATGGGGAAGATTTTGAGAAGTTGAATTTCTGGTATACTCATAATAACAATCAATTAATTTGGAGGTGGTTAGATGAATATAAAATTTGATCCAAATAACGTCGTTATTAAACTCTGTATGAGTGGGATGAGTTTGGAAGATGGTGGAAACATTGAAGATGCAATCATGATGTTTCATAAAGCATGGCACGAAGCAACAGACGACTATGAAAGATTTATAGCAGCTTATCATTTAGCTCGTCAACAAAAGAGTATTACAGACAAATTGAAATGGATGGAAACATCTTTACAGTGTGCACTAAATATCAATGATGAAAATGTTAAGAGTGCATACTCAACTTTATATTTATACATTGCCAAATGTTATGAGGAGTTGTGTGATTCATATAATGCAAAAAGAAATTATGAATTGTCCAATTCATATAAAGGTGCACCTTCTGATGAAGGACCATTTTATCATGGGACAAAGGCAGATTTGCAGGTTGGTGATTTGCTGACAGCGGGTGGAAATTCAAATTACAAACCTGGGCTTATAATGAATCACATTTATTTCACTGCTAATATCAATGGCGCAGGACTGGCATCAGCATTAGCGAATGGAGATGGAAGAGAACGCGTTTATATAATAGAACCAACGGGTGAATTTGAAAACGACCCAAATGTTACTGACAAAAAATTTCCTGGTAACTTAACACGTTCTTATCGCTCACAAGAACCTTTAAGAATTATTGGTGAAGAAACAGAGTGGGCGAAACTGACAACTACGGAGCGACGCGAATGGCGCGAAAATTTAGCTAAACACAAGGGCAAAATTATTAACTGAACATATTTCATATGAGTGACACTCATTGTTATGATCATTAGGCAGAAATAACCGCCCCTGGCTAGGATTGCGGTTATTTCTTATAACTTATAATTCGGGCTAACCGCTTGGTTAGACAATCTGCTGGGCTGACGTGCGTACAACACGTCAGTTCTTTTGTTTTGCCAACTTTTCTAAGGTTATTTCCAAGTCATTAATTATACATTTTGTAAGAATAGCAATAACTGCAGCAGGGTTTAGCAGAAAAAAGCAGAAATTACCTATGAGTAAACAGTGCTAGAAACTGTGCAAAAGACAATTTTCTGATTGGCTTGCTCAAAGAATGCAGAGAAATGGGGGGAACGTTCAATGAGAGCCGTGTGTATAGATTTTGAAACTGCGAACGGATTTATTGGCAGCGCCTGCTCGGTTGGAATTGCAGTTCTAGAAGAAGGACAGATTGTCGATACTAATTATTGGCTGATAAAACCACATCCCCGGTATAGTTACTTTGACCCTTTGAATGTCTCAATCCATGGAATTAAAGCGCAAGATGTCAAGGACGCTCCGGAATTCGATTTCATTTATGGGCAGATTAGCCCTCTCTTTGATAATGCCTATGTTATTGCGCACAACGCTTCCTTTGATATGTCGGTGTTGCGTCATGTTTTGGACTTATATGAAATCCCATATCCTGAAATAGACTATTTATGTACTTATAAAACGGCACTTAAGACGTGGAGTGGCTTAGATAACTATAAACTTGATACGGTTTGCAGATTTCTAAACCATGATTTTGCCCATCATAACGCCTTAGAAGATGCCATTGCCTGTGGTAATGTTCTATTATCAGCCTTATCTGCCAGAGGAGTGACCACAATAAAGGAGCTCGCGGCTCTTGTGGGAATGAGGCTTGGTAAATTGTACGCAGGAGGTTATAACCCATGCAGCATAGCGAAGCGAACGTCTAAAAAGGCATAAAATCTCGTCTAATTAGATATAGAATTAAGTTCTTGGACTTAGGAGGGAAAAAATGCAAATATGCGCACCACCGGAAGATGTGGGGGGGATTCCGGGATTCATGGAATTTTTAAAAAGCATGGCAGATCCGAACCATGCTGACTATAAAACGATGCAGAAGTGGGCTCAGAGCCAATGGTATAGAAACTTTGATATTGGATTAATCAATAAAAGATTAGAGAATATCTTGCGTGTATAGTGATGTTAGTTGAGTACTGCCCGGATCGGCGATGAGACAACGTACCAATGACTAATTACTTTAAAGGTATATCCATAGATTGTAAATATCGACGAAGCAAAGCATGTCCGGAATGACAACGTTGTCGTTTCTGGGGCATGCTTATTTTCTAATGATCTGATGTAATCTCAACAAGACGGATTTTAATACCTAACTCCAGGAAATAGAAGCCCATACCTCGAGAAAGCTCTGCGTTAGCCCCCCTTGCCTGCATATATGCGACTCCCAGCTTCCATAAATCATGGGAGCTATGTTCGGCTAAAAACGAATAGCGCTTACGGACATATTCATAGCCAATCTCAAAATCACTGAGGTCTTGTCTAGACATCGTTTTCCTCCGGCTTTTCAGGGTATTGTTCTCCGATCAGTTCGGCAATACTAACACCGAGGGCGGCAGCGAGTTTCTTAAGTATTGGGTAGGTGGGCTGTTTCTTGTTGGCTTCCAGCTCGGAAATATAGGTTTGGGAAACCTGTGATCGTCTGGAAAGCTCAGCCTGAGACAATTTTAGTTTTGTTCGTAAAAAGTTAAGGTTCTTCATAAAGGCACATCCTTTTGACAATAATTATAATTGCCTTTGCGATACTTTACAACCGCTTAAGCGAGCTATTGGCAGGCTTTTTTATTTGTTATAATTGCTTTAGCGATAGGAGTGAAATAATGGGAATAGATTATGGCGCTAAATTTTTGGAATTACGAAAGAAGAATAAATTAAGTCAAAAAGATTTGGCCGGTATTGCAGAAATTGGTCAAACTACGATTAGCGATATAGAATCTGGAAAGAAATCACCCAACGCTGTTACTATTGAAAAGATCTGTTCGGCTCTCAATGTCACCCTCACAGAATTTTTCGCTGAAGAACGCCCGGAGCTGGAACCGGAACTTCGTCGTCTGGTAGAAACAGCAAGAAAACTTTCACCGGAACAAATCGACCGTCTTCAGAAGTTGCTGGAGTCTATGAGTAAGGATTGATCTTTAATAATCTTTATCCGAGCATAGAAAGTGAAGTAACGCGAGATAGCTTTATTTATCTCTTGTTAGCCTTTTATAATCGCTATAAATTAGTGAGAAGTGCCAGGTTACAGATAATATGCGAATTCCCCATATTATGGTATGATTAGTGTATAGGGAAGTATGGGGAGAATGTTTTATGAGACAGTTAATCGACCTGAAGATCGATTATGCATTTAAGCTTATCTTTGGCAAACCGGGTAATGAGCCAATTCTTATGGCCTTCCTAAATGCTGCGCTTAAACTTCCATACGACAATCAGATTAAGTCAGTTTTATTATTAAATACGGAGCTGGACAAAGAATATAAAGACGATAAAAAGTCTGTACTGGATATCAGAGCAGTGACTGACGAAGGAATTCAAGTTAATATTGAAATTCAACTTGCCAACCGGCATGATATGGACAAACGGACTCTTTTCTACTGGGCCAAAATGTATACTCGTCAAATGCGGGAAGGAATGGCCTATCTAGAGCTGGCAAAGACCATTACCATCAATATCTTGGATTTCAGATATATTAATCAGACGAGAAGCTACCATAGTGTCTTTAGACTTTTCGAAGTTGAAGAGGGCTTTGAGCTAACCGAGGCCCTGGAAATCCATTTCATGGAACTTCCAAAGCTCCTGGTCAAGTGGAGAGAGGGACTGGTTAGTCCTAGGGAAGATGCCTTAGTGCGGTGGTTATTTCTTTTGGAAGGTTCAGAGAATGAAGAAATCTATAAAATCTTGGAGGAGATCGCTATGAAAGATCCTGTCTTGAATCAAGCCATCGAAGAATGGGAAAAATCCAGTGATGATCCAAGAATCCGGGAAATTTACTGGTCAAGGCAAAAAGCAATCCTCGATGAGAAGGCAGCGATAAGAGAAGCAGAACTGAGACTGAGAGAAGCAATAAAGGAAGGTAAAGAAGAAGGCAAAAAAGAAAATAAACTTGAAGTAGCCCAAAAAATGTTAAATAGGGGAATGGATATTCAAGTAATCTCTGAAATTGTAGGAATATCCGAGGAAGAGATAAAGAACTTAAAACGATGAGTAATGTATTGAAATAAATAAATTTGGCTCTCCTGATGCTGAAATGCGGCACCAGGAGGGCCTCATCATTTTAAGCATTTTGCACGCCAGAACAAATCGACTATCTTCAGAAGTTACTGGAATCGCTTAGTAAAGATTGATTTTTGGGCTTTTAGAGTACCTATAGGGTACCCTTTTATAGTTTAATCTATCGAGAGTAGTCGGCGGAACATGCTTACGGTCGTCCATTGCGTAAAACTCGTAAATTTGAGTTCCTCCAAAGAAAAAAGATGTCGACGATTTCAAGCGTCGGCATCTTTTAGAATTTCACTCATCCTGCGGCTGCTTAGGAAACTAAATTTTTACTGCTTGGTCAGGGCACTGGTGATATTGGCTTTACCCTCTGTAAAGTCAAATTTCATGACCTGCCCCACCAGTCTGTCGCAAAGGGCTTTAAACTGTCCACGTACATGACCTGAATAGCTTCTCTTATGCAGGCGTCTAAATGCTTAAGAGTTCCCCGGTTCGGTTTCCTGTGCTATTTCGCAATTAATTTCCAGCTGCTTGTTTACCCACTCATCAAGATCCTTTAAAATAGGAAGCAAACTTTTGCCGTTGTCCGTTAAGGAATATTCCACCCGAGGCGGCATTTCCAGGTATTGAACACGCTTGATTATTTTGTAATGCTCTAATTCCTGCAGGCAGTTACTTAGGGACATATTTGTAATTCCGGCTAATTCTCTTTTTAACTCATTAAAACGCAGGACGTCTTTTTTGCTTAAGGTACATAGTATGGGCAATTTCCATTTGCTGCCGAGTACTTGCAACAAATATTGAACAGGGGTAGTTAACGGCTTATCACTTCGGTTATTTCCCATCTATCCAACCCCTTTAGTAAATAAAATATACTTAGTAAAAAATAATATACTTAGTCAAAATAATTTGCGTACTTGTATAGTTTTGACCAAGTACTATAATTATAGCTGAATTAAGGTAACGAAAATAGCTGTGCAAAATGTGTTTCTAAAAGTTAAGCAGTACTTAAAAATTCAACATCATTGAGGGAGAGAACTATAGTGAAGATTATTGCTCTTAACGGCAGCCCGCGAAAAACCTGGAATACAGCAACCTTGCTGAACAAAGCTCTTGAAGGGGCTGCTTCCCAAGGAGCTGAAACTGAATTGATTCATCTCAATGATTTGAATTTCAAAGGGTGCATCAGCTGCTTTGCGTGTAAACGAAAAGACGGGCAGCATGGAAAATGCGCCATGAAGGATGATTTAACAGAGATACTGAAAAAATTAGAAACAGTTGATGGGATCATTTTTGGTTCACCGATTTACTATATGAGCATTACAGCCAGTATGAGGGCACTTTTAGAGCGATTCTTGTTTTCCCATAGCATCTACAATCCGGAAATACTAACAGTGTACCCCAGGAAAATCCCAGCTGGGTTTATCTATACAATGAACGCATCAGAAAAACAAATCGAGCAATTTGGGCTTAAGCAAAGTTTAAATTTACATGAAATGATGATTGCCAAAACCATTGGAAATCCGCTTACAACTCTATACAGCTATGATACTTATCAATTTTCTGATTATGAAAACTATGAATCAGGGATGTTCTCTGAAGAGGCTAAGGCAAAACAGAAAGCTGAACAATTTCCCCTTGACTGTCAAAAGGCTTGGGAAATGGGAATCAGGCTGGCATCCACTGAGATCTAACCACAGGGGGACTCACCAAATTACTCAGGATGAAAGGGAGACAAGAGCTTCCACATCAATATATCGGTAAGCATATGAAGAATTTGCATAAGTCCGGAAAAGAGAGAAGTAGGAGTGATGAATGTATGAGTATGGATCTGATTCAAGTTAGCCAGGAAAAATGTATCCGCTGTGGAATCTGTGCAGAAATCTGTCCCACAGGAAGTATCATTACCGAAAACCAAATCCCCCAGGCCACAGAACGGAATTGTATTGCCTGTGGACACTGCGTAGCAGTATGTCCGGTGGCGGCAATAGATAACGTGAAGGCACCGCTGGCCAAACAGTTGCCTCTTGAAAATGTACCTGTCCTTGACGCTGACACTGCAGCCCGCTTTCTCCGCTCCCGACGGTCTATTCGTCGCTACAAAGAAAATCCCGTACCCCGGGAAAAAATAGTGCAGCTCCTCGACATGGCGCGTTTGGCTCCAAGCGGAGGCAACACTCAGGGTGTTTCTTATCTTGTCATTGATAACCCTGAAATACTAGGCAAAATAACGGCTGCTACAGTTGATTGGATGGAAGAACAATTAAAAAAGGGTTCTGCATGGGCACAGTATTATAGCAGAGTGGTGGACACTTATCGCCAAACCGGTCAAGATGTCATATTACGAAACGCTCCCTGTCTGATTGTGGCTATGACTGCAAAGGACTTCCACCCCCGAGGACGGGATAATACCCATTTTTCCCTGGCCTACGCTGAGCTCTACGCCCCGGCTATTGAATTGGGAACATGTTGGGCGGGATTCTTTGAAGGGTGCGCCTCTGCCAATTATCAGCCCTTGCTGAGTATCTTGAACCTGCCGGAAAACATGGTTGTCACCGGTGGAT
Source organism: Desulfosporosinus shakirovi (assembly GCF_020595055.1). GTDB lineage: Bacteria > Bacillota > Desulfitobacteriia > Desulfitobacteriales > Desulfitobacteriaceae > Desulfosporosinus > Desulfosporosinus shakirovi. The sequence goes on along the minus strand of NZ_JAJDOO010000003.1, from coordinate 125,223 downwards.
TGTTAGTAGGTTTTCCAAAGTATACTTATAAACGATTAGTGGACAGAAAACCCTTGCAAGTGTCGTGGTGGGGCTAAAGCAGCCCATATTCCGGTGAAAGTCTTCAAAATTGACCTCAACATGCAAAACACCAGAACAAATCGACTATCTCCAGAAGTTACTGGAATCGCTTAGTAAAGATTGATTTTTTAGCTTTTAGGGTACCTATAGGGTACCCTTTTATAGTTTAATCTATCGAGAGTAGTCATGCTTGTTCGAAAATGCACGCCCCTTGCTATTGTTTTTAAAATATTTGGTGATTGGTGGAAGGAAAAGCAGGAAGTTCGGCGAAAAAGAAAAGTATGCGTCAAATGTTGTCCAAAAGACTGTTCGCTTGAAAATTGACTTAATGCCAAAGACTTTGGGGGTTAAACAATGCGTTATATCGGAATCGACTTAGCATGGACCTATGCCAATGAATCGGGAATTTGTGTGATCGCTGACAATGGAGAAATCGTCTATAGTGAGTCCCAGGTTTTCAGCGACGAAATGATTGCGGACATCGTTGCAGAACATGCCCGGGAAGGAGCCATCGTGGGGATTGATGCTCCCTTAATCGTGAATAACGAAACAGGTTCCAGATACTGTGACGGAGCTATTATGAGAGAGAAAATTCATGGTAAAAATCTGTCCGTTTTCACCTGCAGTAAAAGCTTCATGCTCAACCACTTCGGAGTAGTTCGAGGAGAAGAGGTCGTCAAAGCCATTCGAAAGCGGATGCCGGCTTTTGCTCTTACAGGTGACTTAACCAATAAAAAGCACGTGATTATCGAAACCTTTCCCACGGGAATAACTTTAGGCCTTTTTCCCGATGCTTTTCCCATTAAATATAAAATCAAACATAAGATCAAATTTGAAACAACTAAAACGGAGATGGGTCGGATGGTTAACCTTTTAAAGAGGTTGAGTGATTTCAATCTCCCCGTCCATAATATAGAAGATTTCTTCAATCATTCATTGAGCATTCAAGCTATGTCTAAGAAGGGGTTTAAGAACCTTGAGGACAAGCTGGATGCTTTTTTATGTGCTTACGCCTCCTACTGGCTGGCCAATTATAAAGGGAAGGTTTTCGGTGATGATCGGGATGGGTTCATTACCATTCCTGTAATAGACGAGAATGAAGTCCGTGACGGCAAATCAGAGAAGGTAAAAGTCTACAATAAACTGATTCGCGACAAGATACCCCAGATCATCGAAGACAGCGGTAAGAAAGCTATTATTGAAAAGGTTTCAGACCCAGAGTACCTGGATTTATTAAACGCCAAGTTAGGGGAAGAGCTTCAGAAGTACCTGGACAGCCAAAGGGTTGAAGAACTGGCGGATTTAGTGGAAGTGGTCTACGCCATCTTGGAGTATAAAGAGGTTTCTCGGCAGGAATTTGAGGATGTCAGAAAGCAAAAGGTCGAGGAGAGAGGCGCTTTCCGGGATACGCTCCTGCTTAAAGAAGTAAGCGACAGTTGAGGGGTTGAAGGGAATTGACAGAAAAGATCAAGCAGAAGGGCAGCCTGGAACTCCCTGGTTCATCTCAGGTAATTCCGTATAAAGAGGTTTTAGAAAACTAGTTGTGCTCTAAAATAAACTTCTTCTATAATAAAATTCTTTGGAATTAATGGGATAATATAAACTTAATAGCAGGACTTAATAAAATAATGCAGAATTTATGATATATTCGAGAAAATTATGGATGTGAGGAAGCAACAACCTTATAATCACTAAAAGTTTGTAGCCTTCTTAGAATTTTTGCTTTTAGGTGGTAAATAATAATGGCTAGAATGATTTGCGCAATTGATCAGATTAAGAACAGAGGCGAAGAAGCTTTTTATCAAGCCCTTAATAGTTATTTAGATAATTCCCATGTAGTTTATTGGAATCGTGAGGTATATGGTCGCGAGTTTGACTACAGTGTTCTTATTCCGGGAGTTGGAATTGCAGTAGTAGAAGTAAAAGGTTGGCAGGAAGCTACAATTATCGGTGTTCCTCAGGGTGAATATATTTCCATCCGCACTGAACAAGGAGAGGAACGCAGTAATCCGCGTGCTCAAGCTCGAGGATATCGTTTTGCTGTATTTAATCACATCAAGAATAAACTGGGAAAGCAACCCCTTGTATTTCATATGGTTTGCTATCCTTTCATATCTAATGACTTCTTCAAATCCAAACATATGGATTTAATAAGCGAATCTCAACTTACATTTACTAAGGATGATTTGGATTCAAAGGAAAGTTTCTTAGAAAAATTGGATAAGGCCATTGCCTTTTCTCGCAGTTGGGGTACTCACGCGTTCACTCCATTGCTTATGAAGCAAGTCCGTTCGTTGTTCGAGCCATGTGTCCATTTCGAAGAAGAGGTAATTAATCCTCCTTCAATCGACAAGGCAAATTACATTCACTTGATTCCCAATTATTCAATTGTGAGTTATATTCCTGCATCCGAACAAAACTGGAAAACACTTATTGATGAATTGGCCGATGCTTATAGTAATGGGTGTCGAATATACTCCGTGGTTGGTACTCAAGAAATGCTTGAGTACGTCTCAGAAAAAGCCGCAATTGTCTTAAGAGCTAAGGGAATGAAAGTAAGCCATAAAGGTGATCTAGAGATTGGCGTTTTATCTAATGCATTAACGATTGATGGTTCGCGACTATCCATTTTTAATTGGCAAACGGTAATGGTTAATGAAGCCAATATTTTGGATTTGATTGATATTCCATGTTTTAAGGTTATTGATGGCGATATTGATACCATTTCTAGCACTCAGACATGGCTCTCAAAACTTGACGCTTGTGGAGCGTTTAATTTTTCGCAATTTAAGGTTGAACATGCCAAGACAGATAAGAATATTTTAGTACGCGCGGGTGCTGGCACAGGCAAAACCTATGCCATGATTTTGCGCGTTGCTTTTTTATGTTACGCTGAAGATATTTCACCAGCCAATCTTGATGATCGTATATTAATGATAACCTTTACCAATGATGCGGCAAACAATATGAAAAGTCGATTGAAAAGCTGTTTCCAGAACTATTATATGCTTACTGGCATAGGAGATTATCTTGAAATGATGGCGCAAGTTGATCGAATGCAGATCAATACCATACACTCATTCGCTAGGCACATTATCCAGAAGCTTGGAACCGCTGCTGGTTATGGGCAAGGGCTACAGATTACTTCAGGTCTTTATGGGCGTAGATTATTACTAGAAGAAACCCTTGAGAAGTATGTTCGGGAACAAACTGCTATTAACCCGCAATACCTTAATGAGCTTAGATTACCGGTTTATGAACTCCGTAAAAAGTTACTAGATTTTGTTGGCCGTCTGGAGAACAAAAGTATTGATCTATCCGAAGTTAAGCCTGAACAATTTGGAATCGCTAATGAAAATGAGCCGTTGCATCGTCTATTAGTTGCTGTTCTTGGGGAAACGGAAAGATCATTCGATGGGCAGCTGATAGAAGAAAACCGAGTATTTCTTGGCCGTCTGATGGCTGTCTTATCACGACTGGTTACAGAGTATCCTGAAAGGCTTCAAGAAGAATTGGTTTTCGGCTCACGTTATATGTTTATAGATGAGTTTCAAGATACTGATGATGTACAGATTGCTGTTCTAAGAGAAATATGTAAACATGTTGGCTACTTGATGTTCGTCGTAGGCGACATTAAGCAGTGTATTTACCGCTTCAGAGGAGCTGAAGAAAAAGCATTTAACCATTTGAAGGTTGAAGAAGCTCCGAAGCATTGGGAACAGTTTTCTCTTTCTAAAAACTATAGAACTGATAAAAATTTGCTCAAACTATATCAGAATGTATTTTCCTATTGGGGCAGCCCGGCAAGGGGTTTATTAACGTACGACTCACAAGTAGACGCTTTAATTAGTGACTTGTCCTTAAACGACAATGCTTCATCTACTGAAACATATTATCGAAGTATTTCTATAACCTCGGAGAGCAGTCGTTTACCGGAAACATTCAATGAAATTCGACGCTACACCAATGTTATTAATAAGTTACTTTGCGATGATAAATATCTTTCAAATGAGGAAAGAACGATTACTATATTGGTGCGCGAGAATTGGCAGGCTGACGAAATTGTGAAGTATGGACGAGATAACGGTTTCCCAACCATTCAATCAAACATCGGCGGGGAATTGTATCAATCTGTACCGGCGTTGGAGATGTGTGCCATGCTTCAAGCATTGCTGAACAACGAACCGGAGCAATTAAGTCATTTACTTGAATCCAACTTCTTTGGGATAATTCCCGACAGACATACGATGTATGAGTTGAAGCCTGATCTTACATGTAAAGATAAATCGCGTGATCGTCAGGTAAACTATCTAATTAGTTTGATAGATATTATGTTAAGCCAGACAGTGAGCAATGGAGGGTACCAAAGTTGGTCAAATGTCCTTCGCGAATTAAGGATTTCACCTGTTCTGCAGATACTCCGTGGCTTGTATAATCAACTCCGTCCATGGGCTCGATTTGGAGAGCAATATCCCAATATGAGTTCATACTATAGAATGAATGTGGACTTGTTATTTGAAAAAATCCTGCAAGGCTGCCGATTGGGCAATCTGACTATCCATCGTCTAACCTCCTTTATACAAACGAATATCGTTACTGGACGTGCCGAAGAATGTCGTTGGCCCATACAGGGCGGAAATGAAATTCGTATACTTTGTACCACAGTCCATAAATCTAAGGGACTTGAGTATGGCTATGTAATTCTGCCTTTTGCTTCATTTGCCATAGATAAGCCCAAACGTACTGGAATGGATATTATGGTTAGTACAAACGGAAACATTGGTTATAGCTTTAAGTATGCTGAAAACCAAGTGCTGCGTAATAACTTTTATGACTATGCTCAGGAAGCAGCGGAGCGTATGAATGAAGAAACTCGTGTTCTTTATGTGGCTATGACAAGGGCAATTCGTGGGTTTTCGTGGATGGAGTTGCAATCAAGTCGTAGTACATCATGGCAGGCACTTTTAATGGGAGGTACTAGGTAGAATGAGTTTTAAGATATATACCTACGGCAACCCTTATCTTCTTTACCAAACGAGCTTTTGGGGTGAAATTAAAGATGCGCCGCATTTGTGTAGCTCACAAGTTATGGTTAATGCATTCCGCGATTTGTTTGAGACTGCTTTTGGCTCGTTACTTTGTCCTATTGATAATGTCCTAAAAGTGGCGTATAGCGACTGGTATAACAATATCGAAAGACGGATTGCACAATACATCGCAATATCAAACCAATTGGAAGCCTGGAAAAAGCGCGATAGTAATAAGCGTGAAGAGTTGTATGCTTCACTGAAGCATAACCGAGGTTCTTTGCTAGAGGCACTTCGGCTATTCGTTGAATTGGGAATCGATGTAAACAGCCTTCACCGTTCCAACGCTAACCTTGAACAAAAAGTGTTTATTGCCTTACTGAATGAAATCAACAATCCATTAAGCCCATTACATGAACCATTTGCCTTAACAAATGATTATTCGATTGATGAACTCGTAACCTTCTTCAAAGGAATAATAGCTCTTGAGATAAAACGTGAGGAAGACGAGGCAGCCAGATTGGGCAGCCACTATGAGAGGCGCATACAAAGAATAAAGAAACTTGTTGCAATGTTAGATGATTTTAATGTCTTAAATCTAAAGCGTGTTGTTGTGCATGGCATTCACCAGTTTACACCATTGCAATTGCGTTTTATTATGCAGCTAGACAAGCTGGGGGTTGAAGTTGTGTTCATTTACAATTATCAGCCAGAATACAAAGATATATATGCTACATGGGAACATTTATACCAGTTATTTGGTGTACCCATCGAACGCGATACTTTTCTTGGAGTTTATAACGGCACCGCAAATTCAAGAAGTCATAACCTTGCAAAAGCATTTGGAAAACTCGTCGACCAAACCACTCAGCCTAATGCACATGAGAGGCTAACGTGGTATCAGGCTGGTCAACAGGTCGAAATGTTGGCGTTTGCAAATATTACAGAATATGCAGGGTTTGTTTCTAGTTACTTTGACAAGGCGTTAAAGGAGAATCGAGCCAAGCCTATTCCTGCGATGATGGAAAAGGTATATACGGCTGGACGTGAAGTACATGACTTACTCCGCATCTACTATCCAGAACAATCTGGCGACCTTCATTTTTTAAACTATCCCATTGGACAATTCTTTCTTGGATTATATCGTATGTGGGATCCGCTCATCGGTCAGCTTAGAATTGACTGGGCTTCTATAAAGGAGTGCTTTACAGCTGGAATCTTGAGAGTTCCTCAATCAGAGAAGCTCAATTCAATATTGGAGATTACCAGCGCCTATTTCGAGGATATAAAACTGCACGATCAGTTTATAGTTCGTATAGCAGAATACAAAAAACAGTACAAGACGATTCAGATTATACAAAATGATATTGGGGAGCAGCTTCGCCGCATTGCTTTTTATCGACCCAGCATGATCAGTCTGGAAGATATAGAAAGCTTTGAAAGCGCAGTAAATCAGCTTAATGATATTGCCTCTCATTTGTTCGCTAATAATGTGAATGGTTCACTTTCCTTTCTCCAGCATTTTCAAAGACTTGAAGAATTCATTCGTAATCAACTTTTGAATCTAGTTGAAGCGGAAGAAAAGAAACTTGTTGAGAGCCTTTTGGAGCGTTTTGATCAGGTCAACAATAACACAACTCTATCTGGTAGTATGGAAGATTTGAAGAGCGGACTTTATTACTATTTAAAGCAAAAGGATTTGGAATCTCCAGACTGGATAGTGCGCAATTTTGTTCAGATTGAGGGCGATATTTTACATAGTCGTGCCCAGCATAGGCTGGCAGTTCGAGAAGGAAAAGAAGATCCTATTTATCACTTTGCTTGTTTGTCAGACCGAATGCTCAATCAGACCATGGACGACCTTTTGCCATGGCCGCTTTCGGATTACTTTATTCGCAAAGCATATTCGCCCATAGCGCTAATCTTTCAGGTTTACTATGCATCATTAGGAGATTCTGCTAAGTTTCTTCGCTATGCATTCTTCTACGGGCTTTGCTACAATGAATGCCCCGTGCGACTTAGTTATGTTGTTCATGTAGAGGACAATGAAGAACAACCCTACTTTCCGCTCCGCATGCTAGGCATCAAGCCGAAGATTGACGAAGAACTTGAGAGTCTTGGGTTTCGAGTACCCAAAATCAGCGTTGACCACAAAAACTCAACTTTTATTGCTAGCCGATTGGATATGATGGATTTTTTCTTGTGTCCATATAAATATTACTTGGACATGGTATGTCGAGGAGATATTGTAATTGATAATGCCTTTCTCTTAAAACGGTATTATTCAAATATGTTGGTTCAGGCCGTTTGGAAACGGATGGAAGGAAAACCGAAAATGAACAACTCTATGTCTACAATGCACAGCATTCTTAAAAGTACTCAGGATGCATACCGGCAATACTTCCCGTTTTATCGTGACGCGAATGATCTACACGATCTCATGCATGTTGCAGAAAATTATATTAATCACAACCTTTGGGATGGTCGCATGATGAAACGATACGATGAATCTCATATGAATATAAGATTTCTATTTCAGAAAGCCAGCTACTATTCTGAAGATTTGATTCCACACCCGTTTGCAGCATTTGATGTAAAGACAGTAATTGAAAATGGCAACAAAAAGTATTCGTTACATAAAATTCACTTTCGAGGTGAAGAGACATTACTTCACGCTATGCAAGAATATATGGAAATAGGAATTAATGAAAACGCTGTGATAGGGGACTGGTGTAATTCATGCGCCCATCAGAAGTTATGCCTCAAGCCCTATCAGGCTGAGTTGAGTTTCTCCATCATTGGAGGTGAGTGATATACAGCAAGGAATGTATGTGCGTATCCCAGTTTACACCGAAAAATCAGATATTGAGTTTCCACGTACCTTTGCTTTGGCTCAAATAACAGAGATTGATAAACTGGCAGAAACGGCAAAAGTAGCAATCCATGATTTGCATGGTTGTAAGGTGTATTATGGGGATGTCTTCAGGACTTATGAGTTTGCGTTGAATGAACTAATAAGGTGCAAAGCTCCGAAGGGGAGCATTGTTAGAACACCTGCTGGAAATGGTCTGGTAATGTCTATTTCGTCGAATGAAAATAGTCCGTACTTAACTTACCATATCAGCATGGGCAATCATGGTATAAAAGAGTATGAGGAAAGAGATATTAGGGCTGATTTTACAGCGATTGATGTTGACCCTGCTGAGATGCTGATGCGCTATGAATTTCAGAACCCGTCATGGTTTGCTTGTCGAAACATCGTAAGTAGTATTATGCATGTTCTTAATAATGCCGTATATGGCTTCAAAGTGGTGGCTGGTTGCCGTGTATTTCTTTTGCCTCACCAGGTGGTAACAATAGTTCGCTGTCTGGAAAGAGATCCTGTTCGCTATATGCTTGCTGACGAAGTTGGCCTGGGTAAAACGATTGAGGCTTGCTCAATAATAAAAATCATGCAGGAACGCAATCAGGCCTTACGTGTCTTATACATTCTCCCCATGCCCCTGATTGACCAATGGAAGTTTGAATTAATGAGCAAATTTTCTATTGACGTTCTGACTCTCAATGAGGCTAGTGTGGAATCAAAGCACGTCGTCATTTCCATACAGGAACTGGTAAAGCTAAACGGTCAAGCTATAGACCGATTAGATTTTGATATAGTGGTTGTAGATGAAACACATCAAATGCTGGCTGATGATCTTGCGTATGATTATATCTTACGGCTGAGTAGAAAAATTGAGCATATTCTACTACTTAGCGCTACACCAATACAAGACAGAAAAGAAGAATACTTACGTCTTTTAAGCTTACTTGACCCAGGACAATACATTGGTATGTCAACTGAGCGTTTTAATGAGCTTGTTGAGAAACAGCAGGAAATTCAACGCGAATTATATATGCTATTAGGTGATATGCAGTCTTACTCGGATTTCGCTGAGTCCATTATTGAGCAGCTTAAATCACTAGCTGGCAACTTGCAAGACAACCGCCTAAAAGCATTGATAGAATCTATTGACATACAATCGGAGGACCTAGGTCAGGAAAAAGTATATCAGGCAGCCGCCTACATTAGTGAACATTATCGTTTAGAGCGACATATAATCCGAAATCGGCGGGCATTGTTACAACAACAAATGCCTCAGCGAAGACTTATTGAGCGACCCTATACTATGGTCGGCTTAAACGAATTATATGGTGAGGCTGATGCCATATATAACCTCATACAATGGCTTCAGGACGTTAACGACCATACGGACCATTTTGCAGAGACGGTTGTTCGTCCCTTATTGACCGCGGCATTTAGCTCACCGTGGTCGTTGAATGTACAGTTGGACGCTCTAGTTTGCCAAGGCATTAAAGTTCCCATAGATGTTATGGATGCAGTTAAACAGTGGGTAGGTTCAGCGGATGGAGAAATAGAACGCACTGATGAATTGCTTGACGAGAACCCGGATGATATCAAAGGTCGATTACTTCAGTGTATGGACTATTTGGAACAAGAAACAGGCCTCAATTCTTCGAAACCATATAAGGTACTAGTGTTTACCAGTTACGTCGAAACCCTAAAGGCTTTCTTAGGTATTGCTCGCCACAGACTTAGTAATGAAGCATGTGTTGCGTTTTATCGGGGTATGACACCTGATGAGCTTCAAGAAAGTGCAAAAGCATTTCAAAGCAACCCGGATTGTCGTCTGCTAATTTGTGACGAATTGGGTGGTGAAGGGCGTAACTTCCAGATGGCCGATGTTGTTGTTCATTTAGATACCCCTTGGAGTGCTAATATTCTTGAACAGCGAATTGGCCGTTTAGACAGACTCGGCCGCGATATTACAAAACCAGTTACTTCGATAGTTTTCTTCGCAGAAGGCACAATTGAAGAACAACTTGTATCCTTGTGGAAGGATGGCATGGGAATCTATACACAGTCCCTAAGTGGGCTAGAAATTATTACAGGCGAAGTAGCAAAGCATATTTTAGATGCGTTAAAAGAAAATGCAAGCGATGGCTTAACTCACACAATATCTGAAATCCAGTCGGAAACAATACGCATGCGTGAAGCCGTAGAAGAAGAACAATTTTATGATATGGCATCTATGCTTTATAGGCCCCTTACTGTTGGTGTAGAACGCATGCTATCTATGTATCAAGGGAAGGAAGATGAAATCTTCTCTGAAGCCATGATTAGCTGGTCAAAACAAGCTGGTCTGCAGCCTACGTCTTACATAGACCGAAACGGGAAGCCAGTAACGGAGTTTTCAGCCCGTAATTTTAGTCCAGCTTCATCAATGAACGCATTGCTTGTACCGCCTGACTGGAGGAAATATTATGGATTTCAGTGCGAAAAGATAGCGACTGCAAATAACCAGCAAAAAATAAATGGGACTTTTAATCGTTCTTACGCGATAAATCGGGAAGATTTACACTTTTACGCGCCTAATGATCCGGTTTTTGATAGCATTATCTCAAATGCAATGACTTCCTATCGCGGTCGTGCATGTGCTGCAGAGATTAAAAATGCACCTTTCGATTTTACGGGTCTGGTGTTCATTTGGAATGTTGAACCAAACATGAAGCCTATAATTGATAATAATCTTGACCCAGTTATATTAGCTCAATTTAGATCATTCCTGCCGATGGAACAGATTGTTACACTTTACCCCCTCGATGACGAAATGCCCCTTGTTTCTACTGACGATATGATTGCGCTTTTAGCTGAGCGACACATAATCAGAAAAGCTGAGCATCTTGGACGACGTAGTAACTCCGAAAAAGGTGCCGCTTCTATTCGAATGTTCATGGCTAAGTATCCGCCATCTTTTTGGATACCATTTGTAAAGGAAGGGCGTAGTAAATGCCAGAAAGAAGCTCGTCGGATTGTAACAGAGCGCTGGGATTATGATATAGCCTTAGAAGAAGCACGTAGGATTGTAAGCGCACATCAAGCATCTAATAGGTACTTTGGATACGACGAAGAACAGAATGAGAAAATTAGAACTATGTATAAGGCGGTACTGTTAGCATTGAAGAATTATCATGTAACTATGGATTCTGCTGCTTTTATGAGGGTGCATAAAAATGAATATCGTTGAATATGTTGAAGATGCCTTGCGAGATCCCAACAGTATTTTGCCAAAAATTGAAAGAATTCAAGAAGATGCCGTAAATGTGGAATGGCAGAATGATAGTCAAACTCTGCAAGAACTCCGTTGCGGCTCCCGTTTTCTACAGCGCTATTCTCAATATCGCTGTGGACAGATACAGAAAATGGATTTTTTGTCGGCGCTTCGTGATTTTGTTCTTTTTGTTGGTCGCTTATCTACACCTATAGACATATGCACTCTGGTATCATTACATGGAGAACCATTTGGACTCTATATGGAAGGCAACGTGTATATAAATGCCTTTGTAAGTCGACCGGGGTGGTTTACCAACGATACCTTTGTTCGACAAGTATATGGAAAGCTTCAGGCTGATTTATTTAAGAAGCAACCAGTATGTGGAGATGAGTTATTATATAAAGCTACTGGCTTTAGTAATTATCGTTCCTTTGAACAAAAAATTTCAGTTCAGACAGCATTGCAGATGCCGGATGGGTATTCCCTCCTTTTATCTCTGCCTACTGGCGCAGGCAAGAGCTTGATTACCCAGATGTTGGCGGCTAATGGTGATGGGTTAACCATTGTTATAGTACCCACCGTAGCATTAGGTTTAGACCAGTATCGAGCTGCCAAATTCATTTTGAGAAACTCATTATTAAGCGACCAGATGGCATGCTATTGTGGTGAGGTTGATACTCAAGAACTTCACAAAATCTATAGCGGCCTTGAGAATGGCTCATTGAGGTTGCTTATAACTTCGCCGGAAGCCATAGTCAGAAATGAAAAGTTGAAAAGTTCTCTTTATTCTGCGGCAAATAAACAGCCCCTGACCGATCTTGTCATAGATGAAGCTCATATTGTTCAAGATTGGGGTGCACTTTTTCGCCCGGATTTTCAGATGCTATCAGTCATCCGAAAAGAATTATTTGCTCTGTGTGATGGAAAGCTCAAAACTATTTTGCTTTCTGCTACCTTAACAGAAGATACTGTGGAAAACTTAAAAATATTGTTCTCCAACAATGAACAATGGATCGAGTTGCGTTGTGATTCATTGAGAACTGAACCAAGATTTTGCATTGAAAAAGCGAATAATCAGCAAATGCTACAAAATAAAGTATTGCATTATTGCTGTATTTTGCCTAAACCCATGATAATTTACGAAATAAAGCCCGAGAAAGCTGAACAATGGAAAGGGATGCTTAGACAGGCGGGCTTTAGTAATGTAGTGACCTTTACAGGAGATACAGATGATGATAGACGTATAGAAATTATTAAATTGTGGAGTGAAGACAAACTAGATATTGTAGTAGCAACATCGGCCTTTGGCTTAGGTGTTGATAAACCAGATGTACGTACTGTCATGCACACAACATTGCCTGAAAATATCAACCGTTTTTACCAGGAAGTAGGGCGTGGTGGGCGCGATGGGCTGCCATCTCTAAGTATGTTATGTTATTCTCCCCATGATGATGTGAGCATACAGCGGTATATCGCTAATTCACGTGTTATGACGGTAGAGAAAATGATTGACCGTTGGTTTTCTATGCTCCTTCAAGAAGATGTTGAGAGAGATGGAGATACCGTTTTATTGGATACGTCAACGCCCCCTGCTAGATTTACCGAGTCTGAAAAAGAACATAGTGGAATTAAAAACATGCGTTGGAATATAAACTTATTACTATTTTTGATGCGATATGGATTCTTGGACTTCACCGAGATGGTATATATACATCAAAAAAAATGCTACTTCATCAGAGTAACCATGCGAGATGTCCAGCTCATGCAAGATATTGTAAAGTTGAGAGAAGCTTTAGAGCCTTTTCGTGAACAAGAAGTGAAAAGCGTTACTAGCGGGTATGAAGCGATTAAAGAAATGGTTTCAAAGGCAGACAAAATGTGTTGGTCTTATTACTTTACCCAGCTGTTTCCTAATGCCCCACTTGCTTGTGGTGGTTGCCCTAATCATAGTGATGCTTATTGCAACGATGGCCCTTTTTCATTTCATAACAAAGTACCATGGTATGCAAAAGCACCGAGCATTTCAGATACATTAAACAAACTATTAATTGGTTTAAATAGCTTGCTTGTTGTCAGACACGAAAATGAACCATGGATTGCTTCAAAAGCATTGCAGTTGGCAGTCAAATTCAACGAACTGGGCCTTGGGGCCGTTGTCATGCCTAATACAGACACTATTGATGCAACGGTATTCAAGGGTCTTGTTCTAGACGTACAGGAATTTGAGTTGTTGGCAAAGCAGCATCCCGCAATTTTTTCCAGAGGTTTAATTTGTGCATTTGATGATAACAGCCGAACAAATCAAATTCAGTATCGATGGGCTAATACTTTAGAGCGATACGGAATAACCGTTGTCTATTATTGCCGTGAGAACATGATTATAACACAGGCTAACAGACCAATTCGTCATTTGTTAAACTGTAATACTCTGGCAGTGCCCGAAATTATGGAGGTGTAATATGTTCAAGTCAGGAAAAGACACAATGCGTGAATTTCCTACCCCAGAGCGTGTATTCGCCTTATGCCGTTATGTAAGAAGGAATCCTTGTAATCGTGAGGATTTGTATCAGGAGCTATGTCTTGGCTCAGTTTTTGGAGATGGTAGCAAAGACATTTTTGGTTATACGTTAACCGTAGCTCAGGAACTTGAATTAGTAAAAGAAATAGAAGGTAGATATTCTGTAACTGACGCTGCGAAGGAGTTGGAAGAACACATTTCGTTTAGGTGTTATTCAGCCAAGATTGCCTTCTCGCGTGCAGACTCGATCTATTTCAAAACAACTTCTCTATATCTTAAATTGGCTGAGGACGTGATGAAATGTCCGAACTGGGGATCTGTTGCAGTCTTGTTCAATCAAAATGGAATGGAGCTTTCAGACAACGACATGCTCGGGTGGAGATTTTGGACATCATTTTTGGGCGTTGGTTATTTGCATCAACAAATGTTGATTCCCAATTGTTATATTAGATTTTTGGATGTACTAGAAATACAAGAAAGTTTAAGATTAAGCGAATCTATACCTATCGAAGAATTCATGCTTTGGCTTGAAGCTCAGTGTCCAGAAATAAAAGAGAGTCGTGATGGAAATAAGATTGGACTGGCGGTATCAAATGGTTTACGAACCCTTGATGCTCAGAAAGTCATTGAGCTCAGGTCTGAGCCTGATGCCTATAAGTGGAAAATGTATAAGTTTGAGTCAGAAATAATTAATGATCTGTCTCATGTAAGGATCTTGAGGTGATAAAGATGGAATGGAATAGTGTAAGTGAAAGATTAAAAGAAATTATTCAAGTTGATGTTATGGTAAATGAGAAATGGGATTTTATGGCTACTCATATGCCGTTCAACCGACTTGCTGTTCAATTCTCCGGGCGTACTACTGCGACTGCCAAAGAAATGAGCGAAGAGGAGATTTACCAACAGTTGGTATATAACCCTAACGATGAACACCGTATGATAATTGTGCGTGGGCGTAATGGTGCTGGTAAATCACATCTGATTCGTTGGATTCGCTCCCGCTTGCACAGTAATCGACGTGATGAGACACTCAAAGCCGAAAAGGTTGTTTTTATAAGACGGATTGATAATAGCGTGCGCGGTGCAATGCGTCAGCTGATTGATCAAGGTGTTGTAAGTGACCCAGCACTAAAAGAGCGTCTTCAGAGTTTTATTCAAAGCTGCGATATGAAAAACGAAGGGGAACTTAAATCTTCTATCTACTATAATTTCATCATTAAGATTGAGAATGAGGAAGAAGAAAGCAGCTATAAGACAGCGGAAAGAAAACGGCTAGCTTCCTTCCTGCGTGATGATACAATAATGAATTTCTTGATGCGTGAAGATGGTCCCGTCACACGTTTTTATGAGCTTATCGCCCGACCTAGTGGGCGTATTCAAGGTATGGAAGCTACATTTAAAGCGGATGATTTTACCGCTATGCGTTCAATAATGCAGGATATACAGCGCAAAGGTAATCCTAATACTAAGCGGTTTTTTGCGGAAGTTAAAGAAGCAAATGGTGCGGCAAAGCTGGTCGCGTATCTCAATCGTTTTGCGCGAGCCGTTATACAGACCTGTGCCAATTTATCTTTGGGAGATGCCGAAGGAATGATTCACCAACTAAGGCTTGACCTAAAACGAGAAGGTAAAGCTCTAACGGTGTTAATAGAAGATATGACTACCTTTACTGGTATGGATTCAGAGTTGATCAAAGTATTATCGATTCAGCATGGTGGTGAATATCAGGACTTATGCCGAGTCACTTCCCTTATAGGTATTACAGATGAGTATTACAGTGCTCATTTTAGGGATAATTTTCAAGATCGTGTTACACATCAGATAACTGTTGACAGTGCTACCTTTGAAAGTGAAGAAACTTTAGCTCAAATGGCAGCTCGCTATATCAATGCTGCTTACTTGACACAGCAGGAAACTATTAATTGGTATAACCAAGGAGCTGAAGCAGCGAAGTTGCCATATCGAACATGGCAGCCAGATTTCACATGGGAAAGTGTGGATGTTGAGGGTGCTTTATTTTCAATTTTTCCTCTAACTAAAAAGGCGCTCTTTGGGCTGTATAACCGGTTACCAGAAAAGGCTCCTCGTTTTTTCATTCGTGATGTTATACGTATACAGATGAGTGCATGGGCTAATTTCCAATTAGGTAATGCTACATTTCCAAATATCTCATTGAGTGCTCTTGGGGAAAGTCCTGTTCAGTTCTTAGAAATGCAGCACACCGCACGTTTTGATATGCTGAATTTTTCAAATGAAGAAAAAAATCGCTTAAGGGTTTTACTATGTATTTGGGGTGATGGCACTTTACATGAAGTTGGCAATGATGAAAACAGAGTTATAGGGACATTACCAGTAAAATATTTACAATTATTCGGTTTTAATGACCTGTCTGGTATCCAGTCACAAGGAAACACACTACATGGTGATCAAACCAGCCCGAGAAAGGAACAGAAAGATCCGCAGGTTACTGCTGAAGTATCAGAGCGCACCAGAATGTATCAGAATGACCTAAATGATGTAGAAAACTGGTACCAGAATAATATGGTTCTTGCTAACTCTGCAGATGCTCGTAAGCGTATCTACGATTTTGTAATTGATGCAATTAACTGGCAGATGGAAGGTGTTCCAGCCTATTTGGTTGGCATAAGGTTGAATACGCGAAGCATCTTCATTGAAGGACAACGACAGCGGAGCGGCGATAAAGAACAAGCCTTGATTGTGATTGAACGTAACCAAGAAGGATATTGGCTTTTACTTGCACTTACTCATTGGGGTCATAATAATAGTCCCAAGTGGGATTTTAAGGATTCCGCTTTTATGCAATACAAGCTGATACTGTGGCTTGAAAGCCATAAAGCAACTATTATTTCACGACTAAAAGGTGAACCAGATACATCACCTATGATAATTCTTCAACATTCAATGGCATTAGAATTTTTGCGGCTTGGTATTACAGGATGTCTAACCTATACAGAAAAAGACGAAACTGTTTTGAAAAAACTATTTATGCGTTCAGTATCATCGAATGTTTCTCGGAACGACTCTGAAGATGCTTGGGGGCGGCTGCTTAAGAATATAAATCAAAAGCACCGTTCTGATTCACTAACTAAAAACAAGGATATGTTGATTGCTTTACCCAATACGCATATGGGCAGTGTTAGCAGGCAGGGCGAGATACGTAAATACCTTTATCATCGAGATCAAATTGATGATGCGTTCAAGGTCTTAAAGAGACTTGATTGGGATCCAGCATCTTTGCTTCCTGAAAAAATAATTGAAAAAGATGAGTTGTTTACTAGTGCAGCCAGACAACTTCAAGCCCTATTACCGGGCGTCAAGGACGTGTTAGTCGATGAAAGGCGCAAAGCTACAGAGATGTTGGAACAATTAAAGAACGAGCTTGGGGAAGATCTTGGTCGAGATATTATAGTGAATGCCTCAAGAAAAATGGCTGATTTTCTCAATGCGTTTAACATCAATTATGGCGGGTATTATCCAGCTCCTTTACGTGAGCATGTTGTTAAAATTGAGGAAAATGCAACTTTACTCGCCCGTATATGTAAGAGGGCAGCTGACTTAGTTAATGATGAGAAATTTTCATTGGAGTTGGCCTTTTTTTCATCAAACCCATGTCAAATGATGAAAGAGGCATTGGACACTATACGAGAAGTTGAAAAGATAGCTAACAGTGCGGTTGAAAAAGCGGAAAGGGATTTAGAGAATCTTCGCAGCACGACAACCACCGATAATACTTTACTCGATAAACTCAAGGATGGCTTGATAGAACTTATAGAACAGATGAAGAAGTTTGGTGGTGACAATAATGCTTGAAGATATATTGGATAATGCGAGTAGAAAGTTAGAAACAACGAAAATTGCACAAACCCGTGTAAGGGATACTGAGCGCTTTACTACTAATATGACCAAAGTGCTGCAATCCCTTATGACCATGGATTTATATCTGAAAACAGTAGCTACAGCCGAAGCAAACCGGCTGATGGATGTTTCTGTTGATTCAATCATGCGAAATGACATTATAGCTTCACTTCAAATGGTACTTTCAGAAACACTTGAAGGTTATTTGGAGGCAACAACGGTTTCGAGTGTTAGTAAGAACGTTTCTGCTTTCAAAAGGCATTTGGATTCGCTATGGGTAAACAGTTTAAAAAACTCAACGGAACAGGTCATATCATTACTCAATACATTTAGTCAGTTTATGACTAATGAAAGCGAAGCGATCAGCATTGCAACAACGTTGGAGAATGGTATTACTTCGTTTCCGATCAACCCAAGTGATGTAATTACCTTCAAAGCAAAACTTCAGAAAGGCCGTGAAATGGCGGATCAGATTGGAGCGGATGATGACATTAAAATATTCATTGGAAAAGTGCGTGATCTACAAGCGACGCTTGAAGATATAACACCGAAAGTTCAAGAGTGGATATATAAGCATGATATTCCAAAGCGAATTAAAATAATATTTTTTTGAATTTATAATATTGAAAAACGAATAGAGGCATTATTATGTTTTGTAATGAATTTCTATCTCGATATAAAGATCGATTTGAATATGATATTGATGAAGATGACTATTATGATAACCATGAACTTATTAGACTGACATATGATAAATTAATGGATGTACCAATTGAAGTCATATTGGAGGTTGATGAAGAAAGAATATCTCTATATAAAGAATATATATTCGAAGATTTTGATTCTATTATTCAAACTTGTATAAAACAGAGATATCAACTTGTGACGTTTGTGTTTCTCTATAATCGATTAGAGAATAAACCTGAATGTTGGGTTGTAGATTCCTTGGGCTGCCCATTCATAAGCGAAAATGTTGGCTATTATAATTTGTCTATTGATTGGGATGAAATAAATAGAATTTGGATGCCTATTCCAATCTAGAATTAATTAGTAATGACCAAATCTTCGATTTAGTCAAAATGAGCTTAGAAATTTTTCCTGATAATTATCAGCAATATCAAGAATATATAGATCAGATAAATAAGTCCTTAATAATACAAAACTTGAGTATTATTTTAACGGACTATATTTTGATGATAATTTTAGACCTGCATATAAGGAATTAGAAATTGAAGATGTTTCAATAAAAATATATACGGGTATTGGTGAAGCTGGATCTCCTAAGCTAGCAGGCTGGTATTTATACTGTAATAATCGCTTAGTAGTTTTTGCTGATCAAACAAGTTTAACAGGTTGGAGCGAAGATGGAATACCAGCATTTCATACATCTTATGCTCGTTTTAGAGGCTTTGTTTATTTTGAATCTATTGATTCTGATAAGCTACCTTGGAACACAACTAAGACAGGGGTAGATACAGAGTCAAATGTATACATCGCAGCAAAAACTTCTATGAAAAAGCTTATGCAACTTGTTTTCGAATCAATTAGAAAGTTAGCAGTTCTGAAAGAGGAAAGTGTTGATGAAAAAATGTCCGACGAAATTGCAGTAGAAGCTAACAAAGAACTATTGAAAAATGCAAAAAACATAGATATTAAGGATATAAACGTATCAGGTTTAACGGATAAAATTATGGTTAGTCAAGTCATTCAGAAGAAGATTAGTGATTATGTTACTATTACATATTATAAGGAAAGAGAAAGAGTGGAGAAAGTCAAAAAAGCTGCAAAACTTATTTCAAATGCAGATGTTGGAAGATATACCTTCGAATATTTTTACGATATGGAGGAAATAGATTAATGGGCAATGTGGAAAGACAAAGTATTAACTATTACCTCAGGCCTGCGAAAAGTATTGAAAGAAAATTTTTCTGTGATATATTTAGAAAACTATGTTTATTCTCTCCAATTAATAATTATAAATATATAGGGTTTGGTGCTAGGTATTTTATTGACTTTAATTTATTTCATAAAGAATTAGGAATAGAAAAAATGATAAGTATAGAAGAGAATGCAACAGAAGAAAAGGAGCAAGAAAGATTTGAATTTAACAAACCATTTAAATGTATAGAAATGATATTTAAAAATTCGTCAGAGGCAATAAATCAAATTACATGGGATTCGGAGTCGATCGTTTGGTTAGATTATGATAAAATATTCTCTAAGTCTATGCTTAATGATATAAAGAATGTAGTGCTAAGTATGTTGCCTAATAGCGTAATTCTAGTTACTTGCAATAGGTGCTATAGCATAGATGAGCATATTGAAAATAGATTTGTGAAATTTAAGGAAGAGTTTATGGAAGATGTACCTATTGATGCAAAAAAAACTGATATAAGAAGCAAGATATTCCATAACTTAATAAACAAAATGATTAATAACAAAATAAATGAAGCACTGATTGAGAAGAATAGAAACATTGCAGAAGAGGAAAAGAAGTTGATATTTAAGCAATTGGTGTATTTTACATATAAAGATGGTGCCCCTATGATTACAACTGGGGGTATTATAATAAGAAAAGAGAATGAAACTGTCTTCACTGAAGCAAAATTTTATGAATTCCTTTTTAATCAGGATATTACGCAACCATATGACATTTATTTGCCTAATTTAACATATAAAGAACTTCAAAAAATAAATTCTAAAATGCCTTGTGAAAATTGGGCTGATATAGATTTATTTGGGCTTAATGAAGAAGATCTTCAGAAATATATGGAGTTATATAGATACTTTCCTTATTATATGGAAAGTAGATTTATTGGATAATAATATAATATCAAGTTATTAGGAAATCTGGTTTTTTACAAATTCAATTAAGTTAATGAAAGAAAAACCTTCTCTATTCCATGATATACGTAACGCACAACTTATTTGATTTTCATTCAATCCCATTGCAGTCAATACATGGCTGGAGCTATAATTTCCAGAATTACATGCAGAGCCATTAGAAAAAGCGTAATGATCTTTCAGTGTAGCAAATACACTTTCGGAATCTACTCCAAGGAAACTGATATTGATTACATTTGGTAGGCAGTAATCTTGGTCGCCATTTATGACATAGTTCAAATTATGAATGGCATCTAAAAACTGTTCTTTTACAAGCTGGCAGCCTTCAATCCACGAGAAATGCTCTTTTTCACACAACTCTGCTGCAAGGGCGAATCCTGAGACAAGTGGTACCGGCGTTGTACCTGGACGAAATCCATATTCTTGCTTCCCCCCATAAAACAATGGTTTTATGGGGGGCCTTTTATATTTCTTCCTTTTGAGAATTATTGCGCCGACACCCTGTGGTCCTTGTATTTTATGGCTACTAAGACTGAGCATGTCATATTTAGTCGCACGCAGCTCATCATTGAGTTTTCCGAAGGATTGTGCTGCATCAATATGAAAAAGTACTTCTTTTTTAGCAAGCTCCGAACCAATCTCCACAATAGGCTGAATAATCCCAGTTTCGTTGTTAACATGCATTACTGAAACGAGTAATGTATCCGGCCTTACTTTCGTTAATATATCAAAAGCCTTAATGCGCCCGGAAGCATCTGGATATACAATATCGAGTACAAAGCCCTTGTTTGCCAAATGGTGCATCGATTCCAGTACTGCCTTGTGTTCTATGGCTGTGGTAATCAAATGTTTCTTGCCAGTTTCGATACCATAATCCATTAAACCGAGAATAGCCATATTATCACTTTCGGTTGCACCGCTGGTAAAAATAACTTCAGACTTATCGACGGCAAGAAGATCAGCCAGCGTCTTTCGTGACTTTTCCACAACTTCCTTTGCTCTTGTTCCATACAAGTGGGTACGGCTATCTGCATTTCCATAGACATCTTTAAATATCCGAGTGACTTCTTCCAGTACGCGGGGGTCAATTGGAGCAGAAGCACAATAATCAAGATAGATCGGCATATTATCAACTCCATTTCTGCGGGAGTACTAATGCAAGAAGCTCTTGGCTGTTCTTGGGTCCGTTTTTCGAGGCAAGAAAATTGATGCCTCTATTTAGGTGTAATCTAAAATGCCTGGCTATAGTAGCCTGATCCTTATCATAACCATCTTCTTTGCAACGCTGCCTAACTATGGCATCGTATATTTCATGGCACTCACCACCGAATGTATGCCAACTCATTTCGACATTACTGTCGGAAGGTATTTCTGGCCCCATAGGTATGGCTGGATTATCCAATGACCAACACAATGCACATCTACAAAGGACATTCCATTGAGAGATGCCTGTTTTAGCCTTAAGACGGATAAGTCTTTCTTTTTCCTGCTGAGATAGCTTCAGTTGTTTGACGATCATTGTTTTTGTCCTCCAAAATATCCCGGACGGATGGATGTGCTTTTATCCTGTTCATCGTAATCCAGCAAAAATAGTCCATTTATATGCGGCTTGATAAGATCATAGTATTGGCCATTGACTTCTTCATCAGTTGAAAGAACAATGACCTGCCTGCTTGCATGGGGTAGATAGCGCTTCACGAAATTAGTGCGATGGCTTGAATCCAGCCTACCTAATGGGGTATCGACAATGACTGGCATTTGATATCCAGAACACTTAGCCAGTCCCCATAGTATCGATACTGCAAATAATTGCTTCTCGCCGGCAGAAAGTTGACTTTTTAGCAATTCACCACCACGGTAATCGACGAGCCGAATATCCAGAGTTTCGGAGTTAATCTCAATTCGCTGAATCATGCTGTCTTTTTGAGCAATGAAGGAAAAACAATCAAATATCTGCTCTTCAAGTTCCTTAATTCGTTTATTCTGTATGCGAACCTTGAAGACTTCCATAACTTCAGTAGTCATAGACGCATATTTTATCATGCGCATAGATTCATCTTGACCTTGTTCTTCGAATTTGCCAATTTTTAGAGCAGTCTTGCGCCGATTTTCGAGCATCTCCTGACGTCTTAGAAGCATTTGTTGCTTTTCTTCCTCAAACTTAATTTGCATATCCAATTTGGAAACCTCTTGGGTCAAGCGGCGCATTTCCTTCCAAATTGCTTTAACATCATTTGACTCTACTTCTAGGCTCATGTGTATTTCCATTTGATTTATTTGATTATCAAGGTCTTGAATACTCGTAATAAGCTTTGAAATATCATTTAACTGAAGAGCAGAGCGACCGACGACTGTAGAAAACATACTTTGTGTAACAGGTGATAATTCTGCTAGTTTCCCACCAGAATAACTTTTAAGCAGCTCGCTCTGAGCCTTTAACAAAAAATCCAATATGATCTGTTGGGTATGCTTCTCATTAACGGAAGCCGGTAGAATCTTCTTCAGTTGCTCAATAATCGTTGTAGAATAATTTGCTGATCGTGCGCGTTCATCCTGCTGAACCTGGTTATATGTTCGCTCAAGTAACGGTTTGCAAAGTAGTAAAGGAGTCATCGAGTGAGTGAGCATTTCCATGACTTCTTCTTTTTTCTTGGATAATAATTCATTTAATCGATTCTTGTCTAACTCGGTTTCTTTACGATTAAGACCAAGATTACCTCCATGGCGCCAGAAGTCATTTTCAAGACCTGCTAGCTGTTTACGGGCTTGGCCAGCCTCGCGGTTAAATCGCGCCATAACAGTAACGGAATGATTAATCTCTATCTCACATTGATCAATTTCTTGTTGAGTATCAATAACCTTTTGGTGAACTTCAGATTGTATCGAGGTATGTTTGCTGTTACTTATCCGCTTTATTAGCTTCTTCATATCTACAATTAATTGATCGATTGTTGTTAGCCCTAATAAAGATTTGATAGAATCTTTTACGCTTTCATAGCTATCGTCATCTGCGATTTGAGATATTTTCTCATTGTCAAAGAAGAAGAAGCGCGAAATGTTAAGCGGGAGTATTTCTTCAACATAATAATCCCAGTTTTCCGAAAGATATTGGTCTATTGCCATGTTCTTGTGGGCTACTAAGTTATCGGTTATTTTACCTTTTCCTATAGACCAATAACGTCGAATTGTAATAGCTTCAGAATTCTTCTCGTCCTGTAAAATTGTCAATGTGATAGAAGTCTGTTGATCTTGGGCGCTTTTATTCACATGACTGCGTAGATACTCAGAATAACTGATGCGTTCATCCTGTAAAAATCGCAATGCACGATTACCATATAAAACTAAAGATATTGCTTCAAGAAGAGTAGTTTTCCCTCGTCCGTTTAGACCGCCAATCAGAGTTACTGCTTGATGATCCGTACAATCAGGAAAGTCGATTACATGGGTTCCTTTATATATGCCGTAGTTTTGGAGCTCTATTTTTTTAAGTATCATATGATTACCCTCCAATCTCTTCATCATCCTCATAGGAGGGTTCATCATTCAGGTCTTTATGCTTTACGAAGAAGGCTAAAGCATCTTCTTCGTTTTTAAAAAACGCTCGTTTAATTGCTCCTTCCAAGCTCGTATTAATTCCCCTGCGAGTTGCTTGCATAGTATATCTTGTTTCTATATCCAGCAAAGTACTTTGCATTTCCAGAAGTAGTTCATGTTCAGGATACAACTCTACACATGTTTCTGATAGAATATCCCATTCTGCTTTACTATAATACTTATTGCCCGGTATAGTTGGATCAATAAACTCTTGACCGGTTACTTCTTTATATATTCGGGGTAGCGTATCCTCAAACTCATGTTTCTCATCGAGCCATAGTCTGCGGATTGCACGAAGCTCATCTATTGTGATCAAAGGATGTTCTTCTAATTCTTTTGGGCCTTCGTTCTTAATATACTTTTCAACCTCAAGTAGGCTATAAAGCAAATGTTCTCGTGTTTTCTTGGTGTATGGACCATGAACCAGTCTACCTTTATGATACGTAAGATTACCGTGCATGCGACGAAAGTCACGTCGCTGGCGGTCTGTCGCAAAATTAGCTGCAATTTCATTTCTAAAGTCCAGCAAAGGGAGCATCCATGCTTTTTCTTCGTCATTATGTATCATAGCTGCCATTGATTTATCTTCAGCTACCAAAGTACATACCCAGCAACCAAAGCGACTATTACCACAGCTGGGTGTTGCTGTATCCAACACCAATGGACATTCACCATCAGCCGTTGCACCGCGATACATGGCCAACAATTCTTTATTGGAGTGACCCCATGGATTAGGATATTGCATTAAATACTGCCATACATTATCATTTGTCCATTCTTGGATAGGTGAGAATACATAAGAGTTAAGCATTGAGCCATTCGGACTCAAATGCTCTCGTATACGGCGGCGTTCATAGCTATCCATGACGGATTTACGAGCCGTGCTTTCAGCTTTGCGTGTTCCAAGCACTAATATCGCTTCACCTGCTGCTGAAATCATATTCTCTATGAAATGGTTAGCAGGATCAATTTTTAAACGGGAAGTACACCAACGAAAATTACGTC
This sequence comes from Desulfosporosinus shakirovi, assembly GCF_020595055.1. GTDB lineage: Bacteria > Bacillota > Desulfitobacteriia > Desulfitobacteriales > Desulfitobacteriaceae > Desulfosporosinus > Desulfosporosinus shakirovi. Next base: position 100,183 of record NZ_JAJDOO010000003.1, on the reverse strand, counting down.
GTGGATATGGATAACCACGGCCTAATAGATTTACCCAATAAGTATTGTCAATTGAAGGGGTTAAGCGGTGTACCTGAATGGGTATTCCGTTTGTCTCAGCTTCCATACGCATTGTATTCAAAGATCGTTTGACCCATGCTGCAACTACTGGGGATTCGACTAAAGTATCCGTACTAATAACGTGTATACTTTTATGATTGCGCTGTTCTTCAGGTAACTGAGAAATAGCATTCCAGACAAGTTGTACTGTTGCTGTAGAGTCTTTACCACCACTATATCCGCATACCCAAGGAATTGAATCTTCCAAGTATAATTGCTGAATGAGTTCGGTGATATTTTTAATATCTTGTTTTGTTAAAGATTCTTTTGCCACGTTCATCACCGTCTATCTAAAAGAATTTTATTCAAGGCTTCAGTAAGTGCATTTGTACTGCTCCTAGTACCTGAGATATGACCCTCAACAACAACTTTGCCAATCCATTCGGGGTTGCTCTTTTGCCAATCAATCTCCATGAGACGGGGAAGTTGTACGTCAAATGCATAATGATTCTTAAGCAAAGTGTTACCAACTCTACCTAAGGCAATCAAAGTTATAGCATGAGCCGAAACAGATTCTTTACGTAACTCGGCAGATTTCTTTCTTTGGAATATAACGTTTTGCCATTCTGGCATATATTCAAAGACACAAGTCCAAAATTTGCACGCTATTTCCTTTTGTTGCTCAATTGAAAGGTTAGTAAAGTTATTGAGGAGAGCCTCTGTCCCATGATAAATCCCACTCAAGGTAAACAATGCTCTTGAACGGTTCGGAATAGACGAGCGCTCCTTCTCAACCCAGCCGTTAAAAACCTTTAGTTCATCTATCATTTCACAGATCATTGTGCAGAAATCATTCCGAGTATCAAAAAGTATATTAAGTGATTTAGTGGGACGAATAGCATAACGATTAAGATCAGAAAAAATCTGCTGCGAGCGATTTAGTCCCATATCACTAAAAAAGACGACAGAAATATCTTCATGTTTCAATAATGGGTTTTGTTTAATGGCGGCTTCGATGGCTGCCTTTCTGTGTTGCCCATCGTTTACAAGGAAACGAGAGGACATAGGGATATTGATCCTGCCAATCTTGCAATCCTTATCGCTCTCATCCATTGACTCAAATTGTACCTCTCCATCAATGGATACTGTAAGAGCAGAAAAAACATAAGACCTGGGATTGTTTAAAATATAGTCCCGCAATTCAGGGATGCGTCCTTTATTTAATATTCTCTGCGCTCGTATTTCGATCGGCAGTTCTTCTTCACTGAACATAAATAACCGAGACAAAGTAGCCAGAGGAACCATAGAAATATAGTATTCGGTGCCCGCCTGAACCCCTTTTACTGCCGGAAATCTATAAGCTGCTTCATTCATACTTATAAATCCTCTCGATTTAGATTTAATTTTGGAAGTCTATGTAATTGAAATGGAAGTCTAGATACTTGAATTATACGTCTGAATTATTAACTGTCAAGCTTAATCTGATTAAATGCAGTTGTTGATTGATTGACTTCGAATTAAGTTGAATGAAAGGTAATCTAGCAGGAACTATTTAAGTAGGTGTTGAAGTTCCGGAGTACGGTTCGAACCCAAGTACCATTCAGGATTATTGGCTAACGTTTAAGACAATCTCTGGTTGTCCATGACCCTTCGCGAAACAAAAAGTTACGCCGATTTAAAACGCACCTAGCCCTAGGTGCGTTTGATTGCTTTGTGTAGTTACTTGTTTTCTATGGATTCAAAGATACAACTTGAATGGTTCAATACTTTTATTAACCGCAGTAATCATCGTCTCTAACAAGACTTCACTTGTAATCAAGGAACAATTAAATGATGTAACATTTTCAAAAGCCAACTGCCGTATGAATTCCCTGATACTTTTGCCATTCCACTGCAAAAGGATAAACATCCTGAAAAATATATTTATGAATCCGTATTAAATGGGTAATGCCAAATTTACCTTTCGGCTTTTACAGTCTGCTCATTTTCAAGTTCATATTGCCGAATCATTGTAATATCTGCTTCGTACTCAGCCAGAGCTTTTGCATCACGGATGTTTTCCTTGTTAATTAATATATCCGTTCCTTTATAACAGTAGATTGACTGTCGATTTTCTAAAGGGTCATAAGTTGAAAAGCCGTTACCCATTTTATAGTCCGAATTTAGCAGAGTGTCTTTCCTTTATCCTCGCAATTGCTTCTTTGCCGGTAATTTTATCTTCAAGGTACAGTTTGCCAAGTGCTTGAGCATGTAAACTTGGTGGCAATCCTTCCATCGCCATTGAAGCTCTGACACTGGAGATTACTCTTTTATGATTTCTTTTACCCTTTATAACACTCGTTTTCAAAGCGATTCACCTCTTAAGTTATTATACGCAAATCCATGATAATAGACAATTATTAACATGCGTTTACTCAAAATTAAAGATGCAAGTAATCACTTCCAACCAGTGGCAACTCAATTACCGGGTCAGGTTTATTTTGTGGTCTTCGTAGCGAGGTGATAGACAGGGAATGCGCTGCGCTTTAATGCTTACATATACACATAAGAAGCTCACAATCTGTAACTATCGCCGGCTTTCCAAGCTAATACTTTATTTAGTATGGACTTAACATCTTCTTTTTGGACAGGCTTGGACAGTATTTGAAGTGGAGAAGCGGCCATAAAAGCATTAGCCTCATCGGAAGCCGTTGCAAAAATTATATGGCAGGCAGTGTTGTCGCGCCGAATATGTAAAGCCGTTTCCAGTCCGGTCATTCCTTTCATATAGTTATCAAGGAAGAAAAGATCAAAAAATTCCTTATCCTCGTTGAACTTTTCAATAAGTGTTTCTCCGCTATCAAATTGATAAAGTTTGAATTTGACGTCATTTTCAGTTTCATATTCTTGAATTAGCATCATCAGATATTTACGCTGGATAAGCTTGTCGTCACATATACAAATGTTTAACAATGTAATTCTCCTTCCTCTACTATTTCTTGGACGAAAATGAATTAATATTGTAGTATAACTACAATATTATACCTCCATGATGCGTATTCTTGCAATTCCATTTTAGATAAAATTAGATATAATATTGTTGTATCTAATGGAGGAATCATATGTCCCCTATCAGCAGCAAGTCGTATAGCAGGGAAGAGAATCAATTTTTGAAGAATATAGGTTTTAAAATTCAATTTCTTCGGAAGCAGCGAGGCCTCAGTCAGAGTGAGCTTGCCGAAAAATCGGAATTGAGTTATGCTACCATCAGCCATCTTGAAAGTACATCTGTCTATGGTTTATCTATTATTGCCATTTACAGAATCGCTAAAGCCCTTGACGTCGATCCGAGCCAACTTCTAATGTTTAAGTAGTCATTTAGTTTTACGCTTTAATTTGCTATTATTGTTTGTAGTATTATTGAACTCATCATCTGACCGTTACGAAGCTCTTACAAGGGAGTAAGATTAAGTGTGATCTTACTCCCTTAAAAGCATATCCCTCGCGACTTTCGGATGGTGGTTGGCAAGTTAAGGGTGCTGGAAATACAAAAGCAACAATAAAGACAGATAGACAGTCTGAGGCTATTGATATCGCGAGAAGCATAGCCCGTAAAAACGCTAAAAAAATGATTGGCAAGGATATGGATAATTATGCCAAATAACCGTCCGGATCAAATTCGAAAAAAACTTTTTGAAGAATATGAGGACAGTTTGTTTAAGCTGGTTATGCACGATGCTGCCGAAAGGGAAGGGAAGCTTTTCCTGGAGGAAAAGGAAAAACTCAAAAATGATCCCGAATTTGCTCCTTCAAAAGAGGCAATTCAAAAATTTAGCCGGCAACTGGATACTCGGTTAAAAAAGTCACAAACTTATGCTACAAGACAACAGATGTTGAAGATTTTAAACAAAGCGGCAGTAGCAATACTGATCATGCTTGTCATTATGTTTACCACAGTTACGAGTGTGCAGGCCTTGAGAGTAAAGGTACTCAATTACTTAAAGGATATCCAGCAGCAATATACGTCTTTTGAACTAAAAGAGAACGAGAATAGTTTGAACGGAGAAAATCCGGTCGTAAACTGGACCAAAGACTATGTTCCGACTTATATACCGGATGGCTATAAAGCCACTGATATATCCAGAAGTAAAATTTATAACGAAATCCAATTTAAGAACGAACGGGGAGAGTTTATTACTTATACGGAGTTAACTGAGGGCAACAGGCCTGCGCTGGATACGGAGAATGCTTCAGTCACTAAAACCGTCGATATAAACGGTCATGAGGGAACACTGGTGGAAAAGAACTCAGTGGTGACAATCATATGGGAAATGAATAGCCGTATATTTATGATTCGGGCTCAGATAAACCAGGATGTGGCAATGAAAATCTCTGAAGGAGTAAAATATATAAATTAAAATTTAAAAAATGTGTTGCAAAAAACCTCCTTGCTTGTCTTTATATAATGAAAGACATTAAGGGAGGTTTTTAGTTTATGAAACAATTTTTCTGTATGATTTCTTGTGCTCCTTATGACCCTTGTCTCAGCAGTTCCGGTTTACGCGGATAATGAGGCAGCAAACGTCAATCCACAAGGAATTATTTCTCCTCAATTTACGTACATTTCCTATTTAAATCCGGGATTAGCTATAAGCTCATCGGGCCTGGCCACCTGTGTAGGAGCTGCCGCCGGCTATTTTGACTCCTACTCAACGGTGGTAACTGCTGAATTGCAAAAATCCTCCGGCAGCAGCTGGAATATGACAAATTGCATCTAAATTGCTCGTGAATTGGTGTGAATTGGAGTAAAAATTAAATCATATGATGTAGATATTCGTATCAATTCAATTGAAAAAACCGGAGAGGCAATACGTATCGATTTAGATAATATCATTAGCGTTGCATAAAGCTTTCGCAATATATCGTACGGGCACCCTTTTTCCAGGAAAGGATGATATACATCCCGGAACATGATTCCGCCGACCGAAAAGCCAGGGTTATCTATGAAGGCAAGACCAGCAAGTTAAGCGAAACCTTCACAGCTCTCGATTTTCTGGCCAGGCTTGTAACCCACATTCCCGGCAGGGGTGAACAGATGGTCAGGTACTATGGCTTTTACTCCAACAAATCGCGGGGTATGCGGAAGAAGGAAGAACAGGAGAAGCAAGACGGCAATAATCCTGATTCTGTTCAAGTAATAGTTGATTCCAATATTGGAAGGAAGAAATTCCGTAAAAACTGGGCACGGCTTATTCAGAAAATCTACCATGTTAATCCTCTATTATGTCCGAAGTGCAACGGCGAAATGAGGATAATATCGTTTATTGAGGATGAAGCTGCCATAAAAAAGATATTGATTCATCTTAATCTCTGGCTGCCGGACAACCATGACCCTCCACCTGGCAGCATTATGCTTCAAGTTCAACCGCACAGAAGCTTTGAGTGGTGGGAAGCTGTTAACCAAGTATCAGACCTCGAGTATGGTGGATGACAGCATGCAGAAGCCTTATGAAGATGATTTTTCACAGCAGTCACCCTATGAGAACTGGGATATTTGATATGGAGGAATTTGTATTTGTTGCTTCCCGCTCTGTTTGCCATGCGCAAATTTAATTACCGTCTGAATCACTGCCTGTTTATAAATGCTCTCGGACTCTTTTTGCCGTATGAAATCCTCTCATTATATACCAACAGCTCAATTTTCCTCAAAAATACCTTGATATAGACCATCAAATAGATTAAAGCGTATATGTGTGAAAAAGAAAATTCTTATCCAATATCCAATTTGAAATCTATCCTGCGTCCGGATGTCAACAAGCTTAAGGGTGTCGATGCTGATCAGCTGGCCAGAGAACAGCCGCTGCCCCCGATGGTTTGGCCCCAGAAGATTATGCTGATTATGATACCGTTGTATCTCATCATGCTGCTGATACCGAGCTTCCTGGATAAAAGCAATCCGGTGGTAAACCTTTTGGCAACTTTAGGGCCTTTGGGCGTGACTATTGTCTGGATTATCTTTTTTTGCATCATTCGCTATCAAGGCAAAGAAGTATTGAATTTCAGTAACCCTTAAGACCGAGCCTCTTCATCCCGATGTCCCGGTGGCCATCTCGATTAAGACCACCCCTGAATACATGGGCAGCAATCTGATGTTTCTGACGCGGCGATGAAGGCTATGCCTGTAGGCTATGACTATGCCGGAGAAGTTCGCTGGTATGCCACAAGGAACTTTGCCTTTGATCTCAAGCGTTGCCCAATGGACATATTCTCATGGGTACGGAGCGTTTGGTCAAATTACCTTATTTCACCACAGGTCTTTATGAAATGGCCTTTAGTGGGAAGATATTCAAAGAATACCGTCTATCCGGCGGATACCACCATGATCAATTTGTCATGGAAGATGGCAATATTCTGGTGCTTACGTTTGATTTCTACTCAGGTACGGTTGAAGATATGTGCGTGCTCCTGGATGCCAAAACGGGAGTAATTCTCAAGTCATAGGATTATAAAAAGGTCCTGCCCCAGGATGTAGCCGGTTCCGGAAGCCAGGATGCCCACGACTGGTTTCATAATAACGCCGTTTGGTATGATAAGAAGACACACAGCTTAAGCTTCTCCGGTCGTCACCAGGATGTGGTGATCAACCTTGATTATGATACAGGTGAGTTAAACTGGATCATTGGGGATCCTGAAGGATGGCCCCAGGACATGGTGGACAAATATTTCTTTACCCCGGTTGGGGAAGGGGAATTTGACTGGCAGTATGAGCAGCATGCTTGCGTCGTTTTACCTGATGGGGATATCATGCTCTTTGATAACGGCCACTTCAGAGCGAAGAAAAATACTGGGCAATTTAGTTGAGACCCAGGAAACAAAGATGAAGATCAAGGCTGTGGAGACAGGTGAAAAAGTGCCGGATCATTATGAGGCATCCATCACAGAAGAAGAGGATCGGGTTCTCTTTAAGCCATCTTAGAGACCGGGGAAATGGCTCAGCTCCTGAAATTGGCCGTTATCCAACTTATCAACCCTCCTTATCAACTGGGCATCCCGCTCTAATTTGCTCTCCAGATAATCATATAAGACAAGCTTGGGGTTGTAAAACGCAAAAAACAATTTCTGGAACATTATTAAGAAATAGAGGAAGTGAGAAGGATTGGTCGAATATCTAATCTGAATAGCAACGACTATCTACAATTATTGTTTGAGATTAATAGATAGGGTGTGTATGTCATTGATTGCCCGGTTGGAAACTTTAAAGGATAAAAAACCTGATTTCGACCCGCAAAAGAAGAATACTATGCAGGCAATTGCTCAATTAGTCCGTCCACGGCAATGGGTTAAGAATTCCTTTGTCTTCATCGGTCTGCTTTTTACTCAAAACCTTAACCAACACCTGATTCTAAAGGTCATCATTGCTGCGGTGGCCTTTTGTCTTGTTTCCAGCGCCGTCTATGTGATGAATGATTTTGTCGATCGAGATTATGATCGGAATCATCCGATTAAACGTAAGCGTCCCCTTGCTTCAAATCGGGTGACCCTTTCTGCGGCAGGCTTGATTTTCGTACTGTTTCTGCTGGGGGGACTTCTCTTGGGCTGGCATGTGTCAAAAATTGCTGCCGGAATTCTTGTTTTGTATGTTGCCCAGAATTTGGCTTATACAAAGGGGCTTAAGCGGATTGTTCTCATCGATGTATTTATTATTGCCCTGGGCTTTATGATGAGGATTCTCATGGGAACCTGGGGAGTGGGAATTCCCCCTTCAGAGTGGCTCTTATTATGTGGCTTTATGGTAGCTCTTTTTATGGGCTTCGGAAAGCGGTGTTCTGAGTTGAACGAATTAAGCGTGGATGCCGGATTGCATCGGCCTGTTTTAGAACGATACAGCCCCGGGTTGCTGAATCAATTGCTGGGGATTACGGCTGGAGGGGTTATCTTTACCTACAGTCTATATACTCTCGATTCGGCAACGGTGGCTCTTCATCATACCACCAATATCATTTATTCAGTGCCCTTTGTAATCTATGGTATTTTCCGCTATCTTTATCTTATTCATAAAGGTGAGGCGGGAGATCCATCCAAACTTGTCACTAAAGACAGGCATCTCATCGCGGTCGTTATGCTTTGGGTTCTCTATGTTTTGTGGACTCTTAAGCTTCATGATTTAGTATTAGGGGTGTTGTGATGTTCTGGATTCTGCTCATTGGTTTGCTGGCTGATGTACTGTGGGTCATGCTGGTACCCACAGTGCCTTTTTCGGATTTCTCATATTATCACCACTTAGCAACCCAAATTGCCGCTGGCGGCCCATGGGGCGATACCTATACATCTGTCGGTTACCCTATTTTCCTGGGATTCTTTTATAAGCTGTTCGGGAGTTCGCTCTGGGTTGCCAAATGTTTAAATATTGCCCTGAGCACAGCAAATAATATCCTTGTCTATTTTCTGCTTAAAAAGATCTCCATCCCGGGGAGGCTGCGGAATACCTTCCTTTTGCTCTTTGTTTTATTCCCGATGAATGTTTACTACAATAGCTTAGTGGCTTCGGAAATTCTTTTTACCACAGGGCTGCTCTCGGTATTATTGCTCTACTTTTCCAATCTTCGTTGGAAGTATGTTGGGATTGGCCTGTTGACGGGACTCAATGCCATGGTGAAGCCCTTTTTTCTGGCCTTCGTTCTGGCCGTCTTCCTGGTCGAAGTTTTAAGCGAGAGGAATTTCTGGCAGAGCCTTAAGCGGTCTGGAATCGTGCTTCTCGTTGCTCTTGTCGTGCTATCCCCCTGGCTCTACCGAAATTCTAAGATATTTGGGGAGTCTTGCTATATTTCCAACAACAGCGGAATTGTTCTCTACATCAACAACAACTCTCAGAATAAAGTGGGAGGCTGGATGCCTGCCGAGGACGTTGCTGATTCTCTGGTTAAGACATCGGCCTATCAGGAGGCCAATGCCCTTGAAAAGAATAAGATGCTTAGCGCGGCAGCCAAAGAGTGGATCGCAGGCCATCCTGTTGAATTTGTCGGCTTGGGAATAAAGCGGCTTGCCCGCACCTTTCTGTTCTTCGGAGATATTAATTATGCCTTGCGAGGGACGGCGCTCACGGTGCCAGGTATTCAAGTGTTCCTTACTGCTCCAGGGAGTAATTGGCTATTGTTTTTCTTATTCCTGACCTCCGAGCTGGTGCGGGCCCCCGTCTTCTGGCTGGGCTGCATCGGCATACTAAGTTATTCCTGGCGGGTTCTGAGAGGCTTTTTCCGCTGGGGTGGAGAGGGGCCAAGAAGAATCAATAAAGAGAAACTTACCCTCTTGATAACATTCTTGATGTTTGCCGGCATCTATTTTATCACAGAGGGGCAGAGTCGTTACGCTTTCCCAACGGTGATGATGTTAATCTATTTCGCCCTTTGGCGGGTGTATCAATGGCAAGATGAGATGGGGGAATAAGATGTTAGGGCAAATTATCATCTCGGTGATTCTGGGAGCATTTGGCCAGATCCTCGTAAAAATCGGAGCAAAAAATCTTGAACTGGATTTTGCTCCTGAGCATTTACTGAGAAGCCTCGGTGCAATTATGCAAAACTTCCCGGTGATGTCGGGGCTGTTTTTCTACGGGGTAAGCTTCATATTATGGATTAAAGTGTTGACTAAGACGGAATTAAGCTATGCGTACCCTTTTGTTAGCCTGGGCTATATTTTTATCATGGCGTTTTCGGTTATGGTCTTTAAAGAGAATATTTCCTTTTACCGGGTGCTGGGAACGGTGTTGGTTATTGCCGGCGTTATTTTTATTTCCAGGAGCTAGGACTCTGCAACACCTGGGAAGCCCCTTCGCTTGATTTAATTTGCTAACTGATAGAGATGTGCTCCTCTGACTGCAGTGGGTTTTACTAACCGGACTGGGTTGGAGGAGCATTTTATTTATTAAATTATATTTGACAAATAGATAGGGGGGTATACTAATTTCAGGAGGTGGACACTTATGGACAAAAAAATGGAACACTGTCCAGCTTGTCATGACTCAAATTCTCAGAAAAGTGAAAGACTAAGCCATCATAATGAAAAGACCATTCGTGAATTGGCCAACCGGATGAATCGCATCGAAGGCCAGATTCGGGGTATCAAAGGAATGATTGAAAATCATGCCTACTGTGACGATGTATTAAACCAGATTGCTTCGGCTCAAGCTGCTCTTAACGGAGTCTCCAAGCTTCTTCGGGAAAAACACATGAAATCCTGTGTGCTTGAGCAACTTCAGGAGGGCAACGAGCAAGTCATCGATGAGCTGGTCAAAACCATGCACAGAATGATGAAATAAGCGGCAGCAAGGACTTAATAGCGGGATAGTGTAGGTTTTCAATTTAAAGTAGTAAGATAAGCTTGCCTATTTTCAGATTAAAGAATCTGAGATTGATATTCATACCATTTTAATATAAGAAACATTTGTACATTATTTTAGTAAAGATAAATTGGACACAATGAGTTGCAAGGAGAGTGATTGTCTTGCAGCTCATTTATTTTACTGACTTGACTCCTGAAGAATATATTCATTTAGGTACAGAAATTCCTGCACCTAAACCTAAACATTGCATGCACCCTGCATGCCGGATCAAAGTCCCTCCTGAAAAACACGGGGGTTATTACTCGGCGGAACATGCTTACGGGCAGTCACTTTTTGTCGTTCCGCGTCGGGTCCAGGAACCTGCAGGAACCTGCACGGAACGACAAGTTCCGTCGATTTTTGATAGTTGTTGCAAAAATTGATACAAGGGAAAGTCACAGAACAAAATCCTCACCTACATAATTACTGTAAAACAAAAACAAAAACAAAGTGAGGATGGGATTGATGATTAAAATGTTTTTATCCTTAGACAAAAAATTCGACTCCAATGGTGATGTTATTGTAATGCTTTCCCTAGATACCGAGTTGATCAGAAAAAGGGTATCCTTGCCAAGCTAACTCCTGCCCAATTGAAAGTCCTCTTGGCGATTGCCAGCCATATTGATGATGACGGAGTAGCTTTCCCCTCCATGCGATATATCTCAGAGGTCACAGGGGTAGTCTAGAACACTGTGAATACTGCGGTAAAGGGGTTGCTTGAACTTAGGATTGACGGTCTGCCAGTGGTGACACGGAAAGTCACAGGCACGGGGGCAAGGAAGAAGTTACGGTATAATTTTGCCATTGATACCGACAATCCTGTTATTGACGAGGAAACGCTGGAAGTGCGGTCTACTCCAAAGAACATGATTATGCTTTTCTGTGAAGAGTATGAGAAAGAGTTCGGCTATGCCTAAAAGGTGCAGTGGGCAAAAGATACGACACAAATCAAGAACCTGATGAAGACTTACTCAGACGAAGAGGTCAGGAACATTATTCATACTATAATAACCCAGTACAAAAAACGCTGGTCAAAACCAATGTATCCAGCACCGACTATTCCTGCGATGTGTGGTTGGATGGCAACACCAGCATTAGAAGTATTTACAGCTACAGAGAAAGCTAAGACTGCTACCTCTAAGTGGGATGAACTGGAAAACTCGGATGAGGATTTAATCCTATGAGCAATAGCAGCATAATGGGTAAGAAAGGTTGTGAGAAGACAGGATTTTTCAGTGGTTTAGTAGGTACAATCGAGAGATACTCTGACCAATCATTTCTTGGCGACATCCAGATAATTGAAGAGTAATTCGTATTTAACACAGGGAGCGGGACTAGCGAAGTCTATGCTCTTTTTTTTATGTCACGAAACGGCCTGACTTCCTATTCCTACATGACTTTCAGAACGAAAGCGTGTGTGGGTTTATATTTCGAAAGAGTTCAATGGTATTATCTACTGTGCTACAAACACAGTAAACGGAAAGAGATACGTTGGGTTAACAACAGTCCTTCTGGACGACAAGGGGTTACGGTGGAGGAAGTGTTTCCCATTCCTGTATTTTTTGTATTGACATAGGTAGATGTTCTATATATTATAGTTATATAGATTATCTACATATGGAGGCCCGAATATGGCAATCAATAAAAGTCTTTTAACTGGAAGTACCACCATACTTATCTTAAAGCTACTTGACGAAAAAAATATGTACGGCTACCAGATGATTGAAGAACTCAGAAAAAAGTCAAACAATACTTTTGAGTTAAAAGCAGGAACATTATATCCATTGCTCCACACCTTAGAGCAAAAGGATATGCTCACTTCTTACGAAGAGACCGTTGATAATGCGAGGGTACGAAAGTATTACAGTATCACAAAAAAAGGTCGCAAGCATTTGAACGAGAAAAAAGAAGAATGGGAAACATTTACTGCTGCTGTAAATGCTGTTTTGGGAGGTGCGGGTTTTGCAACAACCTAGCAAAATTACCGATTATTTGGAAGTCGTGTGCCGACAGATACGTTGGAAAAAGGCTCAGGCTTCTGTTTTAGAGGAAATTGAAAACCATATAATTGATCAAAAGAACGCCTTCATTAATGACGGACTTAATGAAGAAGAGGCAACAGACAAGGCAATTGCTGAGATGGGCGATCCCATTGTTGTCGGGGAGCAGCTTGACCGTGTTCATAGACCTAGGCTTGTTGGCATGGGTATAGGAATACTTTTAGTTCTAGGTATTTTGGGAACAGCGGATATGGGCAACAGTCTATTACGAATTATTGGGGTGGGAGACCAAATAGTGCTTGGGGTAAATATCCCAATTCTAGCAGAACTAATTTACTTAGTTGGAGTGTTGGTAATCATATCTTCACTTGCAGCTATTTTTGCTCCAAGGAATATAAGTAAAGTCATAATTTGGTGTCAAGGTTTTATCCTGACAGCTATTTACTTTATGGAGGTATTCCCTCGTATTAGGTTTGCTCTGCTCTTGGTTGTTGTCAATATCATTAGCTTCCTTGTCGTATACCGAATCAGTAGAAGTGTTAAAACTGGTCTAGTGTCTACTATAACGAGTTTTGCTGGACTTTTTCTATTCGTGGTAGGCACCCAAATTAATTGTTACATGTACAACCACGGAGTGAATGGCAGCTATGGTGGGTTTGAGAATGTTCCTAAAGCCTTAGCAATTATTTTTATTATGTGCTTGGGTCCTCAAATATTGATGTCAGCTTTCATATCGTCAAAAAATTCTAAAGAACAAATAGCATAATTTACAGAGAGTGACAATTAATAAGTCACTTACTAGACATAATTTACGTGTCAGGTAAGGGAATTATAAAATCTGTGGAAAGGAGGAGAATAGCACAACAAAAATCTGATACACAAAAAAGAAAAGTGGAGGGAATTTTTATGGAAATAAAAGCAAGTGTCGTATTGGTAATCGTTATGCTGTTAATGTCTTTATTGCCAATGAATGCCTTAGCTAATGGTACTGCCGAAGTCAATAGTGGCACTAAAGAAGCCAATAGTGTATTATCTTCATATTTGCTGGCTACTCAAAAAGGTGATATTAAGCAAATGGTTGCTCTATCCAATGATTCACGGGTAAGTCCCGACGCTTCTATTGTTGAATTTTATACTGAAATACTTAACAAGCAATCAGAACAACTTGCAGACTACAAAATTCTGTCACAGGAAGTGCTTTCGCCAACCTCATATAAATTTATAGCGGAATTGACGTTTAACCCTATTAATATTAAGAAGAAGGAGGAATTACAATGAAAAAATTACTTTTTGCGTGCTTGGCTGTTGGAATGTGTTTGCTTGGAATGACGAATGGAGCTTTTGCTGCTGAAAATACGGATAATAAATTTGTACCCACAGGAATATACTTAAGAGAATGCGTTGGTTATGAACCCAATTATACAACTACCGACTGGACCAACAAGTCTTTAGGGCAAGTATCGGGAGATAATAGAGATGGTCATAGTCCTCTAAGGCTTATATATGAATACGAAACCACTGGAGAGATATCAGCTGCGATTTCCGGCCATGCTAACGGATCAACAGAAGAGGGAGTTATCTTTGCCAAAGTAGCAGCAGAAGTTGGTGTTGAAGTGACTGGGACACGTAAATGGTATAAAGGAAGATCAGCTGGCTCATCATATGATGTTCCCCCAGGAAGATTTGAGGTGTTAAAAGTGTATATTCCTGCTATAAAAACTGCTGGAGTACTCAAATACAAGGTTTATATGGATGGCTATCCGAACGATTTTTTCTATGAATATGAAACACTTAAGGGATCTTATGCACCAATAAAAAGTGGTGTTCATTACAAAGTAGCTTCTGTAATAAATAAAGCAAGCGAGCTTCCGGCAGGAATAAAGGTATATACTCCAAAGGGAAGTTACAGGACCCTACTTGAAGAGAGATGAAACGGTTTATAAAGTTGGATTTGTTGCTACTAATTTCATTATTGTGTCTGTTAAGCGGTTGTGCTTCCAAGGGTGCGCCGCCATCTGCAAACAGTGTTCAAGAAAATATCTCAGAGCAAACTAAATCAAAAAATAACATTGATTCTAACCGAGCGGATATTTTTCTGGCAAATTTCTCGCAGGAATTTCCGGATTTTGAACTATTGGACTATGTGAAAGGCAGTAGTGAAAATGCTCCGATTATGCTAGTTGGAGTAGGAAAAAACCTTAAAGATGACACTTCATCTACTCTGTTCATTGTGGACAACAACGGTATTGGACGGGTGGTATTGGCTGCAGGATTAAATGCTACCTACCGTAGTGAGGATGGTTTGAAGTTATCTAAAAATGTAGTGTTGCTGTCTTTGGATTTATGGACTCAAACTGAGGATTCAGTAGAAGGCGGTTTCTTAGAAAATAAGGTGCGAAAAATCCATGATTTTGAAATCACAGTTACTCAAAATGAAGAACAAGGCGGTGTGAATACTGTCTATACCAATAAGGAAACGATCCGTTCTGACTGATTATTAGAGTTCATGGAAGCATAAAATTATCTATAGGTGCAGTATAAGACTATAAACATAGGGCGAACTAGAAGTTTGAGAATAGGCTAGAGACCTTTTTAAAAGGATGGCCTATTTTTTTGTTTTAGCGACGACGACATAAACATTTTATCAAGCGAGTCGAGTATTGTATAATATTGTAATATTGAAGAATTCTCGTCGATAATGAAAAAGAAGTAGTAATAAGGAAAATGAGTTCTCTACCGTATATCCTGATGCCTTTTGAGGAATTCAGAATTTGTGGTTAGGAAGTGGAATGTAAATTTGTTGTTTATAAAGAAACAATAAGCCGCCTCGTGTTATGAGGCGGCCTGAGCCCTAGAATAGTCTGGGATAAGTTTCATCATTTTGTCTGGAAGATTATGCTATAATATCTGTAACAGGTTGTCGAGGGACGGTTAGCCACACCCTTCAGAAAGGGGGTGGTAGGATGATCTCAATGGTTGAGGCGATGTATCTAATGATTGCATTTGCTACACTCGTTGTTATGATCATGAAAAAGAAATAACCGCCCCTTCCAAGGACTGCGGTTATTTCTTATAACCTCTGATTCTGGCTAACCCTTCGGTTAGACAATCTGCCGGGCTGGCGTGCTAGCAACATGTCAGTCCTTATTTAATATTATATCCATAGATTGTAAAATATGCAACCAGGTCACATAGGGTTTATTTCTGATGATTTCTGAATGTCTTACCATGAACATTGCAAGATCTTAATTATTAATCCGTAAATTTGTCTTGATAGCGGGAGGCCATTCTTTTAGCATATTAGCCATGTTTTGCAACATTTCCTGGGCAGCCGCCCGGTTTATTTCTTTTTGTTTCGGGTCTATTTTGGCTAAGGCGGTAAGACTTCTTAGCAGCTCTTCAAAGGTCTTGCGGATGTTTTCGCGGTGAATGGAAAATTGGGCGTCGTAGGGTATGCTGGAGTTTTTGGCCTGTGCCGTTTTGAGCTGTTCTTCCAGCTCGCTGATTTTCTCGGCTGAGGGAGCCGCTTCTGTAACTTCCTTCAGTTCCGGCTGCTTTTCAGCGACTTTAGCAAGCTCCTTTTAATACTTTAGTTTAAAGTCATCCACCTGTTTCGCCAGATCTTGGGTCTGGTTGCTTAAGCGGGCAATTTCCCTGTCTTTGCCGTCCAGCTCTTTTTTAAGGCTTTCTTTCTCCTCAATGGCCTGAGCTTTTTCTGCTTGGGCCTGATCTCTGTCCTCAATCGCCTGGTTCTTTTCGTTGACTGTTTGCTGCAGCTCCCGGGTGGACATATTATCAATTGCATTGTCTTCAACGAATTTCTCCCGCTCTTCTTCCGGGACACCTAAGAGGATAAGGGCTTGGGTGTAAGTCAAATTGTGCAGCGCTGCACAATTTGAGCTGTTGTTTCCTTCGGAAACGTCGAGGAGTTTGGGGCCGTACTCCTTATACATTTGCATGAGTCTGGTGGCGGTGCTTTGGGAGTAACTGACTGATTCTTTCAGCCACTGGCCCCATTCCCCATGCTTAAGCATTGCCTTGGCTTCTGTCAGACGCCGGCCGATCTCAACGGAGTTGATAAGCACGGTTTTATGGGTGTGTTCTTTAAGCATGTTAATCTCAGAAGCAATCACAAGGGGCGTACGTTCGTTGACCACATTATTCATCTCGGTTTTCCATCCTTTATCCATATATAGATAGAATATGTGGTCGGGCCTTTGAAGGTGATTTTTAGATGAGGTACACTGCTTCGGGTTATTTGAAAGGTACCTGTTAAAAAAACGTTTGATTTGATGCGGCATGGAACTCTCCTTTTCCGTGTGGGCAGGGAGAATTAATCTTTGAAGGAGAAATTGCCTAGGTGTTGAACAAATAGACCGCCTCGTGTTATGAGGCGGCCTGAACCCTGTGAATAGTCAGCAGGTCATGCATCTCTAAATCTTATCATAATTTCATTTTTATACTAGAGGCCACGACAAAAAGCAGAGATCAACCTTTTGCTTGGTTTTCTCTGCAATCAAATGTGACATCATTTCTAAGTTTCTATAATTACATCACTTGGTTACGCGGGCATCCAATCGGTGAGCCATACTCTTCTGGTAATAGACCACAGGCGTTTTTCCGTTAAACCATTTTGCATCCTGTAATACCAAACAGTTTCTTCGGCGCGAGCCACCGAAGTCTCTTCATAGCCTGAAATGTTCAGTTTGCTGTTTATTTCAGCTGCATAGACTTCACCCACAGAAGAAAAACCACCTCCTAGAAAGATCACCGTTAAGGCAAAAATAGAAAAACCAGTTAAAACTCTCTTCATCGTAATAGAGTCCCCTTTCCGTATAGTTTGTTTATTTTATTGGCAATGTCAAATACGGCTCACTATCTATTGTCTTTAACTTTAATTTGTATTGGCCATCCACATATAAGGAATAGGTGCTGTCTTCATTGATTATCAAATAGGCGTTTTCAGGCGTGACCATATAAAAATCCTCGTATCCCGGTTCAGTCGTAGGAAACCCCGCTGGCTGGAGCACAAATATATACGAAAACCCTAAAACTAACAGCGTCAGACCGCAGATCAACAGGCTTGGTAAAGGATATTGTTTCGGTAATTCTGTATTTAAGACTAAATTAAACCTCTGTTCAATCTTCGAAGATCTTTTTGTGCTGATTAAGGCAGTAGCGTGGAACGGTGTATCAAGGAGGGATTTCTTACAACGTGCCCATTTAATGATTTTTGTGATATTTTCCAGATAATAAAACCGCTTTTCCATATCCCATTGAGCACTAAGTTTTAAATCACATCGAATCTCGAGTATATGATCCAAATCTTTGTTCAGGAGATGAATCAACGGATTCCACCAGAATACTGATAGTATCACATGCATCATCAGTTTAACCCAGGCGTCTTTATGTAAAAAATGTGTCCATTCGTGCAGCAGGATGTTCTTAAGTTCACTATCGGAAAGTTCAATATCCGGAAGGAAAATCACAGGTTGAAAGAAACCGGTTACCATTGGGGATATGACTTCCGTAGACTTAATAATTTTTACTAGGTGGCTTTTCCCGCTTTCGGTAACTATTTCATTGACTGCTGTGAGTATCTGCGGCTCACTTGTTCCTGGAACATTGGCTATCCTTTTATTGAACCGTATTAATGACCTTATGTATTTTTGAATGTGGTAGAAACATCCCCCTGCCCAAATAACAATCAGCATAGTAGCGATATTTACTGCACTATCGCTGCTACCCATAATGACCAGTGGTTTTGTAAAAGAATCTATCACAGCCGGTAAGATCACTTCAGATCGGATGACAGTTGTGATCGGAAGTTCTATAGAGCACAGCAGCCGAAAAATACTGGCGAATACCAAA
Source organism: Desulfosporosinus shakirovi (assembly GCF_020595055.1). Taxonomy (GTDB): domain Bacteria; phylum Bacillota; class Desulfitobacteriia; order Desulfitobacteriales; family Desulfitobacteriaceae; genus Desulfosporosinus; species Desulfosporosinus shakirovi. The sequence continues at coordinate 81,916 of NZ_JAJDOO010000003.1, read as the reverse complement.
AAAAACAACGGAAAAATACTGAAATGAATAATAAAACTGTCACGTCGCCTTATCAGCGCTACAATGCAAATAAATACGTTGCACCATAGGATAGCCATAAGAACTGAATAGGCCGTAATCATCATATCCTATTAACCTCCGCGCCTCTTCTCGCGCAGTATAGCTTCCAGCCTATCCAGCGTTTCATCATCGATATCTTCGTCTTTTACAAGCTCCGATACGAGGCTGGTGAGAGCAGCTGATTTAGACTGAAAAAAAACGGCACCTCCAGCTTTCTGCCTTCTCATCCGGGAATGCCTCCACATACGTGTAGCGGCCGTCCCTCAGCACAGCTACAAAAATGTGCCCTCAAAAGCTCTTCCGTGCCGCCTTTTCCACCACGTACTCCAGGCATTGTTGTTATATTTCTCACGAAAAAGTATCTTTCGGCTAAAGCGGAAAGGAAGGGAAAATTAGATGACTTTTGTAAATGATAAAAAAAAGATAATATACTGCGTATTACTATTATCGGTACTTGTTATAGCAGCATATTATCTTTATGACAATCAAAACAAAATCTTTATACCAAAAGAAGTGAAGACTGTTACTAAGACATATCTTTCTTTATGTAAAGAAGGCGATTTTCCCAAAGCTTTGGAATACTGCTATTATAAAGAAGAACATGAGTTTTACAAGAATATACCGGGTAGAGAGCCTCTGAAAGCTTATAAAATTGATGAGTTTTATAAGATAAATGATAAATTATATGAGGTAACAATAATATATGATAATTCCAGGAGGGTTAGAAATTATGTAGGTTATATAGACGGCAAATATTACTTTATTATAAATCAGATGGATATTCCTGATAATATGAAAGAGAATTTTCTTGACACGCTGTAGGAAAATATCTCAAGATTCGGATAAGCAGGTTGTCTGGGAACAGGCTGCCTATTTTATTTGTATTTTATCAATACTCGGCGGATCGACAAGTTACGCCGATTTAAAACGCACCTGGCCCTAGGTGCGTTTTATTGCTTTGTGCAGTTACTTGTTTTCTATGGATTCAAAGATACAACTTATTAATGGTTCAATACTTTTATTAACCGCAGTAATCATCGCCTCTAACAAGACTTCACTTGTAATCAAGGACCAATTAATAATATAACCTCTTAGTTATTTGAGGATCACTTTTAGTACTTTGAGCAGCAAATACATTAGTCGTAAAAAGGACGCTGCAAATTATTAATAAGACTACAAGATATTTCCGCATAAAATCTCTCCTTCTATTTAGATTCAAAATTAAACCTTAACGTACTTTATTCTTATTGAACTCATAAAGTCTGATAATAAAGATCACGTAAAGCCCCCTTGGTGAGGGGGCTTTTTAATCGGCAAGGTTTTCTGCTTTTTAATCATCCATCTCCAAGAGCGTGTTGAATACTCATCTCTTTTACTTCTTAAGCGGAACCCAATACTCACATCTGTAATCTGGAGAGAATTTATCACCTTCAGGATAAACCTCAAGCACTGGTGTGCACAAATCATGCTGATATCCTGTAGCTGGGAACCACTCTGAATATATCCTTCGAATTATATCCGTGAGAGTTTCAGGAAGTGCTCCAACTGATTCAAATACAGCCCAGGTTGCAGCCGGTATATTTGCCGAAACATATCCTTTCGGAAGGGTGTCTTTGATTTCCTCAACTCCTACTATATAATTAAATTCATCTTTACCGAAATCCTTACTTATACCTAGGAGACCAAGCTTGCCTGCCTTTGAGCTGATCCACTCGTATGAACCATCCTTTATGCAATCGTCCCAGAATGCTGGTACCTGTATAAAGTTTTCTCCGTCCACCATGGTTATCCTTCTTTGTTTACCTACTACAGTGAAGATTCCTTTATCAACAATCTTATAATTCATATCTTTATCTCCTTTTATTGAAATGTGAAAGGAGAGTTTTGGATATGCCTTGAGATTTGCTCCCAGCTCGCGCGCAGCCGAAGGGCTTATTCCATGCATTTTTCCAAAAGCTTTTGTGAAGGCTTCGGGCGTTTCATAGCCATACCTATAAGCTACATCGATGATCTTTTTACCGGATAAAATATCCTGCGCAGCGAGGGTAAGCCTTCTTCTGCGCATATATTCGGCTATAGTAACACCGGTTATCATATGATACATACGCTGAAAGTGAAACGTGGATGATAAGGCAATTTTCGCCACCTTCTCAATATCCAACTTTTCAGTAATGTTAGCCTCTAGATATTCTACTGCCTGTTCATTGCGTCAAGCCAATCCATAAAGCCCCTCCTCTATTTATATATTAAATGTTTTCTACTTATTTTTCCTGTCTTTAAATGCGCCCTGATGACAGGTTTGAATTATGTAGTTTTATCTAATTCCTCGCCGCAAGGTCGATTCCTCGCTCGCCCCAGTTTTTATGGGTTCATATTCCTTCGCTAGAGTTAATCGACCCTCTTCGCTTTCTGAGGCTTCCTGTACTTTATGGGGCGCACCTACAACTTGCGCTGGAAATGAGAACTAACCCCCACTATAAAAAGAAGTTTAAGGGTGTCGTTGTACTGATCCAATGACCAGATAAAAAATGTTATAACAATAGAACAGCATTGATTAAATCCACTTTGTAGCCTAATTAACAAAAAAAATATATTTCATGACAGCGCTCATGTTTTCCGACTGTTTTGTATAATCAAATTCGTCCAGTTTTGTCTGATTTTTTCATTTTGGCAATATACTCATCGATTGTTAACATGTTACTCACTTCCTCATAAATTTGGGGGGGAATCGTGATGCATATCAATGAAAAAATTATTCCGGACAATCTTTCAATTCTGTATTTAAAATTATTATACAATGAAATATCGTTTATTAAATACACAAAAACCTCGCAAAGTCAGCATACTGCCAACCCTGCGGGTTCGTTGTTTCTATTCTTCTTTTTGTGTTAATGGATTTGCAGTCTTTTGCGAGAGATTTATGTGCCTCGTTCCATAACTTAGACGCCTATAAGTATTTATGGTCATATATTTACCCTAATGAAGGAATGCCTGTAACTTTGTTGAAATAGATAGTAAGTTGTCTATATGACTGTGTGATAGAAGAATATTAGAGACACCGTGTAACAGATCACTAAGTCTTAGAGGGAAATACTAACAGCATAGTTATCCTAGCGTTAGACGCAATTAGCCATGCAAGTAGTTTAAAAGATTAAGAGAGAGATAGCGTGCAAAACTGTCAACCAAAACCTTTTGTGTTTGTTTTAATGCCGTTTACGACAGTTTTTGATGATGTATATAAAGTAGCAATTAAGCCAGCCTGCTATGATGCTGGGGCTTATTGTGAAAGAGTTGATGAGCAGTATTTTGATGGGAGTATCCTTGATAGGATATATAACCAAATAACGAAAGCAGACTTCGTCGTAGCAGATATGACTGGTAAAAATCCTAATGTTTTTTATGAAACTGGTTACTCTCATGCACTCGGCAAAAGAGTCATATTACTTACCAGAAGGTTGAAGATATTCCATTTGATCTAAGGCATTATCCTCATATAGTTTACGAAGGTAAATTACACAAACTGAAACACCTACTTGAGAAACGTATTAGATGGGGAATGGATCACTCGAAAGAACAATTAAGAAATTCGGAGTTTAGTTTAGAGTTTTATGTTAGTGGGACTAAAATAGAAGATAATCCTGAAGTGAACCTTAACTGGGATTATTCAACCAATCATAGTCCTAATTTTACGGTCAAACTTCAGGTAGATGTTCACAATCCAAGTAAACACATATACAAAGGTGAGTTCAGTATTGGGATAGTAACTCCTTCTGATTTATCTGTCAATCATTCAAAAGCAAGAGTAGTCATAACATCTGAGGGAAAAAATATTCATTTACTACCTGATGTGCGAAGGATGTTTCCCAATGGATGGGAGTCATTAACTCTTTTTCTTGAGCCAAAGGGCGAATTTGGTCAAAAAAAATTTCGATTTTCCATTAACCATTCATGTATATATTGAACTAGGTGTAAAAGAAATGCCGTTTAGGGCGAGGGTCCAATGATAAAAACAGGCTAACAGCGTCTTACTGCGCATTTTAGACACAGACTACCACAAAGTGGGTTCTATTAATTTCCACTCATATGGCTTTGATAATAAACTTCGCTAAACTCCCATTCATATAATGTATTTTGGGTACATATAAAGTAAAAATCGAAGATAACAAAATGCTGTCGGATATTTTAACGATGATTGGCAAAAGCCAATTAATAAGGGACGAAAACGCAAGCCACCGTTCATAGTGCAACAGTGGCTTGTAATTATGGTTGGGATCTTTACTGCGGAATCGGGATCATCACCCTTAAATCCATTATTCACACATCGATACCGCAGAAATTATAACAGTTACCCAGATAATTATTAATAATTATGTGTTCCTATAACTACTGGCTTACCAAATTTTCCTTTCAGTTTTGCTTTAATACCGTCAATGTCGATCGGACAAGCGGCAGTATTTTTGGCCCTAACTACACAGGTGCCGATATGAATGGCATCTATATCCTGCATCAAATAATCAGCCATTTCCATAACTAAGCCAACTTTAGGCATAACTAGGCCAGGGCAATCGCCACAACCACTGAGACCCACAATCTGAACGGAGTCATACTTAGCAAATTCACCCTCTTTAAGCTGAGCGGCTTTAAAACATTTCAGGCAAGCGATACAACTTACATCACGAATCTTAGAACAGGAAACAATTAAAATATTAGCCATTTATTTTCCCCCCATATTATTTATTATGAATATATTCCTCAGGATCATAAAGAATCCTCCTAAATTGGAAAAATTAAGGGAATATATTAATGGGTTTCTGACTCTTAAGAAGAGTTGATTCTTCAATGCAACGGGTGTGTATTGCTGTTAGCTGCCATTGTGGTAAAATATGCCGACAGCCGTGTGTAGTTCGGGTCTTCTTACTTACGAAAATATTTACCTGTTCATGGTATAATGATATCGTTCAATTGATAAACAAGGCTGTAAAGGTATCCCTGATCATTTGGGGGCCTTCGGCCAAACTTCTCACCGAAGATCAGCCATTGCAGGAATACGCGGCGAAAATAAAACAGGCCGGGGTGGAGGTTTTGGCCTTTTAGAAGATAGGCTGTTACAACCTGAGATTCGTGGATCTAGAGAGGGAATTTCAGTGCTTCTAGCTGACGATTTTGTTGAATTTGGAGTTTTCGGGCGCATATTCGATAAAATACAAGTTGTCGAGGAATTACCTCATTCTCCTGCAGTTCCAATGATTATTGAGGATTTTCAAAGGCACTATGGTTCGGCGTACTTGAGGCGGCCTGAATTAGGAATTGTAATAATGAAAGAGAGACCTCTAAATGAACAAGGGTAATTTTAACGACTTTCAATTAAGTAGTGAATTATTAAAAGCAATCAGCTTACTAAAGTTCATCAGTCCCAGCAAAGTCCAGGAGCAAGTGATCCCGGCAGTCTTGGCCCAAAAGGATATCATCGTCAAGTCCCAGACCGGAAGCGGAAAGACGGCGGCCTTTGCTATCCCTATTTGTGAACTAGTGGATTGGGAACAGAATAAACCGCAGGCATTAGTGCTTACCCCCACCAGAGAACTCGCAGTTCAGGTCAAAGAAGATCTGTTTCATATCGGCAGATTTAGAAGAACAAAAGTAGCAGCAATTTTTGGTAAGTACCCTTTTCATGTTCAAGAAAAGGAACTTAAACAAAAAACCCATGTTGTGGTTGGAACTCCGGGTCGCTTGATCGATCATATCGAAAGAGGGACCTTAGATCTATCAAATATAAAATACCTGGTCATTGATGAAGCAGATGAAATGCTGAATATGGGCTTTATCGAGCAAATCGAAAGGATCATTGCCAACTTGCCCCACGAACGGGTGACCCTTTTATTGTCAGCGACGATGCCCCAAGACATCAATGTTTTATGCAGTAAGATTATGAGAAATCCCATCCGCGTGGAAATCGAAGAACAGAATCCGGCGGCGGATCGGATCGCTCAGGAACGATATCTTGTCGATCAGACAGACAAGATGAAGCTTCTTCGAGATCTAACGATGGTTGAAAACCCGGACAGTTGTATGATCTTTTGCAATACTAAGCAAACCGTCGATGAAGTTTACACTGAACTCGTGAAGCTGGACTATTCTTGTGATAAACTTCATGGCGGAATGGAACAACGAGATCGATTGAATGTCATGAAGGATTTTAAACAAGGATATTTCAGATATCTATGTGCGACAGATGTTGCCTCAAGAGGTCTGGATATCGAGGACATTACCTTGGTCATCAATTATGACATCCCCTACGACCGAGAAAGCTATGTTCATCGGATCGGAAGAACAGGCCGAGTCAACAAACTGGGTAAAGCCATAACCTTTGTTACTAAAAACGAAGATAAGTTTTTAAAGGAAATCCACGACTACATCGGCAAAGAGATTCTTCTAAAGGAAAGACCGGAAGAAGCAAGGGTGCATGAGTCGAAACAAGATTTTATGGCGAAAAACAATACCTTGCCAGAAATCAAGGAAACAAAAGGCGTGCAGTTGAGTACCGAAATCATGAAGATCCACGTGAATGCCGGGAAGAAAACAAAGATGAGACCCGTAGACATTGTGGGCACGCTTTGCGGTATTGAGGGCATAACCCCGGCAGATATCGGAATCATCAATATCCTGGATGTATCAACCTTTGTTGAAATCTTAAACAATAAAGGTGAGTTGGTGCTGCAGAATCTGCAGAACACTCCGATTAAGGGCCGGCTTCGGAAGGTAAGCAAAGCAGACCGGTAAACTCAAGAACTAGGTGCTTTAACAACGGTTCATACTGAATTAATGAACACTACTCATTTGCATTAATTCCCGTTGCAGTCGGGAATATTAAAAAATGTATCAATCCTATTATCGTATACGAGGTCAGATAGGACAGGCTTTCTCAGTGGGAATAACGTTTAAAATTTAAGGAGGGTTCCTTTTACGGCTCATTTACTAGATACATTGCAAGCGGGCTCGTTGACCCTGCATAATCGTCTGATTATGCCTCCCATGGCCACTGCCAAGTCCGAAGCGGACGGTGGTGCAAGGCCTCATCGGCGTCGGTCGCGCGGTACTACAGGATTCTCAATGGGCGAAACAGGCAATTGAAACATTGCGATGAAGGGGGATGGTATTTTGAAAATCATTGATGCGCATTTGCATTTTTCCTGTCGCCCTGGATTTAATGAAATGGCGAAAAATATATCACAAGTGGAATTTAGTGCTCAAGGGCTAAGACAAGAGTTTGAAGAAGCCGGTGTTGTAGCTGGAATCATCATGTCAACGCCCAGTCGGGAGCCCAACCAACCTTCGGGAAGTCCGGAAGAATTTGTTTTGGCAGATGGGACTGTAGAAGGTTTACTTTCTTGTGTAGGCGTCAATCCTGAAAGGCTTAAGGAAGATCATAAAGAACTTGATTATATTGAAGGAGAACTTAAAAAAAGGTTAGTGACAGGGATTAAACTCTATCCCGGTTATTTTCCATATTACGTGTATGATTCGATTTATGATCCCATCTATGAGCTTGCTCGCAAATACCAAGTTCCCGTGGCGATTCATTGTGGGGATACACAATCCCCAAAAGGGCTTTTAAAATATTCCCATCCGTTAACGATTGATGAGTTAGCTGTAAAACAAGAGGACGTTACGTTTGTGATCTGTCATATGGGCGTCCCGTGGATGATTGATGCAGCAGAGGTCACCGCCAAGAATCATAATGTTTACACAGACTTATCCGGACTCATCGCAGGGAATAAAGAGCACGTGATGAAAATCAAAGATAAAAGGCTTTACGTCGAGTATATTCAACAAGCCTTAGTCATTTCGAATTGCTATAATAAAGTTTTGTTTGGATCAGATTGGCCACTTGTACCTATTAAACCTTATGTAGAATTTATCAAGCATGTTATACCGGAAGAGTATCACGAAGCTGTATTTTATCGAAATGTACTTACGGTTTATCCCAAACTTAATGAAATTTTGTAAGAGAATGCTACATAGGACAACAAGCCACCGTTCATGGACGGTGGCTTGAATAGTTTAAGTGGCGATATCTTTTGAAGCTCAGATCCATCTTGTTTCATCATATATACCGATGGATCCATTGACATGACAGATAATCCTCTTGTGAAAAACACCCAATCACCCACAATAGTTATCAGCAACAAACAGCCGTTAAGCGCGAAGTTCGCAAGGGTGGTACATGAAAACAAAGAAGGAGGTGCCTAAAGAACTGAGTGCAGTTCGAAAGGCACCTCCTCTTCTTTTAAATATCAACGGAAAGCTAACCTATTTCATGTCTTTAAAAGATAACGCAGGGCTTATTAAGATGTATATGCTTTAGTAGATGCTGAGGATTATCAAAAGGTAATCATAGGTGTTACTGTAGAAGAAACCTTTGAAATGTTTACGAATAAGGGTACCACTCCCACTTGAAGTGCATATATTTCTTGAGACAGTAGGAGGTTATTGCATGAATAAAATTGATGCTGATGAAGGCATGCTGCTGCAAAGATACTCAGAAGTCAGTTGAAAGAATGTGAATATATCACAATAGTCGTTCGACAATTGTGCTTATGCATGGTATTATATGGATATGTTAGGAGTGAGAGGTGATTTTATGTTTAGGAGATCGATGGATAATTTGGTCACCTGGAAAAATTCAAAGGATAGAAAACCACTAATTATTAGGGGAGCTCGACAAGTTGGTAAGACATGGCTGATGCAGGAATTTGGCAAAACTAATTATGAGAAATGTGCCTACGTAAATTTTGACAACAATGAGCGCATGAAAAGCTTATTCAATGGCAATCTTGACATAGAACGAATTATCACAGCTCTGCAAATTGAGACTGGTGTTAAAATTGAGGCACAAAACACCTTGATTATTTTCGATGAGGTTCAAGAAGTGCCGAGCGCATTGACCTCACTTAAATATTTTTGCGAAAATTCTCCTGAATATCACATTATTGCTGCAGGGTCATTGCTTGGCGTGGCACTCCATCCCGGTACATCGTTTCCTGTAGGGAAAGTGGAATTTTTAGACTTATATCCCTTGGATTTTTTGGAATTCCTAAGCGCTATGGGCAACGACGAATTAGTAAAATTGCTCCTTAGCAAAGATTTTAATCTGATAACAAGCTTTAAGGGTAAGTACATAGATTTGTTAAAACAGTATTATTACATCGGTGGCATGCCAGCAGTTGTTGCGTCGTTCATTGAAGCCTCTGATTATGGCAAAGTACGTCAGCTGCAAAAGGAAATACTAATGGCCTATGAACAGGATTTTTCAAAGCATGCTCCCAACGAAGCGGTGCCTCGAATCCGAATGTTATGGAGTTCGACGCCTGCTCAGCTTGCTAAGGAAAACCGCAAATTTATATACGGACTTATACGGCAAGGCGCAAGAGCCAGAGAGTATGAGCTCGCCATGACTTGGCTAATCGACTGCGGATTAATCTATAAGATAAGTAGAGTCACAAAGCCAGATATGCCCCTCAGGGCTTATCAAGACTTCAATGCGTTTAAATTATTTGTTCTTGACGTTGGATTGCTTGGTGCAATGAGTGAACTTGATCTTAAATCGTTGCTTGAGGGTGACAAACTATTTGAAGAGTTTATAGGTGCCTTAACCGAGCAATACGTACTACAGCAGCTTATAGCCAGTCGAGAAATAACGCCATATTACTGGTCCGCAGAAAAGGCTAGTGCAGAAATCGATTTCATATTCCAAAGTGAAATGAATATTGTGCCTCTTGAGGTCAAAGCCGCAGAAAACCTCCAGGCTAAAAGCCTAAAAACTTTCTGTCAAAAGTATCAGCCGAAGTATGCGATCCGCACATCAATGTCAGATTACAGACATGAAGAATGGTTAACGAATGTGCCATTATATGCAATTAATGTTTTATCCACTATATTGAAGGAATCTATAGGTTAATGCAGCTCTGCGAAGAGTACAGGACGAAACTGACAAGATTATCTATGCCTTACTAGTTATTGGATTGGATTTATTTGTATTTGGGTTGCCTTGCGTGTTGTCGATAGTGATTTCCTTATTGTTATGATCACGAAGAAGAAATAACCGCCCCTGCCAAGAGAACAGTTAAGCAATGTAGATTTTCCTTGACAACTCGAGACTATTGCAGTAGTATAAACCAAAACTATTGCAATAGTCTGGGGTTGTTTTCTTGAAAAACATCGAACTTAATATGGATTGTGAGGGAGATGACAGTTTGAAAAGGAAGATACAATTAGTTCTTATGCTTGGCTTGCTTTGTGCCTTGTTATGGTCATCGTTAGGGTTCAGCAAGCCTGGACTTAGTACAGGTAAGAATGATCCGGAGAATACTGATGAAGGCTTACCGGTGGCAGGGCTGCATTTGCATAATGATTTTAATAACGAAAATAATTGGCTTACCATCAGCGGAATATCAACAAATTATGTCAAGTTGGAAGATATAAACCCTAGCATGGTTCCTGAGATAAAGATGGATTTAAACATTGATTCTTTGGGCGATTTGATTGTCAGAGAAACAAAGGACGGGCTACTCTGCGGTTATAAAGTAAATCTTGCAACAAGTTTGGTTAATGAAAATAATTCTAAAAGCTGGCCTAAAATATTGAAGCTGGATCTTGAAGGCAGCGTTGTCTGGGACAAAGTTTACATGTATCCGACAATCTCGGGAGAGATCAATAATCTGCAGGTTTTTCCTGATGGAAGTTATATCTTTTCAGTTCAGACATCCCCCCGTTACAGTGATCAGGGTATGATTTGCGAAAAAAGTATCCTTGTAAAATGTGATAAGAATGGAGAAGAACTTTGGCAACAGAAGTTTGACGATGATCTAGGGGATATGCTGCGGTATCTTTTTATCACAGAGAAGGAAGAAATCCTGGCGGTAGGAAAGTGGTCGGGTGAAAACGGGAAACAGACGAGGGGCGGAGAATCCGATATTGTCGTTACGAAACTGGCTAAAGATGGTCAGGTCATACAGCAAAAAGGGTTTGGGGGCAGGGGCTTTGAAAATCTTGACGGTGCAAAATATGACAAGGATCTGGGAATGATCATCAATGGCCACACGACATCACAAAATGGAGATTTCGGACTGCCTGAAGGACAAAAGTTTGCTGATTTTGTTGCTAGGATCGCTGTAAACCTTTCCTTGGAATGGGTAGTCAAGACTAACGAAAATGAACACTTTGTCTACAATCAACTTGGCCTTGCTGACGGTTATGTCTATGTTCTCGGCGACAAGGGGAGCAGCGCCGTTGAAGGTACTCTTGTCAGCGGATTTCTAATGAAGCTTGATGAAAATGGAAACAGAGTATGGTTGAAATCAGACCTTCACAAGGGGTTGTGGGGGCGTGTCTTATCTTTGCTTCCAAATAACAATATTATTATTGCGGCAGGACAACAAAATCAAGGCAGTATCTTGGTTGTTGATTATAATGGTCAGGAAGAGAAAAGAATGGAAGATATAAACTATGCGGCAGGAAAGATCAGGACCACGTCGGACGGCGGTTACATAGTTACTGCTGTCAGGGAAATAAAATGTATACCTCAACCTGCCTATGTCTCTTCTATTTGGTATGATACTGAGCTTGTAGTAAGCAAATATAAGCATGATAACACTATTGAATGGCGAAAAACTTATGATAAGTACAAAGATGAAAGGGGTTTGGATTTTGTGTTTCCTTTAGCTAATGGTAAGGTTATTGTCGAAGGTTGAATAAGAAGATTAATGATACTAATAACCGCTATGCCCCACACCAGTCATTCACATTCTGAACTAACACCAAAATAACGCCCCGACTGGGGGCGTTATTTTATTGTCTAACTTTAACCTCTTTTGTGATTATGACAGAGAACAACACAGGGGGATTACCATCTAATATGTCCTAAGGGGCAGATTATTTTTTCTTTCCGAAACTTTCGAAGGTTTGTTTAACCATTTCGCCACCGACACTGCCGTTCTGACGAGATGTAGTGTTAGGGCCAAGAGTAACACCCGATTGAGCAGCAACTTGATTTTTGTCGACAGGTAAATTGTATTTTGCCATAATGAGGTACCTCCTTGAGATTAAGATAAGTTTGCAACAAATTAAGTTGGTTCTAAGGTTTTGACTAGGGGTTAATCTTAAATTTCCCTAACTTCCGAAACTTATTCAGGAAACAATTAGGTGAAATTAACGAATGAGGCGGCTAGGTTAAATTCGTCAGTACTGACGAATTTAACCTACACCCAGCTGCTAATCCTTGGTGGAAGGGAAAAAATTGAATTATTTTAAAATATAAGCATAATTCAATACAATTATTTAAAATTTTTATGAGTTATGATATAATTTTTTGGTTAGATCAAAGCATCATTAAATAGTTATGAAACTTTAGTTTGATAATAACGTCTAGATATAGTCAGGAGGAACTCTATGATCCAATTTACAAATTTTAAATGCCCTGAAGGGTCGGATACCAGCGGTTTCACAGAGAGTGTGGTGGAAAAGGTAGGTTTGCCTTTTCCCGAGGCTTACACTTATGGAGAAGGAATGGCTAGGATTGCTTGCACCCTGCGAGAAGTTGAAGGAGGCGCCCTTTGTATGGTGCCTTTTTGTCATACCGTTGAAGCGGAGAATTTAGGCGGCAATATCAAGCTGGGAACGGCAACCATTGGGCCACGCTGCCGGGAACCGGTGTGCAAAGATGAAGAAGCTTTGTTGGGGCTCCCCGATTTGGATTTTGAGAAAGGTCGCTTAAAAGAGACCCTAAAAGCTGTGAAACTTCTTAAAGCAGCAAAGGAAGCGGTTGGGGTTGAGATCTGCGGCCCAATGACGATCTTAAACAATTTAAGTGATATTAGCAGAGTCTTCAAGATCTGGAGAAAAAATCCTGAAGTCATTGAAAAAGTAGTAGAGAAGATACGCCTTCAGCTGTTACGGTATATTGAAAAATCCCTCGCAGCTGGAGTGGACTTCATTGCCTTTGAAGATCCGGTGGGGGGGCTGAATATCCTCGGGCCCAAATACTTTGAATTGCAGGGTCGACATTTTTCTAAACCTTTTGTGGAAGACGCCTTGAAGATAATTGGCGGACAATCGGTAATGCATCTCTGTCCTAAGACTGCTCTGCAGTTAACGGCCCTGGGAATGGCTGAGTGGGAGAGTTACCCTTTACCTGAACCCATGTCCTATGCCCAAGCCTGTTTGGAACTCCGCGGTAAAGTTAACCTGGTCGGCAATGTCTGTATCCATAATCGTAATCACATACTCCAAGATGCCCAAATCAAGATCTTAAAGCTTTTGACAGCGTAATTTCCGGTGAACTCGTTCAGCTAAAGCCGAACATCGGGGTTTCGGTAGAGGATTCAACCTCCTTCGCCGCTAAGTATTTCTATCGGGTAAAGGGCTCGGCATACTCATCCTACGACGCGATAGTATTCAATATGCAGCACTGCGCCTTCGGCGCAAGTCTCCACCAGAGAGTTACGTCACAGGAGACTACCGCTTGCAGCAGGGAAATCGGAACATCCACTTAGCATAAAGGAAAGTCTCGGAATTAATTAACAGAAATAAAAAGGAGGAACTGCTATGCACGAACAAGACCAAATGACACCCAATGAACGGCTTCAAGCTTTTATGAAAGGAGAAAAAATGGATCGCATTCTGGCCATGCCTATCTTAGTTTCCATCTCCCACAGAGTTTCAGGGATGACCCATCGAGAAAAACGTGCTTCGGCACTCAAGCAGGCTCAGTCTCAAATCGATTGTTATCAACGTTATGGGAACGATATGATGATCATTGAATATGGTCTTCACGGGATAGGAACCGCCCTGGGGTCAGAAATGAATGATCCTGAGGATAGTCTGCCTGCAATCGTCAATCATGTTTTACATAATCTTCAAGATATCGATCAACTGGATTTCAACAAAACCAAAAAAGAAAATGATCCTTGGTTTGCCAGAACTTTAGAGGCTTGTGAAATCTGTCAGGAAAAGATGGGTCAGGAGGTCCCCACAGGGGTATTGATTACGGGACCTTTCACAGCCGTTTCCAGTATCTTTCCCACTGAACATCTTTTAAGAGCTACCCGTAAAGACCCGGCCTCCATCCATCGTCTGCTTCGCCTGTGTACCGACGCACTTAAGGATATTTATAAGGAATATATTGAGCGCGGCATTATTATTCTCATGTGTGATCCCATTGCCTCAGGCACCCTCTTGAAAAAGAGCCAATATGTAGACTTCGTCAAGCCCTATGCAACGGAATTGATGAACTATATTCATCAATTAGGGGGAATGTGTTGCTATCATATCTGTGGCAATACGACGAGTATTGTCATGGAAATGGTGGATACAGGGCCGGATATGCTGAGTATTGATAACCTGGTGGATCTGGAATATGTGAAAGAACAAGTGGGCAAACGCTTACCCATCTTGGGTAATGTTCCGCCCGTCGATGTGCTGATGCTGGGCTCCAGATCAGACATTTTTGAATCGGTTAAGACCTGTATCCTCAAGGGAAAAGACAGCCCTATGGGCTATATTATCGCTTCCGGTTGTGATATTACGCAAAATGTGCCTGTTGAGAATATAGACCATATGATGGAAGCAGTTCGCAAATATGGACGCTATCCTATTGATGAAGGGTTATTAAATGAACCCGCAACGAACCATTAATCAACAAATTAGAAGGTGAAGGTGAACATAATGGTTAAGTCAAAAGAAGAATTATTACAACAATTATCCGATTGCGTCTTTGAAATGGACGATGAAAATGCTGCCGATGTAGCCAAAGACTATATTGCGGCAGGTTACGAAGCCCTTGACGGGGTTCTTAAAGGGCTTGTTGATGGCATGAACCGAGCCGGTCAAATGTATGAAGAAGAAGAGTATTTTGTTACCGACCTTTTGGTGTGCTCCGATGCTATGTATAATGGTCTGGATGTTTTAAGAGAGCATCTGCCTCAAGAGACCGCCGAAGGTGCTGTCAACTACAAATGTGTTATCGGCGTTGTAGAAGGGGATACCCATGATATTGGCAAAAACCTGGTGCGCATCATGCTCGAAACCGCCGGATTTGAAATGTATGATTTGGGGAGAGATGTCCCCCTCCAGAGTTTCGTGGAAAAAGCAAAGGATGTGGATGCCCAGCTAATTTGTCTTTCCACTCTGATGACTACCACTATGCCCGGTATGAAAGAGGTGGTGGATATCCTCGTCAAAGAAGGAATCAGAGATAAAGTAAAAGTTATGATCGGCGGCGGACCACTTTCTCAGGCCTATTGTAATCAAATTAACGCTGATGGTTATGCCGTTAACGCCACCGGGGCGGTAACTGTGGCCAAACAATTAGTGGGAATGGCTTAGGATATAGGACCGGAATAGATACAGGATCAGAAAGGACGTCCTTATGGATTCAAAAGAAAGACTTCTCAACGCTTTAAAGGGTGTAAAGACGGATCGCTCACCCTGTATTTGCCCGGGTGGGATGATGAATATGGTAGTCACTGCCTTGATGGAAAAGGCCGACATTCATTGGCCGGAAGCCCATACTGATCCTATAAAAATGGCGGGACTAGCCAAGGCAGTGTATGATTATGGCTGTTTCGAAAATTACGGCGTACCCTTCTGTATGACCATTGAAGCAGAACAGCTGGGTGCTGTTGTGGATTTGGGTTCCACCGTTTATGAACCCCATGTCACTGGGTATGCCTTAGAGGATCTTTCTCAATGGAACAAATTGCCTCACCTAGATCCCTATAGCAACCGGGCAAACGTAGTGCTGGATGCCATTAAAATTCTGAAAGAACAGGCTGATAAGATTCCTATTATTGGAAATCTTTCCGGACCTGTCAGTGTTGCCACTTCCCTAATTGAACCGGTGGTTTACTATAAGGCTTTAAGACGCCGTAAAGAAGAGGCTCATGCTTTCATGAAGTTTGTCACGGAAGGTCTGATTAGTTTTGGCCGGGCTCAGATCGAAGCTGGAGCCGATGTGATTGCCATCTCTGACCCCAGTGGCACAGGGGAAATCTTAGGCCCGCGTTTATTTGAGGAATACGTAGTGACCTATATTAATCAATTAATCGATGGACTCCGGGAGGGAAATCCAGAAATCCCGATGATTGTGCACATCTGCGGACGGATGCATAAAGTTTATGAACCACTGAATAAACTTCGAGCTGATGCCCACAGCTTTGACTCGATTGTCAGCATCAAAGAATCGAAAAAAATGTTGCCAGGTAAGACTATGATGGGTAATGTAAGTACCTTTGCTTTGGAGTTTGCTGATGCAGACCGCATTCGCCTTATGACTCAGAAGGTGATGGCAGAGGGGTCAGATATTATTGCGCCTGCTTGTGGTCTGGGAACTAAGTCATCCCTGGAAAATATTCAGGCCATGTTAAATGCCGTTCAAGGAAAATAGTTAGGAAGCTCATGATATAGGAAGCACATGAAGCTTATGTAACTTATGAAGTATAGGATTTAGAGGGCTGTGTACCGGAAAACGAGGTTTTAGCATGCATACAATTGCCTTACCAAGACAAAATATAAAGTTTTCCTATGATATAAGGGAAGGGAAGAATCTCTTAAATATTCTTGTCGGCCAGCAGATTTTCATTGAAAGTCCCTGTGGAGGACGAGGAAGCTGTGGCAAGTGTAAGATTAAACATTTAGGAGGAGATCTCCTGCCTCTATCTGACGACGAGAAAGAATGCCTTACCCCAAAGGAGATCGCAGATGGTATCCGTTTAGCCTGCCTTATCTACCCCACAGGGGATTTGGAGATCGACATCGTTGATCAGGAGGAAAATCACCGGGTTCTGACCGGGGGCTATGTACCAGAGTATGAACCCAATCCGGCAATCCGGAAAAAGACCCTTGAGATTATCAAGCCTACTCTGGAAGACCAAACCCCCTATGAACTATTGTTTGCAAAAGCCCTGGGTATGGATCAGCTGCCCTGGGATGTGCTCCGCCAAATTACCATGGGGGAGGGAACCTATACTGGGATATTCAATAAAGATCAACTTATTGGGATTGAAAAAGGGGATACCAGGGAAAGACTTTACGGAGTCGCCGTTGATATCGGAACGACCACTGTTGTAGCCGCCCTCATCGACTTAAGGACAGGAGACGAAATTGATAGCGAAGCGGCCATCAATGCCCAGAAAAATTATGGTCAGGATGTGCTTACCCGCATCACCTATGTTCTCGAACATGGTAAGGAGGGGCGGGATCAGTTGCAGACTGCCATTGTCGATTCCTTAAATGAGATGCTCCACACCATATGTGAAAGGCAGCAGATCTCTCCTTCTTTGATCTATGAAATTGCTATTGCGGCTAATTGCACCATGATGCATATGATTTTGGGAGTTGATCCCCTCTCCATTGGGAAAGCTCCTTATGCCCCTATCTTTGTCGGTGCTAAAGATGTTAAAGCAAGGGATGTGGGTTTAACTGCCCTTTCCTCCTTTGGTCGGGTCTATTGTCTGCCCGCCGTTTCTTCCTATATAGGAGCAGATATCGTGGCAGGGGCTTATGTGGCCGGGCTCCACAACAGGAAGGATAAAGTACTCTTTATCGATATCGGTACCAATGGAGAAATCGTTCTCTCCGACGGAGAAAGATTAGTCTCTTGCTCTTGTGCAGCGGGACCGGCCCTGGAAGGGATGAATATCAGCTGTGGTATGCGTGCTGCCCATGGGGCCATCGAGGAAGTTTATTTCGAAAAGGAGCAGGGTTTTGATCTGAAAGTTATCGGCAATAAAGCTTCCCTGGGTTTATGTGGCAGTGGGATAATGGCCGCCATACGAGAATTGTTAAAACATGGGTTTGTCACAGCCCGTGGCAATATTGTTAAGCCTGAAGAGCTAGAGGCGGGGGACCCCAGACTGCCCTATATTGACCTCGATGGGAAGAAACGACGAATCCGTATCGGAGAGGGTCCCCATAAAGTCCTCATTACTCAGGGGGATGTGCGCCAGGTACAACTGGCCAAGAGTGCGATTTTATCCGGATTTGTGGCACTGGTAAAGGCTATGGATCTCACATTTTCGGATCTGGATGAGGTGATTGTAGCTGGTCAGTTCGGCGCTCATCTATCCGTCGAAAGTTTGGTGGGGACGGATATTTTACCGAAGGCTGTCCGAGATAAAATCACCTACATCGGTAATTCCTCCAAAACCGGAGCTTATCTTGCCCTGATGTCCCTGGAAACCCGCCGAGAAATGATAAAGCTGGCCCGAGACTTTAACTATCTGGAATTGAGCGTGACCCAAGGTTATGAACGATTATTTATAGAGTGCTCTCAATTTAAGGTGAAATAGAACTTTGTTCTTCTATTGGATAGAAAGCATAATTATCCCCTCAATCAAGGATTTTTTACTAAGAGTGCGGAATGTCAGCGTAAGGAGTTATAGGCAATGAATATTTTACTTTTTGGCGGATTTCTGGGTTCAGGCAAAACTTCAATTATCTTGCAAGTTGCTCGATATCTGACAGCCGAACTTTCGGTACAACAGCTGGATAGTGGCAAACCTTCTTTGGTAATTGTTGAAAATGAAGTAGGGGAAACGGGCATTGATGATAAGATTCTCAAAGCAGAAGGGCTAAATGTTCGGGAACTTATTGCCGGCTGTATCTGTTGTACCCTGAACGCAGAGCTTACCGTCTGTCTTAATAAAATTCAGGAGGAGTTATCACCGGAATGGGTGATCATTGAGACAACGGGTATGGCCTTCCCCCATACAATTGCGGAAACCATCACTAAGTATGGAAAGGGCATAGATAGTCTGAAGACTATTGTTGTGGCTGATGCAGAACGATGGGATGATCTTTCAACGATCATGCCGGGTTTAATAGAAGAACAAATCGCAAGGGCAAACGTCATTCTCTTGAACAAAATCGACTGTTTAGAACCTGAGCAAGTTAGCCAAGTCGCAGAAGATATTAAAAGGATCAATTCTTCAGGCCTTTTCTATGCAATATCCGCCCACACTGAAGTCAATCCTCAAATCTGGCGTAAAGCGGTGACGAAGGGTGAGTGATCAGCATTTACTTAAGTCCTCGACTAAAGATTCTGACCCGGCAATTTTTTCTGAGACCTACAGCCTGGTGCTTTTAGAAAAGGTAAAGTCCGAAAGGGTTAAACAAGCTCTTACTCAATGGATTGAAGAGATCAGGGATTGGACAAGTGCTAAGGCTTATTTTGTTGGACATATTAAAGTTTTTGTTGAGGGTCAGGAAAATTTATGGTTATCTTCTACCGGCAGAAGCATTAGCAGTAAACAATCCCAGGGGTGGAGTGAGTGGTCTTTAGGTAGTGCCACTCTCTTCGTGACAATCATTGTTTTTGGAACGACCAAGGAAGCCTTGAAGGAAACAGCCGAAGAAAGTCTTAAGACCTGTTTTAATACATCCTTGCCAAATATAATTAATGGTTTTTAGCGAAAGGGTCTAAGGTAGTAGTATGCCTTAGACCCTTCATAGCAATGCCGCTGGGATTATTTGGGCGATGATATAGCCATATTACGATATTTTGTCTTCATTTGGATTGGCGGATATGAAAGTGATTGTGCTGGAGCTTTAATGTATGCAGCTTCCCGCAAGCCAAGCATTGTTTATGTTCACCGTGTTTGAAGCGCATCTCTCCGATATGTCCACCGCAGCAGGTTACTTCAACGCTGATGATTTTTCCGTTATTATGGAAATTAACACGGTAGTCATTAATCTTACCTTCGTTCAGATAGTCCATAATTTTTTCACCCTTTCGGATATTTTGGCTACCCCAAATATAACATTCGATGAAAATAGTGGCAATCGCTAAATTTCCTATAATAAGGAATATATTGCCTAAATTTGTTTACTAATGGTTTTTGAGGATAATGGCATGGGAGTAAGTCGAATTGTGCAGCGTTGAGGCGGCAAAGCATGAAAAGATCGAGGCGAAATATATTACCCTTAAAACCCACTTATGGTATAATAAAGGCTTGAACATATATAAGGCGGTGAACTTATGAATGAAAATCAGGTGGGTGTAATACTTGAAGAAGTTCGGGATATGTTCAAAACCCTGGCTTAGGGACAGCGGATTATTGAAAATAGGTTGGGAAAAGTAGAAGAAGGACAGAAAGTATTAGAATCTGATATGAAGAAAGTAAAATCAGATTTACAAATAATTAAGTCATTCGTTATTGCTGAAGATAATAGTTTTAACGACTATGAGAGCAGAATTAAGGCTTTAGAGAAAAAAACTGCAAATCTATAAATATAGAAAAAGCACTCGCGCAATTCGAAGGTGCTTTTTAGTTGCCTTGCAGTGTTTTCGATTTCTTTGCCTACATTGTCAATTTGATTCGCAATTCTTCGGAAGGGAATCTAAAATCCATTGTGTCATCCCGGAAACTCTGAGTCTTCTCGCTGCAAGATGATAAATTAACTAGGAGGAAAGTTATGAATAAAAAACGCTGGGTTTCAATAACTGTTATCTTCAAAATCACCATTTAGTACTGAGACTTATCAAAAAGGACTAGGCCAAACCATTGCTATTTTTAAGGTAGACGGGACAATTGAAGACTCGGGCAATGCCTTGTCAGCCGGTACCAATACCTTTGATTATCAGGTGTTCTTACAGGAAGTCGAAAACGCCTTTAAAAATCCGGAAATAAAAGCAATCATTCTGGCAGTGAAGCAGGGATTGTCTGATATCCTAGGCGATACCTATGTGGTTTATGCTGGTGCTAATAAGTTGGGCAGATTGGTTCAGATCCCAGCTGAACAAGCAGCAGCAAAATAGTCGATTTGACTTGAATTATGCCTCAATTGATTTTAATCAAAACCAAATGTTTGAGAAATCCAGGGTGCCAGTTAGTTTTATTACTGACTGACGCCCTTAATCAAGCAGAAGTAAAGCCTGAGCAATCTAGTCAGTAGTAATTCAGATAGAAACAAACAACGACAGATTAGCAAATCAGCCCCAGGCTCTACAGCCTGGGATTTTTATTTTGTAAAAATTGAGATGAACAAGTTCGGTTTGCGGGGAAAGGTGGTTGACAAGGAAATTTTCCTTCATGTGTCTCGCAGCTTGATATATGGACACGCACAGATATATAATTAAATAATAATAACTAATGATAATATAAAAATGATGATCGATTGTGTTAAACATTTATAAAATAACGAAAATACCTTAAGCAGTATGAGGAGAGACAATTAAGCATGGGAGAGTTAACTATGGAAAAGGTCAGAGTAAGATTTGCCCCCAGCCCTACAGGCTATTTGCATATCGGGGGAGCAAGAACAGCCTTGTTCAACTGGCTGTTTGCCAAAAAACATAAGGGTACATTAATCCTTCGAATTGAGGATACGGATGCCGAACGCCTTATCGACGATTCTGTTCAGCAAATTCTGGACAGCCTGAAGTGGTTAAAGATTAACTGGGATGAGGGCCCGGAAAAAGGTGGGGATTTTGGCCCCTATTTTCAATCTCAAAGGCAAGGTTTTTACACAAGTGCGGCTCAAATCTTAATACAAGAGAAAAAAGCCTATCATTGTTTTTGCAGGGGAGAAGAAATAGAAGAAGAACGTCAAAAGCAGCGGCAGGAGGGTAAACCCTTTCGCTATTCAGGAAAATGCCGAAATTTATCGGCGGAGGAGGTTAAAGAGCGCCTGGATCAAGGCCAGCCTTCGGTGATCCGGCTTAAAGTGCCGGAAAGAGGTCAAGTTATCGTCCAAGATATTATTAGAGGAACAGTCCGCTTTGAGTTAGAGCAATTTGATGATTTTATCATAATGAAATCCAATGGCACGGCAGCCTACAATTTTGCCTGTGTCGTGGATGACCATGCTATGGAGATTAGTCATGTTATTAGGGCTGAAGAACATTTGTCCAATACCCCTAAGCAACGTCTTATCTATGATGCCTTGGGATACGAAATACCTTCTTTTGCCCACTTATCCATGATTTTAGCACCGGACCGCAGTAAATTAAGCAAACGACACGGCGCAACTTCCGTGGGAGAATTCCAAGAGATGGGTTGTCTCCCTGAAGCTTTACTCAATTATTTGACCCTTCTGGGCTGGGCACCCACAGGGGAGCAGAGTGAACTCATCTCCCCAGACCAAACAATCCCGGCTTTTGCCCTCGAAAAGGTATCGAAAACCGCTGCGGTCTATGATGTTCAAAAATTAATCTGGCTTAATGGCCAATATATGACCACTTGTGATTTAGATAGCCTTACTCTGCAAGCCATACCCTTTTTCATTCAGGCGGGTCTAATCACTCCTAGGGAAGCAGAAGATAAGCAACATTACATTCGTGACGTCGTAAACACGGTCAGGGAAAGAGTAAGAACTCTAAGAGAACTGGTGGAAGCAAGTCGTTACTTTTTTCAGGATATTGTTGCCTATGATGAAAAAGGCCGCGAGAAATACTTTGTTAAACAAGAAAACGTGGCTGATTTGCTTGCCAAGGGCAGAGCGTGTTTGGCAATCCTGGAGGGGTTTGATACGGAAAGGGTGGAAAGTGCCTATCGCCAATTGATGTCGGAACTTGAGATTAAAGGCGGTACCCTTATTCACCCGACCAGACTAGCCTTGACGGGTCAGACCGTTAGCCCGGGTTTGTTTGACGTTATGGCTTTATTAGGGAAAAAGAAATGCTTGGAACGTTTAGAAAAGGCTATCGACTATATTCAGAAACCTTGAGGGGAAGGGGTATAGCAGACAGAGATCGGGCTCTCCAATTGAGAAGAGTGCTTTATGAAGGAGTTCTAAAAAAAATTATAAAATGACTAGCATATAAGTTATAAATAAACTATAATAGAGGACGTGACATAATCTAAACCAAATGATCATTCATATTGCTTTAGTGATGACTGCTGATTTGGAAGGCAGTTAGTCTTCCGGGATTGTGTAGTGGTAGCACGTGTGACTCTGAATCACATAGCCTAGGTTCGAATCCTAGTCCCGGAGCCAAAATTCATGGCCCCATAGTCAAGAGGCCCAAGACGCTGCCCTCTCAAGGCGGAAACACGGGTTCGAATCCCGTTGGGGCTACCAAATGCGCCACTAGCTCAGCTGGTAGAGCATCCGACTCTTAATCGGCAGGTCCCCAGTTCGAATCTGGGGTGGCGCACCAGAGACTACTTTATCCCGCAAGTGATTGCGGGATTTTTAAATATTTCGTTCAAACCAGGCAGTTAGTGGCCTTTGGCGTACTTTAAAATGTACTGATCGTCTTGCTTAATGTAGATTTGTTTAATATCCTGGATGATTAACAGACTTAAATTACCTGTATAGAAAAACTCAATGCCTATGGCACAACTTGTGCTCAGATTTCTGGGTACCGGCTTAACTTCAGCCGGAATGGTATTGTTGCGTAAAAACCTATGAAATCTTATTGCTCCGGAAGTGGTAAAAAACACGGCAAAATATTCTTCGCTTGATTCCATTTTCTAAAATCTCCTTATAAGTCTTTAGGCATTTATGTAACTACTGCAACTAAGAGTGGATTCAACGGGGAAAGATTATTACCCAATATAAGTATGTAGATCCTTTTAAAATGGGAACCAGGTTAAAGCCATGGACATCTTTGGCTGAATTGTTTATCATTAATATGTACTATTGATAATAAATCGGTAAAGCCGACTTTTAAACAGGCCACTACCGGACGGGGTAAGAGTATGGAAATAAAAGCAAAGAAAACAACAGGCGGAATTATTGTGGCTGCCGGAAAAACTTCAGATAGAGACCAACGGCAACCACTCTGGAAAATTGGCTCTATTACTGCAGTGAAAAGAATTGTTTTATCCTTTCAACAAGTTGAAATTTCCCCGATTGTCGTCATTACCGGAAGCGAAACTGGAGAAATCGAACATGATTTAGCGGATTATGGAGTCATCTTTTTGCCAAATAAACAATATGAGAACTCTCAGATGTTTGATTCCGCCAAAATTGGGCTGAGATTTTTACAGAATAAATGTGATCAGGTACTCTTCAACCCCGTTAATATTCCCATGTTTACCCCAGAGACTCTTCGCAAGATGATGGAATGTAGGGCAAAGGTAATTTCACCATCCTATCAGGGGAAAGGGGGTCATCCTCTTTTGCTGGCTTCAGAGTTGATCCCTAAGATACTGGGGTACAATGGAAGTTTAGGAATGCGGGGAGCCATTCGCAGCCTGGGGATTGAAAGAGAATGGATGGATATGGATGACGAGGGTGTTCTCCGGGATATGGACGACATTGATCGCTTGGATCTCCTCTTAAAAAAACATAACCAGCATATTTTGCATCCCTTTGTGAGAATAAGTATTGAAAAAGAATGCTTGTTTTTCGATTCCAGAACAAAGTTGCTGTTGCTTTTGATTCAAGAAACAAACTCTGTCAGAAGTGCCTGCAGGCATATTGCCTTGTCTTACAGCAAAGCCTGGAATATGCTCAACGGGCTGGAACAAGAGTTAGGGTATGCAGTGGTCGAAAGGAAACATGGCGGCAGTAAGGGCGGCAAGACTTATTTGACAAAAGAAGGGGTTGAATTCATGGAAAAATACCAGCAGTTTGAGCTGAAGGTGCGCCAATACGCCAAGGATGAATTTGACAGATTATTTTAGAAGAGGGCTTTTTATGAAGCAAGTGCTTTTGAGAAAGAATTTGATGAAACATAACCTCCTGCTTATAATGATTCATAACACCGGCTGTTGAATCTTTATAAGACTGGAGGTTATTTATGTTTACCTTAAATATCAATGGCGAAAATGTTGTTGCAATGAGTGACAAACCTCTCTTACTCTTTTTAAGAGATGATTTGAGGATTACTTCGGTAAAGGATGGCTGCAGTGAAGGGGTCTGCGGGACGTGTACGGTTTTAGTGGATGGCAAAGCGCTGAAGGCTTGTGTGCAGAAAGTATCCAAGTTCGTAGGAAGACGGATTCTTACGGTTGAAGGCTTGAGTGAGAGAGAAAAGGCAGTTTATGAACACTGTTTTGGAGAAGCAGGTGCGGTTCAGTGCGGTTTTTGTATTCCGGGAATGATCATATGCGCCAAAGCCTTGTTGGATGTTAATTTAAATCCGACGCCAGGGGATGTCAAGAAAGCCATCAAAGGCAACATTTGCCGCTGTACCGGTTATAAGAAAATAGAAGAAGCTATTTTAAGGGCTGCGGACTATTTTAGGGATAAGCTGGAAATCCCCAGTACACCAAGGGAGCTGAAAGTGGCCCGGAAATTTAAACGTATCGATGTAACGGAAAAGGTCAATGGAACGGGGGTTTTTGTCGATGATCTTGTCTTGCCGGGCATGATTTATGCTAAGGCAGTTCGTTCCAAATATCCCAGAGCTATTGTGGAAAAAATTGATATCAGCAAAGCTGAAGCTCATCCGGACTGTGTGAAAATTTTGCTGGCCCAAGATGTCCCCAATAATTTGATTGGACATGCCAAGCAGGACTGGGACGTCATGATTGCCCAAGGCGGTACCACCAGATATATGGGAGATTCCCTGGCCTTAGTAGCAACCTATCATAAAGACAAACTGGAGGAAGTCTGCCAATTAGTCGAAGTAGACTATACCGAACTGGAGCCCGTAACTTGCCCCACCGATGCCTTAAAGGCAGATGCCCCTTTAATCCACGCGGTTGGGAATGTCATGAGCCGCGCCAGTCTGCAGCGGGGTAATGCGGAGGAAGCCATTAAGCATTCCAAATATGTCGTAACCAGAAAATATAAGACCCCCTTTCAGGAGCATGGCTTCCTGGAACCGGAATGTGCCATTGCCCTGCCCGAGGGAGAGGATGGTATTTTCTTGTATTCCGGTTCTCAGTCCGTGTATGACGAGCAGCGTGAAATCTCCATGATGCTGGAGATACCTCCGGAAAAAGTCCATTGTCGTACTCAACTGGTGGGCGGCGGATTTGGCGGCAAAGAAGATATGAGTGTTCAACATCATGCAGCCTTAATGGCCTGGCATACCAAAAAACCGGTCAAAGTTAAATTTTCCAGGCAGGAAAGCCTGGATTATCATACGAAACGACATGCCATGGAATTGGAGTTCACCACAGCTTGTGACGAAAATGGTTATTTGACAGGTATGAAAGGGGTTATCATTGCGGATACCGGGGCTTATGCCTCCCTGGGCGGCCCTGTGTTGCATCGGGCCTGCACTCATGCTGCGGGACCCTATAATTATCAGAATATTAATATTTTTGGCATGTCGGTCTATACCAATAATGTTGTGGGCGGGGCTTTTCGGGGTTTTGGGGTAACCCAAAGCTGCTTTGCCACGGAAAACAATATTAACCTACTGGCAGAAATGGTGGGTATTTCCCCTTGGGAAATGCGTTATCGCAATGCCATCCGTCCCGGGCAAATCCTGCCTAACGGCCAGATAGCGGATGAAAGCGTAGCCATGGCAGAATGTTTGGCAGCCGTTAAGGATGTCTATGAGTCCAATCCCTATGCCGGGATCGCCATAGGCTTTAAAAACAGTGGAACAGGTGTGGGCAAGAAGGATATCGGCCGCTGTATTTTATCCATTGAGGAGGGAAAAGTTCATATTCGCACCTCGGCAGCCTGCATGGGACAGGGAATTGGCACAATGTGTGCCACTGTGCTCTGTCAGACTACGGGAATAGACCCGGCTCTGATCCTCCACGAAAGAGCGGATACTCTGCGTACGCCTAATTCAGGGACCAGTACTGCATCTCGGCAGACGGTGGTAACAGGGGAAGCCGTAAGACGAGTCTCGGAAAAATTGAAAGCAGAATTGGATCAAGGCTTAACCCTGGCTGATTTAGAAGGTAAAGAGTTTTATGGAGATTATTCTGCCCAAACGGATCCCATGGGAGCTGTGAAAGAGAATCCCATCAGTCATGTGAGTTATAGTTACGGAGCTCAAGTTGTCATTCTTAATGAAGCAGGAAAAATCGAGAAAGTTGTGGCAGCCTTTGATGTGGGAACCCCTGTGAATATCCAGTCCGTTGAAGGACAGATTGAAGGGGGAATCGTGATGGGCTTAGGCTATGCTGTGACCGAAGAGTTCAAAGTTGAGGGCGGTTATCCCAAGACCAAACTAGGTACCTTAGGCCTGATGAGGGCCACGGACGTTCCGGACCTGGAGGTTATTCTGGTGCAAGGCCAAGGGAAAATCCCTGAAACCTATGGAGCAAAAGGGGTTGGAGAATTATGCCTGATTCCCACAGCTCCGGCTTGCTCCCATGCTTATTACCGATTCGATGGCATATTCCGCGCTCAGCTGCCTTTGAAGGATACGTTTTATAAAAAGTCACCAACTAAGCAGTAGGTAAAAAGTAAGTAATAAATATGTAAGAAATAAGCAAAGAGAAGGCAAGAAGCAAGCGAAAGCATATAAAATCAATGGACTGAACATTAGAAAGCGAGAGATTTGAATGAAAGTTAATGGCATCATACTAGCTGCAGGGTTATCCAGCCGTATGCCAGCCTTTAAGCCGCTTTTGAAATTGAAGGACAAAACAATGATTGAATGCAGTATTGACAGCATGCTTAGTGCCGGCGTAAATCAAGTTGTTCTCGTTTTAGGTTATCGGGCTCAAGAAGTTGAAGCTTACCTGGCTGATAAATACGTCGGTTCCCGGTTGCTATTTGCCTATAATCGCAACTATGCCGAAACTGATATGTTGACCTCAATAAAAATTGGGGTCTCTGCCCTTAAGCCCTGTACTGCTTTTTATCTTCTGCCGGGAGATATGCCGGCCATTCAGACAGGGACATTCAGGGCAGTAAAGGAGGCTATGCTCAGAGCTCAGGCCCTGGTGGCCTTTCCGACCATTGAAGGACAGCGCAAACATCCGCCCTTGATTGCCTGGCAATGCCGGGAGCTGATTCTCAATTTTGAAGGAAAAGGGGGGCTGCGTGAAGTCTGGAAAAAGCTTGCCATCCAGGCTGCAACAGTTCCTGTCGACGACCTTGGCTGCCTGATCGATACAGACACAAAGGAAGATTATCACAAACTGGTAAGCTACCTGGATGATCAGAATTAATGGAAAGAGGAGGGACTTTATGGAGGCCATAAGTAAACCCGTGAAGAAAAAGGATCATGATGCTAAAATCAGCGGTCGTGCTCTATACGTAGATGATCACGTCCCGGAGGGTATGCTTTTGGGGAGGCTGCTGCACTCTGCCAAGGCCAAGGGCCCGCATTACCCGGATTGTACTGTACCTTGCGGTGCCTACCGGGGTTTTGGTGCTCCTCAGACCTTTTTCGCTGTAGAAATGATGATGGATCATATCGCCAGGGAAATGGGCCTGGATTCCCTGGAACTAAAACAAAAGTATATGGTTAAGCAGGGTGATGCTACGTCTACCGGCGGTAAGTATCATTTCCACGTACCTTTGCCGGAAATGATTGAGCAGATTGATGAGCTGACTAATTACCGTGAAAAACGCCGACAGTACAGAAATCAGACAGGCCGCTATCGCAAAGGCATTGGGATGTCTATGTTCTTCCATGGCTGCGGCTTCACCGGCAGCGGAGAACGGGACATCATTAAGGCCGTTGTTAGGATCAGAAAAAACCCGGATGAGACGGTAGAGATCCTGGCCAGTAATTCGGATATCGGGCAAGGCCTGAAAACGACCTTCAGCAAAATTGTGGCCGATACTTTGGGAATTTCCTTGGATTGGATAGGGTTTTAATAGATAATCCTGACACGGATCGGGTTCCTGACTCAGGTCCCACAGTAGCCAGCCGTTCCCTGATGACCGTCGGGGGATTGCTCAGGCGGGCGGCAGAGAGGCTGAAGGACGAATGGAAAGCAGGGGAAGAACAAGTGATTGAAGAACATTTCGTCGAGCCTGATTTTGTCATTCCCTTTAGCATTACAGAATTCAAGGGTGATGCTTATCCCACCTATTCCTGGTCAGTTAATGCCATCGAAGTGGAAGTTGACACCCTTACCGCCACATCCAAAATTCTGGGTGCCTGGGGTACTTTCGATGTAGGCGTTCCTGTGGATATGAATATTATTTTGGGCCAGATGCAGGGAGGTTTTCTCCAGGGGATTGGCTATGCTTCCATGGAGGAGATGAGTTGCAACGAACAAGGCATGATCCGCAACAACAGTTTGAGCGATTACATCATTCCGACAGCCCTGGATGTGCCCAATCTTGTGACCAAAATCATGAATAATCCCTATACCCACGGTCCCTATGGAGCCAAGGGTGCCGGTGAACTTCCTCTCGTTGGTGCGGCTCCGGCTTATGTAGAAGCTATGGAAAACGCCCTGGGCGTTAACTTGAATAAAGCGCCCTTCACGCCGGAAGATACCATGAGAGTTTTACAAGGGGGGGAAAGTAATGGTCAAGTTTATGCTTAACGGCCAAGAGGTCGTCTCGCAGGCCCAAGCAAACGCGCGTTTGCTTGATGTCCTGCGCCAGGAATTCCGGATTACCGGAGTTAAGTGTGGTTGTAAAGAAGGTGAATGCGGGGCTTGCTCAGTCATTCTGGATGGACAGCTGGTCAACTCTTGTCTGGTAGCTCTGGGCAGTATTAAAGGGAGTACAGTTACCACCATTGAAGGCTACCGTGAAACTGAGCGTTTTGCTGCGCTGGACAAGGCCTATGCCTCAGTCAGTGCTGTCCAGTGTGGGTTTTGCATTCCCGGTATGATTTTGGCCTCTGAATGCATACTGGTGAAAAAACCTAACCCTACGGAAGCTGAGATTCGGGCCGGTATTTCCGGGAATCTTTGCCGATGTACCGGTTATAATGCCATTGTCCAGGCAATCAGCATTGCGGCAGAGGAGGGGAAAGGACTATGGTAAAGAGTTATTATCCGGTATCCTTTGCCGGCATTCTTGAGACAGAGGGTGGCATGATCTTCAACTGTCAGACTGCCTTCGGGGCAGTCAGCGAGGTTGTGATCAGACGACCGGATCTGGACGCGATGCTTAGTGGTAAGACTATTGAAGAAGCCAAAAAAGCTGTTAAGGAAGAATATCTGAGAGCCTATGATCAGGCGATCCTTCCCATCAGGGGGAGAATTTCCGCAGAGTATCGCAAGGCTGTCTGTATGAATTTGCTGCGGGATTTCCTGGAAAGCAATGGAATCTGATTCTTTTCGTTAAGATGACAGCTCTTAATATCTGGCGACCTGCAGTCCTAAGAGAGCTGGTGTATACACCAGCGAAGCCCATCAGAGGATGTCTCATATAGATTGAGACATCCTCCATTTTATTGTCCTGAAGGCCTTTGAGATTCCAGGGGGATGATTCCGAAAGGACTGAATTTGCTGTTTGGAATAATTGACCATCAAATTTCAAAGAATAACTATGAATTTGCTTTGATTAGGAATAACCAAGAATTGAGGGAGGGTTAAGATTGTCAGAATCCGAGAGTTATTA
This sequence comes from Desulfosporosinus shakirovi, assembly GCF_020595055.1. Classification (GTDB taxonomy): domain Bacteria; phylum Bacillota; class Desulfitobacteriia; order Desulfitobacteriales; family Desulfitobacteriaceae; genus Desulfosporosinus; species Desulfosporosinus shakirovi. Next base: position 51,460 of record NZ_JAJDOO010000003.1, on the reverse strand, counting down.
TCAGTTGGCCCGTCGCAGAGGAGTTACCAGGAGGGATTTTCTCAAATTCTGCGCCTTAACGGGTGCTATGCTGGGACTGGATGCCACCGAATTCCCTAAGATTGTTCAGGCCCTTGAAAGCAAACCGCGCTTACCTGTGATTTACCTTAATTTACAGGAATGCACGTGTTGTACGGAATCCTTGTTGCGCTCTGCCCATCCGCTTATTTCAGATCTGATCTTTAATATGATTTCTTTGGACTACATGGAGCCATTACAAGCGGCCGCAGGAAAACAAGCTGAAGAGGTTCGCTTAAAGACGATGAAGGAATACCCAGGAGCGTACTTATTAATAGTAGAGGGAAGCGCAACCCTAGGTGATGGGGGAGTTTATTGTACTATTGGCGGTAAGTCATCGACAGAGCTTCTGAAAGAAGTCGCGGATGGTGCCGCGGCGGTCATTGCCTATGGTTCGTGTGCTACAAATGCCTGTGTACAAGGTGCTTATCCTAATCCTACCCAAGCTGTTCCAATTCGGAAGGTTGTCAAAAACAAGCCGGTTATTGATGTGCCGGGGTGTCCTCCCATTGCCGAAGTAATTACAGGGACCATCGTCCACTATCTTACCTATGGGAAAATACCGGAGCTGACGAACTTGGGGAGACCGAAGGCATTCTATCAACATCGTGTTCATGATAATTGTGTACGACGGGCCTTCTTTGATGCCGGTCAGTTTGTGGAGACCTTCGATGACGCCGGAGCAAAGCAAGGATGGTGTCTGTATAAGATTGGATGTAAAGGTCCAACGACCTATAATGCTTGTGCTATTACAGAATGGAATGACGGGGTGAGTTACCCTATTAAATCAGGTCATCCTTGTATCGGCTGTTCAGAAAACAATTACTTCGATAATACTCCCTTTTATACACGCTTAGCATCGATCCCTAACAATGCCATCGGCAAAGATGCGGATACCATAGGGGCAGGGATTCTGGGACTAACAGGAATCGCAGTTGCAGCCCACGCGGGAATGACGGCCGTTGTAAAAAACCATGAAAAGAACAGAAAGGAATCAAACCATGACAAGAATCGTAATTGACCCTATTACCCGAATCGAAGGACATTTGCGTATTGAGGCAGTCGTCGAGGGAAATCGCATCATTGATGCGGTTAGTGCAGGTACTGTCTTTAGAGGAATTGAAAAAATAGTTGAAAACAGGGATCCTCGAGATGTATGGGCCTTTGTCCAAAGGATCTGTGGCGTATGTACCCATATTCATGCTTTAGCCTCGATTCGAGCGGTTGAAGATGCGCTGGATATACGAATCCCTAAAAACGCTAATTATATTCGCAATATCATGACCGCAACCCAATTTGTCCAAGACCACGTGATTCATTTTTATCATCTGCATGGTTTTGACTGGATTGATGTCGTCAGTGCCCTTAAGGCTGATCCGGTTCAGACAAGTGCGCTGGCCCGATCCATCTCTAACTGGCCTAACTCCTCGGATGGCTATTTTCGGGATGTGCAGACGAAAGTAAAAACCTTAGTCGAAAGCGGTCAACTTGGAATTTTTGCCAATGCCTATTGGGGACATCCTGCCTATCGCTTACCTCCGGAGGCTAATTTGATGGGGGTTGCTCACTATATAGAAGCCTTAAGCTGGCAGAAAGAAGTGGCCAAGATTCACACTATCTTCGGTGGGAAAAATCCTCATCCCAACTATTTAGTAGGGGGGATGGCCAGTACCCTAAACATGGATGACAATAGTGTGATTAATATGGAACGCTTGAATTTGGTGAAGACCAAAATCGATGAGGCTCAAGTCTTTGTGGATCAGGTGCTCATCCCGGATATTTTTGCCATTGCGAGTTTTTACAAGCAGGATCTTTATGGTGGGGGAGGCGGAAATTACCTGGCTTATGGAGGAATACCAATCGGTGATATCCGTGAACCGGAGAGCTTCTTGTTTCCCAGTGGAGTTGTATTAGACCGAGACCTCAGCAAGGTGTACGATATCGATCTCAAAGATCCTAAGCAAATCCAAGAATTTGTCTCTCATTCTTGGTATCGTTACGACGATCCTAAAGCGGGATTACATCCCTGGCAGGGAAAGACGGAAGCCTCATATGATGGACCGAGGCCGCCTTATACTAACGTAGATGAGAAAAAAGGGTACAGTTGGATTAAGGCACCACGTTGGCAGGGGCATGCCATGGAAGTTGGTCCTTTAGCACGATTTGTCATTGCCTATGCCAGAGGAAACAAAGAGATTAAAGGGCTGGTAGATGATGCCCTTCAGCGTTTGGATCTCCCGGTGACAGCTCTCTTCTCCACCTTGGGTCGAACTCTAGCACGGGCCTTAGAATCAAAATACTTAGTAAATCAATTAGCGGGATTTTATTCGGATTTAGTGGCTAACATTAAAGCAGGGGACAGTCAGACCTTTAACGGAGAAAAATGGGAGCCGGAGAAATGGCCTGCTCAAGCCCAGGGGGTTGGCTTTGCAGAGGCACCCCGGGGAGCCTTAGGACATTGGGTGAAGATTAACAATGGCAAAGTCAGTGACTATCAAGCCGTGGTTCCAACGACTTGGAATGCATCCCCACGAGATGACTCCGGTCAGAAAGGGCCTTACGAATCCTCGTTACTGGACACCCCCATAGTCAACGAAGACCAGCCTTTGGAAGTGCTTCGCACCATTCATTCCTTTGATCCCTGTTTAGCCTGTGCTACCCATCTATTGACACCTACAGGGGAGGAAATTCTGAAGGTTAGGATACTTTAAGAAAGGAGGAGTTTGAAGATGGGTATTCTTAGACGTCAGGTCTATGTCTGGCAATTTCCAATACGTCTATTTCATTGGGTTAACGCTGTGGCTATTACAGTTTTATTTCTAACCGGAATGTATATCGGATACCCTATTTTTGTGTCACCAGGTGAGGCAGTTCAGAACTTTTTTATGGGAAATGTGCGTTACTGGCATGGCGTATTCGCCTATGCGTTCACAACGAATATGTTATTTCGGCTGTATTGGTATTGGGCAGGAAATGAGTACTCAAAATTCCGATTTTGGAAAAAGGATTTCTGGCAGGATGTTGTGGCGACCTTTAAGTACTATACATTTCTGGCACCGGAACATACAGTCAAAGTGGGTCATAATGCTCTTGCTCAACTTATGTATCTCATCTTCATTTGGATTTCCAGTCTTTTTATGATTTTCACGGGCTTTGCTATGCGCGGAGGCAGTAACCCGAATGGAATTCTGCAAACCCTGTTTGGCTGGGTTGTTGTTAATTTTCGAGGCGAGTATCAGGTTCGTAATCTTCACCACCTGGTCGCCTGGGGATACGCGATTTTCTTATTGAGCCACCTTTATATGGTCATCCGCCAAGATCTCTTGGATGATGACGGTACCATATCTTCAATGGTTAACGGCTACAAATTTATGATATGCAAGGATGCTCTGGAAGAAGAGACCCAAGAGAGGCTTCTAAAAAAGTAACTACATAATAATTATGAAAACGATTGAATTGATTTTTCGCAACAAAGTTGATATTACCATTTATGCCTGATGATGCTAGACCTGCGCTAATGAGTGTGACAAGAATCATGAATAAAAAAAGTATTGATAAGGAGAAACAACTATCTTTAAAAAGCATAAATATTATGGTAGCATCGTGAAGTTGTGTAAAAGCAAGTTAAATTTGATGATCACTAGAAGATCGAATTTTATAGACAACAAATTCTTTGTTGATGAAAGGGACAATTGGCACGTGTTGCCTAATGCGCCACGTGAAGTGCGAAAGGAGTTTAAATCCTTTATGCGATTAACGAAGGAACCGTTTATCGACAAGAAGATCGGCCTTCGCGATGGGACGTTGCCCGTCGTTCGCGAAGACGTTGGGGGTGATTTTTTGTGCGCGTGACAATGCGCTTGGCATAGGACAGGCTTTCTCAATGGGAATGAAGTTTGAAATTTAAGGAGGGTTCCTTCGTCTCCATCTGCAGGTTATCGCAGCAGTCAAAGCTGTTACGGAGCATTTTTCAAAACAAGGAGGGACACCCTCTCACAGAGGGGACAAGGATTCTCATCGTGGATGACGATCCGGAGATCAGGGAGAACATTCATATTCTATTGAGCAGAGAAGGATTTATTGTACGGGAAGCGCCCGATGCCGAGGCTGCCTTGGCCATACTTGAGAAACCGATGGATTTTCAAAGCGGAACTATCTCATTGGCAGGGAAAAAGGTTATCCTTCCGGAGTGGAGTATCAGATTCTTTCCCTGTCCATCACCATTGAAATCCGGGCAGAGAATCAGAGCTGATTATTGGCATCTCCAATTATATCCTTGAAGCAGCGGAGAACTTGCAAAGCACAGGACTTGGCAAATTAGGATAATTTAACCTGGGCAGGAATTAGCCATGGCCCACCTCATACATCCGGTCACAGACTCGTCCCAGCAGGCTTTTTTCATGGCTTACGACAATCAAGCCGAGCTTTCTGCTTTGACAGATGTTAAGCAGGCTGTGCCATATTTTGGCCTGGGTAATGGCATCCAGCATGGTGGTCATCTCATCGGCAATGATATACTTTGTCTGGGGATGCAGGGCCCGCACAATGCAAAAACGCTGCAATTCACCGCCGGAAAGTTCAATGGGCCAGCGCTTTAGCCATTCCTCCCGAATCTCAAAAGCCTCCAGAATATCCGGCTCGGGCTTATAGGCTTCCGTCAGCACCTCCCCCATCCGCCATTTGGGGTCAATGGCCTTTTCCGGATGCTGATAAATAAGCTGCACCGGCCGAAATTTCCCTTTTCCCCATGTGCCCCCATCCAAGGAGACCCGTCCTTCCCGGGACGAAACATATCCGGCCAAAACCCGGGCCAGGGTGGTTTTGCCGCAGCCGCTGTAGCCGGACAGGCCCAGCACTTCGCCGGGGGCGACGGCAAGGCTGATATTCTTAAAGATCCAGCGGTCTTTCTGATAATAGAAGCCCAGGTTATTTCCCACTAAAGCCATGGCCCACCGCCCCTTTCTCTATAAACTCCCCATCAAAGTCATTTTGCGGCAAGGCACTCCACAGTCGTTGGGTGTATTCGGTTTTAAGACCTTCGCCTCTCCCCTCAAAGGCCGAGGCCTCAGCAATCTCCACGGTGCACCCGTCCTTAATGACAGCCACCCGGTGGGCAATTTCCAAGGCTGACATGATGTCGTGGGTAATCAGCATGACCCTGGCACCTTCCTCGGCAAAGGTTTTGAGCTGCTTTAAAATTTCCGCCAGGGCTTGGGGGTGAATGCCGGGGGTGGGTTCATCGGCAATGACCAGCCGGACACCTTCCCGAACACTGGTGGCAAAGAGCACCCGGCGCAGCATACCGCCGGAAAGTTCATAGGGAAAGAGCTGGCCGTCCCTTTCCTGCAAATCATACTGCCGGAACAGTTCCCGCTGTTTTAGCTGGGCTGTGCTTTTCTCCAAACCGATCTGGACCTGTTTGCCCACTCGCAGGAGGGGATCCAGATAATTGACGGATTGAGGGATGAAGGAGATTTCCCGCCCCCGCAGCCTCAGCTTGCGTTCTTCCGTCAGTTCTTCCCCCCGATAGATGATCCGTCCTTCACAAATAGCGTTGCCGGGCAGGATCCCCAGCACGGCATGGGCCAGCAAGCTCTTTCCCGAACCGCTGGCGCCGACCACAGCCACAATCTCTCCCTCATGGATATCCACCTGCAAGAGCGGCTTTTTTTGCCCAGCTCTCATTTTTAATCCTCCTATTTATTGGAGCTGGAAGGCTCCATTAAAATACGCAGCTGCTCTCCGATGTTATCAAAGCTCTTAATCACAACCACCAGCAGCACTCCGGGGAAGAAAACCAGCCACCATTTCCCGGTGGAAATATGGCTCATGGCCTCGGAGAGAATAATACCGATGGCAGGAGTCTGGGGAGAAAGGCCGAAGCCCAAAAAGGTCAGGGCTGCTTCATGTAAAATGACATGAGGGAACATCAGCAGAAAGCCAATCATAATTTGGGGAAGTACAAAGGGTAGTATATGTTTTCTGGCAATAAACCAGGGGGATTTTCCATAGCTTTGGGAAATCTGAATATATTCGGAATGCTTGATCTGCAGGACCTCTGAGCGCACGACCCGAGCCAGGGACATCCAATGGGTTAAGGAAACTCCCAGTACGATCCCCTTAATTCCGCCGCCGGCGATGAAGGAGATCAAAATCATAAAAACCAGGTGGGGCATGCCAATGAACAGGTCGATGACCCAGGAGACTGTATTATCCACTACTTTGCCGAAGGTCGCGGCGCAGATTCCCATGACAGTTGCCACAATCACACTCATTATTGAAGCAAAGGCTCCCACTGCCAAGGATAAGCGCAGCCCCTTGAGGGTTCGCGTAAACATATCCCGACCCAGCCAATCTGTACCAAAGAGGTGTTCAAGACTAGGCGGCAGGTTTTTTCCGGCGGAGCTCAGGCGCAGGTTTTCATCGCTCAAGATAAAGCTGAGTAGGAGGAGGAGTAATAAAAGAAGGGAAGAAAAGACAAGGAGTTGAAGCATTTTCTTTCTCACATTATGCTCTGTCCTTGTCATTATCATTTCAGACTTCCCCCTTGATGCGCGGATCCACAACGGTATTTAAAATATCCGCGATAAAATTCCCTGTGAAGACAAATAAGGAGCTGACCAGAATAATCCCCATCAGCAAGGGCAAGTCGCCCTTTAAGCCGGCGGTGGTCAAAGTACTGCCAAGTCCCGGATAAGAAAACACTTGCTCGGCCAGGACGGAACCGCCGAAGAGCTCGCCGAAGTAGGCGAATTGCAGGGAGATAGCCGGCAGAATTGAATTACGAAAGCCGTGGTTCTTGAAAATCTGCCACTTGTTTTCCCCCCGGGCTTTGGCGAAAATCACATATTCGCTATTCAAAATATCAATCATTTTTTCTCGGGTATGCAGAGCAATACTGGCAACCCCCAAAATACTAAGGGTTAGGGCCGGCAAGACAAAATGATGCAGCCGGTCGCTGAACTGCACTTCACTGTCCAAAACTCCCGCCGGTGCCGCCAATCCCACGGGAAACCATTGGAGTTGCACTGAAAAAACAATCAGCAAAATCAGCCCCAACCAAAAGATGGGGGTGGAAACCAGGGTAAAGCTGTACCACTTAATGATTTTATCTAGGGTTTTGCCCCGGTGCAGGGCGGAAAGGGCGCCTAAGAGATAGCCGAAGAATCCCGACAGTATCCAGGCTGTGCCCATTAGGGCAAAGGACATCATGGCCCGGCTCTTGATGATGTCCATGACCGGAGTACGGTAAAGTTTGGATACTCCGAAATTGCCTTGCAGCAGAGCGCCTGCCCAGGAAAAATACTGTTCCACGGGACTTTTGTTCAAACCCCAGTATTCCCTGAGCTTTTCGATTTGTTCAGGTGAGGTGGAGCTGTCTCCGCCGACATAGGTGTTGATGGGATACATGGGGGAGATGTGGATCAGTGAAAAGGTCAGAATGGATAGTCCGATCAGCAGGGTAGCAACCCGAAGCAGGCGGATCAGAATTTTCTTGACCACGATAATTCCTCCTTTCAACAGAGAAAATGGGCATTTCATCTGTCCGTTACTTGCCCCAGGTCCATTCTGAGATATTGCCAAAGAGAGCCCATTCGTGACTGTGAGAATGAATAGGCTGTTTGCCCACATCCGGTTTTTCGTTGGCCAAATAGAGGTGATCCACTCGCGCCAGCCAGATGATGGGAATATCCCCAAGGGGGCTGAAGCCTGTTTGGCCATCCCACTGGGCCAGCTTCCAGTACTTATTGGCCTCTTCCTGGGTGGAGGCATGCATGGCCTTATCCAAATACTCATCTACCGCCGGGTTTGTGTAATGGGTCATATTGTTATAGCCCTGATTAAAGACTTTAGAGGAATACATGGTGTACAATTGATGGGCATGGTGGCGTCCGCCGCCCCACATGACCGCATTTTCCTTGCCTTTGACGTAAATTTCATCCCAGGTTGCGCCTATAGCATTGATTTTGATCCCCAATTCCTGGGCCATATGATAACGATGGTATGGGGGTCAGTGGCCGCAATTGATTTGACGAAGGATAAATCATATTTAATGCCATCCTCTTGCAGCATTTCATAGGTGTATTTCACATCCTCCGCAGTGACGGGATTGCCGTTAGAAAACTTAACATCCTCCCGCAGGGGGAAAGTCCAGATTAAGGCGTCGTCGCTGATTTGATAGGATTTGGCCAGGTCGCCGATGAAATTTAGATCTGAGTCGATTTTCAGCAGAGAGCTGTGGGTCAGGCGAATCTGGGCGTGGGTGCCCCAGCCCTTTTTAGGGTCAAAGACACCTGTATCGGTTTTGCCCACGGCCAGAACCAGCTCATTCTTGGTGGCTGGATCAGCCGCTGAGGTATTGGGAGTTTGGGCCGGGGAACTGCATCCGGATAATACTAAAAGAAGCGGCAGCAGCAGGGCTGCCAGCCGGTGAAGAGCGAGTTTCGCTAATGAGGGATTTGCAAACATCATAATTTTGATCTCCTCCTCTACCCAAATAGGCTCTATAATAATGATCATTTTCAACTTCTAACCTCAAATACCCATACAAATAGAAAAACCCTTCTCAAACGGAAGGGTTAAAAAATACTAGCCTGTATCGGATAAATACAGCAAGATAGTATCCACCTCCTAACATCCCGTAGGTCGTTTCAAGTTTGGTATAAGCAGGTCTCCTGGCTCAAGTTCATCGTTAACTCACGTCTTCCCGGAAAAATCCAGTGACATTATGTAGTCAACTCCCTCTCACAGTGGCGGGCACCGCGTCAGCTTTGACTGACTTCCCTTTTCAATTCCTTTCGCTCACGAAAGGAATAACTCATCCCAATTATTCAGTTGTTGCACCGGCAGCAAGTTTGCTGGGTTAAGTATAAACGAGGCTGTCTAAAGATTCAATCCCCTAGGCAGATTCTTCAGAAACCTTCAGAATTTGACAATCCCTTCCGTGGCATCAGCTTTCACATCATTCTGGCATTTATGCTTGATCTCTGGGCTACCGCCGGACTAACCCTTCATGGGTTGCTTCCCAGAGTTTCCTCGGAAGCTATGTTTGTACAAAGCGGCGCTGATCAGGGCAGTGAAAGGAACTGCAATAAATAGACCGATGCTGCCGGAAAGGGCTCGTAATATTTCTGTCGCGATCATATCGAGGTTAATATATTTCAGGTATGGAATATTGTTTGCTAAGACAAGCAGCATTAAGGGCAGAGCGCTGCCGGTGTAGGCAAGAATCAGAGTATTAGACATAGTGCCAATAACATCCCTACCTACGTTAAGACCACTTCCTACAAGTTGTTTAAAGGAGAGTTTGGGGTTAGCCAGGTAGATTTCATATATGCTGGATGCAATGGACATGGCCACATCCATTACTGCTCCAAGAGAACCGAGCACGATTCCAGCAAAGAGAATTCCTGTAATATTTATCTGCCCCTCTTGAAAGCTGAAAAAAAGGAGTCGACTTTCCTCAGTAGCTAGGCCGGTGATCCGGGTAAGGGATATAACATATTTAGCCAATAGGCCTCCGATGACAATACCTATTGTAGTGCCAGAAATAGCGGCAAGAGATTTTTTTGTGAATCCAGTGATAAGCATATGGGTTATGACGGTTATTCCTGAGCATACAATGATCGTAATCGTTATAGGGTCTTTGCCGGTCAAGATCGCTGGCAGCAGTATCTTAACAACGGCCCACCCTGTAATCCCAAGGGAAAAGATGGTTTTAATGCCCTGACGAGCACCAATCAGTAAGATTGAGGCAATAAATATTAGAAACACCCATTTGAGGTATTTGTCTCTGGCAAAGTCGGCAATGTGGGCTTCTTGTAAAAGATTATCTTCTACGACCAGACTCAGAATAACTTCATCTCCCGGATAAACCATGATATCATAAGCAGGACTGGCTCCGTAGTAATGAATCGTATCTAAAGTACGCCCTGTGTAGGGTCCGTCTTTTATCTCGACGTTAACAAGCCATTGTTTTTCCCCGGGCTGGCTGGTTATTCCTTGTGTAACTTCCATTTCCGTCATATCCAGGACTAAACCTTTTGACATAATTTCAGGCGGAACCGGAGGAATAGGGTTAAGGTTATTGCTGTATAGATATCCTGCTAAAATAAGTAAAATACATATAGTATATGCTAGTATACGTTGAATAAATAACAGTCCTTCCTACCCTTGTCCCTGATGCAAATGCATTTCATTTGCATTTATTATAATGGGGTGTTTCCTAAATGTCTAGTTCTTTCTTTAGGGGGAGCCGTACTTGCTGTTCAGGGGATTGTTCTCCGACCAGTTCGGATACCCCAGATCATCGAAGACAGCGGCAAGAAAGCCATTATCGAAAAGGTTTCGGGCCCAGAGTACCTGGACTTATTAAACGCCAAGTTAGGGGAAGAGCTTCAGGAGTTCTGGACAGCCAAGGGTTGAAGACCCATATGCGATTTAGGAGCCGGTGTCGGGATATTGAGTATGTGGAGTTTAATCGGCATGTTTGGAAGAGGATGACACAGGAAGAGAAGGCCTGGATTGTTGGGTGGTGTGATGAGAGAGTGGAGGAGTCTTATAGGAAGCGGGTTTAGATGCTTAGACTAGAGTTTTTTCGCCCTGTCTTAGAAGAAGCTTCGGGGTTCGAAGACGATTCTTGGCTTTGAATAGTGAAAATTGGTGTAAAAGACGGCGAGGATGGTGAACGAAAAATGGGCGACAAGGAAACGGAAACTGAATCCGGTTACCGGGTTGTTTATGAAAAATATTGGCAGGATATTAAGAAACGCGACCCTGCCGAAATCACCGCAGTACGGGCTGTTTCATACAGTAGCGACACTCATCAGTTCAATGTAATCTTCTTTGACGAGGAGTATATCGCGGATAGCGTTAAAGAGACAATTTGCCGCAAAGCAGACGGACATGTCCCTGATGTGGTGGCGACGATTGTTATCCTTAATTACTTGGCTTATGCGCAGCCGTTGCCGGAATCCTCTCCGAGATGGGTGAGCGTTAAAGAAATACCGGGCGGAATGATATTTTATGCAGCGTTTCATAAAACGGCTATCTCAGTGGTGATCGAGGCGTTCGGACATCAGGCTGGTCGATTAATGACAGCAGCACGCTCCTTGGGCGGTCAAGCGGGTCCCTTTGGCGATACTTCCGTAGTTTTCAGAGCATTTCCGGAAGTACCTTTATGTGTTATTGTTTGGGAGGGAGATGACGAAGTCAAGGCCAATGCTACTATCCTTTACGATCCTTCCATAGAGTTCCTGCTGCAGAGCGCGATCTGTATCGATCTTGGCATATACTTAGCTGCTCAGCTGAAGAGGTTAATACAATAATTCGTGAATATAGATAGATTACACCTATGTTAATCCCGTTTTGCGAGGTCAGGATGTCGCCGGGAAGATGATGGTGATTTCTATTGCGGTACTATGCTAAAAAGGAGACTATTAAGATGATTTTCAGACAGGCGCTGCCCCAAGAGAGAAATTTTATCTTCAGTGAAGGTTACAAAGAGTGGAGCAAAAACAGGACCTTTGATCAATATTGTAGCGATAATGCCAAGGAAGATGTGTATGGTACAAGGTATGTCCTAGATGTGGATAGCGAAATTGTCAGCTCTCTGATAATGTTAAAGCTTAAGGATATTGCTGGGAAAAAAGCATATGGTATTGGGTCTGTATTAACACCAAAAATTCACGCCGGCCAAGGTTATGCGACGGAATTGTTGAAAAACTGCCTCCAAAAAGAAAAAGAAGACTCGTTTATTTTTTTATTTTCAGATATAAATCCTGAGTTCTATAAAAGATTTAACTTTAAAATATTGCCTTCGAAATTTCAAAGATATGAAAAAAGCGTCTGCATGGTATATTGTAATGATGTTAGCTGGAATGAACTTTTGAATTGTTCAATAGATTCAATTCCCAACTATTTTTGAACCAGCCCGACTGGCAGGATTTTGCCGGATTAATAGTGACGGTAATCCAAATTCGACACTGGTGACGAATTTGACCTTATCAGGTGCTCATCCTTCTTGGGATGAAAAGTTGAATTTTGGTAGAATAGCCTCTAGCTACAAATTCACTAGGTCACCGGAAGGAAATTCAACTAAGGAGAAATTGAAAAATGACGAAGCAAAGCATGTCCCAGAAATGACAACGTTGTCGTTTCTGGGACATGCTTAATTTTCTAATGATCTGATGTAATCTCAGTAAGGCGGGTTTTAATTCCTAACTCCAAGAAATAGAAGCCCATGCCTCGGGAAAGCTCGGCATTAGCCCCCCTTGTCTGCAGATAAGCGGTTCCCAGTTTCCATAAATCTTGGGAGCTATGGTTGGACAAAAACGAATAGCGCTTACGGACATATTCATAGCCAATCTCAAAATCACTGAGTTCTTGTCTGGACATCGTCTTCCTCCGGCTGTTCAGGGGATTGTTCTCCGATCAGTTCGGCAATACTAACACCGAGAGCGGCAGCGAGTTTAGTCAAGGTTCGGATTGAGCCTGTTGAATGACCATTTTCGATTTTATTAATCATGCTTTCGTCCATATGAACTAAATCAGCAAGCTGTTTTTGAGTCATTTTGAGTGTCGTTCTTATCTTTTTAAGTTGCTTGTTTATAGTATCCAATAAGACCACCCCTGGTTATAAGGCTATAGAATTATATTCATGATGTCAATACAGAAAACTGAATTAAACTCATGATACTTACATTTGTGCGATTCAGATATAATTAAACATGAATTATATTCAGGATGTGATGAAATGAATTACGGACAGCGAATAAAGTTCTTTCGTAATACAGTTGGAATTTCAGCCAATGTTTTAGCGAAGAAAGTTGGACTGGATCCGACAACAATTTATAAGATTGAAGCCAACGATTCTAAACCCTCACTTGGTTCCCTCGAAAGCATATGTGTTGCTCTCGGCATTAGTCTTGCGGAATTCTTCACAGAAGAAGAACAGGTCTTGGGACCGGAGATCCAACGATTACTGAGTACCGCGAAAAAGCTTTCACCGGAACAAATCGACTATCTTCAGAAGTTGCTGGAATCCATAAGTAAGGATTAGTTTTTGGCTTTTGGGGTACCTATAGGGTACCCTTTTATAGTCTAATTTATCGAGCAGTCATGCTTGTTCGCAAATGGACGCTCCTTGGCATAGTTTTTAAAATATTTGGTGATTGGTGGAAGGAAAAGCGGGAAGTTCGGCGAAAAAGAAAGGTATGTCAAACGTTGTCCATAAGACCAGATTCGCGTGAGGATTGAATTGATGCCAAGGTTTTTGGAGGTAAATAAATGCATTATATCGGAATCGACTTAGCATGGACCTATGCCAATGAATCGGGAATTTGTGTGATCGCTGACAATGGAGAAATCGTCTATTGTGAGTCCAAAGTTTTCAGCGACGAAATGATTGCGGATATCGTAGCAGAACATGCCCGGGAAGGAGCCATCGTGGGGATTGATGCTCCTTTGAGGTGGGAACTCCTTCCGGCGAGTTTTGCCAAGCTGATTTTTTGAAATAAAAAAATCTTTTATGCTAACGACTTGAACAGTATAATAACGTATAAGCTGGGTTTAAGCACCGTCCGAGGTTCAGCAGCAATTATTTGCGCCCCGCTTTGGAACTTGGCTTGACGAGATGACCGTTCATGACAAACCAAGCAGCAGCAAGCAGCAGTATCGGGCACTAAAACGAAATAGTGACTAATATCACCACCCGCAATCACGCGAAAAAAGCCTTCCGTGGCAGTTACTGCCTGTCGCTGCTGTTCTTTATGGAAATATCCCTGAATCTCATAATAAGTTAAGGAGGCGTTGCCGGTATGAATCTGCCCAATAAGTTGGTCGTAATCTGGACTAGTGGGGATAGGGAAGTTGCTATCCGAATGGCCTTAATGTATACCCTCAATTCAAAGCTTAAAGAATGGTGGGATGAGGTATCCCTGATTGTTTGGGGGCCTTCGGCCAAACTTCTTACGGAAGATCAGCCATTGCAGGAATACGTGGCGAAAATAAAACAGGCCGGGGTGGAGGTTTTGGCCTGCAAGGCTTGCGCCGATAGTTACGGGGTGTCGGAAGTTTTAGAGAATATGGGCATAAACGTAATGTATACAGGTCAGGTATTGACTGATTTCCTGAAAGATGAAACTACGAAAGTTCTTACGGTCTGATTTTCCTACTCGATGGAACTTATTTCGCTAATCTCATCTATAGAACTATCTTTAAAAGCAGCCGAAGAAGGTAAAGTGGATTGGTAGCAAAAATGTTTCTGTTTAACTATACGCATCGCTGTGAGGAACAGAGCCCTTGAAGTTTAACCTTTGGCTAGAAACAAATCAGGCCGCCTCGTTTTTAGAGGCGGCCTGAACCCTGTAATTTGGGCTAACCGTTTGGTTAGACAATCTGCCGGGCTGGCGTGCTTGCAACACGTCAGTCCTTTTCTTATATTATACCCAAAGATTGTTAATATGCAACGGGCTCACATATAGGTGAGACTGGAGGAAGATAACAAAAGAATGGGCATTTAGATATTCGCAGATATAAAGAAATGAAGGAGTAATTGAATTAATTTAGGGAGAGGTAAATGTTATTGCCTGCCTCCGTAAAGAGTTTTTAATTCTTCTTCTTTCAGCGTATAACTGTGCTGGTCGCCGGGAAAAAGCTTGTTTCTTACTTCACTTACATATGTCCGTAAGCCCTCAGTCATTAGTTCATCCGAATTTGCGTAGGATTTGACAAATTTGGGAACTCGATTCACGCCATAAGTGAGAATGTCATGGTAAACAAGAACTTGTCCGTCGGTATGGACACCTGCCCCGATTCCAATCGTAGGAATTGATAAGGACGTTGATATTTCCTGGGCAAGCTGTTGAGGAATACATTCAAGAACAATTGCAAAGGCTCCTGCTTCCTGGCAGCGTTTTACATCTTCTAACATTTTCTTAGCGGCTTCGGCATCTTTGCCCTGCACTTTAAATCCGCCGAGAACAGCAACGGATTGCGGTGTAAGTCCCAGATGGGATACCACAGGTATACCTGCTTTGACAAGTGCTTTTATATGGGGGAGTACTTCATCAGCCCCTTCTACTTTCACTGCATTAGCTCCTGTTTCCTGAATAAGCCTTGCACCGTTTAAAAGTGTATCTCTGACTGAAAGGTGATAGCTCATAAATGGCATGTCTACTACGATGAAAGTATTGGGAGCCCCGCGTCTGACCGCTTTAGCGTGATGAAGCATATCTTCCATTGTTACATAAATTGTTGAGTCATAACCCAGCACAACATTGCCCAGAGAGTCGCCAACAAGAATCACGTCCGCCTGAGCTTGCTCAACCTGCTTGGCTGAGGGGTAATCGTAGGCTGTAACCATTACAATTTTCTTGCTCTGATTTTTCAGTTCCCAGAAGTCTTTGGTTGATTTCATTGTTTTTCCTCCTTTTTTCAGGAGAGGTGACAAAACAAGCTTGGCATCAAAAAAAGTCCCTTTAGCAGAAGGGACCTTTCAAACATAGACTGTTTTATCCCTCTGTCCCGGTCCGCGATGGATACAGGCAGTATACTTAAATGATTCCTATGAAAAGGTGCAGTTCTGATGATACTGCCCAAATTGAGTATATCAGATCACATCTAAGGTGGCTAGAGTAAGCCTCTCGGATTTGATCTATTCATTCGTAGTTTATGCAACTGAATATCGTTTCTGGGACATTCTTCAGGAGAAGGCGGACCTACGGAAGACCAAATCGCAAGGAAAAATAAACCCTTGAAGGAGAAATCGCCCTTGTGTTGAATATAGTGAGCATACCCGGATTCCGAGTGGAAAAACAAAGGAGTGGTTTGGAGGTGTTGACGTTACTGGCACAAGTGATTAGCAACGAGGATACTTTAGGAATCATGTCCGAATAATATTGGAGAGGAGTGTTAACCTTGAACAAATATGTTCTAAATGAGGCTGAAGTCGTCCTATTGGTCATCGATATTCAAGAAAAATTAGTTCCTGTGATGAAATACGGAGAACAGGTTATTCAAAACACCAACACATTAATTTCCGCTGCCAAGAAATTAGGTATTCCTATCCTCGCCACAGAACAATACCCCAAAGGCCTGGGGAAGACTGTTTCAGAGCTAAGCAGCCAACTCGAGGGATCGTTGGCCTACGAAAAGACGTTCTTTTCAGGTTGTACAAGTGAGGTAACTTCGGCACTGAAGGGGTTGGGACGAAAGAAAATCATGATTACAGGAACGGAAACCCATGTTTGTGTTTTTCAAACGGCCAGGGATTTACTTGCCAATGGTTACCAGGTTTTCGTAGTGGGTGATGCGGTGTGTTCAAGAACCAAGGGGAATTACCTTAATGGGTTATCCCTGATGTCATCTATGGGAGCAGTCGTTACCAACACAGAAACAGTCGTTTTTGATTTGCTGAAGCAATCAGGTACACCTCTGTTCAAGGAACTCTCCAAACTGATAAAATAGTGTACAATGCAGGGTTTATCATTGACCTGGAAAATTTAAATATGTACCTGCAAATTTGATGTTGCAGGTACATATTTTTTTATATCCGGAAAGCGGTTGAGAGCTGCCGGATCGGTGATGAAGCAAAAGCGTACCTGGGGGACTCTGGCTTTTGTGCTGAGAAAAGAGCGTTAATGTATAAACATAAACAAAAAAAAGAAGAGCAGCTTACCCATAAGTGGTAAACTGCTCTTCTAAAACGTTTGGATTCTTGGCTTTCTACTATAATGATGCCATTTACAATAAGGTTAGGGGTAATGACCTGCGCAGCAAATTAGCGGAACTTCCCCTAGGCAATGGGAAACAATTCTTTACAAATAGGAAAAACTAATACAACTTATATCAAGTTCCAATTTCACTTCTGGTATTCCAGGCATTATGATAGAGACACAAAGAAACAGCAGCGAATACAACGGATGAAGGAGGAGTTAGTATGTACGAGTATTCAAAAGAGGAGATCCAACGTATCAAGGATTCGATCAGAGTTACAACAAATGACGCAGGACAGATTTCCGTGAATTATCAACCACCAGCGATCAAGGAGGATCATCCATCTATGAGTGCTATTTTGGATTGCGCTTATCAACAAATGCATTCCTTTTCGCTGATTGAAACAATCTATAATGCCCTTTTTAGGAAAACTAAGCTTGCTCCCCCGACTCCTTGTACAGCATTCGCTGATTGGATGAATGAAATCGATCATGCTGTTGGAGTAAAATAATAAGACTCCGCCTTTCTTAATTAGAGGGGTGGGGTCTTTCAACTTTCAATCATCAGTTTTAAATGCTATTATGGATTACAGGAAATTGTGTTTAGGTGATGATTGAGGTGGGACATGCGCATAGAACAGCTCCAGCATATTATTGAAATTTACAATAAGAAATCAATATCTGAAGCGGCTAAAACCTTCTTTATGGGCCAGCCGCAGCTTAGTCATTCTATCAAGAATCTAGAAGCTGAATTGGGGTATAAGATTTTTAGGCGTAATAAAGCGGGTCTCGTCCCGACCTGTCAGGGCAGAGAAGTTCTGGCGATGGCTCGTGAAATTATCAATAATATTGAAGAAATGAAAACAATTGGAAGCAGAGAGTCGGATCTGGCGGGGAATTTGAGTTTGACCCTTGGACCTGCTGTTTTTAATGCCTTTGCGTCCCAACTCATTGAAGGTTTTTATAAGATCTACCCGAATGTTAACTTAATGATTACAGAAGATTTAGCTCAAGAAGTGATTGAGAAAGTAGCCAACAAGACTTGCTTATTGGGCGTTACGGGCTGGCCTGATGAGCAGGATGATACTATGAAGATGCTTCTTGATGCTCGCAATATTGCCTATCAAGAAGTGATTAAGGACTATTTTGGCTTAATCGTTGGAAATCAGCATGATTTAGCAAAAAAAGAAGTCGTCACCTTGGCGGATCTTGAAGAAATGACCTTTATAGATTATTACGGCTTAACGGAAGGCTTTTTAAGAATGTTTGGGATAAAACCAAAGAATCAATCCATTGTCGTTTATAATCGTGAGGTTTTAAAATCAGTTATCGCTGCCAATGAAGGTATTGCGATTTTTCCACGGTTTTTCTTATTTAATGATATTTATTATGATCGAGGATTACTTAACGTACGAGGGATAGAAAACGTTACGGATCAGATGAAAGTGACGATGTACCTAATATATTCCAGGACTGAACCCTTATCGCCGTTAACTAAGCAGCTGATTAAAATGATTATCGAGACAAATCGAGAAAATATACATAGGAGCCTAACCTATAATGCGCCTAGAACAGTTAAAACAAATTATTAAAATTCAAGAGCAACAATCAATTTCCAAAGCGGCCAGCGACTTGTTTATCAGCCAACCTTCTTTAAGTGTATCCGTCAATAATCTTGAAGAGGAACTGGGTCTTAAATTATTCGAGCGTAGCAATACAGGAGTTATTGTTACGGAGCAAGGGAAGGAAATTTTAAGGCTGGCTGAAAATATACTGATCTTAAGTGACAGGATGATCGGAATTATGGAGGGGACAAAGGTCTCGATTCGAAATCTCCAGATGGCTCTGCCGGCTTCCTTTGCCAAGGCTATTGTGCCGGGGCTTCTTAGGCAATTCCGAGACCTTTATCCGGAGGTTAATCTTCATATTCATGAGGCGTCGTTTTACGAAATTGTAGATCTGATGGACAAAGGCATATATTCCATTGGTATCATAAGTTACAGGGCAGATCTTGAATACAATTTTATCAGACAGCTCAAAGAAAAAGATATTGCCTGGGAGCTTATCCCAGGTGGAGAGCGTTTAAGATTGTCTCTTTTTATAAGCAGTAAGAATCCCTTGGCTGCTAAGGAATGGGTCAGTAAGTCCGAACTAAGGAATATGAGGATGATTTCATATAAAGAAGTCTATTCCAAGTATTCTAAAGACTTAGAACGGTCCTTCCATAAACCTGTCATTGTTGAAGATATTGAACTTTTGAAGAAACTAATCAGTAACGATTTCGGCTATGCTATTTTTCCTGAAATCTTGGCTTATGAAGATATATATGTAGAAAGTGGTATGATCAAGGTTATTCCTATTAAGGAGTTAAGTGAGCCCTCGAACGTTTATATACTTTATTCCAGCAAAGAGTCCTTGTCGTTTATCGAAAGGGAATTGCTGACGATTGTAAATGAGTTGATTACGGATAAGTTATGATAATTCGGAAGAGCTCAAGACTTAACTAAACTAAAATAGCTAAAGTATTTTTAATATACTCACTGGGGTAAAAAACCAGTGAGTATATTTTTTTCGACATAATACTTATGAGAAAATCTATATTATGCAGATCAATTTTTCTAATCTACAATAGAAAAAGGTAATCGTTTTATTCGGATTAGACTATACCAAATCATGCGAAATCTTGCACAATCACTGATTGGGGCGCAGCTAATCCCTAGGCTCATTATATGAAGGGTTGTTGATGAGGACTTAGATCCCTTGCGGAAAAATGATTGGAGGAGGGTTTAGACAATGACAGTTAAATCAGAAGAGCAACCACGCAACCGGCAACTGATAAATCATCAACTGAAGAGTTTCGATGCACAACCAGGCATGGATAAAGAATTATTGAAAGTGTTTGGATTTTTTGTGATTGCTGGCTTAGGCTGGATTTTGCCGGCTCCGGCCCCTATTACACCCATCGGAATGAAAGTGTTTTTGGTCTTTCTGGCAACTGTTTATGGCTGGACGGTAACCAAGCACGTTTGGCCTAGCTTCTTGGCTTGTTTAATGTTTCCACTGTCGGGTGTTGTCAATATGAAGCAATTCATCGCCATGGGCTGGGGCAGCGATGCCTTTTATTTCATGATCCTTATATTTGCTCTTATTAAGTTCTTAGAGGAAGCGGGGGTTAGTCAATTCTTAGCTTCTTGGCTCATGAGCCGTAAGTTTATACAGGGGCATCCTTGGCGTTTGATTTTTATGATCTTAGTGACTGCATATGTCATTTGCAGCTTAGTCAACACCTTTATCGGTATTTTCTTAGTATGGGAAATCGTTTACACCATTACTAAAACTATCAAGCAAAAACCTTTTGACAAATTTCCAACCCTAATGATCTTCGGGGTTGCCATGATGGGGGCCTTGAGCCTTTCGGCAATGCCTTGGGGTAATAATGCTATTGTCAACTTAGGGATTTATGCTAACTTGATGGGTGAACCAGGTAACATGATTCGTTATATTATATACACCATCCCCGTAGGTATCCTTTCCATAATTGCTTATCTTGTCCTCTGTAAGTTTGTCTTCAAATTAGATATCACACCCCTCAAAGAATTAACGGGTGAAATGATTGACCCTAAGGATCTCCAATTAACTAAAGTGAAAAAAATTGCTTTAGCCGCTTTAGGATGCTTTATCGTCCTCTTGCTTTTACCAAGCCTATTACCAAAAGGTACTCCCCTTTGGTATATGCTTAATAACATGGGTATTGTTGGGGTTATGGTATTCGTCTTTGTCGTTCTTTCGTTAATCAAAGTCGATGGCAAGAACATCTTCGACTTTGCCGCCTTCGCTCGTAATGCGATACCTTGGAATATGATGGTGATGGTTTTGGTAATATTGGCCATCGGTGGTTGCTTAATGAGCCCTTCCACCGGGATCAATGCCTTCCTTCAACAAAACATGGCACCGCTGCTCACCAGCTTATCCCCAGTTATGTTTGTTATTGCAATCACGGCAATCACCCTTGTGCTGACCAACTTCATGATTAATATGGTGATCGTTGCCATCTTCTTACCGGTAGCAATCAGTATGTCTGCGACTATTGGCATCCATCCGGAACAAATTTCTTATTTAATTATGGTGGTTAGTACCATTGCGATTTTAACCCCAGCCGCCTCTGCAGCCTCCGTCCTCTTATTCCCAAATACTCAATGGATTCGGGCGAAGGATATTTATCAATATGGTGGGATTACAGTGCTTGTGGTCACGGTTATCGCTGTAGCGGTGAACTACTTCTTCATGGGTTTCTTCTATTAAAAGGATCTTGCAAAGCATTCAACACCCGCTATTTCCCCATTTCTTCTTGTAAGGAGATAGTATTTTGCACATATCAATTATTACAAAACCTATATTACGCACTGAGAGTGGTTTTGGGCTACTATTACAATAGCTAATAGAAGTACACTGTTTTTTATAGGTTAATCCTTATGGAACTTGTAATCCTCCTAAACTTTGTGACCTTCCTAGACTTTGGTAATCTAATTGTTATACTCCCGCACATCAAGCGGAAGTATAACCGCGTATTAACTTATGTTTGAAAGGGGTTAACTCATGATGACAAATCAAATTAAACATGAACAGATTGCCCATATTATCACAAAGCAACATGATTTAGAGCAAGCAATGCTAGGAGAATTCGAAACTGGCACCTATACCATTGATAATCCTCTGGTTAAATTAAATCCTTATGGGGTTTGCCCTTTGGCGGCTATGGTTTTATTCGAAACTCCGGTCATGACAGAAGCAACCATCATTGTTAAAGGGAAAGAGCATCCTGGGGATATCCGACACACCTTTCCGGCCGGCATGAAGCATATTCTGCCTGTTTACGGTCTTTATGCTGATTATGAAAATACTGTTGAAATTGTCATGGCCAATGGTCAGAAAAACACGATTCGCATCCAAACGGCTTCTATCCACCCCGATGTACCCTTGGCAACCTCGATCAAGACCACGCCTGAGTATATGGGACATAATATGATGTTCCTGACGGCAGCTATGCGATCTATGCCTGTTGGCTATGACTATGCCGGGGATGTTCGCTGGTATTGCAATGAGAATTTTGCGTTTGATATGAAGCGTATGCCTAATGGACATATTTTAATTGGAACTGAGCGCTTGGTTAAAATGCCTTATTTTACAACAGGACTTTATGAAATGGTCTTTAGCGGTAAGATCTTTAAAGAATACCGCACACCCAGCGGTTATCACCACGACCAATTCGTCATGGAAGATGGCAATATCCTGGTGCTGTCCTTTGATTTCTATTCCGGGACAGTGGAAGACACGTGCTTGCTGTTAGATCCTAACACGGGTGAAATATTAAAGTCTTGGGATTATAAAACTGTTCTGCCTCAGGATGTAGCGGGTTCGGGTAGTCAAGACGAGCACGATTGGTTCCACAACAATGCCGTTTGGTATGATAAGAAAACCAACAGCCTGACCTTCTCCGGCCGTCATCAGGACGCTGTGATTAACCTTGATTTCGAAACCGGAAAGTTGAACTGGATTCTTGGTGATCCTGAGGGGTGGCCCCAGGAAATGGTGGATAACTATTTCTTTACTCCCGTTGGAGATGGAGAGTTTGACTGGCAGTATGAACAGCATGCCAGTGTTATTTCCCCAGATGGGGATGTTATGCTCTTTGACAATGGTCATTTTAGATCAAAGAATAAAGAAAACTACCTGGCTAACAGCAAAAACTTTTCCCGCGGAGTCCGCTACCGCATTGATACCGAGAAGATGACCGTTGAACAAATTTGGCAATACGGTAAAGAGCGCGGCGCTGAATTCTTCTCCCCTTATATTTGCAACGTTGAGTATTATAACGAAGGGCATTACATGGTTCATTCCGGGGGAATTGGCTATGAGAATGGTGAACCCTGCGAGGGAATGGCTGTGATGAAAGTAATGCAGCCGGAATTTAAGGATAGCATTACCTTCAACTCTATTACCTGTGAACTTAAAGATGATGTCTTAATGTATGAATTACAGGTGCCTGCTAATTGTTATCGTGCAGAAAAGCTGCCCCTTTACTATGCCAATGAGACGGCTGAATTAGGCGCCGGACAAATCCTCGGCAATTTAATTGAGACTCAAACTACGAAGATGAAGATCAAAGCTCAAGAAACCGGTCAATTGGTACCGGATCATTACGAAGCAGCCATCATCGAGGAAGAGGACCGTATGACCTTTAACGGTATTTTTGAAACCGGTGAAATGGCCCAATTGCTCTTGGTAGACGAGGTCGGCGAGGTAAAACGTTATCCCATCAATACCGTCGCCCAGAATTTCCAAGCTATGTGTGTAGGTACCTTTCAGAAGGCTGATCCTCGCGATGTCGACGTTTTCATCAACAAAACCGGGCTATCCGGAAAATATCAAGTCAAGTTGGTTGCCGAAGGAAAACTTTACGAAACCGGCGTGACGATCTCCGCGTAGAGTTAGGGGAGTAGTAGGAGTTATAGGAGTTATGTGGGGGTCTGTCCCCTACAATGGGAAACGATTCCGACAATTAGGATCGTCCTCTGCCCTCAGTTCAAAACCGTGGTTAAGAGTGCGGTTTGAGAATTAGTATAAGTGAGCTACATGACAAACTAAATTAGCGACTGAGAAGTAACAAAAGAGGACACCTACTTCTCAGTTGCTTTCAATGTTTCTTATGAAGGAGTTGGAGACTATGTCATTAAAACAATTAAGTGCTGCAGGTTTTGAGGAAGTTATCTATGATAAGGGAGAACCATGTGTCGTCATATTTTCCAGAAAAGACTGCCATGTCTGTAAAGAAGTTGTACCGGTCTTAGAAGAATTACAACCGCAATACGAAAACAAGTTTGGGTTCTATTATGTTGACGTAGAAGAAGATAAGGCCTTATTTCAAAGGTTCTCCTTAAAAGGGGTTCCCCAATTACTCTACTTTAAGGACGGTGAGTACCACGGTAAACAAGCCGGTAAAGTTGAGGAGGACCAAGTCGAAGAAAGGATTGCCGACATCCTCGAGTAGGAATTGTGTGGGGAACAATTCTGGCGATTTAGGAAGGGGAAGTGAAAGGCATGGCAAATTTGATCATAATTGGTGGGGGACCGAAAAAATGGCATTCATCTGGAATTCAACTTTGCAAGTGCCACCATATTGGATAGATACATGACGCATAGAAATTTTGCTCAACTGCCTGTAAAGGTTATTAATTTCTCCGTTTTCCTCTCCGTGGTCTCGTATTCATAAAGGGATTGGTTGAGCTCTGCCAAATTGTCCAGCCGCTCTGACGTCCTTCCCTCCGGAGGATTCCTAGGAGCACCGATGCCTGCCGAATCAGAAAAAGCTATCCCCTACACTATGGAAGTGTGGGGTGATTTTTTGTCCCCAATTCGCTTTTCCGCCAAAGGGGACTGTCTATAGATTAACGGTGTTAATTGCCTGAGAGTCAATAGATAAGTTGACAAAATACGTAATAGAGGTAAGCACTTAACGGAACAATACACCCTATGGACTACTGGTGCCAGTGGATCTCAAGTGAGTTTATCCTAACAACCCGGGTAGAGAGTTAGTTCATACCTCAGGCACCGTTTATATCCGATCATCGAACATCTCTGAGCAGCCATGACCAGCGGATTTGAATGGAGTGCGTTGCTGTGAGGAGCAGAGTCCGTAAAGTTGTTGTGAATGCCAATTAATCATGTTACAATTTTCATAAACTTGTAAACAAAAGGATAATTCTATTTGCTAAAGGAGAAGTTGTGATGAGCAAAAAGGTACTCATTGTTGGGGGAGTCGCTGGGGGAGCCAGTGCTGCAGCACGCTTGCGCCGTTTGGATGAAGAGGCGGAAATCATTATCTTTGAGCGGGGAGAACATATTTCATACGCTAACTGCGGCTTACCCTATTATGTTAGTGGAGTTATTAATGAGCGGGAAGCCCTTTTGGTCTCAAAGCCTGAAGCTATGAGAAATCGATTTCGTATTGATGTAAGAATCTTTAGTGAGGTTACCCGTATTTTTCCTGAGGAAAAAGCCGTCGAAGTCCAGGAACAGAGTGGCAAGGTCTATCGGGAATCCTATGATCAATTGATTCTTTCTCCCGGGGCAGCTCCGCTTCGTCCGCCGATTCCCGGGATCAATGACATCGATGCTCTTGTAGTGCGTAATGTTACAGATATTGATCAGATTAAGAAATTTATCGATGAGCAAAAACCTCAAACAGCAGCAGTCGTCGGAGGGGGCTTTATCGGCCTGGAAATGGCCGAAAATCTCCATGCCAGAGGAGTAGATACAACGATTATCGAAATGAGCAATCAGGTCATGGCTCCTTTGGATTATGAAATGGCTGCAATTCTTCATGAGCACATTTTCAATAAAGGAATCAACCTCATTTTGGAAGATGGGGTGAAATCCTTTGCTAAAAAAGAAAATGGAGCTTTTATTACACTCCAAAGCGGCCAGGAAGTACAAGCTGATTTAACCATCCTGGCTATTGGTGTCAAACCGGAAATTAAATTAGCGAAGGAAGCCGGGCTGACCATCGGAGAGTTAGGCGGCATCAAAGTTAATGAACGACTCCGGACCTCAGACCCTAATATTTACGCTGTTGGCGATGTCATTGAGGTAAAACACTTAGTAACAGGACAAGCTGTGCTTCTGCCCCTTGCCGGGCCTGCTAATAAACAAGGCCGGATTGTAGCTGACATTATCGCCGGGCGGGACAAGAAATATGAAGGAACTCAAGGCACTGCTATTGCCAAGGTTTTTGATTTGGCTGCGGCCTCCACCGGGGCGAATGAAAAAATGCTTAAGAAACTAGGAATTCCTCATGAAGTGTTGTTTACTCACTCTAATTCCCACGCCGGGTATTATCCTGGAGCCACAAGATTATCCATAAAACTTGTCTTTGACAAAAATGATGGCCGAGTCTTGGGTGCCCAAGCTGTCGGAGCTCAGGGTGTCGATAAACGGATCGATGACATCGCCGGGGTAATCCGTAACCAAGGGACTATCTATGATTTGCAGGAACTAGAACTGGCCTACGCCCCGCCCTTTTCATCGGCTAAAGATCCTGTGAACATGGCCGGCTATGTGGCGGAAAACATCATTAATGGTGATGTTCAAATGATCCATTGGCAGGAACTTAGTAAACTTAAAGCAAAAGATATATGTATCATCGATGTACGGGATGAAGAAGAACGGAGAGCTAAATTTATCCCCGGTTCGCTGCATATCCCGGTCAATGACCTGCGCAGCAAATTATCGGAGCTTCCCAAAGATAAGGAAATCGTCGTTTACTGCGAGATTGGGCTGCGAGGCTATGTTGCTTATCGAATTTTAACTCAACATGGATTTGCTAATGTCAGGAATTTGTGCGGAGGTTGGGTCACTTATTATCCGGCTGTTTTTGGATAAGGTATCACATCGGCAGCAGTCCAAAAACCGGTTACGGCAGATAACTTAACTCTCCCTCCCTTAAAAATATGACGTCGCCAAAATACTTTGGGGACGTCATATTTTTAAGGAACTCTATTATCGATTTTTTAAGTTGGATTCATTTTGGTCCTCGGCCCGGAATGGGTTATGGACGACGCCCTGGCTCATACCCAGATAAACCTGAAGAAAAATAATCAGTAGTATAACAGCACGATCTGAAGGCACTGCGGCAACCTATAGTAACAGTGCCGTATTTTTCTGCGCCAATTTTGAGCATTTAGGAAAATCCGATCTCCAAAAGTTTCTGGAGGGTGAAAAGGGCAAAAACACTAAACTGACGAAGAGTCGTAAATAATTTCTGCTTTTCCCCAAGGGGTGCAGGGTAATTCTAAGCCCTGTCGAATTTGTTTCTTAAGTAGTACGGCGCAAAGAATTCCATGGTGAAGGAAAATTGTACATGAAAAAAAGAAGTTTAATTCTGCAGTTATTCATTATGCTGTTTATCATTCTCCAAGGCCTCATTGGGTTTTTGGCTTTTTCGACCTATAAATATGCGGAATCAGTGATTCTCAAAGAGGTGATTCAGCTGAACACTAATATGCTTCAGCAGATTGCCATCAGGATCAATCAGGAATTGAAGGATGTTGAAGTTCTGGCCAGCCGCATTGCCTATGATACAAATATTATTGAATCCCTGAAAAAAAGCTCAGGTGGAGAGAGTGCTAACAAGGAACAACTTCTGAAAATTGAAGGAATTATGTCGGGTTACATCTGGTCTTACCGAAGTACTGCCATGCTCATCGACGCCCATTTAATCGATAAGCGTGGCAATACCTATTCCACCTCCTATTCCATGTCATCCAATCAGGAGGTTGACTTAGCAGCCTTTGACAAAGCTCTGGAAACTGGCAAGGATTGGGGAATTTTTCCCATCAAGTCTTACGTTACTGTCACAGGGGGATATAATTATTATTTCCAGGTAGCCAGAAAAGTTGAAGACTATATTTCCAAACAAGACTATGGGGTGCTCTTGTTAAATGTCAATGAGAAACTACTGGGTGATAATTATATTCGTTTGACCAATGAAGAAAAAGATTTCTTTATTGTTGATGAGGATGGACTGATCATTTCGCACCAGGATAAAGACAGAATCAATGAAAAACTGAATAGCTTTGGGGAAGCCAATAGCAAAAACAAACAGAATAACTATTATTTGCAAGATGATAAGCTCTTTATTTTTCAGCCGATCAGCGATTACGGTTGGTATATTGTGGAGTCTGTTTCTTTAGCAAGTGCCATGCTGCCTCTCGAAAAAATTGAGCTGTTTTTAATTGCTTTTGGGATTTTATGCACTTTACTGACGGGTGTGGTACTAGGCGTTGTCGCAAGAAAGATTGCGGAACCCTTAAATTTACTCAGAAACAAAATGACTGAATTCAATGATGGTAATCTTTCTATTCAAATTCAGGATAGTACCTATAAGGAGTTTTCGGAAATCTCCATTTCCTTTAATGAACTGATTCAGCGGGTGAATTTTTTGCTTAAGGAAAACGTCAACAATGAACGCCAAAAACGCTTGCTGGAGCTTGATTTTTTGCGAGCTCAAATCAATCCCCATTTTATCTATAACACCTTAAGCTCCATTCGCTTCTATGTGGAAATGGGGAAAAACAAAGAAGCAGAGGAGATGCTTTATCATTTTTCTAAGCTGTTGCGCAGGGTGCTGTCCCGAGGGGGTGAATTCGTACTGATCAGGGATGAGGTTAAGCATTTAGAGGACTACGTAGCCCTGCAAAAGATGAGATATTCCAACGCCTTTCTCGTAGAATTTCTACTGGATGAAAACGCCTTAAATGTTCAGATCCCCGCCTTTATCCTGCAGCCAATTATCGAAAATGCAATTTTTTACGGCTTGCAGGTCAATAGATTGCTGGTAATTAAGGTGGAAGCTGAATTAGCAGATCATGATTTATATATCACGATTTCCGACAACGGAATCGGAATGAGCCAGGAGAAAATTACCGAGATCTTCAATAAAGAGGTTCAAATGAGCAGAGTAGGAATTTTAAATGTGCATGAACGGATTAGAATTCTTTACGGAG
This sequence comes from Desulfosporosinus shakirovi, assembly GCF_020595055.1. Lineage (GTDB taxonomy): Bacteria > Bacillota > Desulfitobacteriia > Desulfitobacteriales > Desulfitobacteriaceae > Desulfosporosinus > Desulfosporosinus shakirovi. Next base: position 23,127 of record NZ_JAJDOO010000003.1, on the reverse strand, counting down.
GCGCCTACGGTCTGACCATTGAACAGAATGAGCCGGAAGGAACTAAAGTAATCCTCAAATTACGATATGCTTAGGAGGAATTATGTTAAGAATTGTCATTGCAGATGATGAACTGCCCATTCGGGAGTGGCTGAACTATTGTCTGAAAGATAAAAATACCAAGCTGGAGATTGTGGGAATTGCCTCTGATGGTTTGCAGGCCCAAGAGCTGGCGGTGAAAGAGAAGCCTGATGTGGTGATCATGGATATCAGGATGCCGAAAATGGATGGAATTACGGCAATGAAAAATATTAAGAAAGTACTGCCTCAGACGGAATTTGTAATCTTGACAAATTACGCTGATTTTTCCTACGCCAAACAAGCCATTAGCTGCGGTGCTAAGGAATACATCTTAAAGTCTGAATTAAGAAGCTCGGAATTAATTGAAATACTGGCTAAAATTGAAGAAGATCGCCATACCCAATATGCCAGACCAAGAATCGCGGATCAGTTGGAACGTGCGGCCCCAAAAAACCTGGCAGAGTATTCCGGGGATCATATTGATATCAACAACCAATTTATCGAAAAGGCCTTGATTTATATTCATGAACATTTCGATAAATCCATTTCTCTGGCGGATGTTGCCGGCCAGGTGTATCGGTCTCCTGAGTATTTCAGCCGCTTGTTTAAGGAGGTAACCGGCGAAAACTTTAGTATTTACCTAATCAATTATCGACTGACCCAAGCGAGAAAATTATTGATCAATACAGATTTTAAAATTACGGATATAGCCTATAGGGTAGGCTATCAGAATCCAAGCTATTTCTCCAGACTTTACAAGAAGTATATGGGAATTACTCCGGAGGATGTGCGGAGAAAAAACAGTCCTAAAGCAAAATAGTACAAAATGTTAAGAAAGTGACAAGGGCTGGAGTACTGTAGCAAGATAGTGCTAGAAACTCGACATGACCGTTACTATCAGAGCGGCTTATTTTTGTTACAATAGGGCTAAGATTTGAAGGGTTGACCTAATCCTTGGGCAAGACAACTAGATTTTATTGGGGGGTAAGAGAAATGTTGAAGAAAAGATCCAAATTGACAGCGGCGGTCTTGGCTGTATTAATGCTGTTCTTGCTGACAGCATGTGGCAGCACCACCACGACTGTAGATTCAGGCAAAAAAGGTGCAGGCGATTATAAAATGGTTCTGGTATTACCCGGTCCTATTAATGATCAAAGCTGGAATGCCACAAACTACGCCGGGCTGGTTAAGTCCAATGCAACTCTTGGTACAAAAATGGAATACGTGGAAAACGTACAGGCGGCTGATTATGAGTCTACCTTTAGAAATTATGCTGAGCGTGGTTATAACCTGATTATGGCAGCGGGTACTCAATTTGATGAAGCGGCCAATAAGGTTGCGGAGAGTTATCCTGAAACAACGTTTTGCGTCGTCAATGGCATGGTTAGCAAGGGTTCAAATGTCGCCCCAATTTTCCCCAAAGAATATGAGGCAAGTTATATAGCTGCTTTAATGGCGGGAGAAGTCAGCAAAAACGGTCAATTTGCTACCATCGGCGGTTTCCCTAATAAGGCTATGGAGAATTTGCTGGATGTCTATGAAAAGGTTGCTGTGGATCTCGCCAAAGTGCGCGGAATTTCAGGTGCCAAAGCAGTTCGTGCCTATGCCAATAGCTGGGATGATGTAGCTTTAGGTAAACAAATGGCCGCTACAATGATTGATAATGGCGCCGATGTGATGTTTGTTTATGCCAATCAGGTTGGCTTAGGCTCTATCCAGGCCACCAAGGAAAAAGGGGTTAAGTTCATCGGTTTCTCCGGAGATCAGACAACGATTGATCCTAATACGGTTGTCGGTTCTGTAGTGTTTGATTTTGAAACCTTTTACGTCTGGGCTATTCAAAAATACCTGGATGGCAGTTTAGATGGTAACAAAGTCCATGAAGCAGGAATTGCGGAGAATATCTTTAAGCCGGTCTATACAGCCAACATTAGTAAAGATGTTCAAGACAAAGTAGCTGCAGGCATGGAGAAAGCTAAAAATGGTGAAGTTGATTTTAACGGGATGTTTGTCAATAAATAGACCGTCATGCCACCAAGACGGCACCATTAGAGGATGAAAATGGGGTCGTTCGGGTCGGGCAGCCTCTCCCACATCCTGCGAGAAAGCTAATTCGTGCGAAGACAGTGTCTTCGTGTCACTCAGGCACTCCGAGGCTAGCCCACGCGCCCGCATGGGAGCGATCTTCAGCGGGTAAGTATTCTTTGGAGATAGCCGCTTCAGCGAAAATGTCCACCGGACATTTTCGTGCCAAACCTCTGGGTAGTACCTGAAGTGAACCGTGGCTGCGCTTCCCCGCGCAGGCTTTGTGGGCCTTATCGCCTCTCCATGCAATTCGTTCACTCCTGTGGAAGAAGCTGCCCTTTGGGGTCTGACTGGGGTTTTTCAGAGTAGACCCCCATGCCGTTGCCGCAGCACCATCAGAAGATGAAAAAGATTCCACGAAGCCTTACCAGCCCTCCCAAAGTTCTGCTTACATTCCCAACAAACTGGCTGAAGGAGCGCTTGTCTGCTAAGCGGATGCGTCAGTGGAGCCGCGCTAAGGTGAGCGCAGACGGTTCGCGTCCCCGTAGCGCGCCGCAGGTTCACATGCAGAAATACCCGGAGGTTCGGACGCGCTCGCGAACCGTCCAGCGAGCCAGCGGCGGAACTCGCAGACGCGTGCAGACCGAAGACACCGTCTTCGCCCGGGTTAACATAGCGGAAAAGCGCTCCGCCCCAGAGTCAGACAGAAGAACCGACTCCCTGTCTAACCCAGGAGGCTTTTTTTAGGGTAGAAGTTCGTTTGAATTTTATAAAGGTACTTAAGGATAAATCAATAAATAAATCAAGAAAATAGCGGTTCCGAGAGGTGCCTCTATTTTTTTGAATAGGTGGTGAAATTGTGGGGACAGCTTTTTTTGAACTTAGGGGGATCAGTAAATACTTTGCCAAGGTTATTGCTAATAAAGATGTTTCTTTTTCCATTCAAAGAGGGGAAGTTTTAGCTTTGTTGGGAGAAAACGGAGCAGGTAAAAGTACGATTATGAAGATCCTCTACGGACTATACAAGGCTGACGAAGGGGAATTATTGAAAGATGGCAAGGAGATAAAAATAGATTCGCCCAAGGAAGCCATGGAACTGGGAATTTCCATGATCCAACAGCATTTTTCTCTGGTGCCTGCTCACACAGTGACAGAAAATATTATCTTAGGCAATGTTAAGGGAGTCATTGATTATAAATTGTTCCGGGAAGAAATCAAAAGGCTGGCTGAGCTTTATGGCTTTGAGCTTAATCCTAATGACTATATCCGTGACCTGGCAGTAGGTGTTCAACAAAAAGTCGAAATTTTAAAGGCCCTGTATCAAAAAACCAATCTGTTAATTATGGATGAACCAACGGCAGTTCTCACCCCTCAAGAGGCTGAAAACCTCATGGGCTTTGTCAGAGATTTTACTGCCCAAGGTAATTCGGTTATTTTTATCACCCACAAGTTAAAAGAGGTCATGAGTGTTGCAGATCGGATTATTGTCATGAGGGCGGGAAGGGTCTATGGAGACATAAAACGGGCTGAGACCAACGAACTGGAATTATCCAAATTGATGATCGGCCGAGATTTGAATTGGGTAACTAAAGATGATCGGCAGGAATCTCTTGATCAGGAAGTGCGCTTGGAAATCCAACATGTTACTGTGCAGGAGAAAACCGGGGTTCCGGCCTTGAAGGATATTTCTTTGACCTTGCACAAAGGAGAAATCCTGGGGATTGCCGGGGTTAGTGGCAATGGACAGCAGGAACTCTGCGAAATAGTGTGTGGTGCTATTTTGCCGACAAAGGGGAGAGTCTTGCTGGATGGGGAGGATATTACTGAACGGAAAATCAGAGCCAGGATTGACTTGGGAATTGGCTATGTTCCTGCGGACAGAAGCAGTGATGGCATGATTATGGATATGTCCATTGCCGAAAATATGCTGCTGAAGAGTAGTTACGATAAAAAATGGCAAAAGCGCGGGTTTATTGACAAGGAGAAACTTAATCAATACGCCTTACAGGAGATCCGGGACTATTCCATTAAGGCCCCTTCTCCGGAGACCATTGCCCGGGGTTTATCAGGGGGCAACCAACAAAAAGTGGTTTTGGCCAGGGAAGTGGGTAATGGAGAGAAGGTCATCGTCTTCGATCAACCGACCAGAGGGTTAGATTTGGGCGCGGTTAACCACATTCACCAAGTTATTCTTAAGGAACGTGCCAAAGGAAAAAGTGTTTTACTGGTTTCTACTGAGCTTGCGGAGATTTTTGCCCTTTCTGACAGGATTGCGATCTTGTATAAGGGGGAAATACAAGGGGTATTTAAGAGTGCCGAGCTTACCACCGAAAAGATTGGTCTGTTAATGGCCGGATTTCGCAAAGGAGAGGTGAGCAACCATGCAGGCTAAGCTAAGAGATCTTCTGATCACCAATATTCTGGCCATTGTCTTAGGACTCGTTGCCAGTGGGTTAATGCTGCTTTTTCTAGGTAAAAATCCTGTTAACGCCTATAGTGTATTAATCACCTCGGTGGTGCGTGATGGCTATACCTTTGCTGACATCTTCGTGAAAGCAACCCCCTTAATGTTCACTGCTTTAGCTTTTGCTTTTACCTACAAAGCCAATTTATACAATATTGGTGCCCAAGGGCAGTTTTACATCGGTGCGGTAATTGCAGCCGCCGGATCCTTGTTGCTTCAGAACATCCTGCCCGGTTGGCTGGTACTAATTATTACCTTGCTCCTAACCATTGTTGGCGGAGGCCTTTGGGGGGCATTTATCGGCTTTGTCAAGGCCAAGTACAATTCCAATGAATTTTTGGTTAGTATGATGTCCACCTATGTGGCTTTGGCCATTATGAATTATTCGCTGCGAACCTTTCTCATGGAAACGAAAGCTGAATACCCTCAAACGGACGCGCTTGCAGCCTCTGTCTGGTTGCCTCGCATCATCCCCGGTACCAGGCTGCACATTGGTTTTGTTTTGGCAGTGCTGGCCTGTGTAGGGGTTTGGGTTCTGCTTTACAAGACGACCCTGGGTTATCGCATCCGTGCCGTAGGGTATAATGCTGGAGCCGCGGAAATGTCCGGTATCAATGCCAAGAAACTTTATATCCTGGCGTTTTTTATCAGTGGAGCCTTAGCCGGAATGGCCGGATTTACGGAAGTCAACGGGGTACAGCATATGCTGGTTCAGGGCTTTAATCCGGACCTTGGAGCAGCTGGGATTGGCATTGCCATTTTAGCCAATGGCAACCCCATAGGCATAATTTTTGCCGCTGTTTTATTTGGTGCCCTGAAGGTTGGCGGTACTATTATGGGGCAGATGTCAGGAATCCCCTCAAGTATCATTGAATTGATGCAAGGCTTTGTGATGGTATTTGTCATTCTCTCGTATTTTGTTCGGACCTGGTTGGAAAATAACCGGGAAAAACGCAAGTTACGAAAGGCGGTGGCAAAATGATCTATTTGTTAAGTGTAACAATCATGATGGGGACGCCATTGCTTTTTGGAGCTTTGGCGGAGGTCATTGCCGAACGAACAGGGATGATGGTAACGGCTATTGAAGGGATTTTTTTAATGGGAGCCTGGGCCGGTTTTGTGGGAGGGTATTTAAGCGGCAGTTTGACCGTGGGATTTTTAGCGGCCATGCTGGCCGGTTTATTGGTGGCCGGTTTATACGGCTGGATTTGCATCTATTTAAATCAGCATCAAGTGGTTACAGGGGTGGCCATCAATCTTTTGGTAGTAGGCCTTTGTTCGTTTTTGCACCGGGTCATTTTTGGGGTTCCTATAACTCCGCTAACCGTTAATCCATTAGCAACGATTCCAATTCCCCTGCTTTCAAAAATTCCGCTACTTGGGGAAATACTGTTTAATCAAAATATATTGACCTACATTATCTATTTGTTGGCGCCGTTCTCCTATTTCATGCTCTACAGAACTTCTATTGGTTTAACCATCCGGTCTGCCGGGGAAAATCCTGAGGCGGTGGATGTGGCAGGCATCAATGTTCTTAAAGTTCGCTTTCTTGCGGTGCTTTTAGCAGGGGTTATGGGCGGAGTAGCCGGTGCTTTTTATTCCATTGGTTTTCTGGGCATGTTTACGACGAATATTATTGGCGGCCGTGGCTGGATTGCTTTTGCCATTTGCTTCTTAGGCAATTGGAATCCCAAAGGAGCAGTTATTGGTACCCTAGCTTTCGGATTTGCTGAAGCCATTGCTATTTATATGCAGTCCATAGGGAACAGTGCCTTATTTCCCAATGAATTATTTATTGCTTTGCCCTATATTATGACCATTGTTTTAACAATTTCCAGAAAATCCTTTAGTGTGCCAGCTAAATTGGGAGTTCCTTATTTGAAGGAAAATTAACTCCCCGGTGTCCTCAGTGAGAACTGGCCACCTTGCTGAAGGTAAGTCAAGCAACTATTCCGGATATGAAAGCGGTGGCCTGGATATTCCTGGTACCTTGCTTACGCGCAAAAAAAGGGGACCGTGTGAAAACTTGGCCCAAAAATTCAAAGTGGTTATTTCTATATAAAAAGCGGTCTGTTTCCACAGTCGAAGTGGAAGAGACCGCTTTTGCTGAACGACTTCACTCGCTTCTTCTATTTTGCTGTTGTTAAAATCTTTCAGCATGGAGATGTAAAATTTACCCTCTAAGATATAATCTGCGGAGGTCAAGACGTTAAAGAGGAAGTCCCTGTATCCCTACTCAATCCGAGATGCAATTGGCAGCCAGGTTTCTTTGGTCAGAAAGCTCTCATCCACTTGATTTTCTAACTCTAAAAACCGTTGATAGGGGATACTGAATGAAAGGATGTCTTTGTCGATGAATTTACGTGCCGAGGGATCAGTTAGCCCTACAATGCACTTGGAATTATCATGCTCTACTTGCTCTAGAGCATAGAGTACGGACTGATGACAGCCGGCACCAAAGTCTATTTTGACATTGTCTTGGGTCGATTTATCATAATTAGCGAACTGTACCAGGCCGGATAGTTGGTCTGCATTAACTAGGAAGATAACGATTTCCGGTGCTTCGTCCACAGCTAATTCTATTAAAGGTTTAAAGACAATATAAGTTTTTGCGGTAACTTCGGGTAAACCGGTAGCAAATGTTGCTGCAAGCTCAGGATTTTTCTTATAGTATTCCCCTTCTCGATTACCGACACCGCCGGTTGACAAAAAATATTCAATAAAGCCAAGTTGAAATCGGTTAAAACCAAGGCCAACTTTGCCCCCTGTACATGAAGTCGATTTCTCGTCAAAAACAGCGGCACGGCCTTTGGCGGCAGCATTTAACATTGAAATCACACAGCCCCATTTTCCTTCCTTAAACTGTAAGGCCCCTTCAGGTTTGACATCTGTACGGAATACTGCAACGGGTTGGCTTTTAAGTTTTATGGAATCGGCAATCTTGCTTTTCATACTAACACCTCTTATTCTTCTTTTCGCTTACGGATCTCAAATAGCATTATTTCTTGGGGTCTTCTTCTTTGATTATCAACTAACAATTATCGGTGGTTAATCCAGACATAAGTTATAAACAGTTTTTCATACTAGTTGCCTCCTTTTATCTCTCAATCCACCCTATTCAACTCTAGTTATAGTTGTCATAACAACTATAACGCTAAAAAATTATTAGCTGATATTATCGTACATTTGATTTAACAGTTTTATTATTTCTGCGATTTTTTGTTTTTCGATTCCTTTTGTAGCTTCCTCTAATAATTGTATAGCCTTAGGAACCAATTCATCTTTTAATGCCCACCCACGATTAGTTAGAAAAATTTGATAAGCTCTTCTATCGACTGGATGAGGCTTGCGAACAATTAGTTCTTTTGTTTGTAATTTTTCAAGAATGCGATTAGTATTTGGTTTGTCTTTAAAGATCATATCAGCTAACTCTTTAGGGGTAAGACCTTCTTGTGTCCATAAACAGTTTAGGACAGACCATTGTTCCGGTGTTACATTATATTCATTGAATCGTTGTAATAACTTATTTTTTAGCCTTGTATTTGTCTTACTTAGGATAAATCCCAATGAATCCTCTAGTTTAAAGTCCATCTAAATCCTCACCTTAGTTGTCTTGACAACTATATTATATACGGGATGTATTTTTCAGTCAATATCAAGATGCAAACAATTTTCAAACTATTTGATTCCCCCAGTATGTCACACACCAGGAATAATAGAATTCCCAAAAGTGAAACCACCGGCAGATTTTATAGTTTATAAGTGTTTACCTTGAGGTTTCACAGCAAGCAGCACCTCCTAAACAGTCGCGTTATATTGATTCATTTCTGGAGAACACAAGCATCACACAGCACGTTTAGCGCTTGCAGTTTAAAAGAAACAGCTTTGAAAAAGTGACGGGCCAAACCGTTTTATGATCCATAAATCGTCTGTATCCCGAGCAGCAAGGAATAGGCATATATTCATTCCTTGCTGCTGCAAATTAAAGGTGCCCTGGCTTTATGACCTAAGGTACGCCCTCCAATATTCCAAAATTATCGAGATATCGTTGGCCCACCGGAAGAAGAACCCTTTGCCTTTAATTGGTCACCAATGGCAGTCAAGCAAAAGCCAATAACACTAATGATATTTCCTATTGCGGAATATTTCCTGCTCTTTAATGTTAAAGGAGAAACATCAGGATCAGCAGTTGCAAACTGGCAGTACCTGGCGATCGCTACATAAGCTAAAATGATGCTTGATATAAAGAATGTCCAGCTTGCGGCGGCAACGTAATATGCAGAATCATCCGGTAGGGATTCTTTATTGAATTTCTTGGAAATTATCTCCTTCTCAGCTTGGTAAGTTGAGATTAAGGCTATAATTGAAGCAATAAGAAAAAGAATATCCCCTATACGTTCGTCTTTAACTAAGCTCAGATTTGACTCTGATTTATTGATAGCGGTTATATCGTTTAAAGCAATCATTTTAATAATTACCCCTCTGTCTATACTATGCTGAAAAAGGAAGAGTGTTTGTTTTTCCACGATATTCATTGCAGGCATCAAGCACAACGGCGTCATCATAAAAGCGTTATCATCAGTTGCAGGCATGAAGGATGGATAATCCCGCTAACCCTTATATAGGTGAAAATTATTTATCTTGGGGACGAGATATTTAAGTATTGGATCGAAAGATTGGATAGATCATATAGCTCACATTTTGGAGAGTGGCTGAAGCACATTGGCATCGTTTACTATGGAAAGAACCCAAATTCGTCACTAGTGACGAATTTGACCTACAGTGCGCCCGGCATGGGCGCAGTCTAAAGGGTGAAGGGGTGATAAGGGACGGTTCTTCGACACAGAGGGGTGATAAGGGACGGTTCTTCGACACAGAATGATAGGAGTGACAGGGAAGTGACACAAGGTAAAAAATAGGGTAATATATGGACAAAAGATAATTTAAGTGGTGAGAGGAAATGCCTAGAAGTGCAAGACAAAGAAGCAACAGCAGAATATATCACATTATGTTTCGCGGTAACGAACTGAGAGATATTTTTATTGATGACGAGGACAGAAACAAATTCTTATCCACATTTAAAGAAAAGTCAGAGTGTGAAGATTTTTCTGTTTATGCCTATTGCCTCATGGATAATCACGTACATTTTCTTCTTTCCGGTGAACATGAGAAATTAGGAAAACTGGTCAAAAGGATCAATACAAGTTATGTCTATTATTTTAATAAGAAATATGAAAGAATAGGGCATCTGTTTCATGACAGGTTTAAAAGCCAAGCTGTTGAAACAGATGCCTATTTGCTTGAAGCCATAAGATATATACACAATAACCCAGTTAAAGCTGGAATTGCTAGGGCACCAAATGATTATAAATGGAGTAGTTACCCTCATTACATAAAGGACCTGAACAATACTGTTCTAAATATTGATAAAGCCGCAATTCTAAAACTATTTTCGCATGATCCAATTCTAGCCCAAAAGTGTTTTGTTGAATTTTCGAAGGAAGCAAAGGCTATTGAATTTATGGATATTGAGGAATCCGAAACGAAAAAGAAGAGCATAATAAGAGGCAAAATTGCAGCTAAACAGTATACTGAAGAGATTCTGAATCATAACTGCATAAAGCTTGACAGTCTAAGACTAAAGGGATTTGAAGATATACGAAATCAAATAATATTAGAATTGAGACAAAAATCGGACCTATCGGTCAGAGAAATTGCATCGCTCCTTATGATAAATAGAGGTATGGTCCAGCGTATCAGAATGTGACAAAGAACCGTCCCCTGACACCCCCTAAAGAACAAGGTGTTCCGCCGGGTTGATGCGGAGCACCTTGTTCTTTATATGTCTCGATCATATTGTGTTATTGTACGTAATTACCACTCTGTCTTACTTATAGACTCTATGGCAACACTTCCGCCTCTAACCACTTCAATGGTTTTGAAATCACTGCTCAGGAGATTAATCAGATCGTTGTTCTTGCTTTCTGTTTGAACGCATTCCATCAAGACACTTTCTGGATCGTAATCGATGATTGAAACACCAAAGACCTCAGCAATTCTGTACAATTCTTCCATATCACCTTTAGAGCATTTTCTTATTTTCACAAAGAGCAATTCCTTCATATGAATCGGACTATTCGTAAAATCGATGACTTTGATAACTTCTACACAACGATTTAATTGCTTCTTGATCTGTTCAAAAGTCTCGTCATCACTCTTTAATCGAATGGTCATTCTTGAAACGGTTTCATCCTCTGTCATTCCCACCGTCAGACTTTCTAAATTATAGGCTTTTCCTGCAAACAAGCCTGAAATCTTCGCCAATACACCGATATCATTTTCAACAAACAGTGAAATCCAGCGTTTCTCCATGGTTTATTCCTCCCTTAATATTCTAAAATCATGTTATACAATGGTTTTCCACCTTGGACCATAGGCAGAACAAGTTCATCTTTGTCCATGATAAATTCGATGATGGTAGGACTTTTTGTGTTCTTTAAGGCCTCTTCGAAGGCGGTCCCAATTTCCTTATCACTTGTCACACGGATACCTTCTGCTCCGTAAGACTTAGCCAAGGCGACAAAATCCGGTGAATAGACAGGACATTGATCACTTGAACCACTACATCTTAAATCACATGCTTTCCTGCGTCTTGTGCATACACTGGAATAATGCTTTTCGTAGAAGAGTGTTTGAACTTGTCGTACCATTCCTAAAGAGCTGTTGTTAAATAGGCAAATAATTACAGGAAGCTCCTCTGCTACAGCAGTAGCCAGCTCTTGAATGTTCATCTGCATTCCTCCGTCACCGGAAATGCAAATAATCTGTTTTTCTTGGTTTCCTATTTTTGCACCTATGGCGGCAGGGAAACCATAGCCCATTGTTCCCATCCCCCCTGAGGTTAACAGCTTCATATTCTCATTTAACTCTAAAAACTGAGTTGTCCACATTTGGTGTTGTCCTACGTCCGTGACTATGATTGCGTCGTTGAAGGTTTCATTGATATGGTCAAGTATCTTTTTGGCGGTTAGCCCTTGGTTATTTTGCATAGTAAGAGGGTGCGATGCTTTCCAGGTTTCAAGCTGCTTCAGCCATTCTGTTGTATCATGTTCTTTGACATATTTAAGCATTGCTTCAATAGCTTCTTTGGCGTCAGCGACAATGGGTATATCCACTTTGATATTCTTGGAGATGGAGGCTGTATCAATATCAATATGAACGATTTTAGCTTTGCGGGCAAATTCACTGATTTTACTCGTAACTCGATCACTAAATCTTGTTCCGATGGAAAACAGCAGATCACATTCCGTAATGGCCATATTGGCCGCATAACTTCCATGCATACCAACATTGCCGAGATAATAGGCATGTTTAGTGTCAATACTTCCTTTTCCCATCATGGTGGTTACGACGGGAATCTTGGTTAGATCCACAAGCTTCGTAAGTTCAGCGGAGGCTCCGGCGATATTTACCCCTCCACCAATCAGGAAAATCGGCTTTTGTGAAGCTTTTAATAAATCCACCGCTTTTTTAAGCTGTCCGATGTGTACTTTTGTACTTGGCTTGTACCCTCTGAGATTCACCGTCTCTGGATAGTCATCACTGCCTAACTCAACCATAATATTCTTCGGTAAATCAACTAATACCGGGCCAGGTTTCCCGGTTCTGGCAATATAGAAAGCTTCCTTGAGAATTTTGCCTAGATTCTTCCTTTCGTTAACAATGACTCCATATTTACAAATACTTCTCGTGATACCAATGATGTCAGCCTCTTGAAAGGCGTCATCTCCAATTAAGTTAGAGGTAACCTGTCCTGACAAGCAAACCAGCGGCACACTGTCATAGTAAGCAGTTGCTATTCCGGTGACCATGTTTGTCGCACCCGGCCCACCTGTCACCAAGCATACTCCCACTTTGCCTGTCGAACGTGCATAACCGTCTGCCTCATGAACCAGTGCCTGCTCATGTCGCGGCAAGATAACCTTAATGGCATCCTGCAGATAGAGTTCGTCGAAAATATCCGTTACCAGTCCTCCCGGATACCCAAATACTGTATCGACTCCTTCTTCCCGTAACGCTTTTACTAATAAACTGGTTCCTCTCACTTGTTTCATAGTCATGTTTCCTCCTTAAAAATTTATATGAGCAAACAAAAAAGCCCTAAACTAAATTTTCTTTAGCTTAGGGCGAATCTACTTCCGTGGTACCACCTAAATTCAGAGGAAAGACCTCTGCACTCTGTCAGTACGGAAAACTAATATAGGGTACTGAATAAATCAGCACGAATACAGTAATCGATACCGCTTTCCAGATAACGGTGGAAAACTCCGTTGAAGTCTACTAAAGATTGCTCTCGTTCGGTTCACTGCTCAAAGGCTACTTCCATACTTCCTCCATGAAGATTCGCACCAACCATCTTCTCTCTTGAATATCGGGAGTATGTACTTCTCCTTATCATCGCGTTACAATTTGCTTTTGTTTTGCTAGTATATCAAGTAAATTATCTGATGTCAATATAAGGATGATGTCCCTTCGAAAGAGCGAAGGCCTGCGAGGGCCTGCAAGCAATCTGCATCAAAACATTCTCAAGTCCCACCAAAGGCCGAATACTCTTGAAGTGATATAGGTATATAGTAGCGGATGAATCGCTGGATTTCACTCTTTTTATGATACTTACGGGTTTTGCTATGCGCGGAGGCAGTAACCCTAATAGAATCGTACAAACCCTGTTTGGTTGGGTTGTTGTTAATTTTCGAGGCGAGTATCAGGTTCGTAATCTTCACCACCTTGTTGCCTGGGGCTATGCTATTTTCTTATTGAGCCTCCTTTATATGGTCATCCGCCAAGATCTCTTAGATGATTGCCGATCAAGGTCTCCTAAGGTAGTAATTAAATTATAAAGAGAAAATAACATGATTGTGAATGCCAATTAATCATGTTATCATTTTCATAAACGTGGTTTTTGGATAAGGTACCTTAATTTTTGGGGGGAAATAGCCCCTTTAGCAAATCAATCACATAGTCCACATCCTGATGGGAGTTAAAATGGCTGAAACTAAAACGTATGGTTCCCTGGGGAAAAGTACCAAGTGTCCGGTGGGCTGCCGGAGCGCAATGCAGGCCGCAGCGGGTCATAATTCCAAAGTCCTTAAACAATTGATAACTGACTTCCGCATTATCACGATTCAAAAAGTTAAGAGAAGCAATCCCGGTTCGGTCTTGTTTGGGGGCGGGGCCAAGGAGCTGAATACCCGGCAAGGTTTGCACATTTTCCATAAACCTCTGCGCAAGACTCAACTCTTTTTCTCTTATGGCAGGAATTCTATCCGCACTTAAATATTTAAGTGCGGCATTGAGCCCGTAAATCCCCGGCAAGTTTAAGGTCCCCGCTTCAAAACGATCGGGCAGATAGCTGGGCTGGAGAACACTGTCTGATGCACTTCCGGTTCCCCCTTCGATCAAGGGTCCGACCAGAGCGGCTAATTTATCATTCAGGTAAAAGCCGCCTATTCCTTGAGGGCCAAGGAGACCTTTATGGCCTGTAAAGGCAAAAGCATCCGCCTTAAGCGCCACAAAATCTATGCTTAAGAAACCGGCTGTTTGAGCACTATCAACAATGAAAAGCAAGTTATGCTCTTTGCATAGTTGGCCGACTTCTTCTAAAGGCATGATCGTACCACTGACATTAGAGGCATGAGTCATAATAACCGCTTTTGTATTAGACTTAATTTGCAGGACTAAATCACCGGTGGAAAGCTCCCCTTTGTTATTACAGAGAACCGTTGATACTTCAACCCCTTTTTCAGCCAGTGAAGCCAGGGGGCGCATAACCGCGTTATGTTCCATCGAAGAAATAAGCACGTGATCTCCCGATTTCAACAACCCTTTAAGGATAACATTAAGACTTTCTGTAATATTTTTAGTGAAAATCACGTTTTCCGGTTTAGGAAAATTAAACAGGTTAGATAGAAGTTCCCGTGTTTCATAGACAATATTAGCAGCTTCATAGGATGCGGTGTAAAGCCCCCGGTTAATATTACACCCACTATTGCTCAGAAATCCGGCGACAGCATCAGCTACCCCGGGTGCCTTAGGGAATGAGGTGGCTGCATTATCTAAGTATAATCCGTTCATGACACCATTCCTTTTAGTAAGGGCTTCGTCATTTAACGAAGCCCTTACTATATTAAGTTCACTCCTTAGCACGATAAACTAATTGGTACTGATTTCCTTCAACAGCATAAATCTTCTCGATTTCCTCAGAAATAATCTCGGTCAGACTCTTGGTAAAGTAGAATTTTACCCCCATACCGCAACTGGAAGTCAACTTGCGGGGTAAAGGGATCAATTCTCCCGGATAGTTAAATCTTTGAATAAACTTGGCGAATTTAATCGCTGAAAAGTTCGTGTAGAAGAGCACAATATAAGTCATAGGATTACTTCTTCTTCGCTGATATTTCAAAGGTATTTGTTTCACCGTCCAGTTCAATAGTATTAACAGTGTAACCGGATAAGTTCAAGTATCTTTCTACATTTGATTTTGCTGTTTTACTGTCAACCAGGACGGCGATTTCAGTCGAGTTAACTTCAAGTGCCTGTTTAGTCATCAGTATCGGATGGGGACAGGACATTCCTCTTGTATCAATTTGTGCCAATCTTAACACCTCCTGGGACAGTCGATTTGGCATCTCGTTCCTGGTTGAAATAAGCAATCAGAAGTAAGAGAGCAAAACCAATGAATACGGCGATTTTTCCGTTAGGGGAAGGTCCTTGAGCACTGGCGGCCAGGGAAAAGTTATGGGCAAAGGCCGCTCCGGCAGACATCCCTAAAACTGTAATGACAGAATCAACATTTCCTTCGGCGGCCAGAATAAGTTGTCTTAAAGGACACCCCCCCAGAAGCACAGAACCCCAACCTGCCAGAGCCATGCCTAGAAAATTCCATAATCCATCAGCATGGGCAACGGATTGACCGGCAAAACTGAGCTTATAAAAGCCAAAGTATAAATTTCCTAAGCTGGCAAAAACAATGATGGAGATAAATCCTAAAATTAAATAAGTATCTTTAAAGAGAATAGCATCTCGAATACCACCGACCATGCACAACCTGGTTCTTTGCACTAAGGCACCGACAATCAGTCCTGCAGCAAGAGCAATCCAGACCGGCGCATGCCCGGCTCCCGGACCTTTGGTACTAAAGAAGATAAAGGCAGGTGCTGTTAAGAGAAGGATAAAAAGCCCGACATTAAACAGGGGGAAAAGGTAACCTTCAAGTTTGGACAGTTTGTAAGTTCTCTTAAGACTAAAGCCATTTTTTAAGAAAATAATGCCCACAATAATTCCGGCAGTAAATCCGGCCAGGCCAAACAGAGCATTAAGGTCGCCGCCTCCCAGTCTTAAGACCATGCGGAGCGGACAGCCTAAAAACATTAAGGCACCAATCATAACCACAAAACCAAGCATAAATCGAATGAAGGGGGATGAGCCTCCTCGAACATCAAATTCCTTTTTAGCAAATGATATCAGAAAAGCTCCTAAGACAATCCCAATAATTTCAGGACGTATGTACTGAACAACTTCTGCGCGATGTAAGCCTAAAGCTCCCGTAGTGTCTCGAATAAAGCAGGCGATGCAGATCCCCATGTTCACAGGATTGCCAAAACGAACCAGGATAACTGCCAGTATCCCAATAACTGCTCCTGTAAAAATAATGCCTTTTTTACTATCCAATGTTCTTCCTCCCTTTTATAGAATCAGAGTTTAGAATGTTAAAGGTTGAAATCTGTCTTCTTATCCCTCCTTTATCATAATGGAATACTTATATATAAATATAATATTATTATAATTTTGCAACAATTATTCCATTTCATCTAAAATATGGTGTAAAATTAGTAAAAAGTCCAACTTTGTTCAGATACCAGGACTATCTGGACTGGAATCAAGAAAATACCATTATCATTGCTTTAGGAGGATGGAACAGTTTAGGCTTTAGTTTTATGCAGAAGTAGCAGAAATTAATTAACGGAGGACATGTTATGAAAATTTCAAAGAAAGATGCGTTGTTTTGGTTTGAATTCTTTTCAATATTACCAGAGGATGAGGACGTTATGACAAAACAACAAGAAATCATTTACGCTGTCTTTGCCCAGATTGAGGCTGCGATCGATCATAGAAACGATATCTTAATGTTGGAAATCAGAAGCTTAAAAACTTTGGAGAATAGAACTTTTTTTGTGGGAAATGAAATCAAATTCCCCCAAGGATGTCGTTCCTGTCTGATGGGAACCGGTTTGAGTGCAATCCGGAAAACGAACAAATGTAACTTAGAGTGTAAGTTCTGCTATCATTATGGAGAACTGGATGCTATTGCTCCGGTCGGCGAAGGCATGTGGGAAATCGGTGACACAAAATTTTATGAGAAGGACATTGATTTACTGCTTTCCATCCAACAGAAGCCCACGGGCATTTCCTACGTTTATTTAGAGCCATTTATGGAAATTGAAAAATACTATCCGGTTATCAAGAAATTCAGTGATGCAGGGATTCATCAACATCTTTATACAAATGGCACGTTAGCAACGGAAGAGACGCTGAAGGCTTTAGGTGAAGCCGGTCTTGACGAGCTGCGTTTCAACCTGGGTGCCTCAAATTGTTCGGACAAAGTGATTGAAATTATGGCAATAGCGAAAAAATACATTAAACATGTCGGTATTGAAACGCCAATGACTCCTGAGTTCTTTGAAACTTTTTTCCGGAAGAAGCAAGCGATCTTAGAGACAAATCTCGATTTTATCAATTGTGCAGAATTGCACCTAAATGCCAATAACATAGACAATTATTACGGGGAAAACATGTATATTTCCAGACATGGCTATATATCTCCGATTTGGAGTAGGGAATTAACGCTGAAATTAATGAAAATAGCCGTTGAAGAATGCTGGGATTTAGCCGTTCATGATTGCTCAAACTATACGAAATTTGCCAGAGGTTTGAATTTTAGTGGCAATGAGGGCAGGTGGGTCGGATCCAGTAATTATACTTGTGCGTTTTTAAGGATACCCTACGAAGTGTTTTTACCCATACTGCGCGATGATAAATTCGAATTTTTGAGTGAAGAGGAATTGCCTGCCGGCTATAGACCAGGAGAACTGGTTTTTTAGTGAGGTAAGATACCAAATGTTGCAAAAACAAGGTGCTGACAATAGTAACTCTTCAAATAGCTTATCCCCCTCAAGCAACGATTTAATAACAAGCTCACTCATCGCATTGAGCACAATCCAACGGTAAGAACAATATTTTAAACCCATTGAAGTCTTGATAAGCCCTGAGTGGCATAAGTATTTAGGGAATGAACGGAAAAAGCAGCCTCATCTTAAACAAGAAGGAGGCTGCTTGCGTTCGTGGAGTTACGATAGAGGAGGCTGTTCCTGATGGCGCTTAGTTTGTCTTGCCATAAGTTAGGTGGAGAAGTGGCGGCAACGCGGCCGCCGTTTTTTTGGGGTTTAACCTAAACTTGGGGTGGGTGGTAGAAGCAAGCCGCTGTTTACTTTGAAACGCAGTTTGTATAGTAAAAGACGTTAGTCCCGGGCCAGTCTGGCTCCCATATCAAAGGCTTTTTGACAATCCAGTGGGAATTGCTCTGTTTTCACTTGGAATTTGTGTTTTTCATTGAACATGGCTGCATCATACTTGGAGTAGTCATCAAATTGGTAGGTATCGGCGGAAATTAGATATTCAGAGGTTCCATTGAGTAATTGTAGGGTATTTTTAGTCTGTTCAAATAGAGCTTCATAATTAACTTGCTGCAGAAACTCTTCAGGAACATTCATGGTATAGATAAAACCCGAGGACAACTTCCCTGGATAAACGGAGCGATGCCCCTCATTATAGGAAAGGTTGGAAAAGAGCAAGCGCTCCAGGAAAGAACGCATTAAACCGGTCACATTGCTAAAATAGATGGGTGATCCCAAGAAGAGGACATCGGATTTCAGAACTTTTTCCAGAACCTCACTTAAGTCATCCTTCATAGCACAGTGTCCGACATACTTGGAATTCTTCCTCTTACAAGCAAAGCAGCTGGTGCAGCCTTTAAAATTCAAGTCGTACAAATGAACAGCTTCTGTTTGAGCTCCCACGGATTTTGATCCTTCAAGGGCTTTTTGCAATAAGGTATCCGTATTCCAATTTTTCCGCGGACCGCCGTTGATAGAAAGTACTTTGACCATTAGCAATCGTCTCCTATAATTTAATTAATACTTGTCTTAATCATAGACACTTTCATTATAATAGCAAGGAGTAAATTTACAAGTACGCACCTTTTTGTGCCTGTGAACTTATAAATGATATAGTTAACCAGTAAATGATATAGTTAACCAGCTGTATGGTGCGGTTTTCTTCTTCGGTGAAAGAGTCAGAGGTAAATTTCACCCCATTATGGATTGGGTTAAAACCACGATCTACTTTATTTATAAAATTGTAATTGAAATACCTTGATCATCTATATATATTATACATAGATGATCAAGGTGTTAATTTTGAGGAGGGGTTGATGTGAAAATTGATAAAGGTCTGCTCGGAGGAAGCACACTTTTGCTATTATTGTCCTTGCTGGCAGAAAATGATAGGTATGGGTATGAGATAATCAAAGAGCTTGAGCTGCGTTCTGACAGTACCTTTCAATTTAAGGAAGGGACACTTTACCCGGTTTTACATAAACTTGAAAATAACGGCTATGTCAAATCATATATGGCCAAAGGGGACGCTGGCAAAGAGCGCAAATATTATCAAATTACGAGTAAAGGAAAAAAACAGCTTGTCGAGGAAAAGAAACAATGGCAAATCTATTCGATGGCAGTTAATAAAGTAATAGGCGGTGACGCCCATGCTTTCGCCTAAGGGGGATAAGTTTATTGAAGATATCTTATCCTATGTTAAATTTTCCTTTGATAGATTCGCAATAAAGACTGAATTGGAAAGCCACCTCTTAGACAAAATAGAGGATTACACTGAAGCGGGTCAGGCAGAAGACGCTGAAGAGTCAGCTATCACCGATATGGGGGATGCTCAGGAAATCGGGCTTGAACTTAACAAGCAGCACAATCCTCTGGTTGGTTGGATATGGATGCTGACGCGATTAGCAGTGGTGCTATTGGTCATAGTCGATCTTTTTTTTGTGGGATTACCGATCGTCACGTCCTTGTTGGATGATAATCCCATCGAGGATATTTCAAAAGCTAATATAGTGTATAACATCACGGTTAATAAAACGGTTCACTTGGATGATACGGTTATTAACTTTCGGAATGTTATATACGAAGGAAATGGGAATTTGAATATTATTTATGATTATTATGAAACCCAGTTTTGGGGGACTGGGTGGAGTCTAGGAGGTATCGGGATCATCTCCGACAACTTAGGGAACGAGTATTTTGCAGGATCGGGCGGAGGAATAAGACCTATTGTCAGAAGAACGGTTGAGAATTTTTCCGATGAAGCGGACACTTTAATTATAGATTATGACCAATACAATCGGAAATACCGTGTCGAAATCCCGTTAAAGGGAGGGATTAAAAATGAGTAGATCCCAAAAAATTGTTAAAAACCTAGTGGTTTTTTTAGGATTATGCTTTTTGTTTATTACACAAACAGCGCTTTATTTGACGCCTTTATCAGCTCACGAGCATTCTGAACGAAGTTTACATTATGGTCCGTCGGAGGTAGTTCATGTTGAGGATTTTGACGGTGGGAAATACATCCTTGCCAATTATGACAAATGGTATTCTTGCAATAGTGTAGAAAGAACCCTCGGTTTCTTTTGGAGAACTGGTGGCGGTTCGATTGGCACAGAAAACGATAAGACTAAAGCTGTTGCTTTTTCCTGGTCGGCGTCGTATGAGCATTTCGTTGCTTACGGCATTATCAATAATGCTCGAGTTAAAAGAATTGAACTTACTCTAAGCAATGGTCAGGTTCTGACACAAACAAAGTTTTACGATAATATGTTTTTAATTCCTTGGACTGATAATACTGATAACAACTATTTCGGAAAACTTAAAGGGTATGATGCTTCCAATAAAGTAATATTTGAATCAGAGTTACCTTGACGATATTAATAAAACAAACATTTATGATCCTTGGCAATTCTGTGAACATCAAAATAGTTGGCCTCTTTGGCAGCGAAAACCGACCGCAAACGCTGGCTACGGGATCCATCATATAATGTTCGGTTAAGGCTATGACCGTAGCACCGGTTCAATTTAAGAACTGAAATAGTTTGGCTTTTTCAACGTGATCTCTGAGGAATAGATGGGTGCAGGCGGGTCTTATTTCGTTAAAATCCCTTCAACTTTGAAGGGATTTCGTAAAACATGTCGAAAGAACTTATATAAGTATATGGGTATATAAGTAAGGGAGAGTATTCATGGGTATACGAGTAGCGTAGCTGAAAAGGTTACTTTTGATCGTCTCAATACACAAATATAAAAAGGAATAGTGAGCAAAAGGGCTCTTCATTCAACCCCGGTTACCGGGTGTATATGAAGAGCCCTTTTTTAATAATAGGGAAGATTAAGAGGGGGAGTTATTGTGAGTAATTGGTTAAAACGTTACATTGTACCTATAGTGTTCGCAGGGGTTATGCTTTTATTAGGTCTCATATTTAGAAATAGCAATGTTGCTTTTCT
This sequence comes from Desulfosporosinus shakirovi, assembly GCF_020595055.1. Classification (GTDB taxonomy): domain Bacteria; phylum Bacillota; class Desulfitobacteriia; order Desulfitobacteriales; family Desulfitobacteriaceae; genus Desulfosporosinus; species Desulfosporosinus shakirovi. Next base: position 1,896 of record NZ_JAJDOO010000003.1, on the reverse strand, counting down.
ATTGCTTTTAGTTAGTGTCGTCGGCTTCATGACTATTTGCTTATTGCTTATAAAAAAAACATTCGAGTTATTAGATTACTCTATAGAATATCTAAAACGGGGATCACTAGGGGATTACATGGTTTTAGAAAAAGGAGTCAAATTGGTTGAGCAGTTAAATGACGAAATATCGGCAATTCTTCAAAGTAATAGATTGGACCGTGAAATGCTAATAAATATTCAAAAGAAATTGTTAAAGGAAAATCACGAATTTATCGCATTAAGTTCTTTTTGGGAACCTAATGCTTTTGACCAGAAAGACAGCAGTTTCCGGAATGTAGATTACTATGATAAAGGTACTTTTACGGCCTATGTTTACCGTGATGAGGATGAAGACATTAAGGTTATTACTCTCGGGGATATCTATAATCAGCCATGGTACAGTGTGCCAAAGAAAACCCATAAAATCACAATAACTGAGCCTTATGAGGAAAATATTAAAGGCAAAAAGATTTTAATGGCGAGTGTTGTTATGCCGATTATTTTTAAGGGTAAGTTCCTGGGAGTTATCCCCACTGACATTGTCTTGAACGAGATTGAAGAAATACAATCGGATGTCGTATTGTATAAAAATAGGTTCGAGAATACACTGACCGAAACAATCGTCAAACGTTTAATCGATAGAAACGATGAGTTTGCTATTCTCGGACAAGCAATCAAAGCGACAAATGTCAGTCAAAAACAGATCCTGAATCGCTTGTTGCAAACAACGAACCAGGTTACGGAAACTTCTAAAGAATTAACAGTCATATCACAAGAGTCAGCCAAAGCTGTTGAAGAGATTTCTAAAACAATCGAACAAATTGCATCAAGTGCAACCACTCAGGCCTTAGAGACAGATAACGGCGTTAATGAGATTGCGGAGTTGGGCAAGATTATTGAGCTGGATCAACAATATTTAAATGACTTAAACAATTCAGCTGAAACCGTTGAAAGAATGAAAAACGAAGGTATAATCGCTATAACAGAACTAATAGAGCGTACAAGAGAAAGAGAACAGTATACCGATCGGATCGAGGAAGGGATCAATAAAACGAATGTAAGTGCTGAGAAAATTTATTCTGCAAGCAAACAGATTCAGAATGTCGCAGATCAAACTAATTTATTAGCTCTAAACGCGGCTATAGAAGCAGCCCGGGCTGGTGAAGCGGGAAGAGGGTTTTCCGTTGTGGCAGAAGAAATTCGAAAGTTAGCGGAACAATCTAGCAATTTGACCAGCGAAATTAATTCCGTAATAGATGAGTTACAATCGAATTCGCAAAGTGCCGTAGAAATCATTGGGAAAAGTTCAGTCATTGCGGAGAAGCAAGAAAGCAGTGTTAAGATTACGAGTGAGCGCTTTGAAGGAATCGCCAAAGCCGTAGAAAAGACCAAACAAATCATTGAAAACTTAAATGTTTCTGGTCAAAGTATGAAAAAGAAGGAGAATCAACTTATTGAAATGGTAAAGAAATTAGATCGCATTGCCGAAGAAAATGCCGCCAGCACAGAGCAAGTTTCGGCAGCCTCTGAAGAGCAAACAGCATCAATGATCGAAATTGCGAATGCAAGCCAAGGTCTTTCTACTTTAGCTTATGAATTACAACAGGCCATTAATAAATTTAAGTAAAGTCGGCTCTGAAGAAATTAATCTGTAAGGCTGTTTTTGATTTTGCGTATTATACGATATCATTCATAACACGGTTCATAAGGTGCATAGAAGACATTTCCCCGTACATTGTGCAGCTGTCCTGATACTTAGGGCTTGCTAGCCAAACCCCGATTTTCATGTCAATTTACCGAAATAACATTTTCTTCCTGCTGAAATATCCAATAGAAAATTTGGGCAAAAAGAACTCTGAGCTTAAGCTCCAAGTT